>NZ_CP065410.1:4926666-5542500 GCF_020544405.1 Pseudomonas sp. IAC-BECa141 | reverse complement strand
TGATACCGCCCAAGAGTTCATATCGACGGCGGTGTTTGGCACCTCGATGTCGGCTCATCACATCCTGGGGCTGAAGCCGGTCCCAAGGGTATGGCTGTTCGCCATTTAAAGTGGTACGCGAGCTGGGTTTAGAACGTCGTGAGACAGTTCGGTCCCTATCTGCCGTGGACGTTTGAGATTTGAGAGGGGCTGCTCCTAGTACGAGAGGACCGGAGTGGACGAACCTCTGGTGTTCCGGTTGTCACGCCAGTGGCATTGCCGGGTAGCTATGTTCGGGAAAGATAACCGCTGAAAGCATCTAAGCGGGAAACTTGCCTCAAGATGAGATCTCACTGGAACCTTGAGTTCCCTGAAGGGCCGTCGAAGACTACGACGTTGATAGGTTGGGTGTGTAAGCGCTGTGAGGCGTTGAGCTAACCAATACTAATTGCCCGTGAGGCTTGACCATATAACACCCAAGCAATCTGCAGACTCGAAAGAGACCAGATTGCGGTGTGTGAAGACGCAATGAACCGAAAGTTCGACGCTCACAAAACACCGAAAGCTGTCACATACCCAATTTGCTGAAGCGAGGCCATCTGGTCACGAGTCAGTACCCGAATTTCTTGACGACCATAGAGCGTTGGAACCACCTGATCCCATCCCGAACTCAGAAGTGAAACGATGCATCGCCGATGGTAGTGTGGGGTTTCCCCATGTGAGAGTAGGTCATCGTCAAGATTAAATTCCGAAACCCCAATTGCGAAAGCAGTTGGGGTTTTGTTTTGCCCGCAGGAAAGTGGATTTTTTGAATTCTATGCAACGGCCCGGTGCATGGCTATTATTCGGGCCTCATTCAGAGGCGAGACCTGCATGCTGACGTTGTTGAATCTCCTGAAGGATGGTCGATTCCATTCCGGTCAGGCTTTGGGTGCTGCCTTGGGAGTTAGTCGAAGTGCGGTGTGGAAGCAGCTTCAACACCTGGAGGCTGAGCTTGGATTGTCCATACATAAAGTTCGGGGGCGGGGCTATCAATTGGCCTCGCCATTGACATTGCTTGACGTGCTCAAGATAGAGGAAGGCCTTTGCGGCTGGTCTGTCAGTATCTTCGATTCTGTCGACTCTACTAATGCTGAATCGCTGCGCGCGGTGGATGGGGGGCGGGCGGCTCCCTTTATTGTATTGGCTGAGCGCCAGAGCTCAGGGCGTGGGCGCAGAGGCCGTAAATGGGTGAGCCCGTTCGCTGAAAATCTCTATTACAGCCTCGTGTTGCGTATTGATGGTGGGATGCGTCAGCTTGAGGGGCTGAGTCTTGTTGTCGGGCTCGCCGTCATGCAAGCCTTGCATGTGCTTGGAGTGCCAGGTGCAGGTTTGAAGTGGCCCAATGATGTATTGGTCGGGCGAAAAAAAATCGCCGGGATTCTGTTGGAGCTGGTTGGGGATCCTGCTGACGTGTGTCACGTAGTGTTGGGTATAGGCATCAATGTGAACATGCAGACTACGGATGAAGTCGATCAGCAATGGACTTCAATGCGTTTGGAGTCGGGGCAGGCGTGTGATCGCAATATTCTGGCGATTGAGCTAAGTAAGCAGCTGCAGCTTTATTTGCAGCGTCACCAATCGGACGGCTTCGCTGCGCTACAGGCGGAATGGGAGGCGAGCCACTTGTGGCAAGGGCAGCCGGTTTCCCTCACTGCTGGTGTCAACCAGGTGGATGGTGTGGTGCTGGGAATCGATAATCAAGGCGCGCTGCGGCTGAAGGTAGATGGCGTGGAAAAAGTCTTTAGTGGCGGTGAGCTCAGCTTGAGGTTGCGTGATGATTCTTGAGCTCGATTGTGGAAACAGCTTTATCAAGTGGCGTGTGCTGCGCGTTGAGGCGGGTACCGTGATCGCGGAAGGTGTGGCCGACTCTGATGAGGCATTGGTAAGCAGTCTTCGATCGCTAGAGAAGGTGTCTCTCGATAAGTGCCGTCTCGTCAGCGTAAGAACTGAAGATGAGACTAATTTGCTGATTGGCGTGCTCAAACATGAGTTCGGCGTTTCCGTTGTTTGTGCGGCGCCGGCTCGCGAGATGTCCGGTGTTAAGAATGGTTACGACGATTATGAGCGCCTTGGCCTTGATCGCTGGTTGGCAATGCTTGGTGGTTTTTACTTGGCTAAAGGGGCTTGTCTGGTTCTTGATTTTGGCACTGCGGTGACTGCTGATTTCATCTCGCCGGAAGGTGAGCATCTAGGAGGTTTCATTTGTCCTGGCATGCCGCTAATGCGTAATCAGTTGCGTACTCATACTCGAAAAATTCGCTATGGAGACCTCGCAGCGGAGCAGGCATTGACGAGTCAGGCGCCTGGACGCAATACGGCTGAGGCTGTCGAGCGTGGTTGTGCGTTGATGCTCAGAGGATTCGTACTGACGCAGTTGGAGATGGCGCGTGCCTACTGGGGTGGTGATTACAGTCTCTACATTACGGGGGGGACGCCGAGCTGGTCTCGGATATCGCGCCTGAGGCTAGGGTTGTTCCCGATTTGGTATTCGTGGGTTTGGCTATGGCGTGTCCTTTGTCCTGAGGTTTGTATGCGTTGGTTGTTCCTTCTGCTCCTGGTACTCAATGTTTTTTATTACGTCTGGCATCAGCAGGAGGCGCCGCTACGCGCAAAGGATGTCACGCCGCTCAGTCTCTATCGTAGCTCGCAACAGGATATTCGCTTGCTGAGTGAGGCTGGTGGTGATGCTTCTAGTGAAAAAAGGACTGGAGGAAAGCCTGATGTTCAGTGTCTATATATAGGTGGTTTGAGTCGCCCTGAGTCCGCCCAGGCATTGGAGCAGCGTTTGGCAGGGCTTGGGGCAAAAGCTCTTCCTTCGGCCAAAGAGTCTTCCGGCAGTTCGTATTGGTTCCAGATTACGCCCGAAACCCAGCGTTTGCTGGGTGATGCTCAGCTGCAAAACCTTTCTAAGGAATTCAATGAGTTAAAACATAAAATAATGCTGTGCGAGGGGGTTGCACCTACTGAGTAGTTTGCATAGAATGGCGCCCGCTCCACAGCGAAGACCTGAAAAGGTCACTGCGGCGGGGTGATGTCAATGCAGCTAACCTCATGTTTTTTAAATGAGAAAATGCTTGACAGGGGGTTGGCATAGTATAGAATGCCGGCCTGATTAGGAGGGGTTCCCGAGCGGCCAAAGGGATCAGACTGTAAATCTGACGTCTACGACTTCGAAGGTTCGAATCCTTCTCCCTCCACCAGATTTTAGCGTGAGCTGCAGGCTCCGCGGGTATAGTTTAGTGGTAGAACCTCAGCCTTCCAAGCTGATGATGCGGGTTCGATTCCCGCTACCCGCTCCAAGTTTGCAGGTTGTGCAAAGTGTTACGCTCTTGTAGCTCAGTTGGTAGAGCACACCCTTGGTAAGGGTGAGGTCAGCGGTTCAAATCCGCTCAAGAGCTCCATATGACAAGGCAGATATGAAAATATCTGCCTTTGTTTTAATGGCTTGTGTTGTTTGCTCAATTTCTTCTGTTAGGGGTGATATCGATGGCTAAGGAAAAATTTGATCGTTCCCTGCCGCACGTCAACGTTGGCACCATCGGTCACGTAGACCACGGTAAAACCACGCTGACCGCTGCTCTGACTCGCGTCTGCTCCGAAGTTTTCGGTTCGGCCGTAGTTGAATTCGACAAGATCGACAGCGCTCCAGAAGAAAAAGCTCGCGGTATCACCATCAACACCGCGCACGTTGAGTACAACTCGAACATTCGTCACTACGCTCACGTTGACTGCCCAGGTCACGCTGACTACGTGAAGAACATGATCACCGGTGCTGCCCAGATGGACGGCGCGATCCTGGTTTGCTCGGCTGCCGATGGTCCGATGCCACAAACTCGTGAGCACATCCTGCTGTCCCGTCAGGTAGGTGTTCCGTACATCGTGGTTTTCCTGAACAAGGCTGATCTGGTAGACGACGCAGAGCTGCTGGAACTGGTTGAGATGGAAGTTCGCGACCTGCTGTCCACCTATGACTTCCCAGGTGACGACACTCCGATCATCATCGGTTCGGCTCGTATGGCGCTGGAAGGCAAAGACGACAACGAAATGGGCACCACTGCTGTCAAGAAGCTGGTGGAAACTCTGGACAGCTACATCCCAGAGCCAGAGCGTGCTATCGACAAGCCGTTCCTGATGCCAATCGAAGATGTGTTCTCGATTTCGGGTCGCGGTACTGTTGTGACCGGTCGTATCGAGCGCGGTATCGTTCGCGTTCAGGATCCGCTGGAAATCGTTGGTCTGCGTGACACCACCACCACCACCTGCACCGGTGTTGAGATGTTCCGCAAGCTGCTGGACGAAGGCCGTGCGGGCGAGAACTGCGGCGTTCTGCTGCGTGGTACCAAGCGTGACGACGTTGAGCGTGGTCAGGTTCTGGTTAAGCCGGGTTCGGTTAAGCCGCACACCAAGTTCACCGCAGAAGTTTACGTTCTGAGCAAGGAAGAAGGCGGTCGTCACACTCCGTTCTTCAAAGGCTACCGTCCACAGTTCTACTTCCGTACTACTGACGTGACTGGTAACTGCGAGCTGCCAGAAGGCGTTGAAATGGTAATGCCAGGTGACAACATTCAAATGACTGTTACCCTGATCAAAACCATCGCGATGGAAGACGGTCTGCGTTTCGCAATCCGTGAAGGCGGCCGTACCGTTGGTGCTGGTGTCGTTGCCAAGATCATCGAGTAAACAGTTGTAATGTCTTTTTCGGGCCGGCATAATGGTCGGCCTGATTTTGTTTTAGGTCAGTAGCTCAATTGGCAGAGCGACGGTCTCCAAAACCGTAGGTTGGGGGTTCGATTCCCTCCTGACCTGCCAGATTCACTCGGTGTTTCTGGCTTTCTTTTCACAGGATCTTCATAGATGACTCCTAAAGCTGAAGCTCAAGGCTCTCGCTTCGATTTGCTCAAGTGGCTGGTAGTAGTCGCTTTGGTAATTGTTGGCGTTGTCGGCAATCAGTATTACGCTGCTTCGCCGATCCTGTACCGTGTACTCGCATTGCTTGTCATTGCTGCTGTGGCTGCCTTTGTAGGTCTGCAGACTGCCAAGGGCAAGTCTTTCTTTGTACTGGTTAAGGAAGCTCGCACCGAGATTCGTAAAGTCGTTTGGCCAACTCGCCAAGAAACCACGCAGACCACGCTGATAGTTGTGGCTGTTGTCCTGGTTATGGCGTTGCTGTTGTGGGGGCTTGATTCCCTGCTCGGCTGGCTTGTTTCCTTGATTGTTGGCTAAGGGTGTCCCGTGGCTAAGCGTTGGTACGTTGTGCATGCTTACTCGGGTTACGAGAAGCATGTCATGCGTTCGTTAATCGAGCGCGTAAAGCTGGCTGGCATGGAAGATGGCTTCGGCGAAATTCTGGTTCCCACTGAAGAAGTGGTTGAAATGCGTAATGGCCAGAAACGCAAAAGCGAGCGCAAATTCTTCCCAGGTTATGTGCTGGTCCAGATGGATATGAACGAGGGTACTTGGCACTTGGTCAAAGATACTCCTCGGGTGATGGGTTTTATTGGCGGTACTGCTGATAAGCCGGCGCCAATCACCGATAAAGAAGCTGAGGCGATTCTGCGTCGCGTTGCCGATGGTAGCGACAAGCCGAAGCCGAAGACTCTGTTTGAGCCAGGCGAAACCGTTCGAGTCAATGACGGGCCGTTCGCTGACTTTAACGGTGTTGTCGAAGAAGTTAACTACGAAAAGAGCCGGATCCAAGTGGCAGTGCTTATTTTCGGACGCTCTACTCCGGTAGAGTTGGAGTTCAGTCAGGTCGAAAAGGTCTAGCTGAACAAGCATCCCAACCCCGCAGCCCTAGGCTGTGGGGTTTTGTCGTCACTGGGATAAACGCGCAAGTAACCGGGGAGCCTTTCGAGGCGTTCGAACCCGTAATTGGAGTGCCTCATGGCCAAGAAGATTACCGCTTACATCAAGCTGCAAGTGAAGGCCGCTCAGGCTAACCCAAGCCCACCTGTTGGTCCTGCTTTGGGTCAGCACGGCGTGAACATCATGGAATTCTGCAAAGCTTTCAACGCCCGTACCCAGGGCCTGGAAGCTGGTCTGCCGACTCCAGTGATCATCACTGTCTACAGCGACCGTAGCTTCACTTTCGAAACCAAATCCACCCCTGCTTCGGTTCTGCTGAAGAAGGCGGCCGGTCTGACCAGCGGTTCCGCTCGTCCGAACACCGTTAAGGTTGGCACTGTTACCCGTGCTCAGCTGGAAGAAATCGCGAAAACCAAAAACGCGGATCTGACTGCAGCTGATATGGATGCAGCCGTGCGCACTATCGCCGGTTCTGCTCGTAGCATGGGCCTTAACGTGGAGGGTGTGTAATGGCTAAGCTGACCAAGCGCCAAAAGGCTATCGCTGAAAAATCGAAGCGGGCAAGTCCTACAACTTCGAAGAGGCCGCAACTCTGCTGGCTTCGCTGCCAGCTGCTAAATTCGTCGAGTCGTTCGACGTAGCTGTAAACCTGGGTGTAGACCCGCGTAAATCCGACCAGGTCGTTCGTAGCGCTACTGTGCTGCCGCACGGCACTGGCAAGACTGTTCGCGTTGCTGTTTTCACCCAGGGTCCAGCTGCTGAGGCCGCTCTGGCTGCAGGCGCTGACCGTGTAGGTATGGACGAGCTGGCTGCAGAAATGAAAGGCGGCGACTTGAACTATGACGTAGTGATCGCGTCCCCGGATGCAATGCGCGTTGTAGGTCAACTGGGTCAGATCCTTGGTCCACGTGGTCTGATGCCTAACCCGAAAGTCGGCACTGTTACCCCAGACGTCGCTACCGCGGTTAAAAATGCCAAGGCTGGTCAGGTTCGTTATCGCACCGACAAAAACGGCATCATCCACACTTCCGTTGGCAAGATCGGCTTCGATGCCGTCAAGCTGAAGGAAAACGTTGAAGCTCTGATCGCTGATCTGAAGCGTATCAAGCCAGCTTCTTCGAAAGGTATCTACGTCAAGCGCGTTACCCTGAGCACCACTATGGGCCCAGGTCTGGTTATCGACCAGAGCTCGCTGGACGCTTAAGACAAAAATTGGCGCAGTTGACTGCGCCAATTGAAAGATTGGGGTCCCTGCCTGGCGGGGGCTATCCAAGACCGTAGGCGACGCAAGTCTTAAACCTCAAGCCTACGCAGATGGTGCTCCCGGTTCCTTACCGAATCAGACACCAAAACGACATTCGGTTCCGATCGAATGAAACGGTAACAAGCAGGAGTTAAACCCGTGGCAATTAATCTCGAAGACAAGAAGGCCATCGTCGCTGAAGTCAACGAGGCTGCCAAAGTCGCTCTGTCCGCTGTCGTGGTTGATGCCCGTGGCGTAACAGTAGGCGCAATGACCGGACTCCGTAAAGAGGCTCGTGAAGCTGGCGTTTACGTACGTGTTGTACGTAACACCCTGCTCAAGCGCGCTGTTGCTGACACTCCTTACAGTGTCCTCAACGACGTGTTCACCGGCCCGACCCTGATTGCATTCTCCAACGAACACCCGGGCGCTGCTGCTCGTCTGTTCAAGGAATTTGCCAAGGGTCAGGATAAGTTCGAGATCAAGGCAGCTTCGTTCGAGGGCAAGTTCCTCGCAGCGAATGAGATCGACGTGCTGGCAAGCCTGCCAACTCGCGACGAAGCTATTGCGAAACTGATGAGCGTGATTCAAGGCGCTACCAGCAAGCTGGCTCGTACTCTGGCGGCAATTCGCGATCAGAAAGAAGCAGCTGCAGCCTGAGGCTGAGCGTTTCCACTCTCGCGTATTTTTGTTTATTTCGACGGCCGTACAGGCTGTCCACCAAATCAGGAATTGAGTCATGTCTCTGACTAACGAACAAATCATCGAAGCAATCGGCCAGAAAACCGTTCTGGAAGTTGTTGAGCTGATCAAAGCAATGGAAGAAACCTTCGGCGTGACCGCTGCTGTTGCTGCTGCTGGTCCAGCTGCTGCTGCCGCTGTTGTTGAAGAGCAAACCGAGTTCAACGTTGTTCTGGTTGAAGCCGGCGACAAGAAAGTAAACGTGATCAAGGCAGTTCGTGAACTGACCGGTCTGGGCCTGAAAGAAGCCAAAGAGAAAGTCGACGGCGCTCCTCAGGTTGTAGCTGAAGGCGTTTCGAAAGAAGCTGCTGAAGACGCTAAGAAGAAGCTGGAAGAAGCAGGCGCTAAAGTCGAGCTGAAGTAAGCATCGACTTTGCTCCTCCAGCCCGAGCGTCAAGCGACAGGCTGATGGCTGGTGGCTCTTGCCACCGGCCTTTTTCCGTTATTGGCAGCCGACTGGGTCGGTGCCGATAGCGAGCTGTAACCACCCGATGTGGTGGCGCAAACCATGGGGTTTGCACGATTTTCTGGCTGCTCCCGTCGGGAGGGGCCAAACAAGCAGGTGACCAAGCTGGGGAACGCTGATGGCTTACTCATATACTGAGAAAAAACGTATCCGCAAGGACTTTAGCAAGTTGCCGGACGTCATGGATGTGCCTTACCTCCTGGCCATCCAGCTGGATTCGTATCGTGAATTCTTGCAAGCGGGAGCGACTAAAGATCAGTTCCGCGACGTGGGCCTGCATGCGGCCTTCAAATCCGTTTTCCCGATCATCAGCTACTCCGGCAATGCTGCGCTGGAGTACGTCGGTTATCGCCTGGGCGAACCGGCATTTGATGTCAAAGAATGCGTATTGCGCGGTGTAACTTTCGCCGTACCTTTGCGGGTAAAAGTGCGCCTGATCATTTTCGACAAAGAATCGTCGAACAAAGCGATCAAGGACATCAAAGAGCAAGAAGTCTACATGGGCGAAATCCCATTGATGACTGAGAACGGTACCTTCGTAATCAACGGTACCGAGCGTGTTATCGTTTCCCAGCTGCACCGTTCCCCGGGCGTGTTCTTCGACCACGACCGTGGCAAGACGCACAGCTCCGGCAAACTGCTGTACTCCGCGCGCATCATTCCTTACCGCGGTTCGTGGCTGGATTTCGAGTTCGACCCGAAAGACTGCGTATTCGTGCGTATCGACCGTCGTCGCAAGCTGCCGGCCTCGGTACTGTTGCGCGCGCTCGGTTATACCACCGAGGAAGTACTGGACGCGTTCTACACCACCAACGTATTCCACGTAAAAGGCGAAGGCCTGAGCCTGGAGCTGGTGCCCCAGCGCCTGCGTGGTGAAGTTGCGGTTCTTGATATCCAGGACGACAAAGGCAAGGTGATCGTTGAGCAGGGTCGTCGTATTACTGCCCGCCACATCAACCAGCTGGAAAAAGCCGGGATCAAAGAGCTGGACGTGCCTCTGGATTACGTTCTGGGTCGTACCACCGCCAAGGCCATCGTGCATCCGGCTACAGGTGAAATCCTGGCAGAGTGCAACACCGAGCTGTCGACCGAAATCCTGGCGAAAATCGCCAAGGCTGGCGTCGTACGCATCGAAACTCTGTACACCAACGACATCGACTGCGGTCCGTTCGTCTCCGACACGCTGAAGATCGATTCCACCAGCAACCAATTGGAAGCGCTGGTCGAGATCTATCGCATGATGCGTCCAGGCGAGCCGCCAACCAAAGACGCTGCCGAGACCTTGTTCAACAACCTGTTCTTCAGCCCTGAGCGTTACGACCTGTCTGCGGTCGGCCGGATGAAGTTCAACCGTCGTATCGGTCGTACCGAGATCGAAGGTTCGGGCGTGCTATGCAAGGAAGACATCGTCGCAGTACTGAAGACTCTGGTCGACATCCGTAACGGTAAAGGCATCGTCGACGACATCGACCACCTTGGTAACCGTCGTGTTCGCTGCGTGGGCGAAATGGCCGAGAACCAGTTCCGCGTTGGCCTGGTACGTGTTGAGCGTGCGGTCAAAGAGCGTCTGTCGATGGCTGAAAGCGAAGGCCTGATGCCGCAAGACCTGATCAACGCCAAGCCAGTGGCTGCGGCGGTGAAAGAGTTCTTCGGTTCCAGCCAGCTGTCGCAGTTCATGGACCAGAACAACCCGCTGTCCGAGATCACCCACAAGCGTCGTGTCTCCGCACTCGGCCCTGGCGGTCTGACTCGTGAGCGCGCGGGCTTCGAAGTCCGTGACGTACACCCGACTCACTACGGTCGTGTCTGCCCGATTGAAACGCCGGAAGGCCCGAACATCGGTCTGATCAACTCCCTGGCCGCTTACGCTCGCACCAACCAGTACGGCTTCCTCGAGAGCCCGTACCGTGTGGTGAAAGAGGGCGTGGTCACCGATGACATCGTGTTCCTGTCCGCCATTGAAGAAGCCGATCATGTGATCGCGCAGGCTTCGGCGACCATGAACGAGCAGAAAGTCCTCATCGACGAACTGGTAGCCGTACGTCACCTGAACGAATTCACCGTTAAGGCGCCGGAAGACGTCACCTTGATGGACGTTTCGCCGAAGCAGGTAGTTTCGGTTGCAGCGTCGCTGATTCCGTTCCTCGAGCACGACGACGCCAACCGTGCGTTGATGGGTTCGAACATGCAGCGTCAAGCTGTACCTACCCTGCGCGCTGACAAGCCGCTGGTCGGTACCGGCATGGAGCGTAACGTGGCTCGCGACTCCGGCGTTTGCGTCGTGGCTCGTCGTGGCGGCGTGATCGACTCCGTTGATGCCAGCCGTATCGTGGTTCGCGTTGCCGATGACGAAGTTGAAACCGGCGAAGCGGGTGTCGACATCTACAACCTGACCAAGTACACCCGCTCGAACCAGAACACCTGCATCAACCAGCGTCCGCTGGTGAGCAAGGGTGATCGTGTTCAGCGTGGTGACATCATGGCCGACGGTCCGTCCACCGACATGGGTGAACTGGCTCTGGGTCAGAACATGCGCATCGCGTTCATGGCATGGAACGGCTTCAACTTCGAAGACTCCATCTGTCTGTCCGAGCGTGTGGTTCAGGAAGACCGCTTCACCACGATCCATATCCAGGAACTGACCTGTGTGGCTCGTGACACCAAGCTTGGCCCAGAGGAAATCACTGCGGACATCCCGAACGTGGGTGAAGCTGCACTGAACAAGCTGGACGAAGCCGGTATCGTTTATGTAGGTGCCGAAGTCGGCCCGGGCGACATTCTGGTCGGTAAAGTCACTCCGAAAGGCGAGACTCAACTGACCCCGGAAGAAAAGCTGCTTCGCGCAATTTTCGGTGAGAAGGCCAGCGACGTTAAAGACACTTCCCTGCGCGTGCCGACCGGCACCAAAGGTACTGTCATCGACGTTCAGGTTTTCACCCGTGATGGCGTTGAGCGCGACAGCCGTGCCCTGTCGATCGAAAAGTCCCAGCTGGACGAGATCCGCAAGGATCTGAACGAAGAGTTCCGCATCGTTGAAGGCGCAACCTTCGAGCGTCTGCGTTCCGCTCTGGTAGGCCACAAGGCTGAAGGCGGCGCGGGTCTGAAGAAAGGCCAGGACATCACCGACGAAGTGCTCGACGGTCTCGAGCATGGTCAGTGGTTCAAGCTGCGCATGGCTGAAGATGCTCTGAACGAGCAGCTCGAGAAGGCTCAGGCCTACATCGTTGATCGTCGCCGTCTGCTGGACGACAAGTTCGAAGACAAGAAGCGCAAACTGCAGCAAGGCGATGACCTGGCTCCAGGCGTGCTGAAGATCGTCAAGGTTTACCTGGCAATCCGTCGTCGCATCCAGCCGGGCGACAAGATGGCCGGTCGTCACGGTAACAAAGGTGTGGTCTCCGTGATCATGCCGGTTGAAGACATGCCGCACGATGCCAATGGCACCCCGGTCGACGTGGTCCTCAACCCGCTGGGCGTACCTTCGCGTATGAACGTTGGTCAGATCCTTGAAACCCACCTCGGCCTCGCGGCCAAAGGTCTGGGCGAGAAGATCAACCGGATGGTCGAAGAGCAGCGCAAAGTTGCTGAACTGCGTACCTTCCTGGACGAGATCTACAACCAGATCGGCGGTCGTAACGAAGATCTGGACAGCTTCTCCGATCAGGAAATCCTGGATCTGGCGAAGAACCTGCGTGGCGGCGTTCCTATGGCCACTCCGGTGTTCGACGGTGCCAAGGAAGTTGAAATCAAGGCCATGCTGAAACTGGCGGATCTGCCAGAAAGCGGCCAGATGCAGCTGACCGACGGCCGTACCGGCAACAAGTTCGAGCGTCCAGTTACCGTTGGCTACATGTACATGCTGAAGCTGAACCACTTGGTAGACGACAAGATGCACGCGCGTTCTACCGGTTCGTACAGCCTGGTTACTCAGCAGCCGCTGGGTGGTAAGGCGCAGTTCGGTGGTCAGCGTTTCGGGGAGATGGAGGTCTGGGCACTGGAAGCATACGGTGCTGCTTACACTCTGCAAGAAATGCTCACAGTGAAGTCGGACGATGTGAACGGTCGGACCAAGATGTACAAAAACATCGTGGACGGCGATCACCGTATGGAGCCGGGCATGCCCGAGTCCTTCAACGTGTTGATCAAGGAAATTCGTTCCCTCGGCATCGATATCGATCTGGAAACCGAATAACACGTGACGCGATCGAGAGCGGGGCAGGATTGCCCGCTCTCTGCTCCGCCAGGAGGAAAGGCCTTGAAAGACCTACTGAATTTGCTGAAAAACCAGGGTCAAGTCGAAGAGTTCGACGCCATCCGTATCGGATTGGCCTCGCCTGAGATGATCCGCTCGTGGTCGTTCGGTGAAGTTAAAAAGCCGGAAACCATCAACTACCGTACGTTCAAACCCGAGCGTGACGGTCTGTTCTGCGCCAAGATCTTTGGCCCGGTAAAGGATTACGAGTGCCTGTGCGGTAAGTACAAGCGCTTGAAGCATCGTGGTGTGATCTGCGAGAAGTGCGGCGTTGAAGTTGCACTGGCCAAGGTTCGTCGTGAGCGCATGGCGCACATCGAACTGGCTTCGCCGGTTGCCCACATCTGGTTCCTGAAATCGCTGCCGTCCCGTATCGGCCTGCTGATGGACATGACCCTGCGTGATATCGAACGCGTTCTCTACTTCGAGAGCTATGTCGTTATCGATCCGGGCATGACCACTCTCGAAAAAGGTCAGCTGCTGAACGACGAGCAGTACTTCGAAGCGCTGGAAGAGTTCGGTGACGATTTCGACGCCCGCATGGGTGCCGAGGCTGTCCGCGAACTGCTGCACGCTATCGACCTGGAACATGAGATTGGCCGTCTGCGTGAAGAGATTCCGCAAACCAACTCCGAAACCAAGATCAAGAAGCTGTCCAAGCGTCTGAAGTTGATGGAAGCCTTCCAGGGTTCCGGCAACCTGCCAGAGTGGATGGTGCTGACCGTTCTGCCGGTTCTGCCGCCGGATCTGCGTCCACTGGTCCCGCTGGATGGCGGTCGTTTCGCGACTTCCGACCTCAACGATCTGTATCGTCGAGTGATCAACCGTAACAACCGTTTGAAGCGCCTGCTGGATCTGTCCGCTCCGGACATCATCGTGCGCAACGAAAAGCGTATGTTGCAGGAAGCTGTCGATGCACTGCTCGACAACGGTCGTCGTGGCCGCGCTATCACCGGTTCGAACAAGCGTCCTCTGAAATCCCTGGCTGACATGATCAAGGGTAAGCAAGGTCGTTTCCGTCAGAACTTGCTCGGTAAGCGTGTTGACTACTCCGGTCGTTCGGTAATTACCGTAGGTCCGACCCTGCGTCTGCACCAGTGCGGTCTGCCGAAGAAGATGGCTCTCGAGCTGTTCAAACCGTTCATTTTCGGCAAGCTGGAAATGCGTGGTCTGGCGACTACCATCAAAGCGGCCAAGAAAATGGTCGAGCGCGAGCTGCCGGAAGTTTGGGACGTTCTCGCCGAAGTGATTCGCGAACACCCGGTTCTTCTCAACCGTGCACCGACCCTTCACCGTCTGGGTATCCAGGCGTTTGAACCGGTACTGATCGAAGGTAAGGCTATCCAGCTGCACCCTCTGGTCTGTGCTGCGTACAACGCCGACTTCGACGGCGACCAAATGGCCGTGCACGTACCGCTGACGCTGGAAGCCCAGCTCGAAGCGCGTGCGTTGATGATGTCGACCAACAACATTCTGTCGCCAGCAAACGGTGAGCCAATCATCGTTCCGTCGCAGGACGTTGTATTGGGTCTGTACTACATGACTCGTGAAGCGATCAACGCCAAGGGTGAAGGTCGTGTGTTCGCGGATCTGCAGGAAGTTGACCGTGTGTTCCGTGCCGGCGAAGCCGCACTGCACGCCAAGATCAAGGTTCGTATCAACGAAACCGTGAACGATCGTGACGGCAACAGCGTGGACAACACCCGTATCGTCGACACTACTGTCGGCCGTGCGCTGCTGTTCCAGGTTGTACCGAAAGGTCTGTCGTTCGACGTCGTCAACCTGCCGATGAAGAAAAAGGCGATCTCCAAGCTGATCAACCAGTGCTACCGCGTGGTTGGTCTTAAAGAGACCGTGATCTTCGCTGACCAGTTGATGTACACCGGTTTTGCCTATTCGACCATTTCCGGCGTTTCCATCGGTGTTAACGACTTCGTTATCCCGGATGAAAAAGCCCGCATCATCGGTGCTGCCACCGACGAAGTGAAAGAAATCGAGAGCCAGTACGCCTCCGGCCTGGTAACTCAGGGCGAGAAG
The DNA here is from genome assembly GCF_020544405.1 of Pseudomonas sp. IAC-BECa141. Classification (NCBI taxonomy): domain Bacteria; kingdom Pseudomonadati; phylum Pseudomonadota; class Gammaproteobacteria; order Pseudomonadales; family Pseudomonadaceae; genus Pseudomonas; species Pseudomonas sp. IAC-BECa141. Next base: position 5,527,935 of record NZ_CP065410.1, on the reverse strand, counting down.
TACAACAAAGTGATCGACCTTTGGTCGAAAGCGAACGACGAAGTCTCCAAGGCGATGATGGCCAACCTCTCGAAAGAGAAAGTCATCGACCGTCACGGCGACGAGGTCGAGCAAGAGTCTTTCAACTCGATGTACATGATGGCCGACTCGGGTGCGCGGGGTTCCGCAGCACAGATTCGTCAGCTGGCCGGTATGCGTGGTCTGATGGCCAAGCCGGACGGTTCCATCATTGAAACGCCGATTACTGCGAACTTCCGTGAAGGTCTGAGCGTACTCCAGTACTTCATCTCGACTCACGGTGCTCGTAAAGGTCTGGCGGATACCGCGTTGAAAACTGCGAACTCCGGTTACCTGACTCGTCGTCTGGTAGACGTGGCGCAGGATCTGGTTGTGACCGAGATCGATTGCGGCACCGAACACGGCCTGGTAATGACTCCGCACATTGAAGGCGGTGACGTTGTAGAGCCGTTGGGTGAGCGCGTATTGGGTCGTGTCATTGCCCGTGACGTATTCAAGCCGGGTACCGAGGACGTCATCGTTCCTGCCGGCACTCTGGTAGATGAGAAGTGGGTCGAGTTCATCGAGCTGAATAGCATCGACGAAGTGATCGTGCGTTCGCCGATCAGCTGCGAAACCCGCTACGGTATCTGCGCCAAGTGCTACGGCCGTGACCTGGCTCGTGGTCACCAGGTGAACATCGGTGAGTCGGTCGGCGTTATCGCTGCCCAGTCCATCGGTGAGCCGGGTACCCAGCTGACGATGCGTACGTTCCACATCGGTGGTGCGGCAAGCCGTACTTCCGCAGCCGACAGCGTTCAGGTGAAGAATGGCGGTACCGTCCGTCTGCACAACCTGAAGCACGTTGAGCGCGTGGATGGCAACCTGGTTGCCGTGTCCCGTTCCGGTGAGCTGGCGATTGCTGACGACTTCGGTCGTGAGCGCGAGCGTTACAAGCTGCCGTACGGTGCCGTGATTTCGGTTAAAGAAGGTGACAAGGTCGACGCTGGTGCCATCGTGGCCAAGTGGGATCCGCACACTCACCCGATCGTTACCGAAATGAAAGGTACCGTGACCTACGTGGGCATGGAAGAAGGCATCACGATCAAGCGTCAGACTGACGAATTGACCGGTATGACCAACATTGAAGTACTTGATCCGAAAGATCGTCCAGCCGCCGGCAAGGACATCCGTCCTGCTGTGAAGATGGTCGACGACAACGGCAAGGATCTGCTGCTGCCAGGCACTGACGTTATCGCTCAGTACTTCCTGCCAGCCAACGCCCTGGTCGGTGTTGCGGACGGTGCGAAGATTGCGATCGGTGATGTTATCGCTCGTATCCCGCAAGAAACTTCGAAAACCCGTGACATCACCGGTGGTCTGCCGCGTGTTGCCGACCTGTTCGAAGCTCGTCGTCCGAAAGAGGCGTCGATTCTGGCTGAAGTCAGCGGCACCATCGCGTTCGGTAAAGAGACCAAGGGCAAGCGTCGTCTGGTCATCACCCCGAACGACGGTAGCGATCCGTACGAAGAGCTGATTCCGAAGTGGCGTCACCTGAACGTGTTCGAAGGCGAACAGGTAAACCGCGGCGAAGTTATCTCCGACGGTCCGAGCGATCCGCACGACATCCTGCGTCTGCTGGGTGTCAGCGCGCTGGCCAAGTACATCGTCAACGAAATCCAGGACGTTTACCGTCTGCAAGGCGTGAAGATCAACGACAAGCACATCGAGACCATCCTGCGTCAGATGCTGCGTAAAGTTGAGATCTCCGAGTCGGGCGACTCCAGCTTCATCAAGGGCGACCAGATGGAACTGACTCACGTTCTGGTAGAGAACGAGCGTCTGAATGCGGAAGACAAGTTTGTCTCCAAGTTCACCCGTGTTCTGCTGGGTATCACCAAGGCGTCGTTGTCGACCGAATCGTTCATCTCGGCGGCTTCCTTCCAGGAAACCACCCGCGTACTGACCGAGGCGGCGGTAACCGGCAAGCGCGATTACCTGCGCGGCCTGAAAGAAAACGTGGTCGTGGGTCGTCTGATCCCGGCTGGTACCGGTCTGGCTTATCACAGCGAGCGCAAGCGTCGTCGTGATGCGGACAAACCGTTGCGCGTAAGCGCCAGTGAAGTGGAAGCTGCACTGACCGAAGCGCTGAACTCAAGCGGTAACTGAGTTCTGCGAAAAATGAGCTGAGGCCCTGATCGCGCCGTTCATCGAATCGAGACAATTTGTCGAAGTTCGATGGGCGGGGAGGTCGGGGCCTTGCCTTGACTGGGGCAAGATCCTCTTTAGACTCTTGATCCCCTAAATTTGGCGGGAATCCGTTCCTGTCATTTTGCTTTTCTTGCAAGACAATAGCGTCGCAAGACAACAGTGGAGCTAGTAGATGGCAACTATCAACCAGCTGGTACGTCAGCCGCGTAAGCGTATCGTCGAGAAATCCGACGTACCTGCGCTGCAGAACTGCCCGCAACGTCGTGGCGTATGCACCCGTGTGTACACCACTACGCCGAAAAAACCTAACTCGGCACTGCGTAAAGTATGCCGTGTGCGCCTGACCAACGGTTTCGAGGTTTCCTCGTATATCGGTGGTGAAGGCCACAACCTGCAAGAGCACAGCGTGGTTCTGATCCGTGGCGGTCGTGTAAAAGACTTGCCAGGTGTTCGTTACCACACCGTTCGCGGCTCCTTGGATACTTCGGGCGTTAAAGGCCGTAACCAGGGTCGTTCGAAGTACGGTACCAAACGTCCGAAGTAATCGGCCGTTTTGCAGATTTTTATTTTACTGAGTCGATAAGAGTAAGGTCGGGCGCGCATCCTCGCGGATCTGTCCCGAACTAACCTGAAGACCGTTTGAGGGCTTATCAATGCCAAGACGTCGCGTAGCAGCAAAGCGTGAGATTCTGGACGATCCGAAATACGGAAGCCAAATCCTCGCCAAATTCATGAACCACGTTATGGAAAGCGGCAAGAAAGCCGTTGCCGAACGTATCGTTTATGGTGCCCTGGAAACCGTTGCGGCTCGCAAGACCGGCACCGATCCCCTGGAACTCTTCGAAAAAGCACTCGACGCCATCGCTCCGCTGGTCGAAGTGAAGTCGCGCCGCGTTGGTGGTGCTACTTACCAGGTTCCGGTCGAGGTTCGTCCGTCCCGTCGTAACGCTCTGGCAATGCGCTGGTTGGTAGACTTCGCCCGCAAGCGTGGCGAGAAGTCTATGGCTCTGCGCTTGGCTGGCGAGCTGCTGGATGCTGCTGAAGGTAAAGGTGCTGCTGTTAAGAAGCGTGAAGACGTGCACCGTATGGCCGAAGCTAACAAAGCTTTCTCGCACTACCGCTTCTAATTTTAGCTTCACTAATTTTGCGAGGGCTTTATGGCTCGTACTACTGCAATCAACCGCTATCGTAACATTGGTATCTGTGCTCACGTTGACGCGGGCAAGACCACCACTACCGAGCGGATCCTGTTTTACACAGGTCTGAGCCACAAAATGGGCGAGGTGCATGATGGCGCCGCGACCACCGACTGGATGGTGCAGGAGCAGGAGCGGGGTATTACCATTACTTCCGCTGCTGTTACCACTTTCTGGAAGGGTTCCCGTGGTCAGTATGACAACTATCGCGTGAACGTTATCGATACCCCGGGTCACGTTGACTTCACAATTGAAGTAGAGCGTTCCCTGCGCGTGCTTGACGGCGCTGTGGTTGTATTCTGCGGTACCTCCGGTGTTGAGCCTCAGTCCGAAACAGTATGGCGTCAAGCCAACAAGTACGGTGTTCCACGTATTGTTTACGTGAACAAGATGGACCGTGCCGGTGCGGACTTCCTGCGCGTTGTCGGCCAGATCAAGAATCGTCTGGGTCATACTCCGGTTCCAGTACAGCTGGCCATCGGTGCAGAAGATAACTTCGAAGGTCAGGTTGATCTGATCAAGATGAAGGCTATCTATTGGAACGAAGACGACAAGGGCACTACCTATCGTGAGGAAGAAATTCCTGCGAATCTGGTAGAGCTGGCCAACGAGTGGCGCAACAACATGGTTGAGGCGGCTGCCGAAGCCAGCGAAGAACTGATGAACAAGTACCTTGAAGAAGGTGAGCTGACCGTCGAAGAGATCAAGGCAGGCCTGCGTGCGCGCACCCTGGCCAGCGAGATCGTTCCGGCTGTCTGCGGTTCGTCGTTCAAGAACAAGGGTGTTCCCCTGGTTCTCGACGCCGTTATCGACTTCCTGCCTGCTCCGACCGAGATCCCTGCGATCAAGGGTATCCACCCTGATCTGATCGACGTGCCGAAAGACGAAGTCAAACCAGAGCAGTACGACGAGCGTCACGCTGATGACGACGAGCCGTTCTCGGCGCTGGCGTTCAAGATTGCCACCGACCCGTTCGTGGGTACTCTGACCTTCGTTCGCGTTTACTCGGGCTTCTTGACCTCCGGTGACTCCGTCATCAACTCGGTCAAGGGCAAGAAAGAGCGCGTTGGTCGTATGGTTCAGATGCACGCCAACCAGCGTGAAGAGATCAAGGAAGTACGTGCGGGCGACATCGCCGCTCTGATCGGCATGAAGGACGTCACCACCGGTGATACCCTGTGCAACGCCGACAAGCCGATCATCCTCGAGCGTATGGATTTCCCTGAGCCTGTGATTTCGCTCTCCGTTGAGCCGAAAACCAAGCAGGACCAGGAAAAGATGGGTATCGCACTGGGCAAGCTGGCCCAGGAAGACCCGTCGTTCCGCGTCAAGACCGATGAAGAAACCGGTCAGACCATCATCTCCGGTATGGGTGAGCTGCACCTGGACATCCTCGTTGACCGCATGAAGCGCGAGTTCAACGTCGAGGCCAACATCGGCAAGCCGCAGGTTTCGTACCGCGAGAAGATCACCAAGTCCAACGTCGAGATCGAAGGCAAGTTCGTTCGTCAGTCGGGTGGTCGTGGTCAGTTCGGTCACTGCTGGATCCGCTTCTCCGAGCCGGATGCCGACGAAAAAGGCAACATCACCGAAGGTCTGGTTTTCACCAACGAAGTTGTTGGTGGTGTGGTTCCTAAGGAATACATTCCAGCGATTCAGAAGGGTATCGAAGAGCAGATGAAGAACGGCGTTGTTGCCGGCTATCCGCTGATCGGCCTGAAGGCTACCGTGTTTGACGGTTCCTACCATGACGTCGACTCCAACGAGATGGCGTTCAAGGTCGCTGCTTCGATGGCAACCAAGCAACTGGCCCAGAAGGGTGGTGGCGTGGTTCTCGAGCCGATCATGAAGGTGGAAGTTGTTACTCCGGAAGACTACCTGGGTGACGTGATGGGTGACCTGAACCGTCGTCGTGGTCTGGTTCAGGGCATGGAGGACTCGGTTTCCGGTCGTGTCGTTCGTGCTGAAGTTCCGCTCGGAGAGATGTTCGGTTACGCAACCGACGTTCGTTCCATGTCTCAGGGTCGCGCGAGCTACTCCATGGAATTCTCCAAATACGCCGAAGCTCCGTCGAACATCGTCGAAGCTCTCGTTAAAAAACAAGGCTGATTCAGCCCCCTTTAGGCTAGGAGTTAATTGTCGTGGCTAAAGAAAAATTTGATCGTTCCCTACCGCACGTAAACGTTGGCACCATCGGCCACGTTGACCACGGTAAAACCACTCTGACCGCTGCTCTGACTCGCGTCTGCTCCGAAGTTTTCGGTTCGGCCGTAGTTGAATTCGACAAGATCGACAGCGCTCCAGAAGAAAAAGCTCGCGGTATCACCATCAACACCGCGCACGTTGAGTACAACTCGAACATTCGTCACTACGCTCACGTTGACTGCCCAGGTCACGCTGACTACGTGAAGAACATGATCACCGGTGCTGCCCAGATGGACGGCGCGATCCTGGTTTGCTCGGCTGCCGATGGTCCGATGCCACAAACTCGTGAGCACATCCTGCTGTCCCGTCAGGTAGGTGTTCCGTACATCGTGGTTTTCCTGAACAAGGCTGATCTGGTAGACGACGCAGAGCTGCTGGAACTGGTTGAGATGGAAGTTCGCGACCTGCTGTCCACCTATGACTTCCCAGGTGACGACACTCCGATCATCATCGGTTCGGCTCGTATGGCGCTGGAAGGCAAAGACGACAACGAAATGGGCACCACTGCTGTCAAGAAGCTGGTGGAAACTCTGGACAGCTACATCCCAGAGCCAGAGCGTGCTATCGACAAGCCGTTCCTGATGCCAATCGAAGACGTGTTCTCGATTTCGGGTCGCGGTACTGTTGTGACCGGTCGTATCGAGCGCGGTATCGTTCGCGTTCAGGATCCGCTGGAAATCGTTGGTCTGCGTGACACCACCACCACCACCTGCACCGGTGTTGAGATGTTCCGCAAGCTGCTGGACGAAGGCCGTGCTGGCGAGAACTGCGGCGTTCTGCTGCGTGGTACCAAGCGTGACGACGTTGAGCGTGGTCAGGTTCTGGTCAAGCCAGGTTCGGTTAAGCCGCACACCAAGTTCACCGCAGAAGTTTACGTTCTGAGCAAGGAAGAAGGCGGTCGTCACACTCCGTTCTTCAAAGGCTACCGTCCACAGTTCTACTTCCGTACTACTGACGTGACCGGTAACTGCGAACTGCCAGAAGGCGTTGAAATGGTAATGCCAGGTGACAACATTCAAATGACTGTTACCCTGATCAAAACCATCGCGATGGAAGACGGTCTGCGTTTCGCAATCCGTGAAGGCGGCCGTACCGTTGGTGCTGGCGTCGTAGCTAAAATCATCGAGTGATCTCTTTGTTGAGATAGCTTTGATGAGTTGAAAAAGCCCCCGCTTAGCGGGGGCTTTTTTATTGGGTTGACACCTATCGGGGGCGTCTATAGAATTGCGCCTCCTTTTAACGGGCGTATTGCGCCCGGTGGGAATAGCAGCCGGAGTCTGAAATCCAATGCAAAATCAGCAAATCCGTATCAGGTTGAAGGCTTTTGACCATCGCCTGATCGACCAATCAACCCAGGAAATCGTGGAAACCGCGAAACGTACTGGTGCTCAAGTGCGTGGTCCAATTCCACTGCCTACCCGTAAAGAGCGGTTCACCGTTCTGGTTTCCCCGCACGTCAACAAAGACGCGCGTGACCAGTACGAGATCCGCACTCATAAGCGCGTTCTGGACATCGTCCAGCCAACGGATAAAACCGTTGATGCTCTTATGAAGCTTGATCTTGCGGCCGGTGTGGAAGTGCAGATCAGCCTCGGCTAAGACTCGGTCTTGGTCGTGTAACGCTCTGAAATGGGCGGCCATAGCGGGTGAAAGCCCCGTACACTCATGAGGTTTACAACATGACTATTGGTGTAGTCGGTCGTAAAGCGGGTATGACCCGTATTTTCACCGAAGAAGGTGTCTCCATTCCGGTCACGGTCATTGAGATCGAGCCGAATCGCGTCACCCAGTTCAAAACTGAAGAAACCGATGGCTATCGTGCAGTGCAAGTCACTGTCGGCGAGCGTCGTGCTTCCCGTGTTACAGCTGCTCAAGCTGGCCACTTCGCCAAGGCGAACGTTGCCGCTGGTCGTACCGTTATGGAATTTCGTCTTGAAGAAGGCGAGTACCAGGCCGGCGATCTGATCAACGCTGAAATCTTCGCTGCTGGTCAACTGGTTGATGTAACCGGTCAGTCCAAAGGTAAAGGCTTCCAGGGTACGATCAAGCGTTGGAACTTCCGCGGGCAAGATAACACCCACGGTAACTCCGTATCCCACCGCGTCCCAGGCTCTATCGGCCAGTGCCAGACTCCTGGTCGTGTATTCAAGGGCAAAAAAATGTCCGGTCATATGGGCGCTGAGCGCGTGACCGTGCAGTCCCTGGAAGTAGTGCGCGTGGACGCTGAACGCAATCTGTTGTTGGTCAAGGGCGCTGTACCTGGCGCTACTGGCGGCAACCTGGTTGTACGTCCGGCAGCCAAGGCTCGCGGTTAAGGGGAAGCTGACATGCAATTAAATGTAAATGACGCTCAAGCGATCGAAGTTTCCGAACTGACATTTGGCGGCGAGTTCAACGAGACGCTGGTTCACCAAGCAGTCGTGGCCTACATGGCTGGCGGCCGTCAGGGTAGCAAGCAGCAGAAGACCCGTTCCGACGTTCGTGGTGGCGGCAAGCGCCCATGGCGTCAGAAAGGTACTGGCCGTGCTCGTGCCGGTACTATCCGCAGCCCAATCTGGCGCGGCGGCGGCACCACCTTCGCAGCTCGTCCACAGGATCACTCCCAGAAGCTGAACAAGAAGATGTATCGCGCAGCAATGCGCTCCATCCTTGCTGAGCTGGTGCGTACTGATCGTCTGGTCGTGGTTCAGGATTTCGCAGTTGAAACTCCGAAAACCAAAGGCCTGCTGGGCAAACTGAACAACATGAGCCTGACCGACGTTCTGATCGTGTCGGACGCTGTTGATCAGAACCTGTACCTGGCTGCTCGTAACCTGCCACACGTAGATGTACGTGACGTGCAAGGTTCCGATCCAGTTAGTCTGATCGCATACGACAAGGTGTTGATCACCGTGTCGGCCGTGAAGAAATTCGAGGAGCTGCTGGGATGAACCAGGAACGCGTATTTAAAGTTCTGCTTGGCCCGCACGTTTCCGAGAAGGCTACGGTTCTGGCAGACAAGAAAGGCCAGTTCGTTTTCAAGGTTGCTACTGACGCAACCAAGCTGGAAATCAAGAAGGCCGTCGAAAGCCTGTTCAGCGTGAAAGTTGAGCGTGTTACTACCCTGAACGTTCTGGGTAAGAGCAAGCGCACCGCTCGCGGTCTGGGCAAGCGTAATGACTGGAAGAAGGCAGTTATCTCCCTTCAGCCAGGCCAAGATCTCGATTTCAGCAGCAGTGCTGAGTAAGGAAGGGGTGCATCATGGCAATCGTTAAATGCAAACCGACTTCCCCTGGCCGCCGTTTTGTGGTCAAGGTGGTCAACCAGGAGCTGCATAAAGGAGCTCCTCACGCACCGCTGCTCGAGAAAAAATCGAAGTCTGGTGGTCGTAACAACAATGGCCGCATTACCACTCGTCACGTCGGTGGTGGTCATAAGCAGCATTATCGTCTGGTCGACTTCCGTCGCAACGACAAAGATGGCATCGCTGCCACTGTCGAGCGTATCGAATACGATCCAAACCGTACTGCTCACATCGCTCTGCTGCTGTACGCAGATGGCGAGCGTCGCTACATCATCGCCCCTAAAGGCGTGAGCGCTGGCGACCAGCTGATCGCAGGTGCTCTGGCGCCGATCAAGCCGGGCAACGCTCTGCAACTGCGCAACATTCCAGTTGGTAGCACCGTACACGGCATCGAACTGAAGCCAGGTAAAGGCGCGCAAATCGCTCGTTCCGCTGGTGCTTCGGCTCAGCTGATCGCTCGTGAAGGCGTTTACGTGACCCTGCGTCTGCGTTCCGGTGAAATGCGTAAAGTACTGGCTGAGTGCCGTGCGACCCTGGGCGAAGTCTCGAACTCCGAGCACAGCCTGCGTTCGCTGGGTAAAGCTGGTGCCAAGCGCTGGCGTGGCGTTCGCCCAACCGTTCGTGGTGTTGCCATGAACCCGGTTGACCACCCACATGGTGGTGGTGAAGGTCGTACCTCTGGTGGTCGTCATCCGGTATCGCCATGGGGCTTCCCGACTAAGGGCGCGAAGACTCGTGGTAATAAGCGTACCGACAAAATGATCGTCCGTCGTCGCAAGTAAATAGAGGGATACGACAGTGCCACGTTCTCTGAAAAAAGGTCCTTTTATTGATCTTCACCTACTGAAGAAGATCGAAGTGGCGGCGGAAAAAAACGATCGCAAACCAATTAAGACTTGGTCGCGTCGTTCGATGATCCTGCCACAAATGGTCGGTCTGACCATCGCTGTACACAACGGTCGTCAGCACGTCCCAGTTCTCGTAAACGAAGACATGGTCGGCCACAAACTGGGCGAGTTCGCCGGTACCCGCACTTATCGCGGGCACGTGGCAGACAAGAAAGCCAAGCGTTAAGGGGTAAGGAAATGGAAGTAGCCGCTAAGTTGTCGGGCGCTCGAATCTCCGCCCAGAAAGCCCGCTTGGTCGCCGACCAGATCCGCGGGAAGAAGGTGGGCGAAGCGCTCAACCTGTTGGCTTTCAGCAGTAAGAAAGCCGCCGAGATCATGAAAAAGTGCTGGAGTCGGCCGTAGCCAACGCCGAGCATAACGAAGGCGCAGACGTTGATGACCTGAAGGTCAGCACCGTTTTCGTCAACGAAGGGCGTTCGCTGAAGCGCATCATGCCACGTGCCAAAGGCCGTGCTGATCGCATCGTCAAGCGGTCTTGCCATATCACTGTCAAGGTTGCTGACAAGTAACGGAGTCGAAGAGATGGGTCAGAAAGTACATCCCATTGGCATTCGCCTGGGAATCGTCAAGGAGCACACCTCCGTCTGGTACGCAGACGGTCGGACTTATGCGGACTATTTGCTCGCAGATCTGAAGGTGCGTGAGTATCTCCAAGACAAACTAAAAAGCGCGTCCGTAAGCCGTATCGATATCCATCGCCCGGCTCAAACTGCACGCATCACCATCCACACCGCTCGTCCAGGTATCGTTATCGGGAAGAAAGGTGAGGATGTTGAAAAACTGCGTCAGGACCTGACCAAGCAAATGGGTGTGCCTGTGCACATCAATATCGAAGAGATCCGCAAGCCGGAGCTCGACGGTATGCTGGTTGCCCAGAGCGTAGCTCAGCAGCTGGAGCGTCGTGTGATGTTCCGTCGCGCCATGAAGCGCGCCGTACAGAACGCCATGCGCATTGGTGCCAAAGGCATCAAAATCCAAGTGAGCGGTCGTCTCGGCGGTGCTGAAATCGCACGTACTGAATGGTATCGCGAAGGTCGTGTGCCACTGCACACCCTGCGTGCCGATATCGACTATGCCACCTACGAAGCTCACACCACCTACGGTGTGATCGGTGTAAAGGTTTGGATCTTCAAAGGCGAAGTAATTGGTGGTCGCCAAGAAGAACTGAAACCACAAGCACCAGCGCCTCGTAAAAAAGCTGCTAAGTAAGGGGTACGCCAAATGTTGCAACCAAAGCGTACGAAGTTCCGCAAGCAGATGACCGGCCACAACCGTGGTCTGGCACTGCGCGGTAGCAAAGTCAGCTTCGGCGAGTTCGCGCTGAAGTCTGTTGCTCGTGGTCGTCTCACCGCTCGTCAGATCGAGTCAGCGCGTCGTGCTCTGACCCGTCACGTAAAACGTGGTGGCAAGATCTGGATCCGTGTATTCCCGGACAAGCCGATCTCCAAGAAGCCTCTCGAGGTTCGTATGGGTAAAGGTAAGGGTAACGTGGAATACTGGGTTGCCCAGATTCAGCCAGGCAAAGTCCTGTATGAAATCGAGGGTGTTTCTGAAGAGCTGGCGCGTGAGGCTTTCGCCCTGGCTGCTGCAAAGCTGCCGCTCGCCACCTCCTTTGTTAAACGGACGGTGATGTGATGAAAGCGAATGAACTTCGTGAAAAATCCGCACAGCAGCTGAACGAGCAACTGCTCGGCTTGCTGCGCGACCAGTTCAATCTGCGCATGCAGAAAGCAACTGGCCAGTTGGGGCAGTCTCATCTGCTCTCGCAAGTTAAGCGTGACATCGCTCGCGTGAAGACTGTGCTCAACCAGCAGGCAGGTAAGTGATCATGGCTGAAGCCGAAAAAACTGTCCGTACGCTGACTGGCCGTGTTGTCAGCGACAAGATGGACAAAACCATCACCGTTCTGATCGAGCGTCGCGTTAAGCACCCGATCTACGGTAAATACGTTAAGCGTTCGACTAAGCTGCACGCGCACGACGAAACCAATCAGTGCCACATCGGCGACAAAGTCACTATTCGTGAAACTCGTCCGATGGCCAAGACCAAGTCTTGGGCGCTGGTTGATGTTCTCGAACGCGCTGTGGAAGTCTAAGGGCTAGGGGTCGGAGAAATTATATGATTCAGACTCAATCCATGCTCGATGTGGCCGATAACAGCGGCGCTCGCCGCGTTATGTGCATCAAGGTGCTGGGTGGCTCCCATCGTCGTTACGCTGGTATCGGTGACATCATCAAAGTTACCGTGAAGGAAGCAATTCCTCGCGGTAAGGTGAAAAAAGGCCAAGTGATGACTGCTGTTGTAGTCCGCACTCGTCACGGCGTACGTCGTGCTGATGGCTCCATTATCCGCTTTGATGGCAACGCTGCTGTTCTGCTGAACAACAAGCAAGAGCCGATCGGCACCCGTATCTTTGGGCCAGTGACCCGTGAACTTCGTACCGAGAAGTTCATGAAGATCGTCTCGCTCGCCCCAGAAGTGCTGTAAGGAGATCCGACATGCAAAAGATTCGTCGTGACGACGAGATCATCGTGATCGCCGGCAAAGACAAAGGTAAGCGCGGTAAGGTGCTGAAGGTTCTCGCTGACAACCGTCTGGTTGTTGGTGGTCTGAACCTGGTCAAGCGTCATACCAAGCCTAACCCGATGTCGGGCGTACAGGGCGGTATCGTCGAGAAAGAAGCGCCACTGCACGCTTCCAACGTTGCCATCTTCAACGGCGAAACCAACAAGGCTGATCGCGTTGGTTTCAAAGTGGAAGACGGTAAGAAAATTCGTGTCTTCAAGTCGACCCAAAAAGCGGTTGATGCTTGAACACTGCTAGGTAGAAGACCATGGCACGACTACAAGAGATTTACCGGAAGGAAATCGCTCCCAAGCTGAAGGAAGAACTGAAGCTTGGCAACGTGATGGAAGTTCCGCGCGTTACCAAAATCACCCTGAACATGGGTCTGGGCGAAGCGATCGGTGACAAAAAAGTCATCGAGCACGCTGTTGCTGACCTGGAAAAGATCACCGGCCAGAAAGTCGTTGTGACCTACGCTCGCAAATCCATCGCTGGCTTTAAAGTCCGTGAAGGTTGGCCGATCGGCGTCAAAGTGACCCTGCGCCGTGAGCGTATGTACGAGTTCCTGGATCGTCTGCTGTCGATCTCCCTGCCTCGGGTTCGCGACTTCCGCGGCCTGAATGCCAAGTCCTTCGACGGTCGTGGCAACTACAGCATGGGCGTGAAAGAGCAGATCATTTTCCCGGAAATCGACTACGACAAGATCGATGCTCTCCGCGGTCTGGACATTACCCTGACCACCACTGCCAAGAACGATGACGAAGGCCGCGCTCTGCTGCGTGCTTTCAAATTCCCGTTCCGCAACTGATTGGAGTAGGAAAATGGCCAAGAAGAGCATGAAAAACCGTGAGCTGAAGCGTCAACTCACCGTTGCCAAGTACGCCGTCAAGCGTGCAGCGCTGAAAGCTATCATCGTCGATCTGAACGCAAGTCCAGAAGCGCGTTGGGAAGCTACCGTAGCTCTGCAGAAGCAACCACGTGACGCTAGCGCTTCGCGCATGCGTAACCGTTGCCGTCTGACCGGTCGTCCGCATGGCGTTTACCGCAAGTTCGGCCTGGGCCGTAACAAGCTGCGTGAAGCTGCAATGCGTGGTGACGTTCCAGGTCTGGTTAAAGCCAGCTGGTAATTGCTGTCAAAGTCTCGATGGTCGGGGTCGCAAGAACCTGACCATCGGTGGCCTTGAACATGAATCAAGCCCCTTTTGGGGCTTGATTCATTTCTGGGGTGTGTCTAGAATGACCGGCTCGCCTGAGCCCGTGTTTTTCTGCCCGGAATTTCTCGGCGACAAGTAGTAGCCGCAAGGCTAATTTTTCTGTATTAGGAGCGTCTAGCCCATGAGTATGCAGGACCCGTTAGCGGACATGCTAACTCGAATCCGTAATGCCCAGATGGCTGAAAAGTCCGTCGTAAGCATGCCTTCTTCCACGTTGAAGGTGGCTGTAGCTAAAGTTCTTAAGGACGAAGGTTACATCGCGGGTTATCAGATCAGCAGCGAAACCAAACCACTGCTGTCTATCGAGCTGAAATATTTCGAAGGCCGTCCGGTTATCGAAGAAGTCAAGCGCGTTAGCCGTCCAGGCTTGCGTCAGTACAAGTCCGTCGAAGAACTGCCAAAAGTACGTGGCGGTCTCGGCGTGTCTATCGTCTCCACCAACAAAGGTGTGATGACTGATCGTGCTGCGCGCGCTGCCGGTGTCGGCGGCGAAGTTCTTTGCACTGTGTTCTAAGGGGGATAAGCATGTCTCGCGTCGCTAAGAACCCCGTTAAGCTGCCAGCCGGTGTCGAAGTAAAATTCGCAGGCCAACAGCTTTCGGTGAAGGGTGCCAAGGGTACTCTTGAACTGAACGTCCATTCGTCCGTTGAGATCGTTGAAGAAGCCGGTGAGCTGCGTTTTGCTGCTCGCAATGGCGATCAGCAGACTCGCGCAATGGCCGGTACCACTCGTGCTTTGGTAAACAACATGGTCCAGGGCGTAAGCCAAGGCTTCGAGCGCAAGCTCCAGCTGATCGGTGTTGGTTATAAAGCGCAAGCAAAAGGTCAGGTGCTGAACTTGGCTCTTGGCTTCTCGCACCCAGTGGATTACGAACTGCCGGAAGGCATCACCGCTGAGACTCCTAGCCAGACCGATATCCTGATCAAGGGCATCGACAAGCAGCTGGTAGGTCAAGTGGCCGCCGAGATCCGCGACTTCCGTCCACCAGAGCCGTACAAAGGCAAAGGTGTGCGCTACGCGGACGAAGTCGTCCGTCGTAAAGAAGCCAAGAAGAAGTAGGGCATAGCAAATGACCGACAAAAAAGTTACTCGACTGCGTCGCGCTCGCAAAGCACGCCTGAAAATGCACGAACTCGAAGTCGTGCGTCTCTGCGTGTTCCGCTCTTCGCAGCACATCTACGCCCAGGTCATTTCGGCCGACGGCAACAAAGTCCTGGCAAGCGCCTCGACTTTGGATAAAGAACTGCGTGATGGCGCCACTGGCAACATCGACGCGGCCACTAAGGTTGGCCAGCTGGTCGCTACGCGTGCTAAGGCCGCTGGCGTCTCGCAGGTGGCTTTCGACCGCTCTGGCTTCAAGTACCATGGCCGCGTTAAAGCGCTGGCTGATGCTGCTCGTGAAGCTGGGCTGGAGTTCTAAGTTATGTCAAATAACGACCAAAAGCGCGACGAAGGCTACATCGAGAAGCTGGTTCAAGTTAACCGCGTAGCCAAAACCGTTAAAGGCGGCCGTATCTTCACTTTCACCGCGTTGACCGTGGTTGGTGATGGTAAAGGGCGTGTTGGCTTCGGCCGTGGCAAGTCGCGTGAAGTGCCTGCTGCGATCCAGAAGGCAATGGAAGCTGCTCGCCGCAACATGATCCAGGTTGATCTGAACGGCACCACTCTGCAGTACGCAATGAAGTCTGCCCATGGCGCTTCGAAGGTGTACATGCAGCCTGCTTCTGAAGGTACCGGTATCATCGCTGGCGGCGCTATGCGTGCTGTCCTCGAAGTTGCTGGCGTTCAGAACGTTCTGGCCAAGTGCTACGGCTCGACTAACCCAGTAAACGTGGTTCACGCCACTTTCAAGGGTCTGAAAGCTATGCAGTCTCCTGAATCCATTGCAGCCAAGCGTGGCCTGCGTGTTGAGGAGATCAAGTAATCATGGCTACCGTTAAAGTTACGCTGATCAAAAGCATGACCGGCCGCATCCCTAACCACAAACTGTGCGTTAAGGGTCTGGGTCTGCGTCGCATCGGTCACACTGTAGAAGTCCAGGATACTCCCGAGAATCGCGGGATGATCAACAAGGCTTACTACATGCTGCGTGTCGAGGGTTAATCGATGAAACTCAATGATCTGAGTCCAGCGCCGGGTTCCCGTCGCGAAAAGCATCGTCCGGGTCGTGGTATCGGTAGTGGTTTGGGTAAGACTGGTGGCCGTGGTCACAAAGGTCAGACTTCCCGCTCCGGTGGCACCATCGCTCCAGGCTTTGAAGGCGGTCAACAGCCGCTGCATCGTCGCCTGCCGAAGTTCGGTTTCGTTTCCCTGAAAGCCATGGACCGCGCAGAAGTGCGTCTGTCCGAGCTGGCTAAAGTGGAAGGCGACATCGTCACCGTGCAGTCCCTGAAAGATGCCAACGTGATCAACGTCAACGTACAGCGCGTGAAAATCATGCTGTCCGGTGAAGTGGCTCGCGCTGTCACTATCGGCAAGGGAATCGGCGCCACCAAAGGTGCGCGTGCGGCTATCGAAGCAGCTGGCGGCAAGTTCGAGGAATAAATGGCTAAGCAAGGTGCTCTCTCTGCGCTCGGCAAAGGCGGTATGTCTGAACTTTGGGCTCGTCTGCGTTTTCTGTTCCTGGCGATTATCGTCTACCGAATAGGCGCACACATCCCGGTTCCAGGTATCAACCCGGATCGACTCGCGGACCTGTTTCGACAGAATGAGGGGACCATTCTTAGCTTGTTCAACATGTTTTCCGGCGGCGCGCTGGAGCGGATGAGCATCTTTGCACTGGGGATCATGCCGTACATTTCGGCATCGATCATCATGCAGTTGATGACCGCCGTCAGCCCGCAGCTGGAGCAGTTGAAGAAGGAAGGTGAAGCTGGCCGTCGCAAGATCAGCCAGTACACCCGCTACGGCACCGTCGTCCTCGCTCTCGTTCAGGCCATTGGCATGTCCATTGGTCTGGCGGGGCAGGGCGTTGCGTTCACTGGTGACTTTGGCTTCCATTTCGTTGCGGTCTCCACGTTTGTGGCTGGCGCGATGTTCATGATGTGGCTGGGTGAGCAGATTACTGAGCGTGGTGTAGGCAACGGTATCTCGATGTTGATTTTTTCGGGTATCGTCGCCGGTCTTCCGAGAGCAATCGGGCAGTCTTTCGAGTCTGCGCGTCAGGGCGATATCAACATCTTCGCTTTGGTTGCCATCGGTTTGCTGGCAGTAGCGATTATCGGTTTCGTGGTGTTCATTGAGCGTGGTCAGCGTCGTATCGCTGTTCACTACGCCAAGCGTCAGCAGGGCCGCAAGGTTTTTGCTGCGCAGACAAGCCACTTGCCGCTGAAGGTGAACATGGCCGGTGTTATTCCGGCTATTTTCGCGAGCAGCATTTTGCTGTTCCCGGCTTCGTTGGGTGCCTGGTTCGGTCAGTCTGAAGGTATGGGCTGGTTGCAGGACATCTCGCAGTCGATCGCTCCTGGTCAGCCGTTGAATATTCTGCTGTTTAGTGCAGGGATTATTTTCTTCTGCTTCTTCTATACGGCGTTGATGTTCAATCCGAAAGACGTAGCGGAAAACCTGAAGAAGTCCGGTGCCTTTATTCCGGGCATCCGTCCAGGTGAGCAGTCCGCGCGCTATATTGATGGCGTTTTGACTCGCTTGACCATGTTCGGTGCTCTTTACATGACGGCCGTGTGCTTGTTGCCCCAGTTCCTGGTGGTAGCAGCAAACGTTCCGTTCTACCTTGGCGGGACCTCGTTGCTGATCGTGGTCGTGGTTGTGATGGACTTCATGTCCCAAGTACAATCGCACCTCGTTTCGCACCAGTACGAATCCCTGATGAAGAAAGCCAACCTGAAGGGTTACGGCAGCGGCATGTTGCGCTGAGTACCCATAAGGTTCGAGGAGTTGGTGATGAAAGTTCGTGCATCGGTGAAAAAGCTGTGCCGTAACTGCAAGATTATTCGCCGCGAAGGTGTTGTTCGAGTAATTTGCAGCGCGGAACCGCGTCACAAACAGCGCCAAGGCTGAGTGTGATTGTGCTTCAAGCCCGGTAGCTAGTGCGCTACCGGGTTGATTATTTGTTATTACAGCGATATTATCTCGCGCCCTATTTCTTGGCTTCCGGGGCGTAGGTAGCTGTCAATTGGAGTCCCACTGAATGGCCCGTATTGCAGGCGTTAACATTCCAGATAACAAGCATACTGTTATCTCGCTGACCTACATCTATGGTGTTGGTCGCACTACTGCACAGAAGATCTGTGCAGAGACTGGGGTAAACCCAGCCGCAAAGATCAAGGATCTGAGCGACGAGCAGATTGAACAGCTGCGTGGCGAAGTGGCGAAGTTCACCACTGAAGGTGACCTGCGTCGCGAAATCAACATGAAAATCAAGCGCTTGATGGACCTCGGTTGCTATCGCGGTCTGCGTCATCGTCGTGGTCTGCCAGTACGCGGTCAGCGTACCAAGACCAACGCGCGTACCCGTAAAGGTCCGCGTAAGCCGATCCGCAAGTAATCGCCCCAGCGAATCGACAGGAATTTAATCATGGCAAAACCTGCTGCTCGTCCTCGTAAAAAAGTTAAAAAGACAGTGGTTGATGGCATCGCCCACATCCATGCTTCTTTTAACAACACCATCGTGACCATCACCGACCGTCAAGGTAACGCTCTTTCCTGGGCTACCTCCGGTGGTTCGGGTTTCCGCGGTTCCCGCAAGTCCACCCCGTTCGCTGCTCAAGTAGCTGCTGAGCGTGCTGGTCAAGCTGCGCTGGAATACGGCCTGAAAAACCTCGACGTGAACGTCAAGGGTCCAGGTCCAGGTCGTGAATCCGCAGTCCGCGCTTTGAACGGCTGTGGCTACAAGATCGCCAGCATCACCGACGTGACGCCAATCCCGCACAACGGGTGCCGTCCGCCGAAGAAGCGCCGCGTGTAATCCAGGAGATTGTAAAGAATGGCTCGTTACATTGGTCCAAAATGCAAACTCGCTCGTCGCGAAGGCACCGATCTCTTCCTGAAGAGCGGCGTGCGCGCGATCGAATCGAAGTGCAACATTGAAGCAGCACCTGGTATCCACGGCCAACGCCGCGGTCGCCAGTCCGACTACGGCACCCAACTGCGTGAAAAGCAGAAGGTCCGTCGTATCTACGGCGTTCTCGAGCGTCAGTTCAGCGGCTACTACAAAGAAGCTGCTGGCAAGAAAGGTGCAACCGGTGAGAACCTGCTGCAGCTGCTCGAATGCCGTCTGGACAACGTTGTATACCGTATGGGCTTTGGTTCGACTCGTGCCGAATCCCGTCAGCTGGTATCGCACAAGTCGATCAGCGTTAACGGTCAGACCGTGAACGTTCCGTCCTACCAGGTTCGTGCTGGTGACGTGGTTGCTGTTCGCGAGAAAGCAAAAAACCAGCTTCGCATTGTCCAAGCTCTCGATCTGTGTGCCCAGCGTGGCCGCGTAGAATGGGTAGAAGTAGACACTGAGAAGAAGTCGGGCGTTTTCAAGAACGTTCCTGCTCGCAGTGATCTGTCCGCCGACATCAACGAAAGCCTGATTGTCGAGCTCTACTCCAAGTAAGGGCTAGAAAATAGGTGCATCCATGCAGATTTCGGTAAATGAGTTCCTGACACCCCGCCACATTGATGTGCAGGTTGTCAGTCCAACCCGCGCCAAGATCACTCTCGAGCCTCTCGAGCGTGGTTTTGGCCACACCCTGGGCAACGCGCTGCGCCGCATCCTGTTGTCCTCAATGCCCGGCTGCGCAGTAGTCGAGGCCGAGATTGACGGTGTGCTCCACGAGTACAGCGCCATCGAAGGTGTACAGGAAGACGTAATTGAAATCCTGTTGAACCTTAAAGGTCTGGCCATCAAGCTGCACGGTCGTGACGAAGTTACGCTGACCTTGTCGAAGAAGGGTTCGGGGGTGGTTACCGCTGCCGATATTCAGCTGGATCATGATGTCGAGATCGTTAATCCCGATCACGTAATCGCTAACCTGGCGTCTAACGGCGCCCTGAACATGAAGCTCACCGTAGCTCGTGGTCGTGGTTATGAACCAGCAGACTCGCGTCAGAGCGATGAAGACGAAAGCCGCAGCATCGGTCGCTTGCAGCTTGACTCTTCGTTCAGCCCGGTTCGCCGTATCGCATATGTGGTGGAAAACGCCCGTGTCGAACAGCGTACCAACCTGGACAAGCTGGTTATTGATCTGGAAACCAACGGTACTCTGGATCCTGAAGAGGCTATCCGCCGCGCTGCAACCATCCTGCAACAGCAGCTGGCTGCGTTCGTCGACCTCAAAGGTGACAGTGAGCCAGTGGTTGTCGAGCAGGAAGACGAGATCGATCCGATCCTGCTTCGCCCGGTTGACGATCTGGAACTGACTGTACGTTCGGCTAACTGCCTTAAGGCGGAAAACATCTACTACATCGGCGACCTGATTCAGCGTACCGAAGTAGAGCTGTTGAAGACTCCGAACCTGGGCAAGAAATCCTTGACTGAAATCAAGGACGTTCTGGCCTCCCGCGGTCTTTCCCTCGGCATGCGCCTCGACAACTGGCCGCCTGCAAGTCTTAAGAAGGACGACAAGGCGACTGCCTGATCGTCGTAATCACCGAACGTAGTGTTTGGTAAGGAATGAACCATGCGTCATCGTAAAAGTGGGCGTCACCTGAGCCGCACCAGCTCGCACCGCAAGGCCATGTTCCAGAACATGGCGGTGTCGCTGTTCGAGCACGAGCTGATCAAAACTACTCTGCCAAAAGCCAAAGAACTGCGCCGCGTTGCCGAGCCGCTGATCACTCTGGCCAAGACAGACAGCGTTGCTAACCGTCGTCTGGCTTTCGACCGTACTCGTTCGAAAGCTATCGTTGGTAAGCTCTTCAACGACCTGGGCAAGCGTTACGCTACCCGTGAGGGTGGCTACCTGCGCATCCTCAAGTGCGGTTTCCGCGCTGGCGACAACGCGCCTATGGCGTACGTCGAACTGGTTGATCGTGCTGTCGGCGGTGAAGCTGTATCCGCTGAGTAAGACATCAGTCTGAAACAAGGAACCGGGCCCAGTGCCCGGTTTTTTGTGCCTGTAAGAAATGCGCCGTTCGTACAAGCATCTACCCTGTTTGGGTCTGCACTATGTGCGGGGATATGTCGTTAGTTTTTCTCTATTGCTGACCACGAGTTAATGAATTTGTGGCTGTCATATTGATGATCGATACTCCCCAACAAGCCGATTAGCCGGCAGTTCAAGACCGATAGAGGAAGAAGATCGCATGAGCCAGAACAAGACGCTTACGACCGCCAGTGGCGCACCTGTCGCCGATAACCAGAACTCTCGCTCCGCCGGCCCTCGTGGTCCGTTGTTGCTCGATGATTTTCATCTGATCGAAAAGCTTGCTCACTTCAACCGGGAAAACATCCCTGAGCGTCGTGTGCACGCCAAGGGTTCGGGCGCATACGGCACTTTCACGGTCACTCGCGACATTACGCAGTACACCAGTGCCAAGCTGTTCTCTGCTGTCGGCAAACAGACGCCGACCTTCCTGCGTTTTTCGACGGTGGGTGGCGAGCGTGGCTCGGCCGACACCGAGCGCGATCCGCGTGGCTTCGCCCTCAAGTTCTACACCGAAGAAGGCAACTGGGACATCGTTGGCAACAACACGCCGGTGTTCTTCATTCGCGATCCGCTGAAATTTCCTGACTTTATCCACACCCAGAAACGCCTGCCGCAAAGCAATCTGAAAAGTGCGCAGATGATGTGGGACTTCTGGTCGCATTCGCCTGAAGCGCTGCACCAGGTCACCATTCTGTTTTCTGATCGCGGGATCCCGGACGGCTATCGCCACATGCACGGCTTCGGCAGCCACACCTACAGCCTTATCAATGCTCAAGGCGAGCGGCACTGGGTGAAGTGGCACTACAAGACCAAGCAAGGGATCAAAAACCTCGTGCCGGCAGACGCGGCACGTTTGGCGGGCACAGACCCTGATTACGCCCAGCGCGATCTGTTCGAAGCCATCGAGCGTGGTGACTTCCCGAAATGGAGCGTGTGCATCCAGATCATGACCGAGGCCCAGGCTGCTGCTCACTACGAGAACCCGTTCGACGTAACCAAAACCTGGTCGCAGAAGGAGTTTCCACTGATCGAAGTGGGTGAGCTGGAACTGAACCGTAATCCGCTCAACTACTTTGCTGAAGTCGAGCAAGCTGCGTTCGGTCCAAGCAACATGGTGCCTGGCGTAGGTCTGTCTCCGGATCGCATGCTGCAGGGTCGTGTATTCGCATACGCCGATGCCCACCGCTACCGCGTAGGCACCAACCACCAGCAACTGCCAGTGAACGCCCCGCGCAGCCCGGTGAATACTTACCAGCGCGACGGTTCGATGGCTTTTGGCAGCAATGGCGGCGCAGCGCCTAACTATGAGCCGAACAGCTACGTAGAGTCGCCGAAACAAGCGCCGCACTATGCCGAGCCTGCGCTGGCGTTGAACGGTGCGGCTGATCGCTACGATCACCGTGAAGATACTGACTATTACAGCCACGCCGGTGCGCTGTTCCGCTTGATGAGCGAGGAACAGAAAGCGTTGCTGGTCAGCAACATCGCCGGCGCGATGGCAGGTGTGTCGAGTGATGTCGTCGACCGTCAGTTGCAGCATTTCTACAAGGCTGATCCGGCGTACGGAGAAGCAATCGCAAAGCTGCTTAACGTACAGCTTAGCGAAGTCTAAACGAGAAGCAGAACCGCCCTCATTTGGGCGGTTTTTGCGTTATTTAGGCTGCTTTTCTCAGAATATCTTCGCTTTTATTGCGCGAAGTGGGTGACCTTCCAGTCAGGTTGGTTCAAACTACAGACTTTCAAGCAGGGAGATGTAGGGCGATGCAAGGCCACCCAGACGTTATCGATTACCTCAACACGTTGCTGACCGGCGAACTGGCCGCGCGTGACCAATATTTCGTTCACTCGCGGATGTATGAGGACTGGGGATTCACCAAGCTCTACGAACGAATCAACCACGAGATGGAAGAAGAGGCCGGTCACGCCGATGCACTGATGCGCCGGATTCTGATGCTTGAAGGCACCCCGCGCATGCGCCCGGATGACCTGGATGTTGGTACCACGGTAGAGACCATGCTCGAAGCGGATCTGCGCCTTGAGTACAAGGTGCGTGCCGCGCTGTGCAAAGGCATCGAACTGTGCGAACAACACAATGACTATGTCAGCCGCGAAATCTTGCGCGTTCAGCTCAACGACACTGAAGAAGATCACACCTACTGGCTTGAAAAGCAGCTGGGTCTGATCAAGCTGATCGGTATCCAGAACTATCTGCAGTCGCACGCCTCCTGATCGCAACGGATACAAAAAAGCCCCTGTCACTGACGAAGTGACCGGGGCTTTTTCATGTCCGGCGATCAGGCGCGATCGCGGATCAGCAGCGGCTTGAGGTAATGCCCGGTGTGAGACTGCTTCATCTCGGCCACTTCCTCCGGCGTACCGGTGGCGATGATCTGCCCACCTTTCGAACCACCCTCGGGACCGAGATCCACCAGCCAGTCGGCTGTCTTGATCACGTCGAGGTTGTGCTCGATCACCACCACAGTATTGCCGTGGTCGCGCAGGCGATGCAGTACGTCGAGCAATTGCTGGATGTCCGCGAAGTGCAGACCGGTGGTCGGCTCGTCGAGGATGTACAGGGTCTTGCCGGTGTCGCGCTTGGACAGCTCACGGGACAACTTGACCCGCTGCGCTTCACCACCAGACAACGTGGTCGCCGACTGCCCGAGCTTGATGTACGACAGGCCCACATCCATCAGTGTTTGCAGCTTGCGCGCCAGCGCCGGTACCGCGTCGAAGAACTCCCGAGCTTCCTCAATGGTCATCTCGAGGGTTTCGTGGATGCTCTTGCCCTTGTATTTGATCTCCAGGGTTTCGCGGTTGTAGCGCTTGCTCTTGCACACGTCACACGGAACGTAGATGTCCGGCAGGAAGTGCATTTCCACCTTGATCAGACCGTCGCCCTGGCAGGCTTCGCAACGACCGCCCTTGACGTTGAACGAGAAACGCCCCGGGCCGTAACCACGGGAGCGGGATTCAGGCACGCCGGCGAACAGTTCGCGGATCGGTGTGAACAGACCGGTATAGGTCGCCGGGTTGGAGCGCGGCGTACGGCCAATCGGGCTCTGGTCGATGTCGACGACCTTGTCCAGATGTTCCAGGCCCTTGATGCTGTCGTGGGCTGCCGCCTCCAGGGTGGTCGCGCCATTGAGTGCCGTGGCGCTCAGCGGGAACAGCGTGTTGTTGATCAGCGTCGATTTGCCGGAGCCGGAGACACCGGTCACGCAGGTCAGCAAGCCGATCGGGATTTCCAGGTCTACGTTGCGCAGGTTGTTGCCCCGCGCGCCCTTGAGCGACAGCACCTGCTTCTTGTTGCGCGGTGTGCGTTTGGCCGGCACTTCGATCTTGACGCGGCCCGACAGGTATTTACCGGTCAGCGAGTCCGGATGCGCCATGACCTCGTCCGGCGTGCCTTCGGCGACGATCTGCCCGCCATGAACGCCGGCGCCGGGGCCGATATCCACTACGTAGTCAGCGAGACGGATCGCGTCTTCATCATGTTCGACCACGATCACCGTATTGCCGATGTCGCGCAGATGCTTGAGGGTGCCGAGCAGGCGATCGTTGTCGCGCTGGTGCAGACCAATGGAGGGTTCATCGAGGATATAGAGAACACCTACAAGGCCTGCGCCGATCTGGCTGGCCAGACGAATGCGCTGTGCCTCGCCGCCGGACAGGGTATCGGCACTACGATCCAGCGACAGATAGTCGAGACCGACGTTGACCAGGAATTGCAGGCGCTCGCGGATCTCCTTGAGAATCTTGTCGGCGATTTCACCACGGCGACCGGTCATCTTCAGCGCGCCGAAATAGTCGCAAGCGTCGCCGATCGGCAGGTTGGTCACCGCCGGCAGGGTTTTCTCGCCGACCCACACGTGTCGCGCTTCGCGACGCAGGCGGGTGCCACGGCAATCCGGGCACGACTGGGTGCTGAGGAACTTCGCCAGTTCTTCGCGCACGCTCGCCGATTCGGTTTCGCGGTAGCGACGCTCGAGGTTTGGCACGATGCCTTCGAACGGATGCGAGCGCTTGACGATGTCGCCCCGGTCGTTGAGGTATTTGAAATCGACGCTCTGCGAACCGCTGCCGTGCAGAATGTATTTCTGCTGGTCGGCCGGCAGCTCGTTGAACGGCTGCTCCAGGCTGAAACCGTAATGTGCGGCCAGTGAGCCGAGCATCTGGAAGTAATAGACGTTGCGCCTGTCCCAGCCGCGGATCGCGCCTTCGGCCAGGGTCAGTTCTCCGTTGACCAGGCGCTTGATGTCGAAGAATTGCTTCACGCCCAGACCGTCGCAGGTCGGGCAGGCACCGGCCGGGTTGTTGAAGGAAAACAGCTTGGGTTCCAGCTCACTGATGGCATGGCCGCAGATCGGGCAGGCGAAGCGCGCGGAGAAGATCATTTCTTCGCCCGGCTCGTCGTCCATCGGCGCCACCAGGGCGATGCCGTCGGCCAGCTTCAGCGCGGTCTCGAAGGATTCCGCCAGACGCTGTTGCAGGTCGGCGCGTACCTTGAAGCGATCGACCACGACTTCAATCGTGTGCTTCTTCTGTTTATCCAGTTTCGGCAGTTCGTCCAGCTCGCAGAGCCGGCCGTTGACCCGGGCACGGACGAAGCCCTGGGCGCGCAGTTCCTCGAACACCGACAAGTGCTCGCCCTTGCGCTCGCGAATCACCGGCGCCAGCAGCATCAGCTTGCTGCCTTCCGGCTGAGCCAGCACCAGGTCGACCATCTGGCTGACAGTCTGTGCTTCCAGCGGAATGTCGTGATCCGGGCAGCGCGGCGTACCGACGCGGGCATAAAGCAGGCGCAGGTAGTCGTAGATTTCGGTGATGGTGCCGACCGTGGAACGCGGGTTGTGCGAAGTCGACTTCTGTTCGATGGAGATCGCCGGCGACAGGCCTTCGATGGTGTCGACGTCGGGTTTTTCCATCATCGACAGGAACTGCCGGGCATAGGCCGACAGGGATTCGACATAGCGGCGCTGACCTTCGGCGTACAACGTGTCGAAGGCCAGGGACGACTTGCCGGATCCGGACAGGCCGGTGATGACGATCAGTTTGTCCCGTGGCAGGGTCAGGTCGATGTTCTTCAGGTTGTGGGTGCGGGCCCCACGAATCAGGATCTTGTCCAAAATGGCCTCGCTCGGCGGGCGTCGAAAACACAGGAGTATACGGCCAAATACTGGATGGATGCACACTATCAAGTGAAGGGATTTTGCCTTACATGAAGAGAGTTTCATCTGTACGCGTCAAAGCGTCGCGATATACCCCGTCTCTCGATGGGACTGGTAGAATCGCCGCCGGTTCACACGAGGTTTTTCCATGCACGATCCCCACAGCGAACGCATGAGTGGCAGCGAGACCCGCGCGGCGAGCGGTCTGGCCCTGGTGTTCGCCTTCCGTATGCTTGGCATGTTCATGGTGTTGCCGGTACTGGCCACCTACGGCATGGATCTGGCGGGAGCGACCCCGGCCCTGATCGGGCTGGCGATCGGCGCTTACGGCCTGACCCAGGCGATTTTCCAGATTCCGTTCGGGATCATTTCCGACCGCATCGGCCGGCGTCCGGTGATTTACCTCGGGCTGATCGTCTTTGCCCTCGGCAGCGTGCTGGCGGCTCAGGCCGATTCGATCTGGGGCGTGATTGCCGGGCGGATCCTGCAAGGCGCCGGTGCTATTTCCGCCGCGGTCATGGCGCTGCTTTCCGATCTCACCCGTGAACAGCACCGCACCAAGGCCATGGCCATGATCGGCATGACCATCGGCCTGTCGTTCGCCGTGGCGATGGTGGTCGGCCCGCTGCTCACCCGTGCGTTCGGCCTGTCCGGCCTGTTCCTTGCCACCGGCGGCATGGCGCTGCTCGGCATCGTGATCGTGATGTTCATGGTGCCGAAATCCACCGGGCCGCTGAGTCATCGCGAGTCCGGTGTTGCGCGCCAGGCGCTGATGCCGACGCTCAAGCACCCGGACCTGCTGCGGCTGGATCTGGGCATTTTTGTGTTACATGCGATGTTGATGTCGAGCTTCGTCGCTCTGCCCCTGGCGCTGGTCGAAAAGGCCGGTCTGCCCAAGGAACAGCACTGGTGGGTCTACCTCACAGCCTTGCTGATCTCTTTCTTCGCCATGATCCCGTTCATTATCTTCGGCGAGAAGAAACGCAAAATGAAACGAGTTTTGCTCGGCGCCGTGATGACGCTGATGCTCACTGAGCTATTCTTCTGGCAATTCGGCGACAGCCTGCGGGCTCTGGTGATCGGGACGGTGGTGTTCTTCACTGCGTTCAATCTGCTGGAAGCTTCGCTGCCGTCGCTGATCAGCAAGGTTTCACCGGCGGGTGGCAAGGGCACGGCCATGGGCGTGTATTCCACCAGTCAGTTCCTCGGTTCGGCACTCGGCGGGATTCTCGGCGGCTGGATGTTCCAGCATGGCGGTCTGTCGGTTGTGTTCCTCGGATGTGCCGGGCTGGCTGCACTTTGGCTGGCCTTTGCTGTTACCATGCGCGAACCTCCCTACGTGACGAGCCTGCGCCTGCCGCTGTCGCCCGAAGCGATCCGCGAAGCGGGTCTGGTCGAGCGTCTCAAGGCCCTCGTAGGGGTAACTGATGCAGTGATAGTTGCTGATGAAGCGGCGATCTACATCAAACTGGACACCGAATTAATGGATCGCACCACTCTCGAACGCCTGGTGAACAACCCGGCGCAGACTGCGTGCGAAGCCTAGGAGAACGTTATGGCCCGTGGGGTTAACAAAGTCATTCTGGTCGGTACTTGCGGCCAGGATCCCGAAGTACGCTACCTGCCCAACGGTAACGCCGTGACCAACCTGAGTCTGGCGACCAGCGAGCAGTGGACCGACAAGCAGACCGGTCAGAAGGTCGAGAAGACCGAGTGGCACCGCGTATCGATGTTCGGCAAGGTTGCCGAGATCGCTGGCGAATACCTGCGCAAGGGTTCGCAGGTTTACATCGAAGGCAAGCTGCAGACCCGTGAGTGGGAAAAAGACGGTATCAAACGTTACACCACCGAAATCGTGGTCGACATGCAAGGTACCATGCAACTGCTCGGCGGCCGTCCACAACAGGGCGACCAACAAGGCGGTGGCAACAATTATCAGCAGCAGGCGCCACGCCAACAGGCTCCGCGTCCGCAGCAGTCGGCACCTCAGCAGCGTCCGGCCCCGGCTCCGCAGCAGGCTGCACCGCAACCGGCTCCGGATTTCGACAGCTTCGATGACGACATTCCGTTCTGATTCGCTGCTGAGTCCGCTCCAGACAAAAAAGGCCCGTCGCTGAATGCGACGGGCCTTTTTCATGCGCGCAGGTTTTTCAATCGAGAATCAGATGTGGCAGAAACCGGCTCGAATCCTTGGTGATCAGGCTGTTGTCTTCCCGCACACCAATCCCCGCCGCCTGATCGCCGATCACCCATGAGCCAATCAACGTGTAGCTGTCGTCGAACTTCGGCAATGGGGCAAATTCCTGCAGGATGAAGGGCGCATCGGTGTAGGGCCCATCCTCTTTGACGATCAGACCTTCGGCGGTCTGCAACTCGATGTTGGCGCCTTCCCGGGAGAAGTACGGTTTGCGCACCCAGCCCTTGGGCACCGCGCTGCCCGGATTCGGGTCGAGGTGCGCGGCCAGCAGATTCGGATGGCCCTTGTGCAACTCCCATAGCAGGGGCAGGGCGCCCTTGTTGGAGAGGATCGACTTCCACGCCGGTTCAAAAAACTGGGTGTCGCACCCGGCAATCGCCGCGCCGAACGGCTCGTGGAAGATGAATTCCCAGGCGTGCAGTTTGAACAGGTGCGGGATCCAGCGATCCTCAAGATCCACGAAACGACCGTCAGCGCTCAGGCCGATGTCTTCGATGTCGATATGCCGCGATTCGATGCCGACTTTCTCTGCGATCAGCCGCAGATAATCCGTGGTGCCTTTGTCTTCCACCGAGTCTTTCATCGAGGCGAAGTAAAACGGCCGCGTGAGTTTCAGTTGGGCAAAGGCTTCGTGCAGACGGGTGTCGATGCTGTTGAACTGGTCGGCATGGCGCGGCAGCAGCCCGCGCTCGATGCATTGCTCCAGCCAGCCCCACTGGAACGCCGACGCCTCATAAAGGCTGGTGGGCGTGTCGTAGTTGAGTTCGAGCAGCTTCGCCGGGCCGTTGCCGCTGTAGGAGAAGTCCATGCGCCCGTACAGATGCGGATGACCTTCCAGCCAGGACGTTCGGATCATGTCGTAGTACGGCGTCGGAATGCTCAGACGATCCAGCAGTTCTTCGCTGTGCACGACGCGGTCGACCAGGTCCATGCACATCTCGTGCAGCTCGGTGGTTGGATCCTCCAGATCGTTCTCGATCTGCGCGAGCGTGAACTGGTAGTAGGCGCTCTCGTCCCAGTACGGCTCGTCGTCGATGGTATGAAACAGAAAGCCGAGGCTTTCGGCGGTCTGCTTCCAGTCGTGGCGCTCGGCGCAGTGGATCTTCTTCATGGTCAGCTGCTCGAACGGCCCCAGCCGCCCCAACCACTGCGTGCGCTGGACTGGCTGCCGAAGCCGCCACGGGAGGTGGACGCAGCGACGTTGACCGGTTTGCGGTAATCGCTGTCGTAGTCCCGCTGGCTGCGGCTCGGCGCCGATTCGATGCGGCGGTTCAGCGTCGAGGTGTCGTAGGTCTGGCGGGTATTGCGCTCACGGTAAACCGGCCGCGAGTCGCTCGCGCGGTTGTTGCTCATGGCATTGCCGATCAGCCATCCGGTGAGCCAGCCGTTGCCTGCACCGCTGGACGAGTGCGAAGTGCTGGTCTGATTGCTCTGCACGGCGGCGGCGTCGCCGGCGGGCATCTGGGCATTGGCGATCGCATCGAGGTTCTGCGCCGGCTCACCGTCCTGCGGCACCTTGAAGCCGCCGAGTTTCGGCACGAAACGGCCGGCGGAATTTTTCTGACACCAGTCGGCGGCAAAGTCCGCGTCGCAGGCAGCCTTGTCGTCGTAGGCCGGGGAAATACGGCGGTGCTCGGCCAGGGCTGCGACATAGGCGTTCGAGCAGACATCCGGTGCCACTTCGGCGTCGACGCATTGTTCGACGCTCTGGAAGTTGCGTTGCTGTTCCTGGGCGGCCACTTCACCGGAAATCGCCAGGGCCACCGAAGCGGCCAGCGACAGTTGAACGTACTTGCTTCGTTTCATCTCAGGCTTCCTGCCGATCAGTAGGACGGGGTCATGCATGCGGCGTTGAGCATACCGACGCTGATCGCCACCGCCGCCACATAAATGCCCGAGGCGATTTCACCGTTGGCAATACGCTGGGACGTGCCCTTGAGCACCAGCCCGGTCGCCAGGAAGGCCAGCAATTGCACCACCGCCGCGATCACCGCCCAGAGGACGAAGTCGAGGACGTTGATCGAGTGAGCGATCACGTTGCTCGCCGGAATCGCGAAGCCAATGATTGCGCCGGACAGAGCGATGGCGGCGGCAACGTTGCCGGAACGGATCAGCTCGAATTCCTTGTGCGGCGTGACGCGGGTGTAGACGAACTGAAACAGCATGAACAGCAGCACGGCGCCGATCAGGTAGGCGACGAAACCGACCAGTGCGGCTTTGTTCAGGGAAATGGACAACGCTTCCAGCATGGAAAACTTCCTTTTAAATAGTGCTCAAGTCGGTGGTGTACAGCGAGATGCCCAGCGAAGTGCTCAGGCTGACCGTGCCTTCTTCGTCCTGCTCGACGGAGAACAGCAAGAGCTCGCGGCGATCGGTCAGGCCGGTTTCCCGGGCGTAGAGCATCGAGTGATGGTTGATGGTGTAGGACTCGTCGGGGTTGATCACCTGTTCGGTGAGCGGCACCAGTTCGGTCTGGCCGCGTTCGGTGCCCCATTCACGGGTGTATTCGACACCTTCATGGCGATAGGTCGGCAGGCCGATCAGGCTGTTCGGGCCGGCCAGACGCTGCAGTTCGGCGTTACTGTTGACCGTCACATAGCTGACGTAATTGAACAGCGTCACCGACTCGATCTGGTCGTCACCGGTGACATGGACCTGTACCCAGAATTCTTCATCGTTCAGGTAGTAGCGATGCAGTTTGTTCGACTGACCGAGGTCGATCCAGCCGGCGCTCCAGATGGCCTGGGCGTCGGGAACCCGTACCGAGGTGCTGCCCTCCAGCAACAGGCCGAGGGTCGTGTCGAAGCGGATCGCCTTGCCCTGCACCAGTCCGAGCGGGCCGCCGGCAGACCTGGACGCCGGTGCGGCCGACTGCCAGTTGCTGGTGCCGAGCAAATCTTTGAACCATCCCATGGGTACATTCCTTGAAGCGGGTGGAGGTATTCGTTGGCAAAACGCCGCTAGTGTACCGGCGTCGTGACAAACCGGCAGGCAAAAAAGAAGGGCACCCGGTGCCCTTCTTTTTTCTTGCCGCCGTTACTGGGCGGACTTCTGCTTCAGACGCTCGAGGATGGCGTTGGCGCTGCCTTCGTTCGGCGTGATGCCGGCTTCGCGCAGCTTGCGATCCAGGTCGTTGCCGGTCGAAGCATCGGCCAGTTCGTCGGCAGCACTCAGCTCGGCCGCGCGTTGCTGCTGCTTGGCTTGCAGACGGTTAAGGGTGCCGACAGCGGTTTCCAGTTTGCCGTTGGCGCCGCCGCTGGCGATCGAAGCGCTGACCTGAGCCTTCTGCACGCTTTCACGGGCCTTGGCCATGTCCACTTGCTGGCGCAGGCTCTTGATCCGCGCTTCGGCCTTGTTGATGTCCTTGCGCATGTTGTCGGCGTAGGTGCCGAACTCGTCGCTCTGTTTTTTCTCGACGCCCAGGTCGTTGGTCAGGGTCGAGATGGCTTCGGCCACTTCCAGTGCCAGATCTTCACGGCCGGCGTTCAGGGCGGAAACGGCCTTGGCTTCCAGGTCCTTGATCTTGGCTTCGTACTCGCTCACGCGGTCGGCAGACAGTTTGTGCTTGGCCATGATGGTGACCAGTTCGCGACGGGCGTTGGACAGCGCGCTGTCGGCGTCACGGATTTCCTGATCGAGGATGCGCAGGGCCTGTTGGTCGGCGATCGCTTCGCCGACTTCGTTGGCGCCGCCGCGCAGCGCGGTGAACAACTTGCTCCAGATGGACTGAGTCATTGGATATTCCCTGTTGATTACTTGAAGAAGTGTTCGAAGGCTTCGCTGGCGCGCTGCACGTTGTCGACCAGGGTTTTCACCTCGGTGACCACGTTGGTCAGGCTCGAATCGGCACTCAGTGCACCAAACATGTTGTAGACGGTCTGGCCGTTGGGCATGGTCTCGATGCCGATCGACGACAGCGGGAACATTTCCCGGCTGCGCAGCACGGCGTCGTTGAAAGCGCGCACGTCGGTGATCGAATCGATGTCCACCAGCACGGTGTCGACGATGATCTGCTGACCGGCGAGGGCGATGTGAATCGGCAGACCGCCGAATTCGTTCATTTCCAGCTTGAGGCTGGGTTCGGAGCTCTGGATCAGAGACAGCGTGATCTCTTGCGAAGCCACCTCGTCCAGCGCCTTGAAAGCGTTGTAGAGGCTATCGATGTTCCAGTTGTTGCCTGCGCTCATGTAATTCTCCGACATGAAAGAGCCAGCCAGAATCGGTTGGCGTAGCTGTTGCTCCATTTGCTTGAGCAAGCTCCGGTTTTCCGGAAGCACCCAAGTTTCGTGTTTCACATAACCGGCGGCAGCCAGGCCCGCGCGCATCTGCTTCATGTAGAAGCTCGACGGTTTTTTCGCGGACGGTGTCGAGCGCACTCCCTTTGGGCTCTCTGACTTGGTGGCGGGGGAGCGGCTTTTCATGGCGATGACTCCGTTATGAACATCTCACGCGTGAGCGACACTACAGCCAAATCAAAATGCCATCAATGGCTCACGCGTGAGATTTTTGTGACACACAAACAAAAGCGCCCGCAACGAGGCGGGCGCAGGTTTTTCCGGGTGTGTCCGCGCAGGGCTCAGCGGCTGGCGGCGAGGAACTCGTCGGTGGACACCACGCTGGCATAGGCAAACCCCAGCGCCGACATGAACGCCGCATGCACATGGGCGGCAGGCACGGTCAGGCCGTTGAATTCCAGGTCTCGGGTGGCGCAGGCGTCGTGGATTACCGTGACGGTGTAACCCAGATCTGCCGCCGCACGGGTGATGCCGTCGACGCACATATGGCTCATGCTGCCGACCACCACCAGCTCCTTGATGCCTTGTTCTTCGAGGATCGATTGCAGTTCGGTTTCGCGGAACGAGTTGACGAAATGCTTGAGCACTACCGGCTCGTCGGCGCGGTTGAGCACTTTCGGATGCAGTTTCGCGCCTTCGGAGCCGGGTGTGAAAAACGGCGCCTCGGGCGAGGTGAATTCGTGGCGGATGTGCACCACCGAATCGCCGGCCTCGCGGAATGCCGCGATCAACCGGGCGGCGTTGTCGGCGGCGGCGTCGGCGCCGGCCAGCGGCCACTTGCCTTGGGGGAAGTAGTCGTTCTGGATATCGACTACGATGAGCGCTTGCTTGGCCATGGGTGTGTCCTCGACGTTATGGGTAGGTGTGGATTCAGTATTGGTGCTGGCCACGTTTTCGAGGATTGGCCGCACCGACAATACACAGGGGAAAACTGACAATGGCTGCTGAAAGGATCGTCGCGGAGCTCGGCGTGCTGATCTATCCCGGCGCGCAAATGGCGGCGGTACATGGCCTGACCGATCTGTTCGGGGTGGCCAACCGGATCGCTGCCGAGCATCAGGCGGCACAGCTGCCACTGCTGCGGATCAGTCATTGGCAGGTCGACGGTGATCAGCCCCCCGTGCGCGTTTACGACAGCCTTCCCGGTGCCGAAAACGGTTTGCTGGCGGTACTGATCCCACCGTCCATCGCCGGTTTTTCCGCTGCACAGATGCCGGCCGGTCTGATCCCCTGGTTACGTGAGCAACATGCGCGGGGCGCGACACTCGGTGGGGTCTGTGTGGGCTCGTGGTTGCTGGCCGAAAGCGGCTTGCTCGACGGTCGCAGCGCGACCACGCACTGGACGTCGGCCAAGGCCTTCGCCGAGTGTTACCCCAACATCAGGCTCAAGGCCGACACGCCGATTGTCGACGATGGTGACCTGATTACCACGGCAGGGCTGATGGCCTGGTCCGAGCTTGGCTTGCGGCTGGTGGACCGCTTGCTCGGGCCGAGCATCGCCAGCAGCACTGCGCGGTTTCTGGTGGTGGAGCACAGCGACAGCGCAAGCGAGTGCGGAAGCAATTTTGCGCCGATTCTCAATCACGGCGACGGCGCGATTCTCAAGGTTCAGCACTGGCTGCAAGGCAATGGCGCGACCGATGTCTCACTGACGGCGATGGCCGAACGCGCAGGTCTGGAGGAGCGCACTTTTCTGCGGCGGTTTCGTGCGGCGACCGGTCTTAAACCCACCGAATACTGTCAGCATCTGCGGGTCGGCAAGGCTCGGGAAATGCTCGAGTTCACCAATGGCACCATCGACCATATTGCCTGGACGGTGGGTTATCAGGACCCGGGAGCTTTTCGCGCGACGTTCAAGAAAATCACCGGGCTGGCGCCGAGTGAATACCGCACCCGATTCGGCGTCAGCCCGCCGCCGACCGTCGCGAAGTAAACCCGCCTGTCGTGCAAAATGCCGGAGCCGACAGAGCCGTCGTGCAGATTGAAACAGGCGCGGTGCCAGCACGGGGTGTCCAAGTGGCTGATTAACGGGATGTTTCCACTGAGCGCCCGTTGGCCTGATCTCTGCACCCTCTGACCTACATTCAAATCGCCGTTGGAAGGGGGACGCATGACCCCGACATCCCGCAGGAAAGTGGTCGTCGCCCATTCGATTCGGCCCGGTGCGCCACAACATGAAGTGCAGACCAACAAGGCCCTCGCGCGATGGCTGGCGCAGATCATCGGCCTGAAGTTTGGCGGCAGTTACGACGCCGAAAAACATCGCGGCCGGGATATTTATCTGCTGCCGACCCAGACCCTCGTCGGCGCGGCGGCTCGCGAACTGGGCGTGAGCAGCCCGGACGATTTGTGGGGCGGTTTCGTCGAGCACGATTTTATTTGCACCAAAGCCATCAGCCACGGTTTGCGCAGCCATCAGGCTCATGCACCGCAAGGCTGGTCGCCGCTGTTTTCCGAGCGGGTGCGCACCGTGGTGCTGGACGGGCTCAGCGTCTTTGCGCTGGAAGATGCGCGGCCCGCCGCCGAACATCTTTTGTACAGCGGGCCGATCCGTCTCAAGCCGATTCACGCCTGTGCAGGGCGCGGACAGGAAGTGATCAAGAGCCTGGATGCGTTCGACGAAATTCTCGCCCGACCTGACGCTGAAAAACTGTTCAGCGATGGCGTGGTACTCGAGCAGGACTTGAGTCAGGTAACCACCCACAGCGTTGGGCAGTCGTTCATCGGCGACAAGGTGTTGAGTTACTGCGGTGATCAATACTTGACCAGGGACGCCCACGGCGAAGAGGTGTACGGCGGCTCGAACCTGCTGGTGGTACAGGGTGGCTATGAGGACTTACTAAAGCTGGATCTGGCTGACGACGTGCGTCTGGCGATCCGGCAGGCGCAGGTGTTCGACCGGGCGGCGGACGAAGCCTATCCGCGCTTCTACGCTTCGCGGCGCAATTACGACATCGCCCAAGGCCTGGACAGTGAAGGCCGACCGCGCAGCGGCGTGCTCGAACAGTCCTGGCGCATGGGCGGTGCCAGCAGCGCGGAAGTGGCGGCGCTGCAAAGCTTCGTCAACGACCCCTCGATGCGCGCGATCCGCGTGTCGTCGGTGGAAACCTATACCGATCAGGCCCTGCCGGCGGATGCCATCGAGGTGTATCGCGGCCCGGCCGAGAACAGCGACTTTCTCCTCAAATACGTAACGGTCAAATCCTATGACGGCTAGAAGCGAAAGCATTCAAATCGACATTGATGATGAACAGATGAGCGGGACGTTCCTCAGTCCCAAATCGAAAGTCCCCGGCGTATTGTTCGTGCACGGCTGGGGTGGCAGTCAGGAGCGCGATCTGGAACGGGCCAAAGGCATCGCCGGCCTGGGCTGCGTGTGCCTGACGTTCGACTTGCGCGGGCACACTGGCGGCACCGGCATTCCGCTGAGCCGGGTCACCCGCGAAGACAACCTGCGTGACTTGATGGCGGCCTACGACCGGCTGCTCGCCCATCCGGCGCTGGACACCTCGGCCATCGCGGTGGTTGGCACCAGCTACGGCGGTTATCTCGCCTCGATCCTGACCTCGCTGCGGCCGGTGCGCTGGCTGGCGCTGCGAGTGCCGGCGCTGTATCGAGACGAACAATGGCACACGCCCAAGCGCGATCTGGACAAGGCCGACCTGCGCGATTATCGCGGTACGCTGGTGCGTGCCGACAGCAACCGCGCCTTGCACGCCTGCTCGCAATTCACCGGGGACGTGCTGCTGGTGCAATCGGAAACCGACGACTATGTGCCTCACGCGACGATCATGAGTTATCGCGCCGCGTGCCAGCAGACTCACTCGCTGACCCACCGCATCATCGACGGCGCCGACCACGCCCTGAGCGATCCGACCTCGCAGCAGGCCTACACCTCGATTCTCGTCGACTGGATCACCGAAATGGTGGTGGGCGAGCGGTTGAGCATCATTCAGTCCACATGATTTGTGGTGTTTCTTCGGACGCCTTCACGGGCAAGCGCGCTCCCACATTTTGAATGCATTGCGCCTGTGGGAGCGGGCTTGCTCGCGAAGGGGCCACCAGCCATAAAAAATCAGGACGGCTTCTTCTCGATCCGCAACGCCTTGGCCTTGGCTTCCACCACCAGGTACATCAGCACGGTGATCAGCAGCGGCAGCAGGAAATAGATCGCCCGATAGGCCAGCAACCCGGCCACCAGACTGCCGCGCGAAGCCTCGTGTTGCAGCAGCGCCACGAACACTGCTTCGAGCACGCCGAGCCCGGCGGGAATGTGGGTGATGACCCCGGCAATCGCGCTGATCAGCAGCACCCCGAGCACCAACGGGTAATCGAGCTTGCTCGGCAGCAACGTGAAAATCACCGCTGCCATCAGCGACCAGTTCAGCGCCCCGAGCAGCAATTGCAGAACCGCCATGCGCAGCGACGGCAGATTGATTTCCACCCCGCGAATCGACCACTCGCGCCGCCGGGAAAACTGGCAGGCGATCAGATAACCGGCGCTCACCAACAGCAGCAACACACCAATGCCCTGCAACGCGCCGCTGCTGACTTTCCAGCCCGGCGGCATGCGTACCAGCCCGCTGGCAAACACCACGCCAGCGATGGTCATGTAGCCGAACCAGTTGGTCGCCAGGCTCAGGCCGAGGATCTTGGCGATGTTGCTTTTGCTCACCCCGAGCCGCGAATACAGCCGATAGCGCATGGCAATCCCGCCGACCCATGCGCTCAAGTTGAGGTTGAACGCATAGCTGATGACGCCCACCGGCAGGATCTGTTTCCAGGTCAAGTCCTGGCGAATGTAGGTGCGGCCGATCAGGTCGAAACTGGCGTACACCAGAAAGCTCAGCAAGGTCAGGCTGGAGGCGATGATCAGCGTGCGCACCTTGAAGTCGGCGAGGGTTTGCAGCACCTCGGCCCATTCGATACGGCTGGCGAACATCGTCAGCAGGACGATCAGCGCAAGAAAAAACAGCAGGGTCAGCGGACGTTTCCAGCGACTCCAGCGGGACTTGCCCGCCGGTGCCGGATGCACCGCCGCGTGGGCTTCGGAATGGCTCATGAAGGATCCCTCCCGGAGGCCTGGAAAAAGGGTTTGAGTCGTGGCTTGTGTGCCGGCAGCCAGCCGGCCATGGCCGGGAAATGCCGCAGGAAGTGAAACACCAGAAAGCCCACGGTCATGTGCCAGATTCGCCCGCGTGGCGACTTCGTGGCGTCCATCGCCTTGCAGTGGTTGTGGCTGAGGTCTTCGAGGCGTTCGAACAGCAGACGATTGAAGGCTCGGTCGCGAATCAGCACGTTGGCTTCCAGGTTCAGCGACAGGCTCAACGGGTCGAGATTGCTTGAGCCGACGGTGCTCCATTCTTCATCCACCAGCGCCACTTTGCCGTGCAGCGGCCGCTCGCAATATTCATGAATCTGCACACCGGCCTTGAGCAGGTAGTCGTAGGTCATGCGCGCGGCGAGTTTGGCCACCAGCATGTCCGGCTGTCCCTGCAGAATCAGCCGCACCTCGACCCCGCGCCGGGCTGCGTTGCGGATCTCGCGCAGCAGGCGATAGCCGGGAAAGAAGTAGGCGTTGGCGATCACCACCCGCCGTTGGGCGCGGCGCAGCACCTGCAAATAGACGTCTTCGATATCGGTGTTGTGCTGGTCGTTGTCGCGGAACACCAGACGCACCTGGCCGTCGTGATCATCGAACGCCATTTCCGCGCGACGCTGCCGACGCCGTTGCCACCAAAACCTTGCGCGTCCCGGTCGGCCGCTTTGCAGCAGGGCGAAATGATGGATGTCGGTCACCGCCGGGCCCTGAACTTCTACCGAATAATCCTGCTTCGCTTCGGGGCCGAAATCGGCCAGGTGATCGCCGGAAAAATTGATCCCGCCAATGAACGCGACCAACCCGTCGACCACCACGATCTTGCGATGCAACCGCCGGAACCAGTTGGTGCGAATCCCCAAATGCTTGGGGGCCGGATCGAAGATCTGCAGATGCACGCCAGCATCGCTCAACGCGGTCAGATAACCGGCGCTCAGTTCGCCACAACCGAAGCCGTCGAGGCTGACGGTGGTGCGCACGCCGCGCCGGGCGGCATCGATAAGAATTTCCTGCAACTCCTTGCCGACCTTGTCTTCGAAGACGATGAAGGTCTCCAGCAGGATTTCGCTTTTCGCCGCGCGCATCGCTTCGAACACCCGGGGGAAAAATTCCTCGCCGTTTTCCAGCAGCTCGACGCGGTTGTTGCCCTGCCAGCGATACTCGACATCGACGGTGCCCGGCTCGCGTACGGGCGGGGTGATGCTGACCGGCTCCACGGCGGATTTCTCCAACGGTGCACTGCTCATAGTTCAATCTCCACCGATAGTGGTGCGTGGTCGGAAAGGTGTGACCAGGGACGGTTCGCCAGCACTTTTGGCTGACTGGCCTTGAGGTTGCGCACATAGATCCTGTCCAGGCGCAGCAACGGCATGCGGGCGGGGAAACTGCGCGCCGGTTTGCCGTGATGCGCCGCAAACACTTCACGCAGGCCACAGGGTTCAAGCAAGGCATCGGCGCGCTGGCGCCAGTCGTTGAAATCGCCGGCGACGATCACCGGCGCGTCATCAGGCAGCTCGGCCAGGCGCTCTCGCAGCAGGCGCAACTGATCGTTGCGATGGCTTTCGCGCAGGCCCAGATGGACACAGATCGCATGCACTTCACGGTCGTCTTCCGGCAGGCGCAGCACACAGTGCAGCAACCCCCGGTTTTCATGGCCGCTGATCGAAACGTCGAGATTGTCATGGCGCACGATCTGGAATTTCGACAGCACGGCATTGCCGTGATCGCCGTCCGGATACACCGCGTTGCGCCCGTAGGCGAACTGCGGCCAGAGACTGTCGGCGAGAAACTCGTACTGCGGCATCGTCGGCCAGTTTGCGTAGCGTTTGGGGTGATGCTCGTGGGTGCCGTGGACTTCCTGAAGAAACACCACATCGGCGGACACGCTGCGCACCGCTTCGCGCAATTCCGGCAGGATGAAACGCCGGTTCAGTGCGGTGAAACCCTTGTGGGTGTTGACCGTCAGCACGGTGAAACGGCGTACCGTGTTGATGACTGTGGTCTGTTCGTCGGTGAAGCCGACCGGCTCGGGAATGCTCATGCGAGTACTCCTTCGGCGGCCGGCTCACCTGGCATGGTTTCGAGGTTTTTATCCAGATCGAAACGCTGCAACAGGCTGCGGGCATTGAAAGGCGCGCGGACCTTGATGTCGTTGTCGAAGTAGCAGAAAACCTCACGGGATTTACGGGCCCGAGGTTTCAGACGCGGCGCGATCAAATGGGCGTCGTCCGGTTGCCGGCCATGGTGCCAGGCGTCGATCCGCTCGGCCCAGCGTTGCAGCGCGGCGTCGGTGTAACCGCTGGCGTAAAGCTCCTCGGCACCGTGCAGGCGCAGGTAGACGAAATCGCTGGTGAGGTCTTCGCGGTACGGCCATTTCCCGGCGGTGTCGGCGATCACCAGCGCGGTGTTGTAGCGTTTGAGCAAACGCACGAAGTCGGGGTCGATGAAACTGTCGTTGCGGATTTCCACGGCATGGCGCAGCGGTTTTTTGCTGTAAGCCTTCATGCTCGCGTGGCCGTGCAGGTGCGAATCGTGCTGGCGGGCGAGCTCGGCGGCCGCCTGGGTGTCGTGGGGCAACTGGTCGAGAAAGGCTTCGAAACGTTCGGGGTCGAACGTGAAGTTGGGCGGGAATTGCCAGAGGATCGGGCCGAACTTTTCCTTCAGTTCCAGCACCCCGGAGGCGAAGAAATTGGCCAGGGGTTTTTCGATATCGCGCAGGCGGCGAATGTGGGTGATGAAGCGCGGCGCCTTGATGCTGAACACGAAGTCATCCGGTGTTTCGGCGTACCACTGGGCGTAGCGTTCGGGCCGTTGCAGGGCGTAGAACGAACCGTTTATTTCGATGCTGTTGACCGCCCGTGAGGCGAACTGCAATTCGCATTTGTGCGCCAGCCCCTTCGGGTAAAAGTCCCCGCGCCACGGGGCGTAACGCCAGCCTGAAATACCGATATGAATCGTTGCCATGCCGCCCTCCCGTCGAAAGTCCCCATACGGCCTCTGTCTGTGGATGACTGTGGGCGGTTCGGGAAAGTTTCGACGGGATTACGGACGGTCGGGCTGTGCCGGATCAGTGCCCGGTGACGATCCGGGCCGAGCCTTCTGCCGGTTCGGCGTACACCGGGCCCAGGCGATCGAGGCGTCCGCTCAACGCCGTCAGAGCCAATGCCCCCAGCACCACCAGGCCGCCGATCCACGCCGTATGGATCAGGCCGATGTGTTCGACGATCAAGCCGCCACCCCACGCACCGCCGGCAATTCCGAGGTTGAACGCGGCGATGTTCAGGCCCGATGCCACATCCACCGCGTGCGGTGTGTGATGTTCAGCCTGACGCACCACATACACCTGCAAGCCCGGCACGTTGCCGAAGGCGACTGCGCCCCAGACCAGCACGGTGGCCAGCGCCAGCCAGGGATTGCCGGCGGTGAAGGTGAGCGCGAACAGCACGGCGGCGAGCAGGGCAAAGATGATTTTCAGCGCGCTGATCGGCCCGCGTTTGTCCGCCAGTTTGCCACCCCAGATGTTGCCGACCGCCACTGACACGCCATACACCAGCAACACCAGGCTGACGGTGCTGGCGCTGAAACCGGAGATGTCCTGAAGGATCGGCGCCAGGAACGTGAAGGCGATGAACGAGCCGCCGTAACCGATGGCGGTCATGGCGTACACCAGCAACAGGCGCGGTTGCTTGAGCACCTGCAATTGCTGCAACAGTGATGCGGGTTTGCTGTGGGCGATGTTGTTCGGCACATACAGCAGGCTGCCAATGAACGCGATGACGCCAAGTGCCGATACCGCGAGGAAGGTTTCACGCCAGCCGAAATGCTGACCGATGAACGTGCCCAGCGGCACGCCGGTGACCAGCGCCACGGTCAGGCCGGTGAACATGATCGCGATCGCACTGGCGGCTTTTTCCTTGGGGACCAGGCTGGTGGCGATGGTCGAACCGATGGAGAAGAACACGCCGTGGGCCAGACCGGTGACGATCCGCGCCAGCACCAGCGATTCATAACTCGGCGCCAGCCAGGCCAGCAGATTGCCGAGGGTGAACAGCACCATCAGCGACAGCAGCAACAGTTTGCGCGGGACCTTGCCGGTGAGGGCGGTCAGCACCGGCGCACCGATGGCTACGCCCAGAGCGTAGAGACTGACCAGCAGACCGGCGGACGGCAGACTGACGCCGAGATCGGCGCCGATGGTGGGAAGCAGGCCAACGATGACGAACTCGGTCGTCCCGATGGCGAAAGCGCTGAGAGTCAGCGCGAGCAGGGCAATGGGCATGACGGCACTCCGGTGGGGGATTGAATGGAGCGCAGTGTCGGGGTTTGGTGGGGGTGGAAAAATACAGGGAGGGGCATTTGATATTTGCGCGCGACGCAAATATCCCCCTAAAGGTGTTCGTTCCCACGCTCTGCGTGGGAATGCCTCTGTGGACGCTCTGCGTCCGCTCTTTGAGACGCGGAGCGCCTCTCGCTGTATTTCCACGCGGAGCTTGGGGACGATCAGTGAAGGGGAGTGGGCGGGGGAACGATCAAAACCGAACTTGCCGGGCCAAAACCGATCAGTTCTTTACAGGTTCAACCAAGGGAGCTCTGCGTTTTGACCAGGTTCAGGATCGCGATTCTATTGGGGACATTGCTGTTGTTCGGCGGCAATGCAGTGCAAGCCGCCAGCCTGCCGGGTGTTCCGGCGACCAGTGAAGAGCCGGCCAAACCGGAACCGATCGTGCAGGGCGGACTGCTCGGCGCCATCAGTTCCAGCATCGACGACGTGCAGGACAAACTCGATCTCAACGAGCATCTGGTCGACGCCTGGCGCCTGCGCGCCGACCGGGCGGCAGATGAAGTCGACAGGCTGGTCAATCAACCTTCGAACCGCTCCGGCTGGGGCGTGGCGGGAGATTTCCTGATGCTCTCCGGCGTTTGGCTGGGCACGTTTGCCGTATTGACGGTGCTCGGCAGCCTGCTGGCCAAGCGTCTGCAGGAAGGGCGTTGGTTGCGCACCCGGCAACGCAGTCAGGACCTGCTCGGTTACCTGTTGCCCTACACGTTGCCCGCGCTGATCTGCCTGCCGTTGACCCTGTACGTCAGCCATTTTCTGTCGGCCTCGATCGGCCGGGCGCTGGCGCTGTGTCTAGCCTATGCCACCAGCAGCGGGATATTTTCCACGTCGATGCTGTTGTGCGTGGTGATGATGTTCAACGTCGGCCACAAACGTCGCGCCGTGCAGATCATCCGCGACTACTGCCCGAAGCCGCTGTTCCTGATCGGCTTTCTCGCCGCATTGAGTGACGCGCTCACCAGCCCGCAGATCGCCCGGCAACTGGGCGGCAACATCACCAGCAGCATCGCGGTGTTCACCGGTCTGCTGGCATCGATCATCTTCGGTCTGCTGGTGATTCGCCTGCGTCGGCCGGTGGCGCACCTGATCCGCAATCGCTCGCTGGCCCAGCGCTTGAAACAGCCGTCGCTGCAGGAGTCGCTGCGGATTTTTTCCGGGCTCTGGTACTGGCCGATCGTGCTGATGGTGCTGGTCTCGGCGGTCAATCTGATCGGCATCGGCGAGGACAACCAGAAAGCCCTGCGCTGCGCGTTGTTCACCACCGTGCTGTTGATCGGGACGGTGTTTCTCAGCACCGTCCTCCAGCATCTGTTCAAGTCGCGCAAGGCCGAGGCGATCCAGCGTAGCAGCGCCTACAAGGAACGCTTTCTCAGCCTGTTGCACGCCTTGCTGCGGATCGTCATCGCGATTGTGTTCATCGACATTCTCGGGCGGATCTGGGGTGTGTCGCTGCTCGACTTCGCGCAGAGCAGCACGGTCGGTCGGGCGATCAGCAATGCCCTGAGCAGCATCGGCCTGATCTTCCTCGTGACATGGCTGCTGTGGGTGGTGCTCGACACGGCGATTCAGGAAGCGCTGAAACCACCGGTCAGCAAGCGCTCGGCGCGCCAGCCCAGCACCCGGGTGAAAACCATCCTGCCGCTGCTGCGCAACGCGATCAAAATCATCCTGGTGGTGATCTGCGCGATCACCACCATGGCCAATCTCGGGATCAACGTCGCGCCACTGCTGGCCGGCGCCGGGGTGGTCGGCCTGGCTATCGGTTTCGGCTCGCAGCAACTGGTGCAGGACGTCATCACCGGGCTGTTCATCATCATCGAAGACACCCTGTCGATCGGCGATTGGGTGGTGCTCGATTCCGGGCACGCCGGCACGGTCGAAGGCCTGACCATTCGCACCCTGCGCCTGCGCGACGGCAAGGGCTTCGTGCATTCGGTGCCGTTCGGTCAGATCAAGGCGGTGACCAATCAATCGCGGCAGTTTGCGTTCGCGTTCTTCTCGGTGCAGTTCACCTATGACACCGATGTCGACAAGGCCATCGAGCTGATCCGCGAGGCGGGGGATTCGATCCGCGAAGACCCGTTCCTCAAGTACAACCTGCAAGGGCCGCTGGATGTGTTCGGCGTGGACAAAATGGACCTGAACGGCGTGGTGCTGACTGCGCAATTCCGCACGGTGTCGGGCGGGCAATACGCGGTGAGCCGCGCGTTCAACCAGCGTTTGAAAAAGCTTGTGGATAACAGCCCTTGGGTGCATTTCGCGCAGACTTATCCACAGCAGGTTTTGTTGCCCAAGCGCCAGGAGGAAGAGGTGGCTGCGGCGCAGTCATCGGTGGT
The DNA here is from genome assembly GCF_020544405.1 of Pseudomonas sp. IAC-BECa141. Classification (NCBI taxonomy): domain Bacteria; kingdom Pseudomonadati; phylum Pseudomonadota; class Gammaproteobacteria; order Pseudomonadales; family Pseudomonadaceae; genus Pseudomonas; species Pseudomonas sp. IAC-BECa141. Next base: position 5,483,823 of record NZ_CP065410.1, on the reverse strand, counting down.
GTTGCCGGAGCAGGCCCGCACTCAGTGACGGGTCAGCTTGTTGCGGATTTCGTTCATGGCGGCGAAGTCCAGCTCCACCCAGAACTGCTGCTTGCCCGCGACCTCGGCAGCGACCGGCAACCCGTCGCGATACACCAGCCGATTGCTCGCCAGCGCCGGTACTTTCGCCCCGGGCAGCAAGGTGCCGGCGAGGTTCAGCGGGTCGACGCCGCACACCGCGACCAGGCTGCCGTCATGTGGGCGACGGCGGACTTCGCGCAGCAGGGGAATCGCCTCGGGCAGGGCGAATTGCTCGCCCGCCAGACCGCTGACAAACCGCCCGCCACGAATCTCGCCCCGTGCTTCCAGTCGATGGAATGTACGCAGCAGTTCGCGCCAGCTCGGCAACCAGTCGGCCTCGCGCTCCAGCAGGCGCCAGAACACCACGCCATAGCGCCGCAACAAGGTCATGGCGACGTGCTCGAGGGTTTCGGGCGACGCTGTTTGACGGTTTTCCACAACCGGCCCGCGACGCAATAGCGCCCAGCGCCCGGCATCGTCCATGCCACCGACAAACGCCCCCCGTCCACGTCGACTGCTGCGCTGCTGGCGCTTGCTCGCCGGGGTGATCAGTGCCCGCAACCCGGCAAAACTGTCGGCATTCACCAGACCGGCGCCGACCAGTTCCTGCAAGGCGATTTCCAGTTCGGTGCGCAGCAGGTGCGCTTCATGAATCAGCTCATCGAAGAACAGCGCGCCGTGCTGGCTCAGCGCGTCGAAAACCTTTCGGGTCTTGGGCGACAGTTCGCTGAGCGGCGTCTGTTCGGCCAGTGCACTCCACAAGCCGACCTGACTGCGCGGCAGCAACACGATCGGTGTGCTGCGCAATGCCGTGCCGCTGATGTTTTGCCGGGCGCTGAGGCGCGTCCATACCAGTTTGCCGCTGCGGCACAGATCGTCCAGCCAGCTCGGTGAATAGTCCTTGAGCCGCGCTGGAAGGATGTCGCTATCCCACGCCGATGCGGCAGCCGGATAGCCTTCGAACTGACCGACAATCGCCGGCAACACGGTGCTGCCCTGACCCCGAGTGGACGCGGATAAATGCTGCCAGTCGAACAGAAACCGCGTGAAATCCTGCAACGCCACCGGCTCGATTTCCCGGCGCAGACGCTTGACCGTGTAGCGGTGAATGCGTGCCAGCAGGTGTCGTTCGCACCACTCCTCAACGGTCGATCCCGGCGTGAAATGGCCCCGCAGCACATAACCCTCGTGCTCCAGTCGAGCGAGGGCTTGATGAACAGAGGCCGGCATCAAGGCCAGCGGCTTGGCAATCGCCGCCAGTGGTAAAGGACCGAATGCGCCGAGCCGCGCGCGGATCACTTCGACCAGTGCGTCATCGGCCGTCCATGCTTTGTCGAAACCGGGTAATGCGGGGAGTGCCGATTGCGCCTGTGGATAAAGCGCTTGCAGACACGTCAGGCGTTCTCTCGCCAGCCACAGTGAATGCTTGGGATTGATCTGCAACTGGCAGGCTCGCCCGGTATCGGCCAGAGCATTCAGCCAACCGCGCCACGGCGGATTGGCCTCGACTTCGCGGTCGCTGATGCAGGCCAGGCTCATCAATGTTTCGTGCATTTCATCGGCGCTGTCTGGCGTCGGCCACGCCTCTTCGCGCACGGCTTCGATCGCATCGGCGTCCAGTGCGCCGAGGTCATCGGTGGATTGCGGATCGCTCCAGCGGCGGTTGAGCACGGCCTGGGTGCGACGTTCTTCCAGCGGCGCATCGTCGAGAAAGGTGTAGGGCCGGGCGCTGAGGATTTCCGCCGCCAGCGGCGAGGGCGCCGGCAGGTCGCGGGCGATCAAGCGCACTTCGCCGCGCTCCATGCGCCGCAGGAGTTCGAGCCAGCCTTCACTGTCCATCGCTTCATGCAGGCAATCGTCGAGGGTCTGTTCCACCAGCGGATGCGCGGGGATTTCCCGTTCGCCGGCGAGGTTTTCCAGGCAGGCGATCTGATCGGGAAACACACTGGCGATCAGGTCTTCGCTTTTCATCCGCTGCAATTGTGGCGCGACTTTGCGCCCGCCCGTGTAGCGCGGCAGGGCCAGCGCCACCCCGGCATTCCAGCGCCAGCGCACACCGAACAGCGGCGCATCCAGTACCGCCTGAATCAGGATGTGCTCGGCGCTGTTGCTGTGCAGGTAACGCCAGACCTCGTCAAGTTCGAAACTGTGGCTGGTGGATAGCGACAGCACGATCGCGTCTTCGCTGGCGGCGGCCTGCAATTCGAAGTTGAAGGTGCGGCAGAAGCGCTTGCGCAAGGCCAGGCCCCAGGCGCGATTGATACGGCTGCCGAACGGCGAATGGATGATCAGTTGGGTGCCGCCGGACTCGTCGAAAAACCGTTCCATCAGCAGCGTGTCTCGCGACGGTAAGGCGCCGAGGGCGAGGCGGGCACGGGCCAGGTAATCGACCAGCTGTTCGGCACTGGCCAGGTTCAGGCCGAGGGTGTCGGTCAGCCAGTCGAGGGCCGGTTGCAGATTGCCGGGGCTGGCACTGAGCAATTGATCGAGCTGCGCGTGCAGGCGTGCCACGGCCACCGACAATTCATCGCTGCGCCCCGGTGCTTCGCCGAGCCAGAACGGAATGGTCGGCGGCTGACCCTGGGCGTCCTCGACCCGTACCTTGCCGGTTTCCACCCGCAGGATGCGATAGGAGGCGTTGCCGAGCTGGAACACGTCGCCGGCGATGCTCTCCACGGCGAAGTCTTCGTTGACGCTGCCGATGTTCAGGCTCTGGGGTTCGAGCAATACGCTGTAGTCGGCGTTGTCGGGGATGGTGCCGCCGCTGGTGACGGCGGTCAGCCGGGCGCCGCGTCGTCCGCGCAGGGTTCGGCTGACGGCGTCGTGGTGCAGGTAGGCGCTGCGCATGCCCTGACGGCCGTTGTAGCCCTCGGCGAGCATCGCCAGCAGCGCCTGATAATGTTTTTCGTCGAGGCGGGCGTAGGGCTCGGCCCGGCGCAACAGCGCAAGCAAATCGTCCTCGGCCCATTCCTGGCAACTGACCTCGGCGATGATCTGCTGCGCCAGCACATCCAGCGGTGCTTCGGGGATGTGCAGCGTATCGAGTTCACCCCGGCGCACGCAGTCGAGCAGGGCGGCGCACTCGATCAAATCGTCACGGGTGGTGGCAAACAGGCGCCCCTTGGGCGTGCCGCCGACCTGGTGTCCGGAGCGGCCGACTCGCTGCAGAAAACCGGCAATCGAACGCGGTGAGGCGATCTGACAGACAAGGTCGACTTCGCCGATGTCGATCCCCAGTTCCAGCGACGCGGTGGCGATCAGTACTTGCAGCTCGCCGCGCTTGAGCCGCTGTTCCGCATCGAGGCGAAACTCCTTGGCCAGACTGCCGTGGTGCGCGGCCACCGCCTGTTTGCCGAGGCGTTCGCTGAGGTGCCGGCTCAGGCGTTCGGCCAGGCGCCGGGTGTTGACGAAAATCAGCGTGGTGCGGTGTTCACGAGCCAGTGTGGCGAGGCGGTCATAAACCAGTTCCCAGACATCATTGGCCATCACGGCCGACAATGGCACCGGCGGCACTTCGATGCCCAGATCCCGTGGGCGCGCGTGGCCGATGTCGATGATTTCGCAGGGGCGGTCATGGCCGACCAGAAATCGTGCGACCGCATCGATCGGTTTTTGCGTGGCCGACAGGCCGATGCGGGTCAGCGGTTCGGCGCACAGGGCCTGCAAGCGTTCGAGGCTCAAGGCCAGGTGGCTGCCTCGTTTACCGGCTGCGATGGCATGGATTTCATCGACGATCACCGTGCGCGTGGTGCCGAGCATCTTTCGCCCCGAATCCGAACCCAGCAGCACGTAGAGCGATTCCGGGGTGGTCACCAGAATGTGCGGCGCGCTCTTGCGCATGGCGGCGCGCTCTTTCTGCGGGGTGTCGCCGGTGCGCACGGCGGTGGTGATTTCCAGCGGCGGCAGATCCATTTGGCGCAACTGCTCGGTAATTCCGGCCAGCGGGTTCTGCAGGTTGATGCGGATGTCGTTGGACAGCGCCTTGAGCGGCGAAACGTAGACCACCAGGGTTTCGTCCGGCAGACCGTCCGGGGTTTCCAGGCCACGGTGGACCAGATCGTCGAGCACGGCGAGGAACGCGGTGAGGGTCTTGCCGGAGCCGGTGGGCGCGGCGATCAGCGTCGAGCGGCGCTGGCGGATCAACGGCCATGCGCGGGCCTGGGCGGCCGTCACCGTCGGGAAGGTGCTGCTGAACCAGGCGCTGACGGCGGGGTGAAAGCCTGCCAGCGCCGCGTCCGTGGGAAGGGGCAAATTCATGGTTTCAGTTATGCGGGTGGGCGGGCGAAGTTGCAAGTACCGCTCGGGATCTACACTTTACGGGTGACGGTTGCGCACTAAACCCGCAAAATGCAACGATTCCGGCAATTATCGACGACGCTGCCACAGGCATCGTCGCCAAAGCCATCGTTCCAATCAGACTGGGCCTGCTGACTCTATGCGAATGCGCCTTATGTTACTGGGCGGCGGAAATGCCCTTGGGCAGGCGCTGATTCGCCTCGGTGCAGAGGAAGACATCGGTTTCCTCGCCCCCCGCCCGCCCGAAGACGGCTGGGATGCCGCGAGCCTGACCCAATTGCTCGACGACACCCGTCCCGATGCATTGATCAACCTTGCCTACTATTTCGACTGGTTCCAGGCCGAGACCGTCAGCGAAACCCGTCTGGCCGGGCAGGAACGCGCCATCGAGCGACTGGCCGAACTGTGCCAGCACCACAACATTGTGCTGGTGCAGCCTTCCAGCTATCGGGTGTTCGACGGTTCCCGCGCCACCGCCTACAGCGAAAAGGACGAGCCGGTGCCGTTGGGCCTGCGCGGTCAGGCGTTGTGGCGAATTGAGCAAAGCGTACGGGCCACTTGCCCGCAACACGTGCTGCTGCGCTTCGGCTGGCTGCTCGACGACAGCCCGGAAGGCATCCTCGGGCGCTTCCTGGCCCGGGCCGAACAGCCGGAAGAATTGCTGCTGGCCGATGACCGTCGTGGCAATCCGACCCCGGTCGACGATGCGGCTCGAGTGATCATCTCGGTGCTCAAACAACTCGATTGCGCCGCGCCGCTGTGGGGCACTTACCACTACGCCGGCCACGAGGCGACCACACCGCTGGCGCTGGGCCAGGCGATTCTCACCGAAGCGCGCAGCCTGCACCCGCTGGCCATCGAATCCCCGACCGCCCAGGCCCACGCCGCGCGGCCGGACGCTGCCGAAGAGCCGCAACACGCGGTGCTTGCCTGCAAGAAAATTCTGCACACCTTCGGGATCAAGCCGCGCGCCTGGCGTGCCGCGCTCCCGGGCTTACTGGATAGGTTTTATCGTCATGGCTGAAGGCCCTGTTTTAATCACCGGCGGTGCCGGTTTCATCGGCTCGCACCTGACTGACGCGCTGCTTGCCAAGGGCCATTCGGTGCGGATCCTCGATGATCTGTCGACCGGCAAGCGCAGCAATCTGCCGCTGGACAATCCCAGGGTCGAGCTGATCGTCGGCGACGTCGCCGATGCGGCGCTGGTCGCCAGGGCGATGGAAGGTTGCAGCGCAGTCGCGCACCTGGCTGCCGTGGCATCGGTGCAGGCGTCGGTGGATGATCCGGTGAAGACTCATCAGAGCAATTTCATCGGCACGCTGAACGTCTGCGAAGCCATGCGCGAGGCCGGCGTCAAACGTGTGCTGTATGCCTCCAGCGCAGCGGTCTACGGCAACAATGGCGAAGGCGAGTCGATTGACGAAGACACGCCCAAGGCGCCGTTGACGCCTTACGCATCGGACAAACTGGCCGGCGAGCAGTACTTCGATTTCTACCGCCGTCAGCACGGTCTGGAACCGGCAATCTTCCGTTTCTTCAACATCTTCGGTCCGCGCCAGGATCCGTCCTCGCCGTACTCCGGGGTGATCAGCATCTTCAGCGAGCGCGCGCAGAAAGGCCTGCCGATCACCGTATTCGGCGATGGCGAGCAGACCCGGGATTTCATGTACGTCGAAGACCTGGTCGATGTGCTGGTGCAGGCAATCGAAAAGCCGCAAGTGGATGTCGGTGCGGTGAACGTCGGCTGGAATCAGGCGACCAATCTCAAGCAAATGCTGGCCGCGCTCGAAGCGGTGGTCGGCGAGTTGCCGCCCGTCAGCTACGGCCCGGCGCGCTCCGGTGACATCCGCCATTCGCGGGCGAACAACCGCCGGTTGCTTGAGCGATTCAACTGCCCGACACCAACGCCGATGAACGTCGGCCTGGCCCGTCTGCTCGGCCGCTGAGCTTCTTGCAGACATGAAAAAGGCGCCTTTTGACAGGCGCCTTTTTCACGGCCGGAATTCGGGTTTCAAACCTGTTTCCTGTAGCGAGGGAGCTTGCTCCCCGGTCGATGGCGTAACATCGCCGTCAGTTCTGAGCTGCCCGCCACCAAGCCTCATTCACCACCACGTGAACGTTCTTCAGAACTTGTAGCCTAGACCAACCATGTAGATGAAGGGATCAACGTCCACATTCACCCGTGCACGGGTGCCCGGAGCCACGGCGTTGTTCTCGACGGTGGCGCGGGTGTCGATGTCGATGTAGCGCACCTGGGCGTTGAGCATGATGTTGTCAGTCAGCATGTAGTCGGCGCCGACCTGCCAGGCCAGGCCCCAGGAGTTTTTCGCCTTGAAGTTGCTGAAGCCGTTGGACTGGGCTTCGCTGCCGACGTGCTCGTCGTAGATCCAGGTGTAGTTGATGCCGCCGCCGATGTACGGCTGGAAGGCCGACTTCGCATCCAGCGGGTAGTAGACGACGCTCAGGGTTGGCGGCAGGTGTTTCAGGGTGCCGAGCTTGCCATTGGCGGCCGGCAGGGCGGTGCCCTTGATCTTCACGTCATGCTCGAAGGGCGATGCGGCCAACAGCTCGATACCGATGTTGTTGGTCAGCATGTAGGCGAAGTTCAGACCCAGTTGGGTGTCGCTGCTCATGGTCGCCTTGCCGCCCAGGTTGGCGCCGCTCAGCGGACCCTGATCGACCTTGACGCTGGAGCTGTCGGCCTTCGGGTTGACGGTGATCGCACCGGCGCGAACGATGATGTCGCCGGCTTCGTGGGCGTGGGCGAGCGGGGCTGCGAGCGCGAGGGCAAACAGCGAGGCGCTGAGCAAGGACTTGTTCATGGAAGCTCCCAAAGGACGTTAAAAATGTTTGATGTCCTATGGTACGAATCCGTCTGATACGGTCTTTTGACTCAGCTCAATGAAACAGTGATGGGCGTTTTTTTGTGGAACCTTTGCCGACCCCTTCGCGAGCAAGCTCGCTCCCACATTAGAGCTCGGTCAACTGTGGGAGCGAGCTTGCTCGCGAAGACAATGGGCCAAACAGTACAGAATTACCGGATTTACTCCGGCAGCTCATAGACGTAAATCTTGTCCGCATCCATCTGATAGCCGGCATCCGCCAGCTCGCTGGTAGAAGGTTTGACCTGCAACGGCCCTTCGACCCAGTACGGCTGATACAGCTCATCGAGCTTCACGCCGAGTTCGCTTTTCACGTGCACGATCTGGTTCGACGGCGGTGGCGGCACGTGGATGCAGGCGCCGAAATACGGCACCAGCAGGAAGTCCGTGGTGCGACCTTCTTCGCTGACTTCCAGCGGCACGATGTAGCCCGGCAGGCGAATGTTCTGGCCGTCGAGGCTTTGCACTACGGGGGCGTTGGGCATGTCCTGTTTCGCCGCTGGTGCGGACTCGGCCGACAGCGCATCGCCCATCTTCGACAGGTCATGCAGCGGCGTCATGTTCGGCACTTCGGGCGCCGCGTCCGGCGGGATCATCTCCGACCAGGTCAGGTCTTTCGGTGCCGCCGCCCAGACGGGCAGGGCGACCAGCATCAGCAGCGCAAGGACAGCGCGGGGCATGGTGAACATCCTCATAAACGGATCGACAGGCCATCGGCCAATGATTGGCGATACGCGCGCCAGGCCGGCACGCTGCCCATCAGCAGCGCGGCAGCCAGAATGCCACCGAGCAGCGTCCATTCATACTCGCTTGGCCATGCCAGCGGCAGATACAAGCCGTAATTGGCCTGCACATAACCCTGGGCGGCGGCGATGCCGAGGTACAGCAACGCCAGCCCGGCGATCACTCCGGTCAGCGCCAGAGCGAACGCTTCCAGCACCAAAAGGCTCGCGATATGCCACGGTCGCGCGCCCACCGAACGCAGGATGGCCATTTCGCGGCGACGTTCGTTGAGGCTGGTGAGAATCGCCGTGAGCATGCCGATCAATCCAGTCAGCACCACGAACAGCGAGACCACGAACAACGCTTTTTCGGCGGTGCTCATCAGGCTCCACAACTCTTGCAAGGCCACGCCGGGCAGGATCGCCAGCATCGGCTCGCCACGGAATTCGTTGATTTCTCGCTGCAGCGCGAAGGTGGAAATCTTGCTGTTGAGGCCGAGCATGAATGCGGTGATTGCTTGCGGCGTCAGGTCCATGTTGCGCGCCTGATCGGCGCTGATCCGACCGTTACCACGGGCCGGCACGCCGTTGTGCCAGTCGATGTGGATAGCCTCCATGCCACCGAGACTGATGTGCAACGTGCGGTCCACCGGCGTGCCGGTGCGCTTGAGAATGCCGACCACGGTGAACGGTTTGTCGTCATGCTTGACCAGGCTGATCGCCGCCACGCCGTGGGCCAGCACCAGCTTGTCGCCGAGCTTGTAATGCAGGGCTTCGGCCACTTCGGCACCGAGCACCACTTCGAACGGATCGGTGGCGAAGGCGCGGCCGTCGGCCAGTTCCAGGTGTTGCTGGCGACCGTACTGGTAATGCTCGAAATAGGCTTGGGTGGTGCCCATCACCCGGTAACCGCGATGGGAATCGCCGAGGGACATCGGGATCGCCCACTTCACCTTCGGGTTGCTGGCGAAGTGTTCGAAGCTGTCCCAGCGGATGTTGTTGGTGGCGTTGCCGATGCGAAATACCGAGTACAGCAGCAAGTTCACCGAGCCCGAGCGGGCGCCGACGATCAGGTCGGTGCCGCTGATGGTGCTGGCGAAACTGGCCTTGGCTTCGGTGCGCACCCGCTCGACGGCCAGCAGCAGGCAGACGGAAAGCGCGATGGCGAAAGCAGTGAGCAGAGCGGTGAAACGCCGGTTGGCGAGGCTGGCCATGGCCAGACGGAACAGATACATCTCAGACCTCGGCAGACGTGGCGGCGCGATTGAGTTCGGCCAGGGACAGATGACGGTCGAACAGCGGCGCCAGGCTCTGGTCGTGGCTGACGAACAACAGACTTGATCCAGCTTCGCGGCACTCGGCGAACAGCAGGCGAATGAAGTTTTCCCGGGCGTCGTAATCCAGCGCCGAGGTCGGTTCGTCGGCGATCACCAGTTCCGGCTGACCGATCAACGCTCGGGCCGCGGCGACCCGCTGTTGCTGACCGATCGACAGCGAATCGGCGCGGCGGCTCAGAATGCTTTCGTCCTTCAGGCCCAAATGGGCGAGCAGGGTGGCGGCAGCCTGATCGACGCTGCCGTGGCGCTGCTTCGCACGCTCGGCACGCAGCTTGGAGAAGTGGCACGGCAGCTCGACGTTCTCGCGCACCGAGAGAAACGGCAGCAGGTTGAACTGCTGGAAAATGTAGCCGGTGTGATCGACGCGAAAACGATCGCGGGCGCCGGCACCCAGTTCGGTCAGCTCCTGGCCGAGCAGCCGAATGCTGCCGCGACCGGGTTTCTGCACCCCGCCGAGCAGGCCGAGCAGGGTGGTCTTGCCGCTGCCGCTGGGGCCCTTGAGGAACAGGGTTTCGCCGGCTTCCAGGCGAAATGCCGGGATGTCCAGCAGCGGCGGGTGACCGGGCCAGTTGAAGCCCAGGTCAGACAGTTCGATGAGTGCTTGGGTCATGGCGCCGTTTCGTATCAGAACTTCAGGGCGGCGGCCTTGGCCGTCACTTCCGTGCCTTGCTGGCCGCTCGGGCCGATCAGTTGTACCTGAATTTTCTGGGTGGCCGGGAAGGTATTGAACAGGTTTGCCAGATCCAGGGTTTTCAACGCACCCGGCGCTGCACAGCTGAACTGGTAGTGGGCGTGGATTTCACTGTGGTCATGATGATGCTCGTGACCATCCTTGCCGGCTTCTTCTTCGTCGTCGTGGTCGTCGGCATCCGGCTTGTCGCCGAACAGCGGGCTTTCCAGTTCCTGGCTGGTGACTTTGCAACCGGCGGCGGCCGGCAGACTGAACAGCGCCAGCGGTTTTTCCAGCTGCGCACGAGCGGCGGCGACTTTGGCCTTGTCGGCATCGCTGGTGGCGACGTGTTCAAAACCCACGAGGTTCATCGCCGGGCTTTCCAGCTCCAGCTCCAGGGTCTGGCCGTCGAGGGCGGCGTTCAGACGACCGACGCCATGTTCGTGGGCACCGAGGCTGCCGTGCTCATGGTCGTGATCATGCTCATCGGCGGCATGGGCGATGGCCAGCGGCAACAGGGCAAACGGCAAAGTGAGCAGCAGACGACGCATGGCGGTCTCCGGGAAGTAAAGTGAAGAGTTTGTTATGTAATCTTATAACGAAAGTGCGCAGAGTTTGCCCGCCCGCTTGGCGTTATACAAGTCCCATGGGAGCATGCAGGTCAGAAATGTGCGGGAGCGAAGTTATGGTGCGGATACGCGGAACCGTCGGTGCGTTGCCGGTGGATTTGACCCTTGAACTGGATGAAAGCGACTGGGCGCGGCTCGGTGCGCAGTTGGGTATGCCGGTGCAGGCCGCCCAGCCGCAAGCTGCTGCAGCGCCTGCGGCGAAACCGGTGAATCAGGATGACGCGTTGTGGCAGGTCGCCAGGGATTTGCTGCGCAAGGCCGGGCAACTCAGCGGGCCGGAGTTGCTGGATCAGCTCGAAGGACTGACCGGCAGCGCAGCGGCGGGCAAGCGCTTGCTGGTGCGCCTGCGTCATTCGGCCGATGTGAAAGTGCTGAGCGGCGGTGATACGCCGCTCTACAGCTGGATCGAATAAGCGCTTAGTACAGCGCGGCAAACACCTTGCGCCGGTAAGCGGTCACCAGCGGGTGATCGTTGCCCAACAGCTCGAAGACTTGCAGCAAGGTCTTGTGCGGCAGACCTTCGCTGTAGTTGCGGTTGCGGATGAACAGCTTGAGCAGTGCGTCCAGCGCCGCTTCGTATTGCTGACGGGCCAGTTGCTGGATCGCCAGTTGATACACCGCTTCATCGTCCTGCGGGTTCTGCGCCAGACGGCTTTTCAGGTCGGCGGCATCCGGCAGGTCACGGGCCAGGCCGAGGAACTTGATCTGCGCCTTGGCACCGGCCAGTGCAGCCTTGTGTTCGTCGCTCTTGACCGCGTCGAGGACGGTTTGCGCTTCGCCCAGTTCACCGCGTTCAGTCAGGCAGCGAGCGTAGAGAATCAGTGCCTTGGCGTTGGTGTTGTCTTCGCCCAGCAGCGTCACCAGTGTCGCTTCCGCGTCGGCGTAACGGCCTTCGTCAAACAGTGCCTGAGCCTGTTCGAACGGATCGGCGGCGGACGGTGCCGGCATCTGCACATGCGGTTCAAGCAGGGCGCGCACCGCGGATTCCGGTTGCGCACCGGCAAAGCCGTCCACCGGTTGGCCGTCCTTGAACAGCACCACCGTTGGCAGGCTGCGGATGCCGAAACGGGCGACGATGTCCTGCTCGATATCGCAATTGACCTTGGCCAGCAGCAACTCGCCCTGATAGCTCTCGGCGATGCCTTGCAGCATCGGCATCAGCGCCTTGCATGGCGCACACCATTCGGCCCAGAAATCCACCAGCACCGGTTTTTGAAAGGAGACCTCGATCACCGACTGGTCGAAGTCGGCCGTCGTGGCGTCGAAGATGTACGGCGTTTGATGACTCATGGGGTCTCTCGTAAAAGCGTGAATGGGGCAACTATACGGTCAGGCGCGGGCCGCATGGTAGAGGCTGACATGGCGAAACTCTTCGGGCTCGGCCAGATCCGGCAGGGTCATGGCTTCGAGCATTTCGATGCGCCGGTACAGCGGATGCCGGAAATCCCGAACCCGCGAATCCGCCACCAGCGCTTCGCGGCCACGGCTCAGGAAGGCGTCGAGCAGCGGCAGGTTTTCCCTGTCATACAGAACGTCGGCCACCAGGATCAGATCGAAGCGATCCGCTTCGGCGAAGAAATCCGTGGAATAACTCATCTGCACATCATTGAGTTCGGCATTCGCCCGACAGGCGGCAATCGCCAGCGGATCCAGGTCGCAGGCCACGACTTCCAGTGCGCCGGCCTTCACCGCCGCGATCCCGGCGATCCCGGAACCAGCGCCGAAATCCAGCACCCGCTTGCCGCGAACCCACTCGGGAAACGCCGCCAGATACCGCGCCACTGCCAGACCACTGGCCCAGCAGAAACTCCAGTAGGGCGGTCCATGCAGGATGCGTTGGGTTTCTTCCTGACTGAATTCGCGCGCCATGTTGTCGCCGTCAATCAGCCACAGCCGCAAATCGGTGTCCGGCAACGCACAGGTTTTCAGTCGCGCGTCGCCGAGCAATTGGCCCAGCGACTGTTGCAGGTCTTGCGGTGCATTCATGGTGCTTTGACAAATTGCAGTTGGCCCAGGGCCTGGGTGGTCGGCTGAGTGATGGTCTGCGACGGCAGGTGCAGGATCAACTGGCCGGACTGGCTGGCGCGGCCGCGCAATTCAACCCGCGCGCCGACCGGGAAAGCGTCGGGGTTGAAGCGCAGGTGGAACGGCAGAATCTGGTTGTTGCCGATCAGACTGGAACTGGCGAGCAATTGTTGCGGGCGATCCTTGGCGTCGATCACCAGCAGCGCCAGTTCGACTTCGGCGCCGGCCGGCACGCCTTGCAGGGTGCCGCTCAGTTCCCGTTGATACGCGGGCAGCGGGCCGAGGTCGGCGGCTTCCCGGGCTTTTTTCTGCGCCTGTTGCGGCGCCGGGCCCGGCGTTGGCGGCTGAGGCTTGGGCGCATCGCTGCCACAGGCCACCAGCAGGCTGAAAACACTGAGCAAAACGAGCGGTCGTAAGGACATTGGCGGCTCCAGCAAAATGAAATCCATGGATCAAACGATCATGGCAGTCTGTATACCGCAAAGCCTATGGCTTGTCTTGCCACCGGGATGCGCTACCATGGCCCTCCCTTTTTTTGTTGCCAGCCACCATGCACTGTCCCTTCTGCGGTGCCAACGACACCAAGGTCATCGACTCGCGTCTGGTCGCCGAGGGCGAACAGGTGCGCCGCCGGCGTGAATGCCTGGCCTGCGGCGAACGTTTCACGACGTTCGAGACGGCCGAACTGGTGTTGCCGCGCCTGATCAAAACCGACGGCAGCCGCCAACCGTTCGACGAAGAAAAACTCCGCGCCGGCATGCAACGCGCCCTGGAGAAACGTCCGGTGAGCGTCGAGCGCCTCGAATCCTCGCTGGTCCATATCAAACACAAGCTGCGCGCCACCGGCGAGCGCGAGGTCAAATCCCTCGTGGTCGGCGAACTGGTGATGGCCGAGCTGAAAAAGCTCGATGAAGTCGCCTACATCCGTTTCGCATCCGTGTACCGCCGCTTCCAGGACCTCAACGAATTCCGCGAAGAGATCGACCGCCTTGCCCGTGAACCGGTGAAAGAATGACCACCGCCGCCGAGCAGGCCATCCTCGACGCCCGCTTCATGGCCCGGGCCCTGGAACTGGCGCGCAAGGGGCATTACACGACTCATCCCAATCCACGGGTCGGCTGCGTGATCGTGCGCGACGGGCAGATTGTCGGCGAAGGCTGGCATGAACGCGCCGGCGAACCGCACGCCGAAGTCCACGCCCTGCGCGCCGCCGGTGAGCAGGCCCGGGGCGCGACCGCTTACGTCACCCTCGAACCTTGCAGCCACCACGGCCGCACGCCGCCGTGCGCCGATGCGCTGGTGAACGCCGGTGTTGGCCGGGTGGTCGCGGCAATGCGTGATCCGAATCCACAAGTCGCCGGACGCGGTCTGCAGCGTCTGGCCGATGCCGGTATCGCCACCGAAAGCGGCGTACTGGAAATTGAAGCGCGCAAGCTCAATCAAGGTTTTCTGAAACGCATGGAACACGGCTTGCCGTTTGTGCGGGTCAAGTTGGCCATGAGCCTCGACGGCCGCACGGCAATGGAAAGCGGCGAGAGCCAATGGATCACCGGCCCGGCCGCGCGTTCTGCAGTGCAGCGTTTGCGCGCCCAGGCCAGCGTGGTACTGACCGGTGCCGACACGGTGCTGGCCGATGGCGCACGCCTGACGGTGCGCGGCGACGAGCTGGGGCTGGATGACGAACAAACCGCGCTGGCCCTGAGCCGTCCGCCGCTGCGGGTGCTGATCGACGGGCGTCTGCGAGTGCCGCTGGATGCGCCGTTCTTCAAGGCCGGCCCGGCGCTGGTCGCCACCTGCGTGGCCATCGAAGAACAGTACGCCAACGGCCCGGAATGCCTGATCGTGCCGGGCGATGATGGTCAGGTCGATCTGCATCAGTTGCTGATCGAGCTGGCCAACCGAGGTGTCAACGAAGTCCTGGTCGAGGCCGGCCCGCGACTGGCCGGCGCATTTGCCCAGCTCGGTCTGGTCGATGAGTTCGTGATCTTCATCGCCGGCAAGTTCCTCGGCTCCACGGCGCGTCCGCTTCTGGACTGGCCGCTCGCTTATATGAAGGATGCGCCGGAGCTGAAAATCACTGAAATTCGCGCGGTTGGCGATGACTGGCGAGTCACTGCAATCCCTGTCTGATCAGCGAGCGTATAATTCCCGGCCATCGCGTTAGCGCTGGCTTCGTTCTCAAGGAGAACCCCATGTTTACCGGCATCATCGAATCCATCGGCAGTATCCGCGCACTGACCCCAAAGGGCGGTGATGTGCGGGTGCATGTCGAAACCGGCAAGCTCGACCTGAGCGACGTCAAACTCGGCGACAGCATCGCGGTCAACGGCGTGTGCCTGACCGCCGTGGAACTGCCGGGCAACGGCTTCGCTGCCGACGTCAGTCGCGAAACCCTCGACTGCACCGCCATGAATGACCTGAAAAGCGGCAGCCCGGTCAACCTGGAGAAAGCCCTGACCCCGACCACCCGTCTCGGCGGCCATCTGGTCAGCGGTCACGTCGACGGTGTCGGCGAAGTGGTCTCGCGCAGCGACAATGCCCGCGCCGTGGAATTTCGCATCCGCGCGCCGAAAGAGCTGGCCAGGTACATCGCCCACAAAGGCTCGATCACCGTCGACGGCACCAGCCTGACCGTGAACGCGGTCGATGGCGCCGAATTCCTGCTGACGATCATTCCGCACACCCTGAGCGAAACCATCATGGCGTCCTACAAGCCAGGTCGCCGGGTGAACCTGGAAGTCGACTTGCTGGCGCGTTATCTCGAGCGTCTGCTGTTGGGCGACAAGGCTGCAGAGCCAACGTCTGGCGGCATCACTGAAAGCTTTCTGGCCGCCAACGGCTACCTCAAATCCTGACTGAAGGGGGTGCCTTGTGGCGCTCAATAGCATCGAAGAACTGGTTGAAGACATCCGCCAAGGCAAGATGGTCATCCTCATGGATGACGAAGACCGCGAGAACGAAGGCGACCTGATCATGGCCGCCGAGTGCTGCAAGGCCGAGCACATCAACTTCATGGCCAAGTACGCCCGTGGCCTGATCTGCATGCCGATGAGCCGCGAGCGCTGCGAAACCCTGAAGCTGCCGCTGATGGCGCCACGCAACGGTTCCGGTTTCGGCACCAAGTTCACCGTCTCGATCGAAGCGGCCGAAGGCGTGACCACCGGTATCTCCGCCGCTGACCGCGCGCGCACCGTGCAAGCGGCGGCTGCGAAAGACGCCAAGGCTGAAGATATCGTCAGCCCGGGCCACATCTTCCCGCTGATGGCCCAGGCCGGTGGCACCCTGGCCCGAGCCGGTCACACTGAAGCGGCCTGCGACCTGGCACGCATGGCCGGTTTCGAGCCAAGCGGCGTGATCTGCGAAGTGATGAATGACGACGGCACCATGTCCCGTCGCGCCGAGCTGGAAGCCTTTGCTGCTGAGCACGACATCAAGATCGGTACCATCGCCGACCTGATTCACTACCGGATGATCCACGAACGTACCGTTCAGCGGATTGCCGAGCAGCCGCTGGACAGCGAACTGGGCCAATTCAACCTGGTGACCTATCGTGATTCCGTGGAAGGCGACGTGCACATGGCACTGACCCTGGGCACTGTTTGCGCCGAAGAACCGACCCTGGTTCGCGTGCACAACATGGACCCGCTGCGCGACCTGTTGATGGTCAAGCAACCGGGCCGCTGGAGCCTGCGCGCCGCCATGGCTGCGGTTGCCGAGGCCGGCAGCGGTGTGGTGTTGTTGCTGGGTCACCCGCTGGATGGCGACGTGTTGCTGGCGCACATCCGTGAAACCGGCGATCAGGCGACGGTGAAAAAACCGACCACCTACAGCATCGTCGGTGCCGGTTCGCAGATCCTGCGTGACCTCGGCGTGCGCAAAATGCGCCTGATGTCTGCGCCGATGAAGTTCAATGCGATATCCGGTTTCGATCTGGAAGTTGTAGAATACGTGCCCTCCGAATAATGACCGGTTGTTTCCGGCCCTGTATTCGCGGCAAATAAATCACTGAGGGACGCGAAACAGACGCGTCCCGGCTCTTTAAGAGATCTGACGAATGACCCTGAAGACCATCGAAGGTACCTTCATCGCCCCTAAAGGCCGCTACGCTTTGGTAGTGGGCCGCTTCAACAGCTTCGTGGTTGAAAGCCTGGTCAGCGGTGCAGTTGATGCCCTGGTTCGCCACGGCGTGAGCGAAAGCGACATCACCATCATCCGCGCACCTGGCGCCTTCGAAATCCCGCTGGTTGCGCAGAAAGTCGCCCAGAAAGGCGAGTTCGCAGCAATCATTGCCCTGGGCGCGGTCATTCGTGGCGGCACTCCGCACTTCGAATACGTGGCTGGCGAGTGCACCAAGGGCCTGGCCCAGGTGTCCATGGAATTCGGCGTACCGGTCGCTTTCGGCGTCCTGACCGTTGATTCCATCGAGCAAGCCATCGAACGTTCCGGCACCAAGGCCGGCAACAAAGGTGCTGAAGCTGCCCTGTCCGCTCTGGAAATGGTCAGCCTGCTGGCGCAGTTGGAGGCCAAGTGATTAGCGACGAAAGCGATCGTTTCAACCCGCGCGATCCGAAACCTGCGGATGCCGGCAAACCATCGAAAAGCGCCAAGCGCCGCGAAGCCCGTCAGCTCGCGACCCAGGCCCTGTATCAGTGGCACATGGCTCGGCAGTCGTTGAACGAGATCGAAGCGCAGTTCCGGGTCGATAACGATTTCACCGATGTCGACGGTGCCTACTTCCGCGAAATCCTGCACGGGGTTCCGCAGTTCAAGACCGAAATCGACAACGCGCTCACGCCTTGCCTGGACCTGGCGATCGAAGAGCTGGACCCGGTTGAACTGGCGGTTCTGCGCCTGTCCACCTGGGAACTGCTCAAGCGCGTTGACGTGCCGTACCGCGTTGTGATCAACGAAGGTATCGAACTGGCCAAGGTGTTCGGTTCGACCGACGGCCACAAGTTCGTCAACGGCGTGCTCGACAAGCTGGCTCCGCGCCTGCGTGAAGCTGAAGTGAAGGCGTTCAAGCGCTGATCGGCGCTTGAATACTTCTTCTCAGCCATGGGCGAGTTTGAGCTGATCCGCAATTTCTTCGCCGCCGCGCCTTGTGCGCAGGGCGGCGAAGGCGTTGCACTGGGGATCGGCGATGACTGCGCCTTGCTGGCAATTCCCTCCGGGGAACAGCTGGCGGTTTCCACCGATACGCTGGTGGCCGGCGTGCATTTCGCCGATCCCTGCGATCCGTTTCTGCTCGGTCAGCGCTCGCTGGCCGTGGCGGTCAGCGACCTTGCTGCCATGGGCGCCACGCCCGTTGCCTTTACCCTTGCCCTGACCTTGCCGACGGTGACCGCCGATTGGCTGCAAGCCTATGCCCGTGGTTTGAACCGCATGGCGCAGGGCTGCGGCGTGGCGCTGGTCGGCGGCGACACGACGCGCGGGCCGTTGAGCCTGACCGTCACGGTGTTCGGCCGCGTCCCGGCCGGCAAAGCGCTGACCCGCAGCGGCGCGCAGCCGGGCGATCTGCTGTGTGTCGGCGGCGAACTGGGCAATGCCGCCGGGGCCTTGCCGCTGGTGCTGGGGCAGCGAGACGCCGAACCCCATATTGCCCAACCGCTGCTCGATCATTACTGGTCGCCGCAACCGCAACTCGCCCTCGGCCAGGCCCTGCGTGGCAAGGCCACCTCGGCGCTGGACATCTCCGATGGCCTGCTCGCCGATTGCGGTCACATCGCACTGGCTTCGCAGGTGCGCCTCGAAGTCGAGTGTGAGCGTGTTCCATTGTCGGATGCGCTGGTGGCATTTCTCGGTCAGCGCGGCGCCGAACGCGCGGCGTTGAGCGGTGGCGACGATTATGTGCTGGCCTTCACCTTGCCGCCCGTCGAGTTGCCGGCGCTGCTGGCTGATGGCTGGCCGATCCATGTGATCGGCCGCGTGACGCAGGGCCAGGGCGTGGTGCTGCTGGACCGCGACGGGCACGACATCACCCCGCAAATCCGGGGCTATCAACATTTTCAGGAGTCACCGTGACAGATCACCCGAAACAGGTTCCGGCCGAATTCGTTCCGCCGTCGGTCTGGCGCAATCCCTGGCATTTCCTCGCGTTCGGCTTCGGCTCGGGCACCTTGCCCAAGGCGCCGGGCACCTGGGGCTCGTTAGTTGCGCTACCCTTTATCCCGTTGTGGCAGATGCTGCCCGACTGGGGTTACTGGCTGATGCTCGGAATCACCATGCTGTTCGGCTTCTGGCTGTGCGGCAAAGTGGCTGACGATCTGCGGGTGCACGACCACGAAGGCATCGTCTGGGACGAAATGGTCGGGATGTGGATCACCCTGTGGCTGGTGCCGGAAGGCTGGTACTGGTTGCTCGCCGGGTTCCTGGTGTTCCGCTTCTTCGACATTCTCAAGCCGTGGCCGATCCGCTGGATCGACCGGCACGTTCACGGCGGCGTCGGCATCATGCTCGACGATGTGCTGGCCGGCGTGTTCGCCTGGCTGGCGATGCAGGGCCTGGTGTGGCTTTTCGCCTGATTTCCAGGCGTGGATGAGGGACGCAGGGATGACTCGACGCTGGTTGGCGATAGTGGTTTTGACCTTGCTTGGCGCCGTGGCCCAGGCACAGGACGCACCGCCGTCGGTCATTCATCTGGCCAGTGAAGATTGGGAGGACTACACCGCCGCCGATGGCCATGGGCTGGGCTGGGATGTGTTGCGCAAAGTCTTCGAGCCGGCCGGCGTAACCCTGGACATCCGCACCGTGCCCTACACCCGTTCGGTCGGGCTGGTGCAATTGAAGGAAGTCGACGCACTGGTCGGTTCTTACCGCGGTGAAGCCGAGCAGGTCTTGTACCCGAAATGGAATTTCGATTCCGACCACATCTACGCGCTCGGCCTGGCCAGCAATCCGTCGCCAACCCAGGCGACGCTGGGCAAATACCGACTGGCCTGGGTACGCGGCTATCGCTACGAAACCTACCTGCCGAACGTCAAACGCTTCAACCAGATCGAGCGCCGCACCGGGATCCTGTCGATGCTCAAGCAGGGGCGGGCGGATTACTACATCGATGCGCTGACGGAAATCGAAGCGGTAGTCAGAAACGCCGCCGATCCTTCGCAATACCGTTATTCACATCTGGCGGAACTGCCGCTGTACCTCGGTTTCGCCGACACCCCGCAAGCCCGGGCGTTGATGTCGATCTACGACCAGCGCATCGAGCAACTGGTTAAAAGCGGCGAGCTGAAGCCGATCTTCGAGCGCTGGAAACAGCCGTATCCGTTCGAGTAAGGGCGATAACGAAGGGCCTGTAATCAAACTTTTTGATCGTTATGGCCGATAATTCAGCCTAAGCGCCTGTAGGAACGTGCTGTTACAATGCCGCCCAGCGAATCTCGGACTTTTCAGATCAGGAGCACACCGGTGCCTGTCGTTTTTGTCGCCGCTTCCAAGCTGCCCACTCCTTTTGCGCAATTCACCATGCACGGTTTTCTCGATGAAGCCACCGGCCGCGAGCACGTTGTGCTGAGCCTGGGTGAGATTGCCGACGGTGCCCCGGTACTCGGCCGTCTGCACTCCGAATGCCTGACCGGTGATGCCTTGTTCAGCCAGCGTTGCGACTGCGGTTCGCAACTCGAAGGCGCCCTCAAGGCCATCGCTCGCGAAGGTCGTGGCGTGTTGCTGTATCTGCGTCAGGAAGGGCGCGGCATCGGTCTTTTGAACAAGATCCGTGCCTACGAATTGCAGGACGGCGGCGCCGATACCGTTGAAGCCAACGAGCGCCTGGGCTTTGCCGCCGACCAGCGTGATTACGCCATGTGCCTGCCGATGCTCGAGCATCTGGGCGTCAAGTCCCTGCGCCTGATGACCAACAACCCGCGCAAGGTCAAAGCCTTGACCGACATGGGCATCGTCGTCGCCGAGCGCGTTCCGCTGCACACCGGTCATAACCCGCACAACAAACTCTATCTGGCGACCAAGGCCAGCAAGCTCGACCACATGATGGGCAACGAGCATCAGGGCGAGGTAGACCGGGCGTGACCCGCGGACAAGTGCGGCGCCGTCTGGCGATCGCCTGGTGGAAATACCTGGCGCTGGCGCTGGTGCCGCTGTTCGTGATCAACGGAGTGTTTGGCCAGGGCGAGGCGATTCTGCCGGTCCTGGCGATGCCTTTCTTTATCGCTGGCGTGGCCTCGATGTTTGTCAGCCTGAAGTTTTTCGGGCGCTACAAACATGCGCTGATCGCCACGCAAAAAGCCCTCGATACCCCTGAAGAACCCGCTGCCTGGATTGCCTTGGCAGCCTGCCTTCGCCGTGCATTTGTGGTCGCGGCGCTGCCGGCCTGGATCGGCGCGCTGGCGGTGTTCGTCGGCCTTGAAGCGGTGCCGCTGATGTTGCTGGCGCTGTCGACGGCGGTGCTGTTCTACCTCTACCGTATCCCGCGTCAACTCGCTTGATGCGGCGTCTCTGGCTGGCGGTTCTGCTGCTGGCCGTCAGCGGTGAAACGCTGGCCGCCCTGCGGGTGGTCAGCCTTGCGCCCTCCCTGTCGGAAATCGTGGTTGAACTGGATTCGGCCGACCTGCTGGTCGGGGTGCTGGATGCCGGTGAGCGGCCATCCGCGATCAAGGACGTGCCTTCGGTGGGCCGTTACGGCCAGCTCGACATGGAACGGCTGCTCAGCCTCAAGCCTGACTTGTTACTGTTGTGGCCCGGCAGTGTCGGCCCGGCCCAGCGCGATCAGCTCAAGCGCCTGAATATCCCGACTTTCGTTGCCGAACCCCGCAGTCTCGAACAGCTGGCCGCGCAGATTGAAGCCATCGCGACGCAGCTCGGTCGTCCTGTGCGTGGGGTCGAACGGGCCCGCGAGTTGCGGCAAAAACTCGATAAACTGCGCCAGCGCTACCGGCGGGAAGTGCCTCTGCGGGTGTTCTATCAAGTCTGGGACAAGCCGCTGTACACCATCGGCGGCGGGCAGATCATCAGCGATGCGCTTGAAGTGTGCGGTGCGCGCAACGTGTTCGGCGACTTGAGCCTGCCCGCGCCGCAGGTAAGCATCGAGGCGGTTTTACAGCGTGATCCCGAGGTGATTCTGGCCGGCGATCAGCCACAACTGAATGCGTGGAATGCCTGGCCGCAGGTGGCGGCGGTGAAGCACAGGCAGCTGCTGTTGGTCACCGACAAAGGTCTGGAGCGTCCGAGCGGGCAGATGATCGAAGCGACCGCCAAGCTTTGCCAACTGATCGCGCCAGACCGCTGAGACCGCAGCGCCTGCATTCGCGAGCAAGCTCGCTCCCACAAGTATCGGGCTGAACCTGTGGGGGCGAGCTTGCTCCGGGCGGCGATCCGACGATGAGGCCCGTCAAGGCAGCGAAAATCCCGGATCAGAGCTGCGGCGTCCAGGTCACGCCGAACATGAACGCCCGACCTTCCTCGCGATAGCCATACTGACTGCCGTCATGGCTGTACAGCGCCCGGCTGTAACCCTTGTCCAGCAGGTTATCGACCTTGAAATCCAGCTTGATCTCACGGTTCAGCGCCCAGCTGCTGCGCAGCCCGAGCAGCGCGTATCCGCCAAGCGGTTGTTGATTGTTGAGGTCGTCATAACTGCTGCTGACAGCCTGCCAACTGGCCCCGAGGCCGAGGCGGTCGAATTGCCGATCCAGATCCCAGCTCAAGGTGCGGCGGGCACGCCGCGCCAATGTGTGGCCGGTGTCGCGGTCGCGGGGATCGATGATCGCCACGCCCAGATTGCTCTGCCAGCCGAACAGCTGCTGTTTCAGCGCTGCTTCGAAGCCGTTGATCCGCGCCGAGGCGACGTTTTCCGGGCGTGAGTTGCTGCCGAAGATGATCGCGTCTTCCAGATCGGTCCGATACAGCGACGCTTCGAGGCGAGTGCTGTCGCTCAACTGGCTGCGCCATTGCAGTTCGTAGCTTTTCGAGGTTTCCGGTTTCAGGTCGGGATTGCTGAAGTCCGGGTAGTACAGGTCGTTGAAGGTCGGCGCACGGAAGCCTTCGCTGTAGCTGAGCAACAGGTCGTTGTCCGGGTTGACCGGCAACGTCAGCGTGCCGCTCCAGCTGTTCTGGCCGCCGAACTGCTGGTTGTCGTCACGGCGCAGGCCCAGTTCGGTGGAAAAACTGTCGGCCTGGAAGCGATGCTGGATGAACGCGGCGCGGTTCCAGCGACTGTCTTCGGCGAACTCGGTGCTGCTGTTGATCCGGTCTTCGTACCAGTCGCCGCCGAGGATCAGGCTGTTGCGTGAATCCAGCGTCAGGTCGTTCTGCCAGGTCACCGAGTCGCGGTAGGTGTTGAACACCGAGCGCTCGTCGCTGAGCTTGTCGAAAGACTTCTCGCGGTTTTCGCTGTGGCCAAGCTCCAGGCGCGACTTCCAGCGCTCATTGATCCGCGCGTCGATGTAGCTGCTGAAACTGCTGACGGCGAAATCGCTGTAGGGCTGCTGCTGGAGGGAGTCGAAGGTCACCGGGTCGAAGCGCCCGAACGGGTTGTCGAATTCGCTTTTGCCACGGTTATCCAGCAGGTTGGCGCCGACTTCGATGTCATCGGTCAGCGCATGGCTGAGGCTCAGGCTGAAGGATTTATTGCGGTAGGCATCGTGATCGCTGTCGCTGGGATACGAATCGTGGGTGCGGTCGAGGCCGGCGGTTTCATCGAGGCTGGCGCCGAGGTTGAAGCGGGTTTTCTCATCACCGCCGGAGAGGCCGACGCTGCGCTCCCAGGTCTGATTGCTGCCGAAGCCGACATGCATCCGCGGCTGCAGGCCCTGTTCGCCGCCGCGCCGGGTGAAGATCTGGATCACCCCGCCGATCGCGTCGCTGCCGTAAATGACCGAGCGCGATCCGCGCAGTACCTCGACACGCTCGATCTGTTCGATGTTGAGGTGTTGCAGGTTGCTGTCGCCGGAGGTGGCGTTGCCGATGCGCTGGCCGTCGACCAGCACCAGGCTCTGCGCCGATTGCGTGCCACGAATGTAGATTCCCGGCAGGCTGCCGCGTCCGCCGGTTTGCGCGACTTGTACGCCCGGTACCCGTTGCAGCAGATCGGTGACGCTGCTCGGTTGCAGGCGCTCGATGTCTTCGCGGGTGAACACGGTGTTGGCGGCGCTGCTGTCGTTGCGCGCCTCGACCTGGCGGTTGGCGCTGATCAGCACGTCCGGCAGCTTCAGGGCCTGATCGCGTTCGAAGGTGTCGGCCAGGGCGTTGGCGGTTGGCAGCAGCAGGAGGGGCAGGGCGAGGCGCGAGAGGTTCATCGGAGTCCGTTGGTACATAAAGCGAATTGAATTTTGAAAGCTGCACAAACCACTGTGGGAGCGAGCTTGCTCGCGAATGCGGTATGTCAGTCAAGAATGAGTCGACTGACTGTCCGTCTTCGCGAGCAAGCTCGCTCCCACAGGGTTGTTCACAGATCTGGCGATTAGCGGTTAAGCAGCTCCAGACGCTCACGCACCGCCACTTCGATCCCTGCCTCGTCCAGCCCGCACTCGGCCAGCATCTGCGCCGACTTGGCGTGCTCGACGTAAACGTCCGGCAAGCCCAGGTGCAGCACCGACTTGAGGATGTTCTCGCGGGCGAGGAATTCGCTGACTGCGCCACCGGCGCCGCCCATGATCGCGTTCTCTTCGATGGTCACCAGCAGGTCGTGGCTGTTGGCGATTTCGCGCACCAGCGCTTCGTCCATCGGTTTGACAAAGCGCATGTCGACCACGGTCGCGTCCAGCGTCTCGCCAACCTTCAGGGCTTCGGCCATCTGCACGCCGAATACCAGCAGGGCGACTTTGCTGCCCCGGCGACGCACCACACCCTTGCCGATCTCGATCGGTTCGAGGTCTTTCTCGATGGTCGCGTTCGGGCCGGTGCCGCGTGGGTAACGCACCGCCGCCGGGCCGTTGTACAGGTGGCCGGTGGTGAGCATTTTGCGCAGCTCGTTTTCATCGCTCGGGGTCATGATGACCATGCCCGGGATGCAACGCAGGTAAGACAGGTCAAAACTGCCGGCGTGGGTCGGGCCGTCTTCGCCCACCAGGCCCGCGCGGTCGATGGCGAACAGCACGTCGAGGTTCTGCACCGCGACGTCATGCACCAACTGGTCGTAACCGCGTTGCAGGAACGTCGAGTAGATCGCCACCACCGGTTTCGCGCCTTCGCAGGCCATGCCGGCGGCGAGGGTCACGGCGTGTTGCTCGGCAATCGCCACGTCGAAGTAGCGCAGCGGGAAGCGTTCGCTGAACGCCACCAGATCCGAACCTTCCTTCATCGCCGGGGTGATGCCTACCAGACGCGGGTCGGCAGCAGCCATGTCGCACAGCCATTCACCGAACACGCCGGAATACTTCGGCCCGCTGGCCTTCTTCGGCGCAGCGGCCGGGGCGTCCAGCGGTTCGAGTTTGGTGATGGCGTGGTAACCGATCGGATCGACTTCAGCCGGGGCGAAGCCTTTGCCCTTCTTGGTGACGATGTGCAGGAACTGCGGGCCTTTCAGATCGCGCATGTTGCGCAGGGTGGCGATCAGGGTCGGCAGGTCGTGGCCATCGATCGGGCCGATGTAGTTCCAGCCCAGTTCTTCGAACAGGGTGCCGGGAACCAGCATGCCTTTTGCGTATTCTTCGGTGCGACGGGCGATTTCCCAGGCGCCGGGCAGGCGCGACAGCACTTTTTTGCTGCCTTCACGCATGCTCGCGTAAGTGCGGCTGGAAAGGATCTTCGCCAGATAGTTCGACAGACCGCCGACGTTGCGCGAGATCGACATGTCGTTGTCGTTGAGGATCACCAGCATGTTGGCGTCGACTTCCGGCGCATGGTTCAGCGCCTCGAACGCCATGCCTGCGGTCAATGCGCCGTCGCCGATCACGGCAATCGCCTTGCGATCAATGTTCTGCAGGCGGGCGGCGATGGCCATGCCCAGCGCGGCGCTGATCGAGGTGCTGGAGTGACCGACGCCAAAGGTGTCGTACTCGCTCTCGGAGCGGCGCGGGAAGGCCGCGATGCCGTCCTTCTGGCGCAGGGTTTCCATGCGCTCGCGACGACCGGTGAGGATCTTGTGCGGATAGGCCTGATGACCAACGTCCCACACCAGACGGTCGTCCGGGGTGTCGAAGACGTAATGCAACGCGATGGTCAGCTCGATGACGCCCAGGCCGGCACCGAAATGCCCACCGGTCTGGCCGACCGTGTAGAGCAATTCCAGGCGCAACTCATCAGCCAGGGTTTCCAGCTCGGCTTCGCCTAACCGGCGCAGGCCGTCCGGCGTGTTCGCGCGGTCGAGCAGGGGCGTGGTCGGGCGCTTGCGGGGAATCTCATGAAACGTCGTGGGCATCAGGCGAATCGTTATAGGTATAAAAGATGCGGCAGTTTACCTGATGCATCGCCCCCTGCCCACGCGTTGGTCTTTTTTGGCTGATTAGCCTTCAGTTACGCCGATCGACGATATACCGGGCCAGATCGCGCAACGGCTCGGCAGCCGCGTCAAACGGTCGCAGTGCGTGCAGGGCCTGATCGCGCAGTTCCAGCGCGTAAGCCTTGGCGGCGTCGAGACCGAGCAGGGCCGGGTAGGTCGGCTTGTCGCGGGCGATGTCGGCACCCTGGCGTTTGCCGAGGGTTTCGGTATCGCTTTCGACGTCGAGGATGTCGTCCTGGACCTGGAACGCCAGACCGATGGCCTGTGCATAAGTCTGCAGCGACTTCAATTCATCCTTCTCGGCACGGCCGCTGGCCAGCGCGCCAAGTTTGACGCTGACCTCGATCAGCGCGCCGGTCTTGTGCCGGTGCATTTGTTCCAAAGCTTTCTGGTCGAGCTTGAGGCCGACCGAACCGAGATCGATGGCCTGACCGCCGACCATGCCGGCCGGGCCTGCCGCGTGCGCCAGCGCTGTGACCTGTTGCAGGCGGATGTCTGCGCTCAGGTCGCTCAGGCGCGGGTCGAGCAGGGCGCCGAACGCCAGACTCTGCAAGCCGTCGCCGGCCAGAATCGCGCAGGCTTCGTCGAATTTCTTGTGAGTGGTCGGCTGGCCGCGACGCAGATCGTCGTCGTCCATCGCTGGCAAATCATCGTGTACCAGCGAATACGCATGGATCAGCTCAACCGCACACGCCGCGCCGTTGGCCTGCTCGGCCTTGCCGCCAAGGGCTTCGCATGCCGCGTAGGCCAGCAGCGGGCGCACGCGTTTGCCGCCGTTCATCACGCTGTAGCGCATGGCTTCATAGAGGCGCGCCAGTTCTGGCAACGGGGCATTGAACAGGGTTTCCAGCGCCGCGTTGACCCGCGCCTGGCTGGTAGCCGAATACGCTGCAATCATTCTGGCTGATCCGCGTCGAAGGGTTCCTCGGCGAGTTCGCCATCGCGCTCCAGCAATACCTGGACCTTCTGCTCGGCCTGGGCCAGCGCCGCCTGGCAGTCACGGGTCAGGCCGATGCCCTGCTCGAAGGCGGTCAGCGAGTCTTCCAGCGACAATTCACCGTTCTCCAGACGCTCCACCAGCGTTTGCAGGTCGGCGAGGGACTGTTCGAAATCCAGTGCAGCTTTTTTGCGGGCCATGGCGGCTAATTCCGGTTGACGTTAAACCGGCGCGACACTAGCAGATAGGGGGGGTATGGGCAAATGAGCGGGCCGACGGACAAGGGTGTCAGTCGGTCGATTCGTCCGGATATTGAATCTGATACCGAGTGCTGCGTCCGCCGCCCGGAAGACGTTGCAGGCAGCCCTTTTCCAGCAGTTCCGCCAAATGTCGGGTGGCCGTGGCTTTGGAGACCTTGGCCACACTCTGGTATTGCGCTGCACTGATACCGTGCTCGAAACCGCGCTCACCACCGTCGAGCAAACGATTGAGCACTTTGATCTGCTCCGCCGACAGCCCGGATTCCCGGTGCGCCTGCCAGAAGCGGGATTTTCCCAACACACTTTCAATCCGCGCGATGGCCTGTTGCAGACTGCGCAGCAAGGTTTGCAGGAACCATGTGAGCCAGTCGGTAATGTCCATCGTGGCTTTCTGGTTCGATTCGAGAATCCGGTAATAGCCCGCACGATCATCGAGGATGCTGGCGGACATCGCATAAAAACGAATCGCCTGCGCTTCGCCCTGAGCCAGTGCCAGATCGGTAAGGGTGCGAGTCAGGCGTCCATTGCCGTCGTCGAATGGATGCAAGGTGACGAACCAGAAATGTGCGATGCCAGCTCGCAAGAATGGATCGAGGCCTGCCTGTTGCCGACTGGCGTCGAACCACTTGAGAAAACTGTCGAGTTGCCGCTCAAGGCCTTGTCGCGGTGGCGCCTCGAAGTGCACGGTCGGACGCTCGATTCGTCCGGAAACCACCTGCATCGGCTCATCGCCGCGTAATGCGCCGACATTGATTGCACGCGAAAGGAAGCCACTCTCCGGTTCTGGAAACAGCCACGAATGCCATTCCAGCAATCGTTCCAGCGTCAGAGGTTCGGCAAAGCGCTGAGTGGCATCGAGCATCAGCTGTGCCAGTCCCTCGCTGCGCTTGCTGACGTTGTGGCCATCAGGCGATTCCAGCCCCAGGCGTCGTGCCAGTGAAGAACGCACGGATTCAACATTCAACTGTTCCCCCTCGATGGCCGAAGAGGTCACGATGTTTTGCAGCAACGCGTCCAGCTCAGTCTGAGCGCTCAGGGAATTGCCCACTGATCCCGCCATACCCATCAATTGTCCCTGCGCCTGAACGCATTCGCGCAACAGCGCAGTGAGACGCGCTGCCTGCCAGTTGAAGTCAGGCCAGTCGGGCTGCTGCCAGATCCAGTGAGTTGCCATGAAATGCCGTTCCTGAGTGCGTGAGCCGAATAGAAACGCTATTCGGCTCATTTGGTGAGCCGAATATGACGCCTATTCGGCTCATCGTCCACCCGAGGGCGTGATTCCCGCCGCATTTCAAGATGTATCCGATTGTTAAAAAACTGCCGAATCGCTAACCTTCGCGCCTTCTACGACCCGACAGTCACGGGTCTTTCAGACGAAACGCAGTTTTCAGCGCTGTGAAGTACCGAGGATCGGGTGCAAGGTTTCGTTCAGGCATGGCAGGAGGCATCACATGCGTTCACTTCTTTTGCTGCTGATCGGGTTGGCCTGCGCGCCCGCGCTGCTGGCGGCGCCGAGTGCGGAGCTGTCGGAGCCGGTGGGGGGCTGGCGTTATCACGGGCTGCTCGATCGCACGGAAAACCCGCAGGTCGCCTATCCGACGCCGCCCATTGATCGCGGCATCCAGCGCAATCGTACGATGATCGAGGGCCAGCTCAAGGCCATCGGGCATCTGCGTCCGCCCCACAGCCTGGCGGTGAACGGCAACCCACTGAATCTGTACACCGACGACCAGGGCCGTTTCGCCCGGCCGTATGCGTTCGGCGCCGGTTCCAACAGCGTCGAGGTGATCAGCGCTGACGGCCAGTCGCTCAAGCGCGTTCAATTCTACGAAGCCAACAATTTGCGCACGCCGGCGCGGATCCGCGTGGTACTGGGTTGGGACGATCCTAAAGCCGAACTCGACCTGCACGTCATTACGCCTGACGGCCAGCACGCCTTCTGGGCGCGTCCGGCGATGAGCAACGGCGGTGGCCTCGATCCGGACGGCGTCGACGGCCCCGGCCCGGAAATGTTCACCATGACCGCGCCGCTGCACGGCACCTATCTGGTTTACGTCAACTATTGGGGCAACTTCGGTAACGGCGGCTATAACTTCGAGGAGGCCAGCAACCAGAACGAGGTCATCACCTCGCAAATCACGCTGGTACTCAACGAAAACACCGTCGACGAAAAACGCGAAACGTTCATCGTGCCCCTGCGGGCCATCGGTGATCTGCTGCTGGTCAAGACTTTCAACTATTAAGCATCCCGCACCACGGATGAACTGCCGAGCTTTGGGAACATGAGCGAGAAGATGAGCGAAAACACTGAGACCCCGGCCACCGATACGCCCGCCGCCAAACCTTCCCGGCGCTGGCCGTTGCTGGCGGTCGGGCTGTGCCTGGTGGCCGGCGTGGCGGGCGGGCTCGGCTGGCTGATGCACAAACCCAAGGCGCCGCCAGCGGAATTGGCCAGCGACAAGCTCGGCCTGAGCCGCCCGGACGCGCTGCTGGAAACCCGCTCCCTGAGCCAGTTGCCCAAGGATTTGCTGACGGTGCCGTTCCTCAAAGCCACGCTCACCGAGGATTTCGTCTTCTATTACGAAACCCACGCCGACCGTCTCGGGCTGATCGGCAGTCTGCGGCGGATCATCTACGAGCATGACCTGAAGCTGCAAGACAGCCTGATCGAGCAACTCTTCGATCAACCGGCGGACGTGGCGCTGTGGCGCGGCGCCGATGGTCGTTTGAAGGATTTCCTGCTGGTGATGGATCGCGGCGGTTTGGCCAAGTTGCTGGAGCCCTTGGCGAAAGTCGCTCTGGATGATTCGCAACTGAGCGTGTTCAGCACCCTGAAAGTCGGCGGTGACGAAGTGCCGCTGTATCAACTGACCTACAACGCCGGCAAATCCCTGCTGTTCGGCTCCCGTGGCGACAAACTGGTGGTGCTGTCGAACCCGGCCAAGTTCTACGATCCGGAAAACGGCGCTTCCGAAGAGTCCGGCCATGTCTCGCCGCAAGCCCTCGCGGCGCTGCTCAACGGTGAAAAACTGTTCCCCGAAGCGTTCGGGCTACCGGTCAAGACGCCTGAAACCAAACAGCGCCTGTCGGTCAACTCCAGCGTCCTGGCCATGGGTTACCAGCGCTTCATCCCGAACTTCGCCGGCCTGCGTTTCGACATGGACGACAAGGGCTGGCACAGCTATCTCGCGATGGATGAACTGGACAACCAGCCGGACTTCGATTTCAAACCGGTCTGGCAAGCCATGCCGCTGGGCGCCAGTGCCTGCGTGACCTTGCCGGTCGCTGCCGAGCCGCAGAAACCGTTGCTGGTGAAGCTCGGTGCCGAAGAGGCAGTGGCGCAGAAACTCACCGAACACGTTGCCGGCGCGGCGGGCCTGTGCTGGTACGCCGATTCGCGGTTGTACACGCCGTTGCTGGTGGCCAGTCTGAACGACGAAGACAACGGCAAGCTCGACGCGGATATCGGCACATTGTTCGATTCGATGGTCGGCGCCTACGAAAGCAAGGTCGACGAGCACGCGTTCCCGGTGGTCGAGAAGCAGGAAGGCCAGAGCCACCTCTGGCAGCGTCAGGTCAGCTCCAACTTTGGCCCGTACCCGGCCAGGGATGCCGAGACCCCGGATGCAATCACCGGCCGTGCCTTCATGAAAGTCAGCCTGGCGCGCCACGGTTCGACACTGCTGTTTTCCCTCGACGACAAACTGGTCGACAAGGCCCTCGGCACCCTCGACAAGCGCTTCCCGCCGATGGCCGATGTGCTGCCGAAAGACGTGCTGATGCCAATCTATTTCGGCCCGGATTCAATGGCACAGCTGATCCAGCAGGAAACCCTCGACAGCCTGCCGCAGGACATGGAACCGGTGTTCTACAACGCCGCGCAAACCTACCTGATCCCGAAACTGCGCACCCTCGGCGGCATGGGCAAATACGCCCTGACCTTGCCGGAAGGCAGTGAGCCCGACGGCCACTGGCAATGGCTGCCGCTGGAGTGGAAAGCGCTGTGACGACATTGATCCGCAGCCTCGGCTTGCTCGCGCTGTTACTGAGCGCGGGTGCCCGAGCGGTCGAAACGCCGGCACTCGATCCTGCGCAGTCCCAGGTTTTTCGCGCCTGGTTCGTGCGCATCGCTCAGGAGCAGTTGAGCAAAGGCCCGAGCCCGCGCTGGTATCAGCAGGACTGCGCCGGGCTGGTGCGGTTTGCCGCCAACGAAGCGCTGAAAGTCCATGACGACAAATGGCTGCGCAGCAATGGCGTGTCCAATCGCTACCTGCCGCCGGAGCTGGATCTGAGCGCCGATCAGCGCCAGCTCGCCCAGCAATGGCAGCAGGGCGGCGGCAAGGTCGGGCCCTACGTCAACGCAATCAAACTGATTCAGTTCAACAGCCATCTGATCGGCCGCGACGTGTCCCAGGCACGGCCCGGCGATCTGATGTTTTTCGATCAGGGCGACGACCAGCACCTGATGATCTGGATGGGCCGCTACATCGCCTATCACACCGGCACGACCACCCCAACCGACAACGGCATGCGTTCGGCAAGCCTGCAGCAACTCATGACATGGAAGGACACCCGATGGATACCCGACGCAGCCAACCCCAACTTCATCGGCGTCTATCGACTGAACTTTCTCTCCCAATGACCGGTGCCCGCATGCTGCGTTTACTGCCTTTTCTGTTGCTGTCAGTCCTGCCGTTTTCGGCCGTGAATGCCGAAGACTCCGTGGAGCCAAGCGGCTACACGCCGGTCTCCGGTGAAAGCTTTTTCCTGCTGGCCGACAGCAGTTTCGCCGCCGACGAGCAGGCGGTGGTGCGCCTCGAAGCACCGGGCCGTGATTACCGCCGTTTCCGTATGGAACCGTACGGCGGCGCCGACATTCGGGTGTACAAGATCGACAAGCCGCTGGACTTCCTCAAGCGCCAGAAAAACCTGCACCGCGTGGTCAGCGACGGCCAGTTCAAGGGCGAAGGCTTGTCGAACACCCTCGCGTACCTGTGGGACAACTGGTACCGCAAATCCCGTCGGGTGATGCAGCGTGCGTTCTCCTACGAGTCGCGTCAGCAAGTCACCGAAGAGGTGCCGGAGCTGAAGATGGGCAACGCCATCGCTGCGCCAACGCCGTACGACGCGCAGCCGCAGTTCGCCCTGATTCCGGGCCTGCCGGTGGTCAGCCAGTTCCGCTATCCGCTGTGGCAGGCCAAGCCGATCCAGCCGCCGACAGGCGTGAGTCTGGCCGGGTCTTCCAGCGAGTTCGTCAGCGTTGCGCCGGGCAACGTCTACATCCCGCTGGGCAATCTGAAACCGGGCCTGTATCTGGTCGAAGCGCTGATCGGCAAGTACCGCGCGACCACCATGGTTTTCGTTTCCAACACCGTGGCGGTGAGCAAGATTGCCGGTGATGAATTGCTGGTGTGGGCCGCGCGCAAACACGAAGGCAGCTCGGTGCCGAAGGTCAATGTGCTGTGGACCGACGGCCTCGGCGTGATGAGCAGCGGCGCTACCGACAACGACGGTTTGCTGCGCCTGAAACACGTCAGCCCGGAGCGTTCGTTCGTCATCGGCGAGGACGAAGAGGGCGGCGTATTCGTCTCGGAAAACTTCTATTACGACAGCGAAATCTACGACACCAAACTCTACGCCTTCACCGACCGGCCGCTGTATCGCCCGGGTGATTGGGTGTCGCTGAAAATCGTTGGCCGCGAATTCAAGAACGCCCGGGATTCGGTATTGCCGGGGGCGGCGGACGTCAATGTCAGCGTGCTTGATGCGACGGGCACCGAGTTGCAGCGTCTCGATCTGAAGCTCGATTCGAAGGCCGGCACTCAGGGCCGCTTCCAGTTGCCGGACAACGCCGTGGCCGGTGGTTACGAGCTGCGTTTCAACTACAAGGATCAGGCCTACAGCAGCGCGTTCCGGGTAGCGGAGTACATCAAGCCGCACTTCGAAATCTCGCTGAACCTGGCCAGGCAGGATTACCGAACCGGCGAACCGGTGAAGGGCAGCCTGGTGCTGCTGTACCCGGACGGCAAACCGGTGGCCAACGCCAAACTGACCCTGAGCCTGCGCGCCCAGCAGCTGTCGATGGTCGACAACGAGCTGCAATACCTCGGGCAATTCCCGGTGGAGCTGACCAGCACCGAACTGACCACCGACAGCAAGGGCAATGCGACCCTTGACCTGCCGGCCGCCGACAAGCCGAGCCGCTACATGCTCACAGTGTTTGCCAGCGATGGCGCGGCGTACCGGGTCAAGACCACCAAAGAAATCCTCATCGACCGGGGCGCTGCCAGCTTCCGTCTGACTGCGCCACAGCGTTTCAGTGCGGTCGGTGACAAGGTCGCGTTCAGCTACGCCAATGAGGGCGGCAGTCAACAGGCGCAGGCCGTGGTGCCGAGCAGCTACAGCTGGGTGCGTCTGGAAGACCAGAGCACGGGCGAAGGCAAACTGGCGGCGAAAGACAAAGGCTTCAGCGTGACGTTTGATCGTCCGGGCACCTACAACCTGTCGCTGAAAGATCAGCACGGTCGAGTGCTTGGCGCGACCGGTCATTCGGTCACCGGTGACGGCGTCAAGGCTGTGCCGGGCACCGTGGAGATCGTCCTCGACAAGCCCGAGTACAAGGCCGGCGACGAGGCACTGGCGCTGATCACCTTCCCGGAGCCGGTCAGCGATGCGCTGCTGTCGCTGGAGCGCGACAAGGTTGAAGCTACCGCGCTGCTGGCCAAGGGCGGCGACTGGTTGAAGCTGGAGAAACTCAGCGACACCCAATACCGCGCGCGCATCCCGGTGAAGAACAACTTCGCGCCGAACCTGACGTTCTCGGTGCTCTACACCAAGGGCGGTCAGTACAGCTTCCAGAACGCCGGGATCAAGGTCGTCGCGCCGCAGATCGACGTGGCGATCAAGACTGACAAAGAGACTTATCAACCGGGCGATACCGTGACGGTCGACCTGACCACGCAATTCGCCGGCAAGGCTGTGCCGGCGCACCTGACGGTCAGCGTGGTCGATGAAATGGTCTACGCGCTGCAACCTGAGGTCGCGCCGACCATCGACCAGTTTTTCTATCACCCGCGCCGCAACAACGTGCGCACCAGCGCCAGCCTGTCGTTCATCAGCTACGACGTGGCATTGCCGGGCAGCCCCGGCGCGCCGGGCAAGGCCAACCGCAGCGAACGTGGGGTGAAAGTGCTGGAGCGGCCGCGCCGCGAAGACGTCGACACCGCTGCATGGCAGCCGGAATTGCTGACCGACGCCGACGGCAAGACGCGCTTCACTTTCAAGATGCCGGACTCGCTGACCCGCTGGCGCATCACCGCGCGGGCGATTGCCGATGACGGTCAGGTCGGACAGAAGAAGCAGTTCGTCCGCTCGGAAAAGCCGCTGTACCTGAAGTGGAGCGGGCCGAGCAAATTCCGCAAGGGCGATCAGCCGCAGCTTGGTGTGTTCGCCTTCAGTCAGGCCGAGAAACCGGTCAAGGCTGAGTTGGTAACGCACTACGCCAGCGCCGAACAGCGCCTGCCGGTGACCCTCGACAACGGCATCAACTACCTGCCGCTGCCGGCCTTCGCATTGGCCACCGGCGAGTGGACCGCCGAGCTGGTGCAGGACGGCAAAACCGCCGATGCCCTTGCTGTGCGCCTGACGGCGACCGGCGAAGGCTGGCAAGTGACGCAGACCCAGAGCCTTGACGTGGCCAGCGGCGACACACCGTTGAGCCTGCCGGCAGACGCGACCGACATTCGCCTGCGTCTGGATGACAGCCCGCAGGCGCTGTTCCGCTCTGCCCTCGATGATCTGCTCAGCTATCCGTACGGCGGCGTCGAACAGACCGCCAGCCGTTTGCTGCCGCTGAGCATCGCTTATCCGTCGCTGGCGTCGAGCCCGCAGATCCGCGACCGCTTGCGCCTGATCATGCAGAACAGTCGTCTGCGCCTGGTACAAATGGCCGGGCCGTCGGCGAGCTTCACCTGGTGGGGCTTCGACGGCGAGCCGGATGCGTTCCTCACCGCTTACGCCTATTACGCCGACTGGAACGCCAGTCAGGTGCTGGAGCTGACCTTGCCGCCGGAACACTGGCAGCGGGTGCTGGAGGTTTACGCCAAGCAGGCGCCGAACACGCCATTGCTGCAACGGGCGCTGATCCTGTCGTTCGCCAAGCAGATGCACTTGCCGGTCAACACGCTGCTCAGCGGCTTGATGGAGGATCTGGCCAGGGCCGGGGAAGGCAATGCCGAAACCCTGATGGACGACGGCGAAGACAGTCTGGTGATGGGCGATCCGGATTCGGCACTCGGTCTGGCGGCGGCGCGGGTCTTGACCGCATCGCTGGCCACCCAGTCGAAAGTCGCTTTGCCGGACGCGTTCAACCGTCAGCTGGGCGCTGCGCAACAGCGTTTGGCCGTCAGTTCGCAGCCGTTTGCCGAAGCGCTAAACCTGTCCCTGCAACCGTTCGATCAGGCCCGTGCAACAGCGTTGTTGCAGCGCCTGCTGCCGCAGCAATCGACCCTCGAACGTGCGCTGGCGCTGACCTGGCTGCAACGCAGCATCGCTCAGGCGTCGCCGACCATCGCGCTGGCGCCGGGCGAAGGCTGGAAGAAAAACTACGGCGCGACCGGCGAGATGTTCTGGACGTGGCAGGGGGCTGCGCCGGTGCCGAGCGTGTTGACGGTGGCGGGCACTCAGGAGCGTCCGTTGCGTGCCGCGTTGAGCTTCCAGACCCAGCAACCGGCGGTCGATCCGATGGCGGTGACTATCACTCGTCGCCTGTCGCGTCTGGTGCCGGGTGACGAAGCCTTCACCTTCAAACTGGAACCGGTCGGCAGCAAGCCGTTGTCCAGCGACAGTCTGTATCTGGACGAAGTGATCCTCACCAGCAAAGCACCGAAACCGCTGCGCTACGGCATGCTCGAAGTGCCGTTGCCGCCGGGTGCCGATGTCGAGCGCACCACGTGGGGCATCAAGTTGCAGGGCAAGGACGGCACCGAGCCGACCGCGCTGGAGAAAGCACGTTTCGAACCGGGCCAACTGGCCTACGCGGTGCCGGTGGATGCGCTGAGCGGTGAATTGCGTCTGCGGCATCTGGTGCGTTTTTCGCAGAAAGGCCAGTTCAATCTGCCGCCGGTGCGTTTCACTCAGGTCTACGCGCCGCAGCACCGGGCCCAGGAAGCGAAAGCGGCCCTCGGTCAGGTCACGGTCAACTGACATGACCCGGCCGCTGCTGTGGCTGCTGATGTGTGTGATTCCTGCGCTGGCGACGGCGCAGGATGAACCTTTGCGCGTGGCGTACAAGGGCGAATTGTTGTCGCTGAACACGGCGCAAATGACTGCTCGCGAGCCGTTGCCTTCGTCGCTTGAGACGCCGCTGGGCAGTCTGTGGAAGGTGTTCGTTTACGCGTGGCTGGTGGATACCGGCGCACGGGAACCGGCGTATGAATGCCGCGGGCAGTCGAAGGAAGAAGTCTATTGCTGCGCAGCGGGCGGCAAGATCGAGCGTGATCAGGCGCTGGTGAAATCCTGCGGGCTGTATTTCGAGCCGG
Source organism: Pseudomonas sp. IAC-BECa141 (assembly GCF_020544405.1). NCBI lineage: Bacteria > Pseudomonadati > Pseudomonadota > Gammaproteobacteria > Pseudomonadales > Pseudomonadaceae > Pseudomonas > Pseudomonas sp. IAC-BECa141. Next base: position 5,447,073 of record NZ_CP065410.1, on the reverse strand, counting down.
CGCGGTTGGGCATAACCGCTGGCGATTGGAGAGCCTATTGGCAGACGCGACAGGCGCCGTCGTGGTTGCTGGATTTGCCATCGGTGCAACCGGCTACTCGGGTTTCCGTGGCTGACTTGTTGAAGGTTTTGTCTTGGCTGCCGGCTCAGGATCAGATGCGCCGTGTGCTGCTCGATGTCGTTTTGAATGCGGCGGATGGCAATGTCGTCGGTGAGCTTGGCGGACGTTTGCGGGTGAAGACCTGGAGCTGGCTCGGCGATCAGGATCCGCAATCACGTCAGGGCGGTTTCGCTGGCTGGACGGCGGATGGATCGCCGATCTGGGCCGGTGGCCGGGGTACCAGTCAGATGGTTCTGCGGCATTACGGTTCGGCGCTGGCAACGTTGTTGCCCGCATCATGGCCGGCGGAAGCGGGAAGTTGTGTTGAGGTCGGACTGTTCTCGCGTTATCCGGTTTCGCGGGTTCTGGCGGGTGAACGCGTTGCTGGCTCCGGCCCGTTGCAGGGCGATTACCGCGTCGAATTCGCCAATGGCAATGCGCTGGATATCCACAGTGACGGCGAACTGTTTCTGCTCAACGACAAGCTGGTCGCCCGGCTGGATCGCGAAGAATACGTCGCCCGCGTGCTGGAGCGTGAAGCCAAACCCGAACCGGCCGAAGCCGCCAAAGCATTGGCCGTGGCGATTCGCACGTATCTGCTGCAAAACGCCACACGCAACGGCGAATGTCTGAGCATCGACGACAGCAGCACCCGGCAACGTGTCGCCCCGCGTCCGGCCTCTGCCGAATCGCGCAATATCGCTGCATGGACGGCGGATCTGGTGCTGGCCGGCAGCACCGTCACCTATCACTCCGATCAACCCGGCCCCGACAAACTCGCCTGGCAGCAGGCCGTCGAACAAGCCAATGCCGGCCAGCGTTACGACGCGATCCTGCTGCACGCTTATCCGCGCGCCAGCCTCAGCCGCTGGGACAACCCGGTGGCGTCCTGCGAAGCGCTGCCCGCCGCACAGGACTGGCTGCAAAAACAGCGGCGCGGCTGGCGTCCGAAGCTGGAAGGTGAAACCGGCTACAGCGAAGTCAGCACTTTCGCCGTCTGCAAACTCGCCTTCGGCCGCCCCTTCGTCGACCGCGAACGCCAGCGCATCTACGTGCGCGGCGTGCTGTCGTTGCAGGATCGCCTCGACCTGACTCACGAATACCTGCACTTGGCCTTTGAAGCACACCCCAACGGCCAGGATGAAACCTATATCGAAGGGCTCGCCCGTCACCTTTTGCTGGAATAGACCATGACACACCGTTATCCACAGGTCTTGCTGTTGCTTTGCGCGTTCGCCGCTGTTTCGCCGGTGATCGCCGCTGACGGCGTCAAACTCGACACCCCGGTCGGCGGCTGGCGCAGCGGTGCGCCTGAAGGCGAGGGCGAGAGCTTTCGCCAGACGGTCAACTACCCGGCCTCCTCGGTGAACACCCCCCTCGGCCAGGCCAACACCGCGCGCATCAGCGGCGAAATCAAGGCCACCCCGAAAAACAAAGAGCCCGGCCGCCTGATCGTCAACGGCGTCAGCATGCCCCTGAAAATCGACGACAGCGGCCGCTTTGATCGCCCGTTCTCCTTCCCCAACGGCAGCAACAGCGTTGAAGTCCGCAGCCCCGACGGTCAGCAACGGCATCGCACGCAATTCCTCAACACCAGCGGCGGCGCCACTCCGGCGAAACTTCGGGTGTTGCTGACGTGGGACAGTGACGGCACCGACCTCGATCTGCACCTGATCACACCCGACGGCGCACACATCTGGTACGGCGACCGCGTCGCCCCCAACGGCGCGGCCCTGGACGTCGACGTGACCACCGGTTACGGCCCGGAAATCTTCGCCATGCCGGCGCCGATCAAGGGGCAGTATCTGGTGTATGTGAATTATTTTGGCGGTGGGTATCGCGGGGATGATGAAGGTGGGGAAGAGGCGGTACAGCCGCTGACTACGGCGCAGGTGACGGTGATTACCGAGGAAGGGACACCCAGCGAGAAGATGGAGACGTTCCTGGTGCCGATGCGGGCGGTGGGGGAGTTGACCTTGGTGAAGGCGTTTAGTTATCCGTGAGGGGATTGTGCAACGGGCTGTTGCACAGTTGAATTGGGCAGCAGCTTATTGCCCGATTGCGGTACCAATTCTCGCGAAACTACGGCTTGGCTGGATTCGACGTTACAACTCATCCAGGCTTATCTTGACTCGCTGAGGAGCGACAAGACGTTCGTGGACTGCGGCGATAAGCGCCACATCCTCCTTGCAGCGTAACTGGGCTTTGATCAGTAACTGATCCCTATCTGAGAGTTGCGGCTTCTGACAGTCATCATTATGGATTTTTGAGGAGTCCGTGATGGAGCACCGTAATGAGTTTTGCCATTACGGTAGCAAGGAAGATATTGGGGCATTAGATTTGGTTTTCTTGCGGGCATTAAAAAGCCGGCTTGTGGCCGGCTTCTCGGGGACTGGCTTGGTTTATTTTTGGTAAACCGCGCCAGCCTTCAAAACGTACATCCGGATCTTGCGTCCGGCTGTGGGACTTGGTCAGACAGTGGTCTGCCGCGTCAGGCGTCATCTGGGCCGCTTGGCGGGTCGATGCGCGAATGTGGGGCGCAGGATACTGAGTTTTGTTGGGGATTCCCAGTCTCAAGTGCGGATTAGAGCGATTTCTGCGGCAGGACGCGGGGATTTGTACCGTGTAGCCGGGCCTCTTTGCAGGCTAGCCAAGGGCCGGGAGTGACAGAGGGTCAGAGAAACGGCACCACCGGTCGCCGCTTGCCCAGCGTCGACCACCAGAACACCCACCCCAATACATGAATCCTCTGCTCTTCGATCTGCGCAGCCCTGAAGATCTCGTCCGGGTATTCGGCGCTGTTGTGGCTGCGCAGGCGCAGGGCGTTGCCGGGCATGCGGTGCAGGTATTTGATGCGCAGCATGCCGTCGTGCTCGATGGCGTAGATTTCGCCGTCCACCACCTGGGTGAGGCCGCGGTCGATGGCGAGGGTGGAGCCGTCTTCGATTTTCTCGGCCATGCTGTTGCCGATCATGTGGGTGCAGATGGCGTCGGAGTGGCGGATTTCCAGGGCTTCGAGGTGGCTGCGGGGCAGGCGGATGGTTTGGTCCGGGTCTTTGATGACGTGGGTCTTGTCGGAGCCAGGGGCAGTGGGGGCTTCCTTGTAGAGCGGCAATTCGATGTCGTTGGTTTCGAGCACCGTGTAGACGCCGCGAATGGCATGGGCATCGAGGATGTCGCCCGAGTCCGTATGCAGGTGCGGGGCCTCTTTCGGGCCTTCGCCGGTCTTCAGCCATTGGCTGTTGACGGACAGCAGGCGTGCGACCTCTTCCAGGCGGTACGCGGGTACGCCCCGGGTGTACCAGTTATGAACGTTTTGGGCTTCCGTGCCCCAGAACTTTGCGAATCCCGTGGTGGTGATGTTCGCAGCTTCCAGGAGTGCCTTGAATCTTGGACCGCTAGTGTTCTTTCTCATAAACGCGAGTCTACGACCGGCCTAGAGCGGTTTGAATAAACCTTGCGTTCAAAATCAGGGCAAATTTTGCGACGGGATGTAAGGCGTCCTTGTGGGAAATTACACACACTAAAACTTTTCTGTAGGCTGCTATAAACAAGCTGTTTAAGCCCTGGGCGGCCAGGCACAAAAAACCCCGGATCAACCGGGGTTTTCTTCAAGCGTGTCGCAGGTCGCGAGGCTTAGCCTTTGTAGGCAGCAACCGACTTGGTGATCGCGGCGCGGGCGGCGTCTGCACCGTCCCAGCCTTCGATTTTCACCCATTTGCCTTTTTCGAGATCTTTGTAGTTCGCGAAGAAGTGCTCGATCTGCTGGATCAGCAGGGCTGGCAGGTCGGTGTATTCCTTCACGTCCACGTACAGCTGGGACAGCTTGTCATGCGGAACTGCGATGACTTTGGCATCGCCGCCGCCGTCGTCGGTCATGTTCAGGATGCCGACCGGACGGGCGCGGATCACCGAACCTGGAGCAACCGGGTAAGGGGTTACGACCAGTACGTCGAGGGGATCACCGTCGTCAGCCAGGGTGTTCGGGATGTAACCGTAGTTGGCCGGGTAGAACATCGGGGTGGCCATGAAACGGTCAACGAACAGGCAATCGCTGTCTTTGTCGATTTCGTATTTGATCGGCGCGTGGTTGGCCGGGATCTCGATCGCGACGTAGATGTCGTTCGGCAGGTCTTTGCCAGCCGGAATCTTGCTGTAGCTCATTGGGCGTTGCCCCCGTTAGTTGACCAAAAACACTTGGCCGGATTGACCAAAAAGTGGCGGCGATTATAGGCATATTCTGCCGTGGACGCCACGTACCGGAAGTCGTGCAGACCTTTACTCGTGAGCCTGATAGACCGGGTCGGTGGCCTGAAGTTGCTTCAGGCGGGCCAACGGATCCTGGCGGTAGAAAAGGCGCAACTGCGCATACACCCGTGGATAAGCCTCGTGCAGCAGATCCGGAGCGCTGAAGAAGTACTCGCTGGTGACGGCGAAGAATTCGGCCGGGTTCTCGGCGGCATACGGGTCGATGGCGGTTTCGGCATCGGGGTTGCGGTCGAGCTGGCGATTGAGGTCGTCGTATGCCGTCTGCATCACCTCGGCCCAGTCGCTGACCCGCATATCGGCGTGCAGCGGTGGCAGGCCGTTGGCGTCGCCGTTGAGCATGTCGAGTTTGTGTGCGAGTTCGTGGATCACCAGGTTGTAGCCTTCCCAGCCACCACTGGCCATCACGCCGGGCCAGGCGAGGATGATTGGCCCTTGTTGCCACGCCTCGCCGCTGTGTTCGCCGTCCCATTCATGCTCGACGCCGCTGGCATCGCGATGGCGTTGGGGGCTGAGGAAGTCGTCGGGGTAGAGGACGATCTCGTGGAAACCCCGATACCAGTTCAGGTCGCCGAGATGCAAAAGCGGCAATTGGGCCTGGGCGGCGAGCAGCAGGCGCTGTTCCTGATGCAGTTCGACGCCGGGCAGGGCGGTCAGGTGTTTGTCTTCGAGGAACAGCACGCTGGCTTCGCGCAGCCACTGGTCTTGCGCGGCAGTGATGCCATCGAGAAAGCTCAGGTGATGACGCACCCGCTGCCACATATCGTCGGCAATCGGGTGCTTGGCCAGAATGCGCCGGCGGCGCCAGGCGCTCAGCGACCACATCGGCTTAGTGCGATTGGGCTTTGGCGCCGCCGAAACGGCTGCGAATCACGCCGATGATCATCGGTACCAGCGACAGCAGGATGATGCCGACCACCAGCAGCGACAGGTTCTTCTTGATGAACGGCACGTTGCCGAAGAAGTAACCGAGCGTGACCAGACCGCCGACCCACAGGACGGTGCCGAATACGCTGAAACCGAAGAAACGCGGGTAAGGCATTTTCGCGACACCGGCAACGAACGGTGCAAAGGTGCGGATGATCGGCAGGAAGCGCGCCAGGGTCACGGTTTTGCCGCCGTGCTTGTCGTAGAAATCGTGGGTCTGTTGCAGGTAATCGCGGCGGAAGATCTTCGAGTTCGGATTGCTGAACAGCTTTTCGCCCGCCGTTCGTCCGATCACGTAGTTGGTGCTGTCGCCCAGGATCGCCGCGAGCATCAGCAGCCCCGCCAGCAACACCGGGTCCATGCCACCACCCGCAGCCACGGCACCGGCGATGAACAACAGGGAATCACCCGGCAGGAATGGCATCACCACCAGACCGGTCTCGCAGAAGATCACCAGAAACAGGATGGCGTAGATCCATGGCCCGTAATTATTCACCAGCAGGTCGAGGTAAACGTCGAGATGCAGGATAAGGTCGAGCGGGTTGAAATCCATGGAGGCACCTGTGGTGATGGCCTGACTCGGCAAGCCTGTGCGGATGACTTCGTGTAAGCCTACAAGCGGGTGTAGTTTTTCTTACAAGCCGGAAAGATCGGGATTATACGGGCTGAGGGGTGAAAAGCGTGTTGGTTTTGTAGCGGGGAATGTCGGTGTGAACAAATGTCGGGTTGGAATTTATTCCGGGGAGGGCGTTCGCTTCCTCCCCGCCGTACGCCCGGCGATCAGAGCTCGTCGCTGATCGGCAGCACGTAGTTCTTGAACTCGGTGTCTTCCTTGAACCCGATGGATTCGTAGGTTTTCTGCGCGACTTCGTTGTCGGCACTGGTGGAGACGCGCATGCGCACAGCCTGGGTTTCCTTGGCCATTTTCTTTGCGGTGCGGATCAGGTTGTCGGCCACCAGTTGGCGGCGGGCGTCTTCGGCGACGTAGATGTCGTTGAGGATCCACACGCGCTTGAGCGACAGGGAGGAAAAGCTCGGATAGAGCTGGCAGAAACCCATGAGTTTCTTGTCGTCGTCATCGGCCAGCGCCAGGTAGATCACCGATTCCTTGCGTCGCAGGCGCTTTTCGAGAAACGCCCGGGACGAGTCCGGATAGGGCAGGGAGCCGTAAAACTCGCGGTACTTAACGAACAACGGGGTCAGCAAATCCAGGTGTTCGAGGGTCGCTTGGATAATCCGCATGGTAGGTCTCGTCCTTCAAGTGGCTGTCTTCACGTGCTCTGACGGCGATGGGAAACCCGGGCGGCCGTGCATCGATCCTGCCTCAAACCTGCGCAGAAAGGCAATGCGGAAACGGTTCAGGCTGGGGGCGGATCGAGCAGGAAATTACTCTTCATGTCTGCACCGGCTTCCGATTCCAGCGTCTGAACCTGCGCCTCGTCCTTCAGATTGACGCCCGACAGCTGTCGCCGACAGGCTTCGCGCATCAGGTACAGCAGGCGATGCGCCGCCATGCCGTAGCTGAGCCCTTCCAGCCGCACGTTGGAGATGCAATTGCGGTAAGCATCCGTGAGACCGACCTTTGGATTGTAGGTGAAATATAAACCCAGGCTGTCCGGCGAACTGAGGCCCGGACGCTCTCCGATCAGCATCACGACCATTTTGGCGCCCAGCAATTGGCCGATTTCATCGCCAATCGCCACCCGCCCTTGTTCCACCAGCACCACCGGCGCGGTCGACCATTGATCGGCGCTCATTTGTTCCTCCAGTCGGGTCAGGAACGGCAGGGTATGCCGATGCACCGCCAGCGCCGAGAGACCGTCCGCCACAACGATTACCAGATCTACACCGCCCGGATGCGTCTGGGCGTAGTCGCGCAGGGTCTGGGCGGATTGATCGCTCAATTTGCGCCCCAGATCCGGGCGTTGCAGGTAGCTGTTGCGATCCACCGCCGCGCTGTGCAGCAGCAGACTTTCGCGCCGGCGTTCAGCCAGTTGGGCGCTGAGCCCGGCATGATCGAACGGCAAATGCACTGCGTCCCGGGCCTGCGCGTGGGCATATTGGAAATCCAGTTGTGCGCGGGTCGGCATGCTGGTGCCGGTGCGACCGAGGGCGATGCGCGCCGGGGTCAGACGACGCAGCTCCAGCCACGGGTTTTGCGGATCGACGGGCGGTTTTTCCATCTGACTCATCCCAGTTGCGCCAAGGCCTGGCGGAAAGCCGGCGGCAGGTTGTTGCCGAAGCGGACCTTGCCGTCCGCCTGGGTGAAGATGCCCATGTTCGCCAGCCACTGCTCGAACTCCGGTGCCGGCTTCAGGCCCAGGGTCTGACGCGCGTAGAGCGCGTCGTGGAACGAAGTGGTCTGGTAGTTGAGCATAATGTCGTCGGAGCCGGGAATGCCCATGATGAAGTTGATCCCGGCCACGCCCAGCAGGGTCAGCAGGGTGTCCATGTCGTCCTGGTCGGCTTCGGCGTGGTTGGTGTAGCAGATATCGCAGCCCATCGGCACACCGAGCAACTTGCCGCAGAAATGGTCTTCGAGGCCGGCGCGGATGATCTGTTTGCCGTTGTAGAGGTATTCCGGGCCGATAAATCCTACAACGGTGTTCACCAGGAACGGCTTGAAATGGCGCGCCACGGCGTAGGCCCTTGTCTCGCAGGTCTGCTGATCGACGCCGTGGTGGGCGTTGGCCGACAGCGCGCTGCCCTGACCGGTCTCGAAATACATCAGGTTCTGCCCGAGGGTGCCTCGATTGAGGCTCAGGCCCGCTTCATAACCTTCTCGCAAAATGTTCAGGTTGATGCCGAAACTGGCGTTGGCCGCTTCGGTGCCGGCAATCGACTGAAACACCAGATCCAGCGGCACGCCACGGTTGATCGCTTCTATAGAAGTGGTGACGTGGGTCAGCACACAGGCCTGGGTCGGAATGTCGTAGCGCTGGATGATCGCGTCGAGCATTTCCAGCATCGCGCAGATCGAGGCGATGCTGTCGGTGGCCGGGTTGATGCCGATCATGGCGTCGCCGTTGCCGTACAGCAGCCCGTCGAGAATGCTCGCCGCGATGCCGGACGGTTCATCGGTCGGGTGATTGGGTTGCAGCCTTGTGGATAACCTTCCACGCAGGCCGAGGGTTCCGCGAAATTTGGTGACGACGCGGATCTTCTGCGCCACCAGTACCAGATCCTGCACGCGCATGATCTTCGACACGGCGGCGACCATTTCCGGTGTCAGGCCGGGGGCCAGAGCACGCAGGCCGGACTCGTCGGCCGCCTCGCTCAACAGCCAGTCGCGAAAGCCGCCAACCGTTAGATGGCTGACAACCGCGAAGGCCTGTTTGTCATGGCCGTCGATGATCAGCCGGGTGACTTCATCGGCTTCGTAGGGAATCAGCGCTTCCTGCAGGAAATGCGTGAGCGGGATGTCGGCCAGCGCCATTTGCGCGGCCACTCGCTCGCCATCGTTGAGCGCGGCGACGCCGGCCAGGAAATCCCCGGAACGTGCCGGACTGGCCTTGGCCATCACGTCCTTGAGGCTGTCGAAGCGGTAGGTCTGGGCGCCGACGGTATGGGCAAATGCGGCCATTGGGCGCGTTCCTCCTGAATGAATGCTTTTAGTGCAGGCACCGAGCCTGAGGCCCGGTGCCGGTGCAATCCGGATAACGTTCAGACACTTTCGAGCATAGCGTCTGCCGGTGCTTCGGAGCGTTGTTTGGCGGTCAGCTGGAAATACAGGTAACCGGCGGCCATGAAACCGAGGAATACACAGCCGATCAGCGTGTTGAACCAGGCCATGGCCACCAGGCACACCAGCGCCAGGAACAGCGCGATGGCCGGCACCACCGGATAGCCCGGCGCGCGGAAGGTGCGCTCCAGATTCGGCTCGGTTTTGCGCAGTTTGAACAGGCTGAGCATGCTGATGATGTACATCATGATGGCGCCGAACACCGACATGGTGATCATCGCCGCCGTCAGGGTCATGCCTTGCAGATTGACCAGTCCGTCGCTGTAGATCGCCGCGATGCCGACCACGCCGCCGGCCAGGATCGCCCGGTGCGGGGTCTGGAAACGCGAGAGTTTCGCCAGGCCTTTCGGCAGGTAACCGGCCCGGGCCAGGGCGAAGAACTGCCGCGAGTAGCCGAGGATGATCCCGTGGAAACTCGCCACCAGCCCGAACAGACCGATCCACACCAGCATGTGCATCCAGGTCGAATTGTTGCCGACTACCGCTTTCATCGCCTGCGGCAGCGGGTCGTTGATGTTCGACAACTGGCGCCAGTCGCCGACGCCGCCGGCCATCACCATCACGCCGATTGCCAGGAACACCAGGGTCAGGATGCCGCTGACGTAGGCCCGTGGAATCGTGCGTTTCGGGTCCTTGGCTTCCTCGGCCGCCATGGCCGCGCCTTCGATGGCAAGGAAGAACCAGATCGCGAAGGGAATCGCCGCGAAAATGCCCGGAATCGAGCCCATTGTGAACTCATTGGCACCCGACCAGCCATTCAGCACGAAGTTGCTGAAGCTGAAGCCCGGTGCCACCACGCCCATGAACACCAGCAGTTCGGCGACGGCGAGCACGGTAACCACCAGCTCGAAAGTCGCAGCGATGCTGACGCCAAGGATGTTCAACGTCATGAACACGAAATACGCACCGACTGCCGCGAGTTTGGGGTCGAGCCCCGGATATTGCACATTCAGATACGCGCCGATGGCCATGGCGATGGCCGGCGGGGCGAACACGAATTCGATCAGGGTGGCGATCCCGGCGATCAATCCGCCTTTCTCGCCGAACGCCCGGCGGCTGTAGGCAAACGGCCCGCCTGCATGGGGAATCGCGGTGGTCAGTTCGGTGAAACTGAAGATGAAGCAGGTATACATGGTCGCGACCATCAGGGCCGTGACCAGAAAACCCAGGGTTCCCGCCGTGCCCCAGCCATAACTCCAGCCGAAGTATTCGCCGGAAATCACCAGGCCGACGGCAATGCCCCAGAGGTGCAGGGTGCCGAGTGTGGGTTTGAGCTGTGTGGTGGAAGTCATAAGTCCTCTCTGTCTTTTTTATTGTTCGATCTGTTGGACTTTCAGGTGCAGCGGTTGAGTGGGTGGATGCTGTTCACGCAGCGGCAGTGTTCATGCAAATCCTGAATGACAGGTACGCAAGGCCCGTGCCAGAGCGGCCAGGCCATTTGGGGTGTGTCAGTCAGGACGCTATCGCCGGCAAGCCGGTTCCCACCAGGATCTGCGCAAGCCCCAGCAGCACCAAAACCTGTGGGAGCTGGCTTGCCAGCGATGGCCAGTTAAAGGGCAACACAGGACTCCCTGTATTGCCCCGAGGTTTTAGAAGAAGCCCAGCGGGTTGATGTCGTAGCTCACCAGCAGGTTTTTGGTCTGTTGGTAATGGTCGAGCATCATCTTGTGGGTTTCACGGCCGACGCCGGACTTCTTGTACCCGCCGAACGCGGCATGCGCCGGGTACAGGTGGTAGCAGTTGGTCCACACGCGACCGGCCTTGATGGCGCGGCCCACGCGATAAGCGCGGTTGATGTCGCGGGTCCAGAGGCCGGCACCCAGGCCGAACTCGGTGTCGTTGGCAATTGCCAGGGCTTCGGCTTCGTCCTTGAAGGTGGTGATGCTCACCACCGGGCCGAAGATTTCTTCCTGGAACACACGCATTTTGTTGGTGCCCTTGAGCAGGGTTGGCTGGATGTAATAACCGGAGGCCAGGTTGCCTTCGAGTTTTTCCACCTTGCCGCCGGTCAGCAGTTCGGCCCCTTCGCCCTTGGCGATTTCCAGGTACGAAAGGATCTTGTCGAATTGCTGCTCGGACGCCTGGGCGCCGACCATGGTGTCGGTGTCGAGTGGGTCACCCCGTTTGATCTGGCTGACCTTTTTCATCACCGCTTCCATGAACTGCGGATAGATCGACTCCTGAACCAGTGCGCGGGACGGGCAGGTGCAGACTTCGCCCTGGTTGAAGAACGCCAGTACCAGACCTTCAGCGGCTTTTTCGATGAAGCTTGGCTCGGCCTGCATGATGTCTTCGAAGAAGATGTTCGGCGATTTGCCGCCCAGCTCAACGGTCGACGGAATGATGTTCTCGGCAGCGCATTTCATGATGTGCGAGCCGACCGGCGTCGAGCCGGTGAAGGCGATCTTGGCGATGCGCTTGCTGGTGGCCAGGGCTTCGCCGGCTTCTTTGCCGAACCCTTGCACCACGTTCAGCACGCCCGGCGGCAGCAGGTCGCCGATCAGCTCCAGCAGCACGCTGATGCCCAGCGGGGTTTGCTCGGCAGGCTTGAGTACCACGCAGTTGCCGGCGGCGAGGGCCGGGGCGAGTTTCCACGCGGCCATCAGAATCGGGAAGTTCCACGGGATGATCTGGCCGACCACGCCCAGTGGTTCATGGATGTGATAGGCCACGGTGTTGCCATCGATCTCGGCGGCGCTGCCTTCCTGGGCGCGCAGGCACCCGGCGAAATAGCGGAAATGGTCGGCCGCCAGCGGGATGTCGGCGTTGAGGGTTTCGCGGATGGCTTTGCCGTTGTCCCAGGTTTCGGTGATCGCCAGGGTTTCGAGGTTCTGCTCGATGCGGTCGGCGATTTTCAGCAGGATCAGCGAACGTGCCTGGGCGGAAGTGGAACCCCAGGCATCGGCGGCAGCGTGGGCGGCGTCCAGGGCTTTTTCGATGTCTTCGGCCGTGGAACGCGGGAATTCGGCAATCGGTTGGCCATTAACAGGCGAGGTGTTGGTGAAGTACTGACCTTTGACAGGCGCGACGAACTCGCCGCCGATGTAGTTACCGTACTTGCTCTTGAACGAGACTTTGGCGCCGTCAGTACCGGGGTGAGCGTAACGCATGATGTTCTCCTTGGCTGTTGTATTTATCAGAGAGACGCGCATGAGCGCTTGCTATAAGCGTAGAGCAAAGGTCGGGCCACTGCCGTGCAGGTCAGGCAAATCAACGCCTTGCGCGATTTCCGTCGGACAAGTGGCAAGCGTCTGTGACGCTATCGGTACAGCTTGGGTGACAGTTTGTACCGCTTCTGGCACAACCCGTGACCGGGCAGTCTTGCCAGCATTGCAAAGACCGGTTGGCTGGAGGATGCTGGGCACCACTTCACGCATGGGCCGATGAGCCTCGGGGAGAATAATAAGAAATGCACGACAACCATTTGAGTCGCCATGCCCAACAGGTTCTCACCGTCACCCAGGGCAAACCGCACCTGCATGGTCCCGGTGCCGACCCGTCGATTGCCCGCTCGTGGCTGCGTTGTCTTGAGGACTATCACCTCGACCCGGCCCTGACCATGGCGCCGACCGTGCTCGAACACGGTCGTGTCCTTGAAAGCCGCGAACGGTTGCAACAGGTGTTGCAGATCGCCGGCAATGAAATGAGCAGCCTGCATCAACAGCTCTCCGGCGCCGGCCACGCGGTACTGCTGACCGACGCGCGCGGGGTGATCCTCAACTGCGTCACCGCCCCCGCCGAACGCAAGATCTTTGAACGCGCCGGCCTGTGGCTGGGTTCCGACTGGAGCGAGGCCTGCGAAGGCACCAACGGCATCGGCACCTGCCTGGTGGAGCGCCAGGCCCTGACCATTCATCAAGACGAACACTTTCGCGGCCGCCACACCGGCCTGACCTGCTCGGCGAGCCCGGTGTTTGACCCCCATGGCGAACTGCTGGCGGTGCTCGACGTTTCCTCGGCGCGACACGACGTCTCGCGCCAGAGCCAGTTCCACACCATGGCACTGGTCAATCTGTCGGCGAAGATGATCGAGAGCTGCTATTTCCTGCGCTGCTTCGATAACCAATTGTTGCTGCGTTTCCATCTCCAGGCCGAATCCGTCGGGCTGTTCAGCGAAGGGCTGCTGGCGTTTGACGGGGAAGGGCGGATCAGCGCGGTCAATCAGAGTGCATTGAACCTGCTCGGGCATATTCGCGGCGGCTTGCTCGGCAAACCGGTGGAGGCGTTTTTCGATTGTTCGCTGGATGAATTGCTCGGGCGCGCCAGTGCCAATGCCAGCGCCAGTTGGCCGTTGCGCACCCGTGACGGTCGGCATCTGTTTGCGGTGCTGCGCGGCGAAACCCGTCGGCCGTTGCCGGCCGCGCCGGCTCCTGCGCTTGTCGAAGCGCCGCGTCTTGCAGGTATTTGCCTCGGTGATGCGGCGTTGCAGGCGGATTTTCGCAAGTCGCTGCGGGTATTCGAACGTGACGTGCCACTGCTGATCAACGGCGAAACCGGCTCCGGCAAAGAGGCATTCGCCAAGGCTGTGCACAACGCCAGTCAGCGCGCCGGCAAGGCGTTCGTCGCCCTCAACTGCGCGGCGATTCCCGAAAGCCTGATCGAGAGTGAACTGTTCGGCTATCGCGGCGGCAGTTTCACCGGCGCGCGCAAGGACGGCATGCGCGGCAAGCTGCAGCAGGCCGATGGCGGCACGCTGTTCCTTGATGAAATCGGCGACATGCCGCTGGCCTTGCAGACCCGACTGCTGCGAGTGCTCGAAGACCGGCAAGTGGTGCCGATCGGCGGCGAGCCGGAAGCGGTCAACGTGCGGATCATCAGCGCCACTCACCGCAATCTGCTGGAGCGGGTTGGCGACGGCAGTTTCCGTGAAGACCTTTACTACCGGCTCAACGGGCTGGAAGTCGCGTTGCCGCCGTTGCGCAAGCGCAGTGACAAGTCGCAGTTGCTGGATTTCCTGCTGGCCGAAGAGGCAGGCGGGGAAACGATCCTGATCGAAGCGCCGGCGCGCCAGGCATTACTCGGGTTCAACTGGCCGGGCAATGTGCGGCAGATGCGCAATGTGCTGCGCACGCTGGCGGCGTTGTGCGATGAAGGTCGGATCGGGCTCGATGATCTGCCCGCGATGTTCCGGCAGGTGCAGCCGCTCCTGGTCAAGGTCGATGAGTCGTCGTCCGAGCATCCGCTGGAAGATGCCGAGCGGATGGCCTTGCTCAATGCCCTGGAGCACACCCGCTGGCACATGACCCACACGGCGCAGCAGTTGGGCGTCAGTCGCAATACGCTTTATAGAAAGCTGCGCAAGCACGGGATTGCCCGAACCGCCTGAATCTTCGTGCTGATCGTTCCCACGCTCTGCGTGGGAATGCCTCCCCGGACGCAGAGCGTCCGCTTTTGGACGCAGAGCGTCCTGCGCTGCATTCCCACGCAGAGCGTGGGAACGATCATGTCGGGTGATCAGCTAAAGAGTGCCATTTCCCCCTCCCTGCGCTAACCTGCGGCCATGTTTTACGAGGTCGACTATGCACATTCATATTCTGGGTATCTGCGGGACTTTCATGGGCTCGATGGCGGTTCTGGCCAAAGAGCTGGGCCATCACGTGACCGGCTCCGATGCCAACGTCTATCCGCCGATGAGCACTCAGCTCGAAGCCCAGGGCATTGAGCTGACCCAGGGTTACGACCCGGCGCAGCTCGATCCGGCACCGGATCTGGTGGTGATCGGTAACGCCATGTCCCGCGGCAACCCGGCAGTGGAATATGTGCTGAACAAAGGCCTGCCGTACGTCTCCGGCCCGCAATGGCTGGCCGACCATGTGCTGCAAGGGCGCTGGGTGCTGGCGGTTGCCGGTACACACGGCAAGACCACCACCAGCAGCATGCTCGCCTGGGTGCTGGAACATGCCGGCATGAGCCCGGGCTTCCTGATCGGCGGCGTGCCGCAGAATTTCTCGGTGTCGGCGCGTCTGGGCGGCACGCCGTTCTTCGTGATCGAGGCCGACGAATACGACAGCGCGTTCTTCGACAAGCGTTCGAAGTTCGTCCACTACCGTCCGCGCACGGCGATCCTCAACAACCTTGAGTTCGATCACGCCGACATTTTCCCTGACTTGCCAGCCATCGAGCGGCAGTTCCACCATTTGGTGCGAACCATCCCCAGCGAAGGCCTGGTGATTCACCCGACCACCGAACCGGCCCTGCAGCGTGTGATCGAGATGGGCTGCTGGACCCCGGTGCAAACCACCGGTGCTGGCGGTCAGTGGCAGGTCAAGTTGCTGAAAGACGACGGCTCGGCGTTCGAAGTGATGTTCGAAGGCGTGCCCCAAGGCGTGGTCGAGTGGGAATTGACCGGCCAGCACAACGTCGCCAACGCATTGGCCACTCTGGCGGCGGCGCGTCACGTCGGCGTTGTGCCGTCCATGGGCATTGCAGGGTTGAGCGCTTTCAAGAGCGTCAAACGCCGGATGGAAAAAGTCGCGGAAGTACGCGGCATCACCATCTACGACGACTTCGCCCACCACCCGACCGCGATTGCCACCACCCTTGACGGCCTGCGAAAGCGCATCGGCGATGCACCGCTGATCGCGATCATCGAACCGCGCTCCAACTCGATGAAGCTCGGCGCCCACCGTGACGGTCTGCCGGACAGCGTGGTCGATGCCGATCAGGTGATCTGGTACGCCCCGGCCAACCTCGGCTGGGATCTGGCCGGCACCGCCGCGCTGTGCACGGTGCCGTCGATTGTCAGCGACTCGCTGGAAGGCATCATCGAGCGCGTGAAGAGCCAGGCCCAGCCCGGCACCCATGTGGTGATCATGAGCAACGGCGGCTTCGGCGGCCTGCATGGCAAACTCGCCGAGGCGCTGAAATGAACACTTTTTCCCGTGACGGCGGCACGGAACGCATCACGCTGGCGATGACCGGCGCGTCCGGCGCCCAGTACGGTTTGCGCCTGCTGGACTGTCTGGTGCGCGAGGATCGCGAGGTGCACTTCCTGATCTCCAAGGCCGCGCAACTGGTGATGGCCACCGAGACGGATGTGTCGCTGCCGGCCAAGCCGCAAATGATGCAGGCGTTTCTCACTGAATACACCGGCGCGGCCGCCGGACAGATTCGGGTCTACGGCAAGGAAGACTGGATGTCGCCGGTGGCCTCGGGCTCCGGCGCTCCGGCGGCGATGGTGGTGGTGCCGTGTTCGACCGGCACCTTGTCGGCCATCGCCACCGGCGCCTGCAACAACTTGATCGAACGGGCGGCGGACGTCACCTTGAAGGAGCGTCGCCAGTTGATTCTGGTGCCGCGCGAAGCGCCGTACTCGAGCATTCACCTGGAGCACATGCTCAAGCTGTCGAACATGGGCGTGACCATCCTGCCGGCCTCGCCGGGTTTCTATCATCAGCCGCAGACCATCGTTGACCTGATCGATTTCGTGGTGGCGCGGATTCTCAATCTGCTGGGTATTCCCCAGGACATGCTGCCGCGCTGGGGCGAACACCACCTGAGCAGCGATGAATAAGCTGCTGGCGATCGCGCTGGCGCTGCAACTCACCGGCTGCGCCACGGTGCGCACGCTGGATGCCGCCAAGCCCGGCGCGCCGGTGGTGTATTCCGGCACGCGGCTGGACTTGTACGCCATGAACGGTGGCTGTTGTGCGATGGACCGGTTCGGCGCCGAGGCCCCGAGCTATCCCGGAGTGGATCTGCCGGCCAGCGCACTGCTCGATACGCTGCTGTTGCCGTTGTCGCTGCTGACGGTGATCGGTGTAGGGTTTCAGGCGACTGGCGGACTGTAAAAATCAAAGGCTCGACCCCGCAGGGTCGAGCCTTTGAAACGCCCTACAGCGTGATCGTTTCGGGCGGAAAGACGATGTGGTTGGAGAAAACGTCCTGTCCTGCCGGCAACTCGATAATGCGTTTTCCGGCTGTCGCCACGTCATCGATCAACTCGTCATATTCATTCCGGTTCAATTCCCCTGCCCGTGTGCGTGCCTCGATGGCGTCAACGGCGTTCTGATCCGATCCAGTGGCGCGTGTCAGCGCCTGCAGATGGATGTCTTCCACTGTCGCCGCGCGAGTCATGCTTGAGTTGACCAGCCAGACGCGCCTCGACGTGAAGCCGATCGACGACATCGAAACATGACCCTCCATCTTCATGCTCGGGAACCACGTTGTGCCGTCCGCAGGGCTTCGTTCGAGTCGCGTCGGGTTGTAGACGCGATTGTCTTGCCCCGCTACGACCTCGACATTGCGGGTATCGAGCAGGTAGCAAAACTGGATGCGCTGAGCAGGGGGCGTCGAGGTACCGCTGACTGGCTGGTGCGCTCCCTTGCCTGCTATTCCCATGGTTTCATTCGCAAAGCCCATGGCGGTCTTCAGGCTGAACATTGCACTGACAGGTATCTCGCTTGTGGCACCCCTTGCCGATATTGCCTGTGGGACCATGGCCGCGGGCCGGGCTATTTCGAAAGGTGTCCGGTTATCCACTTTGAACATGGCGGGCGTATCGGTCCTGTACAGGTAGTTGTGCTTGTTGCGTTTAAAGCCGCTGATGCGCAACAGCCCTTGAAAGAAGGGATCGGTCAGGCTGGCCTTCAAGAGGCTGGTGCCTTCTCCCTGATTTCTCAGTCGGATGATTTCTGCATGGATTTCCGGCAGAAACGGATCGAAGAGTTTTTCGTTGGTCACCCGGCGGGTGCGTTCTTGATGAGTCCTGACCCACCCGGGCAGCTCATCATTGATCAGATTCTTGAACTGCCCGGTTGGCGACAACTCCTTGCACAATTTCGCCAGTTGCTGGACGGAGAGGTTGTAGGGCTGGAACCGGGCGAGAACCTGCTCTCGTGATTTGAGCGGTGAGTCAGGATTGGTCCACAGCCTCAGGTAGTCGATCAGTTTCTCGCGCCGGGAAGGGTATTTGCGTTGTTTGACCCAGTCAGGCGGTTTCTGATGAAGCGCAACGTCCCGACGAAAGCGCACGATGTCGGGCCCTTCGATCCTGTAAAGATTCCAGATGTCGACGTCCCGCCAGAAGGGGCGCAGGACGGTCTCTTGATGGATCGAATAATCGGTGGCTTTGACGACGATCAGTCCGGCACCTTCACGAAACGCCAGTTGAGTGAGCGGTCCGTGACTGTCATCCAGGCCAGGTTTGCGCTGCATCTCGACATAACCGTGAAAGTTCGACTTGTCGAGATCCCAGGTGTAGTGGCGCTGGTCACCGTACGTCGTCGCAGGGGTGTCCCTCGTCTCGGAAATGTCAGGGTCTGGCTGGCGTGGCAACGGCGATTCCTGGACGTGTGTTTGGGTTGTCGACCGTTGCGGCAACGGGGATTGCTGGTCAGCTGGAGCGCGGTGCAGGGAGACCGATTCAAGGTGTTTCACCCACTCGGCGGGTGTGCGTTTCTGATGCTCCAGAAGCCGGTTGAACATATCGCGATCCATGTCCGGGCCCAGCCAGCGACGAAGCTCGTCAAACAGATAAACGTTTTCCATCCGGTCTGGCCGGACTCTGGCCCACTGAGGCTTCTTGCCGGTGCTGTGGGCTTCGGTGCGAAAGCGGGTGATATCGGTGCCTTGCAGTCCGTAGAGATTCCAGATGTCGCGGTCCGTCCAGGCGGACAGCAATCGGGCTGGCTGATCGATGGGATAAGCAGGCCGCTCAACACTGACAAACGATCCGTTATCGTCCCGGAAGGCGTGGTGCGACCGAGGTCCGACGGAATCGTCCAGCCGCATTTTCCGGTGCATGACCACGTAGCCGTGGTGGTGAGTCGTGGCGCTGTCCCACACGTAATGCCGGGTGTCGATGTAAACCGGTGGCGTGTTTGATTGTGTGAGGGGCGCAAGAGTCTGTTGTGACGTGTCCTGCGAGCTGACTGCCGGTCGATGGGCCGCAGATTCGATCAGAACGCCGGTTTCGGGTGGCTCACCAACTCGCCAGGTATTGCTTTGTGAGTCGAAATGCAGCGCCGGGCCGGAGGGGTGTGCTTCCTTTGGTCGCATGGCTCGATAGGTTCCGGCGCCGTCGTCCCAGCCCACCATCACGGTACCGGTCGAGGTGTATTGAACCTCGGCGTAAATTCGCCCCCGGTAGATACGCAATCCTTGTGTCATGACGGCAGGCAAAAGCGTTCGCTCCTGTGGTGGCAGCGCGTACTCAAGAATGTTTTCGGCCGGGCGAAGGCTATCGGAGGACGTACTCTCCCGGACTGCGGGAGCCAGGTCCTGGATCAGTAACCCGGGCAATGATTCGCTTGAGGTCAGCTGTGTCGAATGCTGTTGCCCGGAGGGATTGGCGTCCGGCCCCGCAGGCCGGATCTGGCCTGGACGCTCAAGTCGCGGAGTCGACAGGGGGATCGATGTATCGGCTGGAGTGCCGGGGGCGCGGGTGCCTTTCGGTGTGGTCTTTTTGGGTGCCATCAGGCGTCCTTTCATTGATTACCTGCTGTCGGGGGCCGTCCGATGACGACATGACGGATGCAGGTGTGCCAGAGGGCACGTTATCCATGAAGGGGGAGGGGCGTGTGGTAGATAGATAGGGCGCGGTTGTCGAATCGATTCGGCTCATTTCAGAGAGCAGTTCAACACCGGATCCTCTGACTTCATTGAAAGATGATGGTCTGGATCTGCGTTGAACTGCTTCATGCGCGAACTCACTTGCCGAGCTTGCGCAGCTCATCCGATTCGACGATACGTACTCCGTCCTGCTCTTCCAGTGCAAGGCGCCACATGGCACGGGCCAGTTGGCAGGCTTCGATGCCGCGGTATTTGCCGGGAATCAATTTGGAGAACGGCGCGGCAAGCTGCTCGCCCAGGCGCGGCTCGCTGCGTTCGCCGAGCAGCAGGGAAGGTCGGCAAATGGTCAATTGCGGCCAGTCCTGCGCGCGCAATGCGTATTCCATCTCGCCTTTGACCCGGTTGTAGAACACCGAGGACCGGCGATCGGCCCCCAGGGCACTGATCACGATCAGGTGGCGTGCACCCATTTCCCGGGCGCGCTTGGCGAATGCCACCACCATGTCCAGATCCACGGCGCGGAACGCCTCTTCGGAGCCGGCCTGTTTGATGGTGGTGCCGAGGCAGCAATAGGCGATATCGACCCGACCGGACAGTTGCGGCAGGAAGGTCTGTGGATCGCCGACCGGATTTTCCAGATGCGGATGTTCAGCCAGCGGCCGGCGTGAGGGGGCAAGGACGCGGCTGATCGTCGGTTCGTTGAGCAGACGGTCGAGCAGATGTTCACCGGTCAGTCCGGTGGCTCCGGCAAGCAGGACATGCTGAGGCGTCAAGTACATAGTGTCTCTCCCTTGATACTGTTCAGCTTAGTTGCTCTTTGTTGCTCCGTCGTTCAACGCAGCACTTTGCAAGGCTTTTCTCGCTTGCTGTTTGCGCAGCAGTTGCCAGTGTGCCAGCACGGTTTTCGGTGCCCAGATCTGCGGTTCAGAGGCCTCGAAGTTGTCCGCCAGTTCGCGCTCGGCGACGGTGGCCTTGGCCAGTTTGAAGGCTTGCTCCAGGTCGTCGGTCTGGTTCAGGGCCTGGGCGAACAGGGCGTCGCCGAAGTAGGTGAAGTTGGCCTCCTCGGAGCAACCGAACGACACGCGGTCGGCGCGCGCGGCGGTCATGATCAGCGTGCGCTCATCCTTCAGCGCCGGAATGAAACCCCCGGAATAGCACGAGGAAATGACGATGATCTTGTCGCGGTTCTTCAGCGGCGCCAGCACGGCGGCAAGTTCATCGGCGGGCAGGTCGGCCAGTTCCATGCGCGGCTGATCGAGCACCAGTTCGTGCTCGGCGGTGCCGTGGCTGCTCAGGTAGATGAAAACCAGATCTTCCGGGCCGCTGCGTTCGGCCAGGGTCTGGGCTGCGCGGCGCAGGTTTTCGCGGGTGGCCATGGGCCGGTCGCCGAGGTGGTCGCGATGATTGACCAGGCGAATCTGGCCAAACGCGCCGAAACGGCTGGTGAGCATGTTGGCCACGTAATCGGATTCGCGCAGGAACACGCTTTGTTTGCCGTCGCCGCCGAGGGTCAGGGTGTACAGCTCCACTGCCGGGGTCGAGGCCGGCACATTGGCCAGCGCCTCGTCGAGCAGGCGACCCTGGGCCAGCAGGCCGAGTTCGAGGGTGTCGGGCAGCAACTTGCCGTCGGCATCGCGCACGCGCTGGCCGTTGATCCAGGTGCCGCTGAGCACGCTGCCATCGGTGAGCACCAGGGTGCCGCGTCCCGAATAGCTGTCGCTGTCGAACCCGCCGACGTAGAAACTGCCATCGGCCAGGTTCAGCCGGCCCTGACCGCTGAAGCGCCAGTCATTGAAATAGCCGATGTAGTGGCTGCCGTCGGCGCCGATCAGTTCGCCCTTGCCGGTCAGCGCGCCTTCCTTGAACTGCCCGAGCCAGACATCGCCATCGGCGTTTTCGTAGCGGCCCTTGCCGTGCAGTTGATTGTTTTTGAAGCCGCCGACATAGATGTCGCCGTCGGCACTGTTGAATGTACCGTTGCCTTCGAGCTGGCCGTTGACGAAGTGGCCGGTGAACTGATTGCCGCTGGCATCGCCGCGCTGGCCTTCGCCATTGGGTTTGCCGTGGGCGAACTGGCCCTGATAGGAGCT
Organism: Pseudomonas sp. IAC-BECa141; assembly: GCF_020544405.1. Taxonomy (NCBI): domain Bacteria; kingdom Pseudomonadati; phylum Pseudomonadota; class Gammaproteobacteria; order Pseudomonadales; family Pseudomonadaceae; genus Pseudomonas; species Pseudomonas sp. IAC-BECa141. Next base: position 5,425,437 of record NZ_CP065410.1, on the reverse strand, counting down.
GCCGTCATCCAGCTCGAGACGGCCGAGCCCGGAATACTGGTCGGCCTTGAATTCGCCGCGATAGGTCATCGCATTTTCTTTGAGGGTGCCTTCGCCGTCGCGCCGGCCCAGCTTGAAACCACCGGTGTAGCTGCCGGCCGTGGTGGTCAGCGTGCCCTGGCCGTCGAACAGCCCTTGCTGGAAGTTGCCGCGATAGACCTCGCCATTGCTGCCGTGCCATTCGCCCTGGCCGTGCCATTGCCCCTTGTCGAACGCCCCGGCGTACCAGCTGCCGTTGGGGTAGTCGACCCGGCCCTGACCTTGCAGCAAGCCATCGACCAGTTCACCGCGATAGCGGCCGCCGTCGGGCAGACGCGCATCCGGCGGCAAGAGTGATTCGCCGTCGCCACACGCGGCCAGCAACAGGGTCAAGGCAAGGGGAGCAAGAGGAGCGAATGAGCGCATAGCGGGATCCGGGCAATTAGGCGACCGAGTATGCCGCAGCTATGTGACCTTATACAGCCGGCGGGGAGGAGCGGATGCGAAACAGCGTGAGCCGCTTCGCATCCAGGCGCTTAAACGAAGCAGAGCGACAGCGGTTCGGCGATGTAGGCCGGTTTGTCCGAGCCTTCGATCTCCAGGGTGGCGGTGGCCTTGAGCAGCCACTGGCCAGGTTTTTTCTCGGTCACTTCACCGAGGTCGACCTTGAGCCGGACCTTCGAGTTGACCTTGACCGGCTGGATGAAACGTACGCTGTCCAGACCGTAGTTGACCACCATCTTCACGCCTTGCGGCAGGACCAGTATGTCTTCCATCAGTTTGGGGATCAGCGACAACGACAGAAAACCGTGTGCAATGGTGCTGCCAAATGGCGTTTGCGCGGCTTTGACCGGATCGACATGGATGAACTGGTAATCCCCGGTGGCTTCGGCGAACAGGTTGATGCGCTCCTGATCGATGGTGAGCCATTCGGAACGTCCGAGTTCCTTGCCGACATAATCTTTGAGCTCTGCAACTGGAACATAGGGCATTGAGACTCTCCTTGGGTTCATCGGTTTTATAGTTTTTCAGGTGGGGGATTTGACCGCCCTGCGAACCACTGTAGATCATCATGGCAATTTGCTCAGGTCAACCGACCATGCTTTTGGCGAATGCCGATCCATAGCGCAGGCGTGCTTATAATGCCGACGACTTGCAGGTTGGAAAGTAAGACGGAGATGACGGATGTTGCTACGCGGCCTGACGTGGCTGGTGCTGTTTCAATTGCTCGGCACGGCTCTCAATCATTTGCTGTTGCCGGTGCTGCCGGGGCCGATCATCGGCCTTTTGCTGTTGCTGGTATTCCTGATCGTGCGCGGTGAGGTCGGCGAACCGCTGAATCTTGCCGCCGGCAGTCTGTTGCGTTATCTGCCATTGCTGCTGGTGCCGCCAGCGGTGGGCGTGATGGTGTATGCCACGGCGATTGCCGCGGATTTCTGGGCCATCGTCGGGGCGCTGGTGGTCTCGCTGATTCTGTCGATGGCCTTTGCTGGCGTGCTGATGCAGCGCCTGGTCAAGCGTCATGCGCCGCATTCGGAGGAATCCTGATGCTGTTCGACTGGCAAGGGGCCTGGGCGTCGGTGATTCACCACCCGCTGTTCGGCATCGGCATCACCCTGGGCGCTTATCAACTGGTGCTGGCGGCGTTCGAGAAAACCCGCTGGATCTTTCTGCAACCGGTGCTGGTCTCGATGCTGTTGGTGATTGGCGTACTGGTTGGTTGCGGTCTGACTTACGCCGAGTACCGCAAGAGCACGGAAATCCTCAGTATTCTGCTGGGCCCGGCAACCGTCGCGCTGGCGGTGCCGCTGTATCTGAATCTGCGGCGCATCCGCCAATTGTTCTGGCCGATTTTTACTACGCTGGTGATAGGCGGCGTGGTCGCCACGGGCATGGGCGTGGCGCTGGGCTGGTGGTTCGGTGCCGATCACATGATCCTGATGACCATGGCACCCAAATCGGTGACCTCGCCGATCGCCATGCTGGTGGCTGAGCAGATCGGCGGTGTCGCGGCACTGGCGGCGGTATTTGTGTTGATCACCGGGGTCATCGGCGCGATCTTCGGTCCGGCGCTGCTGACTCGCCTGGGCGTGCACAGCCCCGAGGCACGCGGCATGGCGCTGGGCATGACGGCACATGCGGTCGGCACCTCGGTGGCGTTGCAGGAAAGCGATGAGTGCGGCGCCTTCGCGGCGCTGGCGATGAGTCTGATGGGCGTGGCCACGGCGGTGTTTCTGCCGTTGGCGGTGTCGATGGTGGTGTAAGGAAATGTCTATGAGTCTGCCGCTTTTTCCGCTGAACACGGTGCTGTTTCCCGGCTGCAATCTGGATTTGCAGATCTTCGAGGCACGCTATCTGGACATGATCGGCCGCTGCATGAAACAGGGCGGCGGGTTCGGTGTGGTGTGCATCCTTGAAGGTAGCGAAGTCGGCGTCGCGCCGGAAGGTTTCGCCATGGTCGGCTGCGAAGCGCGAATTACCGATTTCCAGCAGCAGGACAACGGACTGCTGGGCATCCGGGTGCAGGGCGGACGGCGCTTCAGCGTGCAGCGCACCGAAGTCCAGCGCGATCAGTTGATCGTCGCCGAGGTCGAGTGGCTTGACGAAGAGCCCGAGCAACCGTTGCAGGATGAAGACGCCGATCTGGTGGCGCTGCTCAAGGCCCTGGCCGAACACCCGATGGTCGAGGCGCTGAACATGGGCATCGAAGCGGCGGGGCAGCAGTCGCTGGCCAATCAGTTGGCCTATCTGCTGCCCTTCGCCGAGGAAGACAAGATCGACCTGCTGCAACTCGACAACCCGCAGCAGCGACTGGATGCGATCCAGGCGCTGCTCGACGAGTTGCAGGGCGAGTTGTTCGCTTGAGACTCGGCCCGGTTATTCGGGCCAGACGATGTCGTTGGCGAACCACTCCTTGCCCTGATCCAGTATCAATATCGGTTTGCCTGCACGGGCAACCTTGTCGATCAGGGCGTCATACTCATGCCGGTTGAATGCCCCACTGTGGGTGCGCTCTTCAATGGAGTTGCCGAATTCTGCCTGCTCGCCAATGTCATCGACCTTCGCTGCCCGAGTGAACGTTGAATCGAGCAGCCACAGGCGCTGCGAATCGATACCCCGCTTCGAAGTCGATATCAGTGCTTCAAGTTCGTCATCGGGAAACCAGGTGCCTTTCCTCGTTGCTGCGTCATTGAGGAAGTGATTTTCTTCTCGCAGTACGACTTCCATCCTCCGAGTGTCGAGGATATAGGCAAAGACGAATTGCTGGTTGTGCCGGATTGTTGCGTAGTTCCGCTCGTCATCCAGATCCATATCCGAGACGTCGGACCATTCGTTGTCCGACTCACCCGATTCCACATCCGGCTCGCCAGGTTTTTTGCCGGGGTATTTGTTTCTCTGACTGTTGTAGCGCAGGTACTCCGGATCGGGAGATTCGGTTCCCCGGCCGGCGTATCCCTTGACCAGCTTGAGGCTGACCGTGGCGCTGATCGGTTTTTCCGTCGTTGCGCCACGAGGGTGCTTCAGACGGGGCAGCATCCGGCCATCGTTGTAGAACTCGAAGGGCGTACGCTCGTCAGCCCGGAACAGCGCAGGGATATCCGTGCGATACAGACTGTCATTGATGTTGCGTAAATAGCCCAGCTTGCCAAGGAATGCGTCGAGAAACTGGCGGCTGACACTTTCATCGAAATCGTACAGATCGTAAAGTGCGAGCTTGCCGTTTCTCAAGGGCAGGAGCAGCGGTTCGATTTCCCGATGGAGTTCGTCGAAGCGGGTCGGGTCATTGCTATCCAGAGATCGCAGCTTGTGACTTTCCGCCCAGGCGGGAACCTTTAGCGGATTGGCATTCAGGTCGTCGCGCAACCTTACGTGCTGCAGCGGTGAAAGATTATAGGTACGTAGCAGCATGACTCTTTCTCCGTGAGTCATCTGTGGATGCAGCCGCATGAAATGTCCATTCAGCAATTCAGCGGTGGCTGCCCTCCACTGTGCCGGCAGAGGTTCGGGAGAAGATTGTTTACGCGTTGCTCCCGGATCGCCGGCAGTGTCTGCCGCATGCGGTCGCGCCAGCGGACTGGACGGGCTCCAGGTCGATTCCCCGGCGTTTCTGTAGAGGGCCGGACCGGGCGCAAGCTTTTTGTACAGATCCATGGCCCGGTAAGTGTTCAGGTCCGTGTCGAACTCCACATACACCGTTCCGCTGTCTTTCACATCGACGAATTTACGGCCGACGATGTAGCGCAGGCCTTCTTCGTTGGCAGGCTGCATGTTACGCAGCATTGCCGGTTTCAACAGGTAACTGCTCAGTCCGCTCGCCGTTGCTCGCGAAAGGTCCGATAAATCCGAGATGTCGATCCGGGGTGGTTCGGGTATTGCCGGACCTGAAGGCGTGTTTGCCGGGTTGATGTTTCGTGAAACGGCCGGGTTGGACGATGAATGTGGCGGGTGCAATTCTGGTGCCGGCGTTCGCAATCGGGGCGCTTGAGTGTCCGGGTCCGAGGACGTGTTGACGCGTGGCGGAGTGGACGAGGAGGGTGATTTTGGTCGCATGGTGTCATTCCTTGACAATAATCAGATGCCCGATCGGAATCGAGCGCGATGGAGCTTCTTCTGTACTCCAGATGCGGGTTTCGGGGTTGTAGATAATCTTGCCGGGAGACGTGTCGAGCAGGCGAATGTTGCGGACCTTTACCTGAATGGTTTCAAGTTCGTCACGTTGGTGATGATCCTGAATATCCCGGGCAATCGCTTCAATCGACGGATAGCTCCGGGCGTCGACGGCATACAGACCAATCAGCTCGAACAAGGCATTGACGCGATAACAGTTGCCGGAAGAAATCATGACCTCGATGGTTTCAATTGGCAGTGTCGGATCGTTGCTGTCCGGCAGATGAAACTGAATGCTGCCGATCTTCAGCAGATTGTCCTTGATGACAAGGTCGCGTCGGTTGATCTGTTCCTGAAGATGTTGCGTGTGAATGTGCCAGGTGGAAGACCCCGTGACGCGGGCATCCGCTTGCGCTGTCGACAGGCGAATGGAGGTATGGCTGGCAGGCAACAACTCGTAGGTGGAGGAGCGTCCCTCCAGCCAGTACGTTGCGTTGTGCTCGGCATTCCTGAATTCGACCCGTTGCGCGGTTGTCTTCAGCTGGCGCTTTTCGACCGAGGGCCTGACGAAAATGTAGCGGCCCGCTCGTTCACGCAAGGAGGTCGGGCTTTGCACGCTGGTATAGCCAGGATGGCGGGCGTCATTGAAGTATGAGTTGTAGGGGTAGTCGAGCCGATAGGACGTGCTGTCACGCATGACCAGCGTCAGAGAATGGTTCAGTTGCCAGCCGGAGGCCATGATCCCGGCGCCTCTGTCGGTTTTGCGGCCGGGACTTTCTCTGACGGCTCCGTGCAGTGAAAGCATGCCGCCGCCCTGTTTGAACGTGAGGTCGAAGTGCATGTTTGTATAGGAAAGAAACGTGAAGGCTCCGTGCGTCGTTTTTGTAACCGTATAGATGGCGCGGACTTCGTTGATTTCAGTGCTGTCGTAGTCGACATACAACGTACTGTGGGCGGGTTTGTCATTCTGTGGCGCCATCAGAATGGTGTGTCGGCTCTGGCGGCTGACGAAGTAGTTCGAGAGCGGTTTGTCCGAAAGGCGATAAGGGCGATCGTTGACCTGTACCGGCGAGGCTTTGGCGGTGCCGGCGCTGAGGATGACGACGCTCAGGGGCAGATCGCCCGACTCCTCTATCATCTCTGGCCAGATCGGCTGCAGGTGGTAGCCGTCCTGAGTGATGAACACCCATTTGTCATTTTGCAACGCGCGTTTGCCGTCGAGGTTCCGGTAGACCGCCTCGCATGTCAGCTCACGCAGGGGCGTTCGGAAATCATCGGCGCGCAGTGATTCGATGACCATGCTTTCATCGCGGATGAACCAGCGCTGGATGGCTTCAAGAGTCACGCCCAGATAAACGTTGCTCGGTTCCTTGCCGTCTTCGCGTATGGATACCTTGAGACTGCTCGGGTCCAGATAGTAGACGTCGTTGCCGCTGCCTCCATCGACGACCGCACGCAGACCGCGCACGGAAACAAGGTCGTCCCCGGCGCCGGCTTCGATGTGATCATTGCCGTTGGCAGCGATGGTGTCGGCCTGATCGGAGCCCGTCACGCGATTGATCGCGCCGGCAAGGGTCTCGACTTTTTCGATGGAGCTGAGTGTCGAGTGCAGTACGGGTTCTTGCGCCGGGTTCATGGGCAGCAGGGACAGCGTGCCGTTTTTCAGGTCGACGTCATAGCCCTTGTGCCGTGGTGGCTCTGCTACATGGTCTTCGTGTCGGTGCTTGCCTTGAAGCCACAGCAGGTCGATGCCCTCACCACCCGACAATTCGCTGGCTCTGATCGGATCGCTTGAAAGATTTTCCGATGCCGACTGAAAAAGAAACGAGTCATTCTTGTCGCCGCCGCTCAGGGCTTTTCTGCCGGTGGAGTAACTGAAAAAGTTCGGCTTGTCCTTCACGCCCTGCACCGTGTCGTGACCACCGCCCAAACTCCAGAAAACACCTTTGTCAGGATGGATGACGCCCTTGGTGATGAGATTGTCAGCGACCGGCAGTCCTTTCCTTGCGTCGTAGGTGTCGTCGATTTCCTGAGTAACCGGCAGGTTCTCGATCTTGTAGGGCGCTTCGCCCTTGCTGGTGTCCCACTGGTAGCGATAGACGCGGGTGGGTTGCAGCTTGACTTCGTAGCGGCCATCGACGATGGCATCGACACTCTCCTTCAACTCATTGTCGAGCCAGCTGAGACTGCGTGTTTTCAGGGCTTTGGCGTAGTCGCTGGTGGTCTTGGCGATCAGGTAGCGATCCATCATCGCCTGATCCTGCTGCTGGCCGGTGAATGCGAACCAGCCGGCGCGCCAGCGCTCGTTCACGGTCAGTTCGATGTAGTCGTCGATGTCGTCGACCATCCTGGCGGCGCCATAGACTCTGGCGCCGACAATCATCAATGCGGCTGCGGCGATTCCCACCGGGCCGGCAGCCTGGAAGCCCATCAGTGCTGCGCAGCCAAGAGCGAGCGACAACGCGCCACTGAACACGCTCAACCCGCCGGCGACGTAAAGATCCTGTGCCTCCTTGCCTTTGGCCTTGGCGGCATCGTTGAACGACTTGATGGCGGTATAGATATCGAAGGGCAGTGTGATCGCGCTGGCGATCAGCCCCGCCCCGCGGCTGAGCCACTTGCCTGTGGAGGTCTTGGCGAATTTCTCGAATGTCTCATAGCCAAGGCGGATCATTTTTTCGCCGCTTTTGCCAAGTGCGTATTCGACTCCAAGGGAGAGAATTTCTGACACGCCGCCGCCGACATTGAGCCAAAACTCACCCATCTCTCCTTTTTTGACTGCCTCAAGGGCACCCATGTAAGCGCTGTACAGTCCGTAAGCCTGCATTCCGACGCCCATGCCGGTCATTCCGCGACTTTTGCCTTTGTCGATCCAGGTCGGCAGGTTTTCCGTCAACGGGCTTCGGCGGATGTCCAGGCGCTGGGTGGCGGTCAGCAATCGATTGATCCGGTTCATCGGATCTGCTGCATCGCCCGCTGGCATTTCGCGCATCAGCGGTGGGGCATCGGGTGAGCGCTGCGTGACGATTTCATAGAGCAGCTCCGGTACGTGCTGGCGCTCCTGGCTGTCGACCGATCTGATTCGCTGCTCAACCCGTAACGGGTCAAAAGCCAGTCCGTCGGTAAAGGACTGGTCAGGCGCGGGGAAGTAGGTGTTGGCCGCGCTGATGGCGTGGCCGTTGATCTGCGCTCCCAAGGACGCCAGTGTCTGGCGACTGGCCGTTATTTCACCAAAACGCAGTGGTCCGAACAGCTGGTCCACGTCTCGCAGGGTGGGGGATTTTCCCGATGTTTTGAGTGAGGCTTCGGGAGATGAAAGAGAAGTATCAGTAATGTCGGAAATTGTAAGTTGGGCTGTAAGAATAGTTTCCGTGCTGGATATGAAAGGTTTGGCCAAGATCAATGCTCTTCAGTGAAATGTCAGAAAGAATCTGACATGAAGTGCAGTGTTGTTCAGTTGTTAATGTTTTGCGGATTGTGTTGTTGTTTTTTGTATTGTGTTGAAAGTGGCTGCAGGTTGTTTGTCAGTCGCTATTCATCTAGTTTTTGATTTTTCCGCCAGGGCGGGTAGATCGCAAAGGAGAGCGAAATGACAATTTACGAAGATGAGTGGGCCTTCTGGGACGATATCGCCGGAAAGTATATTTTCAAGCACGCTGGTGTTGATCAGAACACCGATACCATCATCAGGAATGCAGGTTATTACGCGGATTCGATGATCCTTGAGCGGCGCAAGCGCAAGCGTGTCAAAAGTGTGTTGAGTGCCACTATGTCTACCGCAGTCAAATGACTTGCTGACGTTATTTGATTTACTTTTTATGGTGAGAGAGTTGCTATATGTCTGATTCGGAAAGTATCAAGTTTACGGGGCATCTTTTTTCGGGTGGTCTTCCTCTGGTTATTAATTATCAGGTGATGGAAAGTCGTTTGAAGTATTCGCGAATTACCACGGGGCAGCGACTGGAAGCAGAAATTTCTCTGGGTGATGAAGTTGCATCACGCATTGTGACACTCGCGGACCATGATGATGCCGAACCGCTATTGTTCGAGTTTGTACCGGAATCTCGGGGGCGCTACTCCCTCAACGTCAAGACGGCCGGTCGTTATTTCGATTGGCGGGTACGCCTGGACCAGAAAAACCGGCATCTTGTTCTGGACAAGGATGTCGGCAGTTACTTCGAAGTGGAGACCTATGCGGGAAAGTTGAAAGACCTTGGTGACTTTCCTTCCAATCCTGTTTCTGTGGCGTTGTTCAGTGTCGAGAAACAGAAAAGACTTTTTCAACATGCAACGAAGCAAGGTCTGCGGTACTTCCTCGATCAGAATCCGAACGACACCGGCCACAATGCGTATGACGCCGAAAACGTGTCGTTCATCCTGAGGATCAACCCTTCGCCGGTTTCTTCTGCTGCCTAGTACGAATAGCGCAGCAATGTATGCGGCAAGTGTCGCAGCACGAAGAAACCGAACAGGGCGACCAGCGCCGGCAGCACCAGCCACCAGACTTTTTGTGGCATGGCGCCGAGCGGCGTTTGCCGTTGACTGAGCCAGAGCCCGGCGGCGCATACGCAGGCTGCGAGCATGGCGCCGGCCAGCACATCCGTCGGCCAGTGGGCGCCCAGATACACCCGCGACAGGGCAATCGCCAGTGCCGGAATGCAGCCGATCAGCAGCCAGGTCAGTCGCAGCCTTGGCGGTTGCCCGCGTCCGGCGAGTACGGCCAGGGCCAGGAACAGCGCGAACGAGCCGGACGCATGGCCGCTGGGCATGCTGTAGCTGGTAAGCGGATCGGTCAGTACTTCCGGGCGTACCCGGGCGAAAAACAGTTTGGTTCCGGTGTTGGCCAGGGCCGTGACGAGCAGGGTGCCGCCCACGAAAATGGCATGGCGCCACTGACGGCACAGCAACAGCAGCGCAGTCAGCAGGGCGCTGAACAGCAACATGTTGCGGAATTCACCGATCAGGGTGAACACCACCGCCACTTCATCCAGCGCCGGGCGGCGATGTTCCTGCACCAGGGTCATGACGCCCTGATCGAGGGCGCTCAGATACGGGTAGCCGATGAACAGGCCGATCAGGATCAGCAGGCTCATGCTGCTGATCCAGATCGTCGCCCGGCGATGACGGCGCAGGCTGCTGTTGGCGCTCAGGCCGACCATGACGGCGATGCTGCCGGCGACGATCCCGGCCTGTAGCCAGAAACCTTCCGGCAAGGGCAGGCGAATCGCCGCCCCGGTGGCCCAGCCCGGCAACAGGTACGCGAGGCTCCAGCCTGCTGCTGCCAGCAGACTGACGGCGGCGAAGCGTGGGAAGGGCATGTCGCACATGCCGGCGACCATCGGCAACATCGGGCGTAACGGGCCGATGAAGCGCCCGACCAACAGGCTGGCGATGCCGTAGCGCTGGAAATAGGTTTCCGCGCCGGCCATCCATTCCGGGTGATGGCGCAGGCCCGGCAGACGCCGGATGTTCTGGTGGAAGTGACGGCCGAGGAAATACGAAATCACGTCGCCGAGAATCCCGCCGAGAAAGCCCAGCAACAGGGTCTCGCTCAACGACAGTGCACCGCTGCCGGCCAGCACTGCCACGGCGAACAGCAGCACTGTGCCGGGCACGATCAGTCCGGCAATCGCCAGACATTCCACAAACGCCACAATGAGCACCGCGGCCGCCAGCCATTGTGGGTTGGCGGCCAGCCATCCGGTCACGCTATCGAGCCATGGGCCCATACAAACCACTCCATTTCATTGATGTCCCTGGCCGGCGTGCCGCAGGGGTGTGCAATCACAGCAGAAAATAATCGCGACCTTCGACCTGACCCGACGCAGCGGGTTCCGCGTGCACCACTGGGCATAGGCAGCATCGACGAAGCGATACATCAAGTGCTCGTCACGGCCATGGGGAATGCCCAGGCGGGTGGTCTGAATCACATGAGTGGGCGCAGGGCCGGTGTTTTCCACCAGCAGGATTTCGTGGTCGAAGCGCTTGGCATCCCACACCGGCACTTTCAGCCCCAGCGCCTTGCACAGCAGCGTCTGCCCGGCACACAGTTTCTGCGAGGGGCGCGGGCGACCCTGAGCATCGGGGTTGTTCAGCAGCATCTGCGCCAGACTGGCCGGGCCGCTGATCTCGTCGACCCACGGATAGGCCGATTTGATCAGCACCGCATTGCCCGGACCCTGCGCACTGAAGTTCAGTGAGTCGCCGCCACGGGCGTAGTACATATAGATGTGGCCGCCATCCAGAAACAAAGCCTTACGCTTTTCCGTGTAGCCGAGGGACGCATGGCTGCCTTTTTCCTCGCAGTAATACGCTTCGGTTTCGATGATTCGGGCGCTCAGCCACAAATCGCCAACGCGGTGGCGGATGACTTTGCCGAGCAGATCACGGGCCAGCGTCTGGGCGTCACGGTCGAAAAAGGCATCCGCAAGGCCGACAGGCTGGCGCGCGGAGGTGGCGCGAACGGTCAGGTTGGACATGGCAAACAGGGTTTATCCAGGCGGAGGAGGCCGTGATGATAACAATTCGCGGCTTAATCTCTGCTGAACGTTGGCAAATCGCCGTCCATTTCGACCATCCGCCCGTCACCGCTGTTAGTCCCGGGACGCGACAGCTATAATCTGCCGCTTTCCTCTTTGCCAAGACCCCAGCAGACCATGACTGAGTCCGTTCTTGACTACATGACCCGATTGGGTCGCGCCGCCCGCGAAGCTTCCCGCGTCATCGGCCGTGCCAGCACCGCGCAGAAAAACCGCGCTTTGCTGGCTGCCGCCAATGCCCTGGACGCCGCCCGCGCCGAGCTTGCGGCAGCCAATGAGCAGGACCTGGCCGCCGGTCGCGCCAACGGTCTGGAGCCGGCACTGCTGGAGCGTCTGGAGCTCACCCCGGCGCGCATCGACGGCATGATCGTCGGCCTGCGTCAGGTTGCAGCGCTGCCGGATCCGGTCGGGGCGATCCGTGACATGAGCTTCCGTCCGTCGGGCATTCAGGTCGGCAAGATGCGCGTGCCGCTGGGCGTGATCGGGATCATCTACGAATCCCGTCCCAACGTGACCATCGATGCTGCGAGCCTGTGCCTGAAGTCCGGCAACGCGACCATCCTGCGCGGCGGTTCCGAGGCGATTCATTCCAACCGCGCGATTGCCGCCTGCATCCAGCGCGGTCTGGCCGAAGCCGAGCTGCCGGCCGCCGTGGTGCAAGTGGTGGAAACCACCGACCGCGCTGCCGTTGGCGCGCTGATCACCATGCCGGAGTACGTCGATGTGATCGTACCGCGCGGTGGCCGTGGCCTGATCGAACGCATCAGCCGCGACGCCCGGGTGCCGGTGATCAAGCACCTGGACGGTATCTGCCACGTCTATGTCAGCGAACACGCCGACCTGCCGAAAGCCCAGCGCATCGCCTTCAATGCCAAGACCTACCGCTATGGCATCTGCGGTGCGATGGAGACCTTGCTGGTCGATCAAAGTGTTGCGAAGGATTTCTTGCCGCCGATGGCGAAGCAGTTCCGCGAAAAGGGCGTCGAACTGCGCGGTTGCGAGCGTACCCGGGCGATCATCGAAGCCGTGGCGGCGACCGAAGAAGACTGGAGCACCGAGTACCTGGCGCCAATTCTGTCGATCCGTGTGGTGGACGGCCTGGATCAGGCCATCGAACACATCAACCATTTCGGCTCCCACCATACCGACTCGATCGTCAGCGAAAACCTCGCCGACACCCGGCAGTTCGTGGCTGAAGTCGACTCGGCATCGGTGATGATCAACACCCCGACCTGCTTCGCCGACGGATTCGAATACGGATTGGGTGCCGAGATCGGCATTTCTACTGATAAGCTGCACGCCCGTGGCCCGGTGGGCCTGGAAGGACTGACCTGCGAGAAGTACATCGTGGTCGGTGATGGTCAGTTGCGCGGCCAGGCGACGGTCTGACTTGTCCGACCTCGATCTGAAAGCGCCGAAAACCGGCAAGAAATCCCGTCCCCGGCGCATTGGCGTACTGGGCGGGACGTTCGATCCGGTGCACGTCGGCCATTTGCGTGGCGCGCTGGAAGTCGCCGAAGCGCTGGGGCTCGATGAGCTGCGCATGATGCCCAGCGCCCGGCCGCCGCACCGCGATACGCCGCAAGTGTCGGCGCAGGACCGGCTGGCAATGGTTGAATGTGCGGTAGCCGGTGTGCCGCCGCTGGTGGTGGACGCCCGCGAATTGCAGCGGGACAAACCGTCCTGGACCATCGATACCCTGGAGTCGCTGCGCGCCGAAATGGCCGACGAGACCCAGGTTTTTCTGCTTCTGGGCTGGGACGCATTTTGCGGCCTGCCCACTTGGCACCGCTGGGAAGAGTTGCTCCAGCATTGCCACATCCTGGTGCTACAGCGCCCGGACGCCGACAGCGAACCGCCGGATGCCTTGCGCAACCTGCTGGCAGCGCGTTCGGTGAGCGACCCGCTGGCCCTGAAGGGGCCGAGCGGACAGATTGCATTCGTCTGGCAGACACCGCTCGCGGTTTCCGCCACCCAGATCCGTCAACTGCTGGCCAGCGGTAAGTCGGTACGTTTCCTGGTGCCCGACGCGGTCCTGGCCTACATCGATGCGCACGGTCTGTACCGTGCGTCGAACTGAACAAGGCGTGCTTCACTGATACGAATCCACGTGTCGCCAAGCCGCCGAATATATGAGCAAAACGAGTTTTATATGACTGACAAAGACCAAACCAAAGTAAAGCGCAAAGGCACATTCAAGAGCGCCCCGCTGCCAGAGCCGGTCAACACCAACGAACCACTTAAGGGCGACGAGCTGGTCAAGGTGGCCGTTGCAGCCCTGGAAGACGTCAAGGCCCAGGACATCCAGATCATCGATGTGCGCGACAAGCAGAGCATCACTGACTACATGATCATCGCCACCGGTACTTCCAACCGTCAGATCAACGCGATGCTGGACAAGGTTCGCGAAGAGGTCAAAAAGCAGGGTGCCAGGCCGCTGGGCGAAGAAGGCAAGGGCGACAGCGACTGGGTGCTGCTGGACCTGGACCTGGTGATCGTGCACATGATGACCGCCTCGGCTCGTCAGTTCTACGACCTGGAGCGCCTGTGGGCCGGTGCCGAGCAAAGCCGTGCGGCGGACGCCAAGCACCACAGCCCGGAAAACACCCACGAGCATTTCACCAAGCTCAACAAAGACCAGCTGTAAGGGATTGCTGTGCGACTGCGCCTGATCGCCGTCGGTTCACGCATGCCCAAGTGGGTGGAAGAAGGCTGGCATGAATATGCCAAGCGTCTTCCGTCCGAGCTGGCGCTGGAACTGGTGGAAATTCCGCTCAATACCCGTGGCAAGAACGCCGACGTGGCCCGCTTCATCCGTCAGGAAGGCGAAGCCATGCTGGCCAAGGTCGGGCCGAACGAGCGGATTGTCACCCTCGAAGTTCATGGCAAGCCGTGGAGCACCGAGCAATTGGCGGTCGAACTCGATCGCTGGCGCCTGGACTCGCGCACGGTCAACTTCATGGTCGGTGGCCCGGAAGGGCTGGCGCCGGAAGTCTGTGCCCGCGCGGATCAGCGCTGGTCGTTGTCGCCGCTGACGCTGCCGCACCCGCTGGTGCGCATCCTCATCGGCGAGCAGTTGTATCGTGCCTGGACCGTGCTGTCCGGCCACCCTTACCACAAGTAATCCGCCCTCATGTCTCAGCCGATCCGCATCAAGGACCACGAAAAAGACGCCCGTCTGGTGCGTGGTCGCGTCGTGTTCGGCGCAATTGCGGTGGTGGCGCTGATCTGCGTGCTGATTGCGCGGCTGTATTACCTGCAGGTGATTCAGTACGACTATCACTCGACGCTGTCGGAAAACAATCGGGTTCACGTTCAGCCGATCCCGCCGACCCGTGGCCTGATTTTCGACCGCAACGGCGTGGTGGTGGCGGACAACCGTCCGAGCTTCAGCCTGAGCATGACCCGCGAGCGTTCCGGCGACTGGCAGCAGGTGCTCGACGTGATCGTCGAGGTACTGGAGCTGACGCCGGAAGACCGGGTGATTTTCGAAAAGCGCATGCGCCAGGGCCGCCGGCCGTTCGAGCCGGTGCCGATCCTGTTCGAGCTGACCGAAGAGCAGATCGCCCGGATCGCAGTGAATCAGTTCCGCCTGCCGGGCGTCGAAGTGGTCGCGCAACTGGTGCGTCACTACCCGCAGGGCGCGCATTTTGCGCACTCGGTGGGTTATATGGGGCGGATCAACGAGAAAGAGCTGAAGACCCTCGATCCGGTCAATTACAGCGGCACCCACCACATCGGCAAGACCGGCATCGAGCGCTTCTACGAAGCCGAGCTGCACGGTCAGGTGGGCTACGAAGAGGTCGAGACCAACGCCCGTGGCCGGGTCCTGCGTGTGCTCAAGCGTACCGATCCGGTGCCGGGCAAGGACATTGTCCTGAGCCTCGACATCAAATTGCAGGAAGCCGCCGAGGCCGCGCTGGGCGGTCGACGTGGTGCGGTGGTGGCACTCGATCCGAAAACCGGCGAAGTGCTGGCGATGGTCAGTCAACCGAGTTTCGACCCGAACCTGTTCGTCACCGGCATCAGTTTCAAGGCTTACGCCGAGCTGCGCGATTCGATTGACCGGCCGCTGTTCAACCGCGTGCTGCGCGGTCTTTACCCGCCGGGCTCGACGATCAAACCGGCAGTGGCGATTGCCGGTCTCGACGCGGGCGTGGTGACGGCGTCGAGCCGGGTGTTCGACCCCGGTTATTACATGCTGCCCAACTACGACCACAAGTACCGCAACTGGAACCGTACCGGGGACGGCTTCGTCGACCTCGACACGGCGATCATGCGGTCCAACGACACCTACTTCTATGATCTGGCGCACAAGCTGGGCATCGACCGGTTGTCGGCCTACATGAACAAGTTCGGGATCGGCCAGAAGGTCTCGCTGGACATGTTCGAAGAATCCCCCGGCCTGATGCCGTCCCGCGAGTGGAAGCGCGCGACCCGGCGTCAGGCGTGGTTCCCCGGCGAAACCCTGATTCTCGGGATCGGCCAGGGCTACATGCAATCGACCCCGCTGCAACTGGCCCAGGCCACGGCGCTGGTGGCCAACAAGGGCGTATGGAATCGCCCGCATCTGGCCAAGACCATCGAAGGCGAGAAGCCGAAGGATGAAAATCCGATGCCGGACATCATCCTGCGCGACCCGTCGGACTGGAACAAGGTCAACCACGGCATGCAGCAGGTAATGCACGGTGCCCGAGGCACCGCGCGCAAGGCCTCGATCGGCGCGCAATACCGGATCGCCGGCAAGTCGGGTACGGCCCAGGTCGTGGCGATCAAGCAGGGTGAGAAATACGACCGCTCCAAGGTCCAGGAGCGCCACCGCGACCACGCCCTGTTCGTCGGTTTCGCGCCGGCGGATGACCCGAAAATCGTGGTGTCGGTGATGGTCGAGAACGGTGAGTCCGGTTCCGGCGTCGCGGCACCGGTGGTGCGGCAGGTCATGGATGCCTGGCTGCTGGATCAGGACGGCCGGTTGAAAGCCGAATACGCCAGCCCTATCAGTGCGGAGGCTACGGCCCGTGATGAATAATTTCGATCGCATGCTCTCCAGCGAGGATGTGATGCGTCGCCGGGCGACGCTGTTGCAACGTTTGCATATCGACGGCCCGTTGCTGGTGCTGTTGTTGATCCTGGCGGCCGGGAGCCTGTTCGTGCTGTATTCGGCCAGTGGCAAGAGCTGGGATCTGCTGGCCAAACAGGCCACGTCGTTCGGCATCGGTCTGGTGTCGATGATCATCATTGCCCAGTTCGAGCCGCGGTTCATGGCACGCTGGGTGCCGCTCGGCTATGTGATCGGGGTGGTGCTGTTGCTGGTGGTGGACATCATGGGTCACAACGCCATGGGCGCGACCCGATGGATCAACATCCCCGGGGTGATCCGCTTCCAGCCCTCGGAATTCATGAAGATCCTGATGCCGGCAACGATCGCCTGGTACCTGTCCAAGCGCACGCTGCCGCCGCAGCTCAAGCATGTCGGCATCAGCCTGTTGCTGATCGGTGTGCCGTTCGCCCTGATCGTGCGTCAGCCGGACCTCGGCACTTCGCTGCTGATTCTGGCCGGCGGCGCCTTCGTACTTTTCATGGGCGGGTTGCGCTGGCGCTGGATTCTCAGTGTATTGGCGGCGGCGATTCCGGTGTCGGTCGCGATGTGGTTCTTCATCATGCACGACTACCAGAAGCAACGGATCCTGACGTTCCTCGACCCGGAAAGCGATCCGCTGGGCACCGGCTGGAACATCATCCAGTCGAAAGCCGCCATCGGTTCCGGCGGTGTATTCGGCAAGGGCTGGCTGTTGGGCACCCAGTCGCACCTGGACTTCCTGCCGGAAAGCCACACCGACTTCATCATCGCCGTGCTCGGTGAAGAGTTCGGGCTGGTGGGTATCTGCGCACTGTTGCTGATCTATCTGTTGCTGATCGGTCGTGGCCTGGTGATTACCGCCCAGGCGCAGACGCTGTTCGGCAAATTGCTGGCCGGCGCTTTGACCATGACGTTTTTTGTTTACGTTTTCGTCAACATCGGTATGGTCAGTGGCCTGTTGCCGGTGGTGGGGGTGCCGTTGCCGTTCATTAGCTACGGCGGAACTTCGCTGGTGACGCTGCTGTCAGCGTTTGGGGTTTTGATGTCGATCCATACCCATCGCAAGTGGATCGCACAGGTTTGAATAAGGTGAAGAGTTCAATGCAAGTAATGCGTGACTGGGCGACACGATACGCACCGTGGCTCGGCCTGGTAGGCATCCTTGGCAGCGCGCAGGAAGCGTTGGCCGGCGATTACGAAGGCTCGCCCCAGGTGGCCGAATTCGTCGGTGAAATGACCCGCGACTACGGTTTCGCCGGCGAACAGCTGATGGCCGTGTTCCGCGAAGCCCAACGCAAGCAGGCGATTCTCGACGCCATTTCCAAACCCGCAGAGCGGGTCAAACAGTGGAAAGAATACCGGCCGATGTTCATCACCGACGCGCGCATTGCCCGCGGTGTGGACTTCTGGCGTCAGCACGAGGCCGCCCTGGCCCGCGCCGAGCAGGAATACGGCGTTCCGGCCCAGGTAATTGTGTCGATCATCGGCGTTGAGACCTTTTTCGGACGTAATACCGGCAATTACCGGGTGATCGATGCCTTGTCCACGCTGGGTTTCGACTATCCTCCCCGTGCCGAATTTTTCCGCAAGGAGCTGCGTGAGTTCCTGCTGCTGGCACGCGAAGAGCAGGTCGACCCGCTGACCCTCAAGGGGTCCTACGCCGGGGCGATGGGTTTGCCGCAGTTCATGCCGAGCAGTTTCCGCGCCTACGCGGTGGATTTCGACGGCGACGGCCACATCAATATCTGGAACAACCCGGATGACGCGATCGGCAGCGTCGCCAGCTATTTCAAGCGTCACGGCTGGGTCGCCGGCGAGCCGGTGGTCAGTCGCGCGGATGTGCGCGGCGAGCAGGTGGATGAAGGCCTGACCACCGGCATCGAGCCGACGAAAACCGTCGGGGAGTTGCGAGCGCTGGGCTGGTCGAGTCATGATGCGCTGCGCGATGACATGCCGGTCACCGCGTTCCGCCTGGAAGGCGACAACGGTCCGGAATACTGGATGGGCCTGAAGAATTTCTACGCGATCACGCGTTATAACCGCAGCGTGATGTACGCCATGGCCGTACATCAACTGTCTGAACAGCTGGTACAAGCACGGGGCGTCAAGTAATGCGGGCATTGCCTATCAATAAACCCCTGAAACTGGTGGCCTTCGCTGCGTTGGCGGTGTTGGTCGCCAGTTGTTCGACCAGCCGTTCGCCGAGCCAGAAGCCGACCACCGCCGTGCGTTCGCAGCCGGGCCTGGACATCAACCGGGCCCACAAGGACGGCGCGCCGTGGTGGGACGTCGATGTGTCGCGCATCCCGGACGCCACGCCGACCCTGCACACCGGACCGTACAAGGCCAACCCTTACACCGTGCTGGGCAAAACCTACTTCCCGTTGCAGGAATCCAAGACTTACGTGGCCTCCGGCACCGCGTCCTGGTACGGGACCAAGTTCCATGGTCAGAACACCGCCAACGGCGAGGTCTACGATCTGTACGGCATGAGCGCCGCCCACAAGACACTACCGCTGCCGAGTTACGTTCGGGTGACCAACCTGGACAACAACAGGAGCGTGATCCTGCGGGTCAATGACCGTGGGCCGTTCTATTCGGACCGGATCATCGACCTGTCCTACGCCGCCGCCAAGAAGCTCGGTTATGCCGAAATCGGCACCGCGCGGGTCAAGGTCGAAGGCATCGACCCGCAGCAGTGGTGGGCCGCGAAGGGCCGTCCGGCGCCCTTGATGCTCAACGAGCCGCAAGTCGCGCAGAATAGCGCCCCGGTGATCACGGCTTCGGCGGGCACCGTCGAACAATGGACCCCGCCGCCGCAGCAGCACGCCGCGGCCGTCGTGCCAGTTCAGCTCGATGCAAAAAAAAACGCTTCTGCACCAGCGTCTGGCCAGTATCTGCAGGTGGGCGCGTTCGCCAACCCGGACGCTGCAGAACTCCTGAGGTCGAAGCTCAGCGGGATGGTGAGCGCTCCGGTGTTCATCAGCTCGATCGTGCGCAATCAGCAGACCCTGCACCGGGTTCGCCTGGGACCGATCGGTTCGCCGGGTGAAATTGCCCAGGTACAGAACAGCGTGCGCCTGGCCAACCTGGGTTCGCCAAGTGTGGTCACCGAGTAAACGTAGGACTTGATTGACGGTTCACCAGCGATTGGGGGGTGAACCAGGTTGTTGGCTCGTCGAAGAACAAAAGCCCGGCAAGGGTGACTGGAGTGAGCAACTGAACACGCGATGCTCGCAGGGTTTGCTCGAAAGCTCGCCGAGCGGCGATCAGGCAAGGCAAAAACAGGTGAGGAGGCGGAGTGTAGGGGACCTACATGAGCATTCCGAATCTGTTTTTAACGCAGCATGATCGTCGCGCAGGCAGGTTTCGGGCAAAGCCTGAAAGACATCTGATTAAATTCTGCCCTTGGGCAGTTTCCATTAGCGATTTCGAGAGACGGATGAACATCACCACCTTTGCCAAACGCCTGTGTCTGCTAGTCCCGCTGCTCCTCTCGCCTGCCGCGTTCGCGGCCGAGATGATGCCGTCGCCACCACAACTGGCCGCCAAATCCTACGTGCTCATGGATGCCAACAGCGGCAACGTGCTGGTGGAGAACAACGGTGACCAGCGTCTGCCACCGGCCAGCCTGACCAAACTGATGACCGCGTACATTGCCACGCTGGAAATCCGTCGCGGCCAGATCGGTGAAAACGACCCGGTGACCGTCAGCGAAAACGCCTGGCGCACCGGCGGTTCGCGGATGTTCATCAAGGTCGGCTCGCAGGTCACGGTCAGCGACCTGCTGCACGGCATCATCATTCAGTCCGGCAACGACGCCAGCGTCGCGGTGGCTGAACACATCGCCGGCAGCGAAGACGCCTTCGCCGACCTGATGAACAAGACCGTCGCCGATCTGGGCATGACCAATACCCACTTCATGAACCCGACCGGTCTGCCGAACCCTGAGCACTATTCGTCGGCTCACGACATGGCGATCCTGGCTCGCGCGATCATCCACGAAGACCCGGCTCACTACGCGATCTACTCGCAGAAAGAGTTCTTCTGGAACGGCATCAAACAGCCTAACCGCAACCTGCTGCTGTGGCGCGACAAGACCGTCGACGGTCTGAAAACCGGCCACACCGAAGA
This sequence comes from Pseudomonas sp. IAC-BECa141, assembly GCF_020544405.1. Lineage (NCBI taxonomy): Bacteria > Pseudomonadati > Pseudomonadota > Gammaproteobacteria > Pseudomonadales > Pseudomonadaceae > Pseudomonas > Pseudomonas sp. IAC-BECa141. The sequence goes on along the minus strand of NZ_CP065410.1, from coordinate 5,405,058 downwards.
AGCCGGCTACTGCATGGTGTCCTCGGCCGTACGCGACGGCATGCGCCTGATCGCCGTAGTGTTCGGCACCAACAGCGAAGCGGCCCGTGCCGCCGAGACCCAGAAGCTGCTGACCTACGGTTTCCGCTTCTTCGAAACCCAGACCTTCTACCAGAAGGGCACCGAACTGGCTCAGGCTCCGGTGTGGAAAGGCACCACCAGCCAAGTCAAGGCCGGCCTGGCTGAAGACCTGACCATGACCCTGCCGAAAGGCCAGCTGAAGAAGCTTGCTGCCAGCATGACCATGAACCCGCAACTGACCGCGCCAATCGCCAAGGGCGACGTGATCGGTAAAGTCGAAGTGAAACTGGACGACAAGGTGGTGCACAGCGCCGACCTGATCGCTCTGGACGCTGTCGAGGAGGGTGGTATCTTCCGCCGCATGTGGGATAGCATCCGTCTATTCTTCTACGGCTTGTTCAACTGATTTGAGTTGACCTGCATGGCCCCGTTCCTGTCCGGAGCGGGGCCTTGTTCGTTACCGGGCTTACGCTTACGAGGCCGTTACGCCATGACCGATACCGAAGTAAAGGCGCCAAAGATCGAATTTCCCCAGGTTGATTATCCGGTTAAGGTGATCAGCGATACGGGCGTCGGCAACAAAGACAAGATCATCGACATCGTCAAGAAACACGCCAGCATCAATGATGAGCGTGTCGACGAGCGTCAAAGCAGCAACGGCAAGTACACCACCATCCAGTTGCACATCGTCGCGACCGACCAGGATCAGCTGTACAACATCAACAGCGAACTGCGGGCGACCGGTTTCGTGCACATGGTGCTGTGATGCCGGGCACGCTGGGCTTTCGCGAACTCGGCCAGATGGCTTACGAGCCGGTCTGGCAGGCCATGCAACGTTTTACCAACGAGCGTGGCACCACGGCCCCGGACGAAATCTGGCTGGTTGAACACCTGCCGGTGTTCACCCAGGGTCAGGCCGGCAAGGCCGAGCACCTGTTGCTGCCGGGAGATATTCCGGTGGTGCAGGTCGACCGCGGCGGTCAGGTGACCTACCATGGCCCCGGTCAACTGGTGGCGTACCTGCTGCTGGATGTGCGCCGACTCGGTTTCGGCGTGCGCGATCTGGTCAGCCGCATGGAACGCTGCCTGATCGAACTGCTGGCCAGTTACGGTGTGACCGCCGTGGCCAAGCCGGATGCTCCCGGCGTCTACGTCGACGGAGCGAAGATCGCTTCTCTGGGTTTGCGGATTCGCCACGGTTGTTCCTTTCATGGCCTGGCCCTGAACGTGGACATGAACCTGGAGCCGTTTCGACGGATTAATCCCTGCGGCTATGCCGGGCTGGCGATGACCCAGCTGAGCGAGCACGCAGGATCGATTGAATTTGCCGAGGTAAGTGCCCGGCTGCGCGCGCAGCTCGTCAAACACCTCGACTATGCTGAGCAGACGACCCTGACGGGCGGAATCGACTGATATGACTACTGATGCAGTGCAAACCATGATCCCGACGCTCGACGTGACCGAGCGCCCGGCCCCGCGTCCCAAGGTTGAAGCCGGCGTCAAGCTGCGCGGCGCCGAGAAGGTTGCACGCATCCCGGTGAAGATCATTCCGACCACCGAACTGCCGAAGAAACCCGACTGGATCCGCGTGCGCATCCCGGTTTCGCCGGAAGTCGACCGCATCAAGAGCCTGCTGCGCAAACACAAGCTGCACAGCGTCTGCGAAGAGGCGTCCTGCCCGAACCTGGGCGAATGCTTCTCCGGCGGCACCGCGACCTTCATGATCATGGGTGACATCTGCACCCGTCGCTGCCCGTTCTGCGACGTTGGCCACGGTCGTCCGAAGCCACTGGACGTCAACGAGCCGGAAAGCCTGGCCATCGCCATCGCCGACCTGAAACTCAAGTACGTGGTGATCACCTCGGTTGACCGCGACGACCTGCGTGACGGCGGTGCCCAGCACTTTGCCGACTGCATCCGCGAAATCCGCAAACTGTCGCCGAACGTGCAGCTCGAGACCCTGGTCCCGGACTACCGTGGCCGCATGGACATCGCCCTGGAAATCACCGCCGCCGAGCCGCCGGATGTGTTCAACCACAACCTGGAAACCGTGCCGCGCCTGTACAAGGCTGCGCGCCCGGGTTCGGACTACCAGTGGTCGCTGACCCTGCTGCAACGCTTCAAGCAGATGATGCCGCACATCCCGACCAAGTCCGGCCTGATGCTGGGTCTGGGCGAGACCGACGACGAAGTCATCGAAGTCATGAAGCGCATGCGCGAACACGACATCGACATGCTGACCCTGGGCCAGTACCTGCAACCGTCCCGCAGCCACTTGCCGGTGCAGCGTTTCGTACACCCGGACACCTTCGCCTGGTTCGCCGAGGAAGGTTACAAGATGGGCTTCAAAAACGTCGCGTCCGGCCCATTGGTGCGTTCTTCGTACCATGCCGACGAACAGGCGAAACTGGTCAAGGCCGAGCTGCTCGGTTCCTGATTCAGCGCTGAATGAGAAAATGCCCGCCGGGGTTTATCGCCCGGCGGGCATTTTTTTGTCTGGCTTACACTCGTTACTGACTTTTCCTGCAATCTGCGGCGCGGCCGGGCCTCTTCTGTTTGTCGCCGTTCCTGACTACTGTGTGAGCATGACTTCACACAGGGAGATCCATGGATGACCGTTCGACCGACCCACACCCTTTTTCCGCACAAGCCTGTGCCCGCGCTGCCGTCGGAAGGGCTGATAGGCGTAATTGCGCCTGCCGGCCCCGGCACGCTCGATACCGAAAAGGCCGTTCAGTGGATGCGCGCCCGGGGTTACGGTTTGCGGGTGTTCCCCGGCGTCTACGAGAAGGACGGTTATCTGGCCGGCAGCGACGAGGTGCGGCTCAATGATCTGCATGCGGCGTTTGCTGACGAAGAGGTCGATGCAATCATTTGCCTGCGAGGTGGGTATGGCACGCCAAGGTTGCTGGACCGGATCGACTACGATCTGTTGAGCCGTCATGCCAAGCCCTTCGTCGGTTACAGCGACATCACCGCGCTGCACCTGGCCATCAGTCGCTACGCCGGGTTCGTGACCTTTCACGGGCCGTTGTTGAATGCCGATCTGCTGGGGGACAAGGAACCGCCGACGGTGACGTCGTTCTTCGCCATGCTGCGCGGTCAGTTGAAGGCCGGCAGTGTACTGAGTCACCCGGCGGCTTATCCATTGACCACCGTGGAGCCGGGCATTGCCCACGGACGTTTGCAGGGCGGCAATCTGGCGATGATCGCCGCGACCCTGGGCACGCCTTACGAAATCGACGGCGAAGGGGTGATTCTGCTCATCGAGGACATCAACGAGCCGTTGTACCGGATCGACCGTTTGCTGACGCAAATGCGTCTGGCAGGCAAGTTGGCCAGATTGCGTGGCGTGCTGGTCGGGGACGTGGCGGGCGTGGATGTCGAGGCCTTGAACCGCTTGCTCAAGCAGACCTTTGAACCACTGCGGATTCCGGTGCTGTCCGGCTGGCGTAGCGGGCACTGCGATCCGAACCTGACGTTGCCACTGGGGGCGCTGGTTCGACTGGATGCCGGGAAGAAGGAGTTGATGCTGGAGCAGGATGTGGTGATCAAGGCGTAGGGATTAATCGCCTGATAGTCAGTCATCGCGGGCAAACCCGTTCCCACAGTTTTCAGGTCGTACGCAGATATTGCGAACCCCTCTAAACCTGTGGGAGCGGGCTTGCCCGCGATGCTTTTACTGGTTGCGCAGGCTTTCCAGCAGCTTGTGCGTCGGATAACCATCCGCCGGCCAGCCGAATGACTGCTGCGCACTGCGGATAGCCTTGCGCGTATTGGCGCCGATGATCCCGTCCGCCGCACCGGCATCGTAGTTGCGCGCGGTCAGCAGGTTTTGCAGTTCGATCCGCTCGGTGCGGCTCAACGGCAGGTCATCTTTTGGCCAGGTGCCATTGATCAGGCCGGCGCCGTTGAAGCGCTCGGACAACAGACTGACGGCCAAGGCATAGGACGACGAATTGTTGTACTTGAGGATCGCCCGGAAGTTATCGAGGATCAGGAACGCCGGGCCACGATAGCCGGCCGGCAGCAGCAGGGCAGCGGACAGTTGCTCGGCGCCGGCCGGCACCTGGCCGCCGTTCGGCAGGATCACGCCCAGTTGCCGCCATTCGGCGACGCTTTTACGAATCGCGCCGTCGGCCAGGGTGTAGTTGAAACCACTCGGCAGTTGCACTTCGAAGCCCCACGGCTGGCCACGCTGCCAGCCGGAGCTTTGCAGGTAATGCGCGGTGGAGGCCAGGGCGTCGGCCGGGCTGCCCCAGATATCGCGGCGACCGTCACCGTCGAAATCCACGGCGTGGGTGTTGTAGGTGGTCGGGATGAACTGGGTCTGGCCCATGGCACCAGCCCAGGAACCGAGCATTTTCTCCGGGGTGATGTCGCCCTGCTGCAGGATCTGCAGTGCCGCGATCAGCTGCGCATGGGCAAAGCCCGGACGGCGACCTTCATAGGCCAGGGTGGCCAGCGAGTTGATCACCGATTTGCTGCCCTGGAACTGGCCGAAATTACTTTCCATCCCCCACACCGACACCAGCGCCTGACGATCGACGCCATAACGCTGTTCGATGCTTTGCAGGATGTCGGCGTACTGGCTGATCAGCGCCTGGCCTTTGCGTACGCGCAAGGGCGAAAGCGCGCCATCCAGGTACTCCCAGACCGGCCGGGCGAATTCCGGCTGGCTGCGGTCGGCACGAATCACGCTGGCGTCGAAGCTGACATTGGCGAAGGCGCGGTCGAACAGGTCTGGACGGATGCCGGCGGCCAGCGCGTCCTTGCGGAAACCCGCTTGCCATTCGGCAAAGGTCTGGGTCGGTTGCAGGTCGAGGTTGTCACCGGACGGCACTACCGGCGGGATGACCGCTGGGGCTGTGGCAACGGGAGCGGTCTGAAGCGGTTGAGCGTCGGCGGCGGTAGGTTTTTCCGCGCAGGCGACAAGCAGTACGAAGCTGGAGGCAGCGATCAGTTGGCGCAAGGGCCAACGACGGGAAAGACTGAGGGGCATGCACAGGTCCAGGGAATACGAATCAGGTGCAGACCTTAACATGAGGAAGGGGTGCTGCGCTTCAAGCGGCCAGAAAGTAAGAAGCCTCCCAGCTGTCAGACTGGAAGGCTTCGCGGCGGTAGCTGCCTTTACCCTTGGTGGGTCGTTCCTGGCGGCTGCGGAACAGGGGTTGGGCGACGATGGATTTGGCCTTGTTGTGGCCATGTTTCGATGGCTTTTTGCTCATGAGGATGCTCTCGATTGAGTGAGGTTATGCGCGGCAGATAATCTGCCGATCTCGGGCGTCTGTCTATAGGACCGAGGGCGCAATGTTCTGTAGGAAACGGACTTGATAAAAAACGGGATCGCAGCGCGATCCCGGATTTCATTCGGCAGGCAATGTCAGGCGCTGACCGGCCATCAGCAGTGCCAACCGGCTCAGGCTCATCCACGGCGAACCGGCTGCCTGCCCCTTGATCTGCGCATCGATGCGCTGTGCTTCGAGCAGCAATTGCGCCCAGCGTTGCGCCGAATAGCGTTGCAGGGCCTTGCTCATCAGCGGTTTGCGCTTGTCCCAGACGGGCGGCTTGGCGTGGCTGAAGCACTTGTCCAGCGGCGTTCCCTGGCTGTATTGCAACGAGATGTTGGCCAGCAGGCGCAATTCCCGGGCCAGAGCCCAAAGGATCACCGGCGGCTCGACCCCTTCACCGCGCAGCCCTTCGAGCATGCGCAGGGCGTGAGCCGGTTCGCCGTTGAGCACTGCGTCGGTCAGGCCGAACACGTCGAAGCGCGCACTGTCGGCGACGGCCGCCTGCACGGTTTCGACGGTGATTTGCCCGCCCTCGGCCATCAGCTTGAGCTTTTCGATCTCTTGCGCAGCGGCCAGCAGGTTGCCTTCGACCCGCGCGGCAATCAGTTCCACCGCATCCTGGCTGGCAGACAAGCCGGCCTGAGACAGACGCTGACGAATCCAGCTCGGCAGCTGGTTGGCGTCCACCGGCCAGATCTGCACGAACTGGGTCTGCTGACCTTCCACCAGCGCCTTGCCCCACTTGGTCTTCTGCGCGCTGCCGTCCAGCTTGGGCAAGCTGATCAACAGCACCGTGTCCTCTGCGGGGCGCGAGCAGTATTCGATCAGTGCGGCGGCGCCCTTGTCACCAGGCTTGCCGGAAGGCAAGCGCAGTTCCAGCAGGCGTTTTTCGGCGAACAGCGACATGCTGGCGCCGGCCTGCAGCAGCGTCCCCCAATCAAAATTGGCGTCGGCGGCGAAGACCTGACGTTCGTCGAATCCTTGCTGGCGGGCAGCGGAACGAATGGCGTCGGCGGCTTCCTGGCACAGCAGCGGGTCATCGCCGCTGATGATGTAGACCGGCGCAAGGGCGCCTTGCAGGTGTTTGCCGAGTTGGGCGGGAGCGAGTTTCATAAGAGAGGGCGAACGGGGCGCCTGAGCGCCCCGAACGTCTTACTGCTGCGGCAGTTCGAGCGGCGACTGACGCGGGGTTTCCGCTTCAGCCTTCTGCGCCGCTTCGAGGGCGTCGGCTTCGGCCTTGGCCCGCGCGTTGGCGGTTTGCTGCAGAGCGTCGAGCTGAGCCGGCGTCAGTTGTTGCAGACGCAGCATCATGCGCTGTACCAGCTCGCGACGGGTTTCACGGCGGGCATCGTTGGCTTCCTGGTCGGAACCCACGAGGTTGTTGCCGTCGTGAATGAACACTTTCTGCACTTCAAGCTTGTCGCTTTTGAGCAGCAGGTTGTTTTCGCCACGGATGTCGTATGAGAGCACGGTACTCACCTGGTACTCACCAGTACGACCGGCACCGGCGTAGCTGAGGATGCGCTGGTTTTCCTGCTCATCGGCCAGGAACAGCTTGTACGGTGCGCCGGAAACGATCTTGACGCCGCTGGCCTCCAGCACCTGACGCAGTTGCGTCACGGTTTCGCCGTAGGCGTTGCGGGCGCTCAGATCGAGCTCCTTGATCGACAGTTCGTTGGTGCCGGTACCACGCAGCTGGAAACCGCAGGCGCTCAACAGGACGGCGAGGCCCATCACCAGCAGATTGCGTTTGATCATTGTGTTGCTCCCCTTGAAACCATGTGGGCCGACTCTGTGGCCCGAAAGGTTTTACTGGGCGTCAGGCTCACCTGACGCCCGATCCAATTAGCTGGCGACGATATTGACCAGTTTCCCGGGCACTACGATCACTTTGCGAATCGTCAGGCCGTCAACGAAACGCAGCACGTTTTCGTTGGCGCGGGCTGCCGCTTCGACTTCTTCACGGGTGGCGGCGGCCGGCATTTCGATCTGGCCACGCAGCTTGCCGTTGACCTGGATCACCAGAGTCAGGCTGTCCTGCACCAGCGCACTTTCGTCCAGCACCGGCCAGGCGGCGTCGATCACCGGATCGGCGTGGCCCAGGCGGTTCCACAACTCGTGGCTGATATGCGGTGTGATCGGAGCCAGCAGCAGCGTCACGGTTTCCAGACCTTCCTGAACCAGTGCGCGATCCTGCTCGGTCGCTTGCGCGGCTTTTTCCAGCACGTTCATCAGCGTCATCACCTGAGCGATGGCGGTGTTGAATTTGTGGTTCTGGCCGACGTCATGGCTGGCCTGCTTGATCGCCTGGTGGATCGCGCGACGAATGACTTTCTGCTCGTCATTCAGGCTGGCGATATCCAGTTTGCCCGGCAGGCCCTGAGTGACGTGGGCCTGAGCCAGACGCCATACGCGCTTGAGGAAACGGTGCGAACCTTCCACGCCGGAGTCGGACCATTCAGCGCTCATGTCAGGTGGCGAGGCGAACATCATGAACAGACGGCAGGTATCGGCACCGAACTGATCGATCATCGACTGAGGGTCGACGCCGTTGTTCTTCGACTTGGCCATCTTCTCGGTGCCGCCGATTTCCACCGGCAGGCCGTCGGCAATCAGCCTGGCGCTGATGACCTTGGCCTTGCTGTCGCGCTCGAGTTCCACGTCAGCCGGGTTGAACCAGGTGTAGGCGCCGTTGGCTTCGCGACGATAGTAAGTCTCGGCGACCACCATGCCCTGGGTCAGCAGGTTCTTGAACGGCTCGTTGGAGCTCACCAGGCCTTCGTCGCGCATCAGCTTGTGGAAGAAACGCGCGTAGAGCAGGTGAAGAATGGCGTGCTCGATACCGCCGATGTACTGATCCACCGGCAGCCAGTGGTCGGCCGCGGATTTTTCCACCAGACCGCCTTCGAAGTGCGGCGAGGCGTAACGGGCGTAATACCAGGACGACTCGACGAAGGTGTCCATGGTGTCGGTTTCACGCTTGGCAGGCTGGCCGCATTTCGGGCAGGTGCACTCGTAGAATTCGGGCATGCGCGCCAGCGGCGAACCGGCGCCGTCCGGCACCACGTCCTCCGGCAGGACGACCGGCAGTTGATCTTCCGGCACCGGCACGTCACCGCAGGCATCGCAGTGGATGATCGGGATCGGGCAGCCCCAGTAGCGTTGACGGCTGATGCCCCAGTCGCGCAGGCGGAACTGGGTGCGCGAGGCGCCGAGGTTTTTCTTGATCAGGGCGACTTCCATGGCGTCGAACGCGCCAGCGAAGTCCAGACCGTCGAATTCGCCGGAGTTGATCAGCGTGCCGTGCTCGCCGTAGGCGTCTTGCCATGGCGCCGGGTTGGTTTCACCGGAGCTGGTGCGGACCACGGATTTGACCGGCAGGTTGTACTTGTGGGCGAATTCGAAATCGCGCTCGTCGTGCGCCGGCACAGCCATGACCGCGCCATCGCCGTAGTGCATCAGCACGTAGTTGGCGACCCACACCGGCAGTTTTTCGCCCGTCAGCGGGTGCTCGACGAACAGACCGGTCGGCAGGCCTTTCTTCTCTTGAGTGGCGACGTCGGCTTCAGCGACGCTGCCGCCCTTGCATTCGGCGATGAACGCTTGCAGCTCAGGGTTGTTCTTCGCGGCGAGAGCCGCCAGGTGGTGTTCGGCTGCCACGGCAACATAGGTTGCGCCCATCAGGGTGTCCGGACGGGTGGTGAAGACTTTCAGGGTGCCGCTTTCGCCGATCGATTCGACGTTGTACGGGAACTGCACTTCCATGCCGCGCGACTTGCCGATCCAGTTGCGCTGCATGGTCTTGACCTGCTCGGGCCAGCCAGTCAGCTCGTCGAGACTCTCCAGCAGCTCATCCGCGTAGGCGGTGATCTTGAAGTAGTACATCGGGATTTCGCGCTTTTCGATCAGCGCGCCGGAACGCCAGCCGCGACCGTCGATCACCTGCTCGTTGGCCAGAACGGTCTGGTCGATCGGGTCCCAGTTCACGGTGCCGTTCTTGCGGTAGATCACGCCTTTTTCGAACAGGCGAGTGAACAGCCATTGTTCCCAGCGGTAGTAATCCGGTTTGCAGGTGGTGACTTCGCGCGACCAGTCCACCGCCAGGCCCAGGCTGCGCAGCTGGGATTTCATGTAGGCGATGTTTTCGTAGGTCCACTTGGCCGGGGCCACGTTGTTCTTCATCGCGGCGTTTTCCGCCGGCATGCCGAAGGCGTCCCAACCCATCGGTTGCAGAACGTTCTTGCCGAGCATGCGCTGGTAGCGGGAGATCACGTCGCCGATGGTGTAGTTGCGCACGTGCCCCATGTGTAGCTTGCCGCTGGGGTAAGGGAACATCGACAGGCAGTAGTAAGTCTCCTTGCCTGGCTGTTCACTGACTTCAAAGGACTTTTGCTCGTCCCAGAACGACTGGGCGGCGGCTTCGATTTCACGGGGTTGATATTGTTCGTGCATGGCTACTTTTGTACTGGATAGGGGTGGCCTAATCCTCTTCAATGCGACGTTCGGGGCGTGCCGGACGAGCTGGAAGTGGAGTTACAGGAAGCGCCGTAGCATACATGACCGCGCTTGGCCTAGGGAAACCCTGATTGCAGCCGTTTGACCGGCTCAAATCGCGGCGAGGGCCGTTGGTCGCGGCGTGCAGCCGGTTTGTGCAGCGAAGCTAAGCTCTAACTGGGGAGTGAGTCTTATCTTCAATGAGGTGAGGGATGGTGGAGTCACAGCAAAAAAACGTTACCAAACCCGAGTTGTACGAGCGGTTGATCGATCGTCTGGGGATGGCCCTGGACGCAGCAAAAACCGCAGGAAGGCTGCGCGACGAGCGCCCCCTGGAGCTGGAATTGCGTGGCTTGAGTCCCGCCGAGTTCAAACTGGTCAAGGCCTATCTGGATCGCAGTGAGCGTGAAACCCACGGATACCTGTCACAAGCAGTGAAACAACTCGATGCAGCCCATACGGCCAAAGTCATCTGGCTCAAGGACAAGGCGCCCGGCAGAGACGCCGTCAAGGTTCGGACTCTGCAGGCCAAGTAAACGCATGGCAGGTCAAAAAGCGGATCTTTTTCAACAGGATCCGACCCTACTGGTTGTCGCGCTGTATCAACCCACTTAGGCTTCGGGCATCTTTGGAGATGCTCGATGCCTTTTCGTTATTTCATTAAACAACTGCTGTTGCCGCCCGGCCTTCTTTTGCTGCTGTTGCTGGCGGCCTGGTGGCTGCGACGTTCGCGGCCGCGACTGGCCGGGCTGTGTTTTGCCCTGGGTTTTGGCGGGTTTTTGCTGATGAGTCTGCCGGTGGTCGTGCAATGGGGCGCCAAGGCTCTGGAGCGCGAGCCGCCGCTGGCCCGCGAAGCATGGGCAGATCTGGCACAGCGCGCCGATGCGATTGTGGTGCTGGGTTCCGGTCGCGAGCGCGGCGATGTGGCCTGGGGCGAAGATCAGCCGACCGGTGTCGGGCTTGAACGGCAGCGTTACGCGGCGCGACTGGCCAAGGCGTCCGGACTTCCGATTCTGACCAGCGGTGGCCTGCATTACGGCACGCCGCCGACCGAAGCGAAATTGATGGCCGATTCGTTGCGCGATGATTTCGGTGTGACAGTGCGCTGGCAGGAAGGGGAGAGCCGCACTACGTGGGAAAACGCCGAATTCAGCGCCAGGATGCTGTTGCCGGAAGGCGTCAAACGTATCGTGCTGGTGACCCAGGCCTGGCACATGCCGCGAGCGGTGTGGAGTTATCAACAGGCTGGATTTGAAGTGGTGCCGGCGCCGGTCGGTTTCCTTGGCACTGACAATGCGCGACCGTTTGGCGGCTGGCTGCCGGAATTCAAGTCGATCTGGCAGAGCGGGCAGTTGATGAACGAGGCGGTGGGGCAGATCGGTTACTCGCTGTTCTACCGAGGGCGTGGCGCCGCCGATTGATGGGGTGTCCTTGACGGCGCCTTCGCGAGCAAGCCCGCCCCCACAGCGTTCACCTGTGGGAGCGGGGGGATCTCTCAGAGAGTCTTGGACATCCGGTTGGTCATCAGCGCCCAGCCGAACAGCACCACGCACAGGACGATCAGCGGCCACGAGCGCCATTGCAGATACGGCGTCAGGTTGTGCATCGGCACCACTTCGCCGTAGAGCACGCCCTGTTCGAATTGCGGAATGCGTTCGGTGATCTGCCCGAACGGGTTGATCAGCCCGGTCACGCCGTTGTTGGTCGCGCGGATCATCCAGCGTCCGGCTTCAAGCGCGCGCATCTGCGCCATTTGCAGATGCTGCAACGGGCCGATCGACGTACCGAACCAGGTGTCGTTGCTGATCGTCAGCAGCAAATCGCTGCGTGCCGCCAGGCCAGCGGCGAATTCCGGATACACCACTTCGTAACAGATGAACGGTGCGACCTGATATCCCTTGGCCTGCAACAGGGCCTGATCGGCAGGGCCGCGGGCAAAGTCGGACATCGGCAGGTCGAAGAACGCGATCAGCCCGCGCAGGATGTCCTGCAACGGTACGTATTCGCCGAACGGCACCAGTTTCTGTTTCAGATAAGTGCCATCGCCTTCGCCGACCACGGTGATGCCGTTGAAGAAGCGTTTTTCGTGACGGACCATCTCGCGGATCGGTACGCCGGTGATCAGCGCCGATTTACGCTCGGCGGCGAAGGTGCCCATCATGTTCAGGTAGCCCTCGGCGGACTCCTTGAGCACTGGCACGGCGGTTTCCGGCCAGATCAGCAGGTCCACCGGTTTGGAGCGGAAACTCAGGTCGCGGTACAGCGCCAGTTGCGCGTTGAGCTCGGCCGGATCCCATTTCATGCTTTGCGCGACGTTGCCCTGAATGGCGGCAACGCTCAGCGGTGCGCCTGACGGACTGGTCCAGGCGTGGCCTTTCAAGGCAATGCCCACCGCCCATGGCCCGATCAGCAATACCACGCCGGCAGCAATGAAGGCTTTGCGGCGGGTTTGCAGCAGGCGCGGTGCGTTGTAGATCAGTGCAGCGGTCAGCGCCAGGACAAACGATACCAGCCATATGCCGCCCACCGGCGCGAGCCCGGCCAGCGGACCATTGAGCTGGCTGTAACCGGAGTACAGCCACGGGAAACCGGTGAGGAACCAGCCACGAAACGCTTCCTGACCCACCCACAGCGCCGCAAAGGCCAGGGCATCGGCCACCGGCGCTTCGTTACGCCGCAACCAGCGCGCCCAGAGCCAGGCGGGCAGGGCGAAGAACCAGGCAATGGCCGCCGTGAAGATCAGCATCAGGAACCCGGCCAGCAGCACCGAAGCGCCGCCGAAGTGGTGGATGCTGTAGTAGATCCAGCTGGTGCCGGCGCCGAACAGGCCGAAACCGAAGCACCAGCCGCGACCCAAGGCCTGGCGCGGGCTCAGCTCTCGCAGCCCTGCATAGAACAGGCCGACCGCCAGCAGGGCCAGCGGCCAGAGATCGAACGGGGCCAGCGCGAAGGTGGTGATTGCACCGGCCGCCACGGCCAGCAGGTTACCGGGCCAGCCGGGGCGGGTTGTCCAGCGCATTTCAGTCCTTAGAATTAACGAGCGATTGGCGTCAGTCGCAGCAAATGAATCCGACGACTGTCGGCGTTCAGGATGCGGAAACGATAGGCGCCGATTTCAGTGATTTCGTTGCGTTTTGGCAAGTGCCCGAACGCGCTCATCACCAGCCCGCCGACGGTGTCGAACTCGTCGTCGGAGAATTCGCTATCGAAGAACTCGTTGAAGTTCTCGATCGGCGTCAGGGCCTTGATCAGGAAATCACCGCTGGGCAGCGGCTTGATGTAGCTGTCTTCTTCGACGTCGTGCTCGTCTTCGATGTCGCCGACGATTTGCTCCAGCACGTCTTCGATGGTCACCAGACCGGCCACGCCGCCGTACTCGTCGATGACGATGGCCATGTGGTTGTGGTTGGCGCGGAACTCACGCAGCAACACGTTCAGACGCTTGGACTCCGGCACGAACGTGGCCGGGCGCAGCAGGTCCTTGATGTTGAAGCTGTCGCCATTCTCCTTGAGGATCAGCGGCAGCAGATCCTTGGCCAGCAGCACGCCCATCACGTCGTCATGGCTTTCGCCGATGACCGGGTAGCGCGAGTGGGCCGAGTCGACCACGGCAGGGAGAAATTCGCGGGGTGTCTGGGTCGCCTTGATGCTGATCATCTGCGAGCGCGGCACCATGATGTCGCGTACCTGCAGGTCAGCCACCTGGATGGCCCCTTCGACGATGGCCAGCGCTTCGCTGTCCAGCAGTTTGTTCTGATGTGCATCGCGCAGCAGCTCAAGCAGCTCCTGGCGGTTCTTCGGCTCGTGAGCAAAAGCCTGAGTCAGTTTACCCAGCCATGACTTTTGCCCGTTGCTCGATCGATCTTCGCTCATAGCGATTACTCTGAATCCTTTGTTGTAACAGTAGGGGATGTTTCGGTTTCGTCGTCCGCGTACGGATCGGGATAACCCAGTTCGGCAAGCAACTCGCGTTCCAGTGCTTCCATTTCCTCGGCTTCCTCGTCATCTATATGGTCGTAACCCAGCAGATGCAAGCAGCCGTGAATGACCAGATGTGCCCAGTGGGCCTTCAGTTCCTTGCCTTGCTCGGCGGCTTCGCGTTCGACCACCGCCACGCAGATCACCAGATCGCCCAGCAGCGGGATGTCGAGAAACTCGTCGGGCACTTCGGCGGGGAAGGACAGGACGTTGGTCGCGTAATCCTTGTGGCGCCAGGTGTGATTCAGCTCGCGACCTTCTTCTTCGTCGACCAGACGAATGGTCATTTCCGAGTCGGCAGTGCGCTGGCGCAGGGCCAGTTCGCACCATTGGCGGAATTCTTCTTCGGTCGGCGCAGACGCTTGGGTCGCGATTTGCAGATCAAGCTCAAGCATCGTGGCGAGTGTCCTTTGGCGCTTCATCGGCCAGTCGCGTCTCGAATCGCTCGTAGGCTTCGACGATGCGTTGCACCAACGGATGGCGCACCACGTCTTTGGGCTGGAAGTGGGTGAAGCTGATGCCCGGCACATCTTTCAGGACTTCGATGACGTGATGAAGTCCGGACTTGGTGCCGCGTGGCAGGTCGACCTGGGTAATGTCGCCGGTGATCACGGCCGTGGAGCCGAAACCGATCCGGGTCAGGAACATCTTCATCTGTTCGACGGTGGTGTTCTGACTTTCGTCGAGGATGATGAAGCTGTTGTTCAGCGTGCGACCGCGCATGTAGGCCAGCGGTGCGACTTCGATCACCTGACGTTCGATCAGCTTGGCCACGTATTCGAAGCCGAGCATTTCGTAGAGTGCGTCGTAGAGCGGGCGCAGGTACGGGTCGATCTTCTGCGACAGGTCGCCGGGCAGGAAGCCGAGTTTTTCACCCGCTTCGACCGCCGGACGTACCAGCAGGATGCGGCGGATCTGCTCGCGCTCCAGCGCATCAACGGCGCAGGCGACGGCAAGATAGGTCTTGCCGGTACCGGCCGGGCCGATGCCGAAGTTGATGTCGTTGCCGAGGATTTCCTTCACGTAGCGCAATTGATTCAAGCCGCGTGGGCGAATCATGCCTTTCTTGGTGCGCAGGGCGACGGAGGCTTCGGCGGGGGCGGGGTTGTCCAGTTGCTCGACGGCCGATTCCTGGAGGAACAGGTGAACCATATCCGGCGACAGCTCTGAACCCTTGGTTTCACGGTACAGGCGGCGAATCAGGTTTTCCGCGGAAGTGGTGTGCTTGGGTTCGCCGATCAGCTCGAACTGATTGCCGCGGTTGCGGATCTCGATGGCCAGGCGCTGTTCGATCAGCCGCAGGTGCTCGTCGAACTGCCCGCACAGATTGGCGAAGCGGCGAGCCTCAAAGGGCTCGAGGATGAAACGATGAGGTTCTATGGGTGCGTTCAAGGTCGTATTTAGCCGCCCTGGGGCAATTGGGATGAAATCAAGGATAACGCCAGCGGCGTGGGTGCGAAAGCTCTTAAAAAGCCTGGCACCGATTCAGCCCTCTGGCGCGGTCTCCTTGCGCTGTTACTGGATCAGCGAGCCGCGCAGCGAGTGCGGTTGCGCCGCGTCGATGTGGACGTCGGCGAACTGGCCGATCAGGGTCGGATTATCGCAGCGGAAGTTGACGATACGGTTATTCTCGGTGCGCCCTTGCAGCTCGCCGGGGTCTTTCTTCGAATAGTCGGTTACCAGAATCCGCTGGACCGAACCGACCATTTGTCGGCTGATCTCGAAGCCTTGCTGATTTAAACGGTGCTGCAAGGCGTTCAGGCGTTCTTTCTTCAGTTCTTCCGGGGTGTCGTCGGGCAGATCGGCGGCCGGGGTGCCTGGGCGCTGGCTGTAGACGAACGAGTAGGAAAAATCGAAACCGACGTCGGCAATCAGCTTCATGGTCTGTTCGAAATCTTTCTCGGTTTCCCCCGGGAAGCCGACGATGAAGTCCGAGCTGATGCAGATGCCCGGCACGGCGGCGCGCAGTTTGCGCAGCTTGGATTTGTACTCAAGCGCGGTGTGATTGCGTTTCATCGCGGCCAGGATCCGGTCCGAGCCCGACTGCACCGGCAAGTGCAGGTGCTTCACCAGTTCCGGCACTTCGGCGTGTGCCTGGATCAGGCTGTCGGAGAATTCCAGCGGGTGCGAGGTGGTGTAGCGGATGCGGTCGATACCGTCGACTGCCGCGACCACGCGGATCAGTTCGGCCAGGTCGGCCAGGCGACCGTCGTGGGTCAGCCCGCGATAACCGTTGACGTTTTGGCCCAGCAGGGTCACTTCACGCACGCCGTTTTCGGCCAAATGAATGATCTCGGCGATCACGTCGTCGAACGGCCGGCTGACTTCTTCGCCGCGGGTGTAAGGCACTACGCAGAACGTGCAGTACTTGCTGCAGCCTTCCATCACCGACACGTAGGCGCTCGGACCGTCGATGCGCGGCTCGGGCAGGTGGTCGAACTTTTCGATTTCCGGGAACGAGACGTCGACTTGCGGCAGCTTGCTGATACGCGCGGCGTCGATCATTTCCGGCAGACGGTGCAGGGTCTGCGGACCGAAAACCACGTCGACGTACGGGGCGCGATCACGGATCGCCGCGCCTTCCTGGCTGGCCACGCAACCGCCGACGGCAATCACCATGTCCGGGTTGGCCAGTTTCAGTTCGCGCCAGCGGCCGAGCTGAGAATACACCCGGTCCTGGGCACGTTCGCGGATCGAGCAGGTGTTGAGCAGAATCACGTCGGCATCTTCGGCGCGCGCCGTGACTTCCAGGGCCTGGTGTTCGCCCAGCAGATCGACCATGCGCGAGCTGTCGTACTCGTTCATCTGGCAACCGTGGGTTTCGATGTAAAGCTTCTTGGCCATGGAATAGGGTCGTCACGTGGTTCAAAGAACCGCGCATTATAGGGAACATGTCCCCAGGTTCCTACCGCTGTGCGTCCGGTGGCTATGCTATAGTTCGCGCCCTCATTTTTACCCCGATGTTGTCCGCCCGCCATGACCAAACGCGAAGCTCCAATCTACAAGGTGATTTTCCTCAACCAGGGCCAGGTGTTCGAAATGTACGCCAAGCAGATCTATCAAAGTGATCTGTGGGGTTTCCTGGAAGTGGAAGAGTTCGTCTTTGGCGAGCGCACGCAAGTGGTCGTCGACCCGAGCGAAGAAAAGCTCAAGGCGCAGTTCGAAGGCGTGGTGCGCAGCTTTGTGCCGATGCATTCGATCGTGCGCATCGATGAAGTGGAGCGGCTGGGGACACCGAAGATCACCGAAGCCCGTGGCGGCGTCGGCAACGTGATGCCGTTCCCGGTGCCGATGCCCGAGAAGTAAACCGTAAGATCGAGTCGCCTCATTCGCGAGCAAGCTCGCTCCCACAGGGGAATGCATTCCAATGTGGGAGCGAACTTGCTCGCGAAGAGGCCAGAAAAATCTATAGAGAAATCAGGGAAGGGGCGAGAACGGCGTACGCCCGTCGGCGCTCTGCAGTTCCATCAGGTATTTACGGAAAATTTGCCCGAGCACCTGGGTTGCGGTTTCCAGTTCTTCGCGGGACATTTTTTCGGACACTTCGTCGGCGGTGTCGAGCGCGTCTTCAGCGCCATTGACCGCCGCCATCTTCAGCACGATGTACGCCTGAATGTTGTTGGCCTGCACGCCTTCGCCGCGGAAGAACATGGTGCCGAGCTTGAATTGCGCCTGGGCGTGGCCTTGCAGCGAGGCCTTTTCGAAATAGCTCAGGGCTTGATTGAGGTCGCGCGGCGCGTTCTTGCCGTCGTAGTAGAACTCACCCAACTCGTATTGCGCTTGCGCATCCCCTTCATCCGCTGCCTTTTGGCAGGCGGCGAGGGCCTGCGTGACATCTTGCGGCTGAGTATTGAGGGTGCAGCGACCCATCGCCGGGATCAACAACGAGTTGCCGCCTGCTTGTGCATGTGCGAGCAGCGGCTGAAGGAGCAACAGGCAGCCCAAGGCAAGGGTGCGGCCGGTGCGGTTCATGGGAATCGACTTACCTCTGAAGGGCGCGCGGACCCGTCTAGGGATCCAATAAGCGCGCATTATGAAATAAGCAGGGCCATCCTTACAAAGTCTTTACTCGATTTTCTGCTGCGCGGGAAATATATCGCCCACTTTATGGGAGATTTTTGGCAGGAGTGTCGGAAAAGGCGCGCGGATGTAGGAGAACGCTGACGCTGGCAATGGCCAACGTCAGCGGCGAAGCGTTTTACTTCAACTTGGCGAAGGCGCGTTCGGCGGCGTCGAGGGTGATTTTCAGCTCGGCCTCGCCATGGGCGATCGAGGTGAAGCCGGCTTCGAAGGCGCTCGGCGCCAGGTACACGCCACCTTCCAGCATCAAGTGGAAGAAGCGGCCGAACAGCGCTGCATCGCTGGCCATCACGTCTTCAAAAGTAACAATGTCGTCGGCACCACTGAAGTACAGACCGAACATGCCGCCCGCCTGGGTGGTCACGAACGGAATGCCGGCGGCATCGGCGCGCTGTTGCAGGCCGTCGAGCAGGCGCGTGGTGTAGTCGGTCAGCTCGGCGTGGAAACCCGGACGGCTGATCAGGCGCAGGGTGGTCAGGCCGGCAGCCATCGCCAGCGGGTTACCGGACAAGGTGCCCGCCTGATAGACCGGGCCCAGCGGTGCGATGCGCTCCATGATCGAGCGCTTGCCGCCGAAGCAGCCGACCGGCATGCCGCCACCGATGATCTTGCCGAAGGTGGTCAGATCCGGGGTCACGCCGTAGTAAGCCTGGGCACCGCCGAGGGCGACGCGGAAACCGGTCATCACTTCGTCGAAAATCAGCACCACGCCGTGCTTGTCGCACAGGTTGCGCAGGCCTTCGAGGAAACCCGGCGCCGGCGGTACGCAGTTCATGTTGCCGGCCACTGGCTCGACGATGATGCACGCGACGTCCTGACCGACTTCAGCGAGCATTTTTTCAACCGCGTCGATGTCGTTGAACGGCAGGGTCAAAGTGTGTTTGGCGAATGCTGCCGGCACGCCGGCCGAGCTCGGTACGCCCTGGGTCAGTGCACCGGAACCGGCCTTGACCAGCAGGCTGTCGGAGTGACCGTGGTAGCAGCCTTCGAACTTGATGATGCTGTCGCGGCCGGTGAAACCACGGGCCAGACGGATCGCGCTCATGGTCGCTTCGGTGCCGGAGCTGACCATGCGCACCATCTCCATCGATGGCACCAGCGAGCAGACCAGATCGGCCATCTCGGTTTCCATCGCGGTCGGCGCGCCGTAGGACAGGCCGTGCTGCAACTGGTTGCGCACCGCGTCCAGTACGTCCGGGTGGCTGTGGCCAAGGATCATCGGGCCCCAGGAACCCACGTAATCCACATAACGCTTGTTGTCTTCGTCAGTGACGTAGGCGCCTTCGGCGTGCTTGAAGAACAGCGGCGTGCCACCAACGCTCTTGAACGCGCGCACCGGCGAGTTCACGCCACCGGGAATGTGTTTCTGGGCGTTGGCAAACAGGGTTTCGGAACGAGACATGATCGGGCTCTCAGACTTTTAATAATTCATTGAAGGCGCGGGCGCGGCGGGTCACTTCGGCGGTGCTGTCGGCGCCGAACAGGCCATGGACCACGGCCAGCAGATCGACGCCGTGGGCCACCAGCGGCGCAGCGTTGTCGAGGGTGATGCCGCCGATCGCGCAGATCGGCAGGTGCAGGGTGCGTTTGGCCTCGTCGAGCAGATCGAGGCTGCAACTCGGTGCACCGGGTTTGGTACTGGAATTGAAGAAGCGACCGAAGGCGACGTAACTCGCACCCTCTTTGGCGGCTTGTTCGGCGAGTTCAAGTTGCGCGTGGCAGGTCGAACCGATGATCGCCCTGGAACCGAGCAGGGCGCGGGTCGGCGACAGCGGGCCGTCGGTCTGGCCCAGGTGCACGCCGACGTTCAGGCGTGCGGCCAGTTCGGCGTCATCGTTGATGATCAGTTGCGTCTTGTAGCGTTCACACAGATCGCGCAGGGCTTCGGCCTCACGCAGGCGGCGGGCCTCGTCGCTGCTTTTGTCGCGGTATTGCAGCAGGGTGACGCCGCCTTCCAGCGCCGCCTCCACGTAGGACAGAAACTTGCCGGCCAGCAACTGGCTGTCGGTGATGGCATACAGGCCACGTAGTTTCATCGCGCAGACCTCAGGCTCGAAACATCAGGAACAGAAATCCAGCGGCAGGCGACGCGGCACGAACTGGCCTTTGCCCAGCTGTTCGGCATCGCGCAGGGTGCGCCAGGTGTAATCCAGCGCAGTACGCACGGCGCTGGCAAGGTTTTCGCCCTGAGCCAGTCGGCCGGCGAGGGTGCTGGCCAAGGTGCAGCCGGAGCCGTGATAGCTGCCCGGCAGACGCTGGCACTTGAAGGTTTCGCGCAGGCCGTCGCGGCTGTACAGGCGATTGTGGATTTCGGTTTCGTCGCCGTGACCGCCGGTGATCAGCAGGTTCTTGATGTATGGCAACAGTTTTTCAGCGCACTCGTCCGCGGTGCCTTCTGGCAGTTCGGCGAGGATCCGGGCTTCGGGAAGGTTGGGGGTGGCGATGATCGACAGCGGCAGCAGGCGTTCGCGCATGGCGTAGCCGACTTCGTCCTTGCCCAGGCGTCCACCGCCGCCGGCGCGCAGCACCGGGTCGCAGACCACCGGCAAGTGCGGGTGCGCCTGGAGCAGTTCGACGACGGTGTCGACCATTTCCAGGGAACCGAGCATGCCCAGTTTCACTGCCGCGACTTCGGAATCGTTGAGCACGGCATTGGCCTGGGCCAGTACCCACTCACGGTCGAGGACGCGAAAGTCAGTGACGTTGACGGTGTCTTGCACGGTCAGGGCGGTGACGGCCGGAGCCGCATGGCAACCCTGAGCGAGCAGGGCTTCGATATCTGCCTGCAAGCCGGCGCCACCACTGGGGTCGTGGCCGGAGAGACAGAGGACAACGGGGCGTGAGCTGTAGATATTCATGGTGCGCGAGCTTACCACCAAACCTGTTTTTCGGGTGTTGTGGCGCAGCGCCCGGCCGATAACGCGGGTAGCGGGATCGGTACCGTTTGGCGCAATCTGACCGAGCAAACAGCTCTAGCCCGGCGCTCTGCTCTGGAACGCCCGTTCTAGAGCCTTTGTAGGAAAAATTTCCATGGTGCTCAATGGCCATCAACGGCTATGCTAGAGTGGATCCAAACCAATAACAGGTAATACCGGTTTTACGTCATCTCAAAGGGAATGGGGGGCTTCCTGACACAACCGGACAAGCCACGCTGGGGCTTCAATGCGCTATTTGTTGATGTTGCTGTTCTGCTTGCCCCTCCTGGCAAGCGCCGTCGAGTTCGATGAGTTCACCCAGAGCCTCCCGCTGGGTCGATCCCTGCAAGTGTTCGAAGACCCGAGCGGTCAGGCGAGCATTGCCGACGTCCGCGCGCAAGCCGCCGCCGGAAACTTCAAACCCCATGACAAAGCCACGCTCAATGCCGGTTATTCGCGCTCGGCGTTCTGGCTGAAGATCGACCTGCATTACCGCCCGACCAATGCGTCGGCGCAGCGCAGCTGGTTGCTGGAGCTGGCGTATCCGCCGCTCGATCATCTTGATCTGTATTTGCCCGATGCGGCCGGTGACTATCGTCTGGTGCGGCAGACCGGCGACGCCTTGCCGTTCGCCAGTCGCGAGATCCGCCAGAACAATTACCTGTTCGACCTGGCATTCAAGCCGGATCAGCAACGCACCGTTTATCTGCGGTTGTCCAGCGAAGGCTCGATCCAGGCGCCGGTGACATTGTGGTCGAGCACCGCGTACCTCGAAGATCAGCCAGTGCGCCTGTACGTGTTGGGGATCATTTATGGCGTGCTGCTGGGGATGCTGGTCTACAACCTGTTCATCTATCTCAGCGTGCGCGACACCAGTTACCTCTATTACATCTTCTATATCGCCTCGTTCGGCCTCTATCAGCTGTCGGTCAACGGTGCGGCGGTCGAGTATTTCTGGCCGGACAACCCTTGGTGGGCCAACGCCGCCACGCCGTTCTTCATTGGTTGCGCGGGGCTGTTCGGCAGCCAATTCGCCCGCAGTTTCCTGCAGACGAAGAACCACAGCCGCTGGCTCGATCGCCTGCTGATCGCCCTGATCGCGTTCGGTGCCGTAGTGATCGGTCTGTCGTTGATGACCAGTTATGGCCTGGCCCTGCGTCTGGCGACGACCCTGGCCCTGACCTTTACCGTGGTGATCTTCGCCGCCGGGATCCTCGCCTGGTGGCGCGGCCTGCGGGTGGCGCGTTATTTCATCATTGCCTGGTCGGCGTTCCTGATCGGCGGCATCGTCAACACCATGATGGTCCTGGGCCTGCTGCCGAATGTGTTCCTGACCATGTACGCCAGTCAGATCGGTTCGGCCATTGAAGTGGCGCTGCTGTCGCTGGCCCTGGCCGACCGCATCAACGCGATGCGCGAACAACAGGCGCAGACCCTGTTCGACGCCGGCCAGAAGCTCGAAGTGCTGAACCAGCAACTGGCCCACAGCAACAAGCTCAAGGACGAATTTCTCGCGACCCTGACCCACGAACTGCGCACACCGATGAACGGGGTGATCGGTTCGCTGGAGCTGATGCAGACCGTCGAGCTCGATCCGGAACTGGAGCAATACCAGCAGACTGCCGCCGGTTCCGCGCGGGACATGATGCGCATGGTCAACGGCATCCTCACCCTGACCGAATTGCAGGCCGGCAAGCTCAAGGCGACGCCGGGCAGTTTCAGCCTGCGCGGGGTGGTCGAGGCGTTGCGGATTCAGTTCGATGGCAACGCGGCGAGCAAATCGCTGGACTTCAAGGTCGACGTGCTGCCGACACTGCCGGACCGCCTGCACGGCGACAGTGCCAAACTCGCGCAATGCCTGGAGTGCCTGCTGGACAACGCGATCAAGTTCACCCGCGTCGGCGGGCTGGCCTTGCGGGTCACCGGCAAACCGTCGACGGACAATCGCCTGGCGCTGTCCTTCGCGGTGATCGACACCGGTATCGGTTTTACCGATCTGGGCGAGGCCACGCTGTATCAGCGATTCTTCCAGCTCGATGGTTCGATGACCCGCGAATACGGCGGGCTGGGCGTCGGTCTGGCGATTTGCCGTCAATTGGTGGAACTGCTCGGTGGCAAGCTCACACACCGCTCCGAACCGGGGCGCGGCAGCCGTTTTCAGCTGGATGTCGAGTTTGAGTTGCCGGAAGTGGAAGCCGTGCCTGCGTTCAGTCGTGACACCGAGCGCGCGCCGCAGGATTGCACCGTGCTGCTGGTGGACGACAACAGTGTCAACCAATTGGTGATGCGCGGCATGTTGCTCAAGCTCGGTTTCCGGGTGCGCACTGCCGACCACGGCGTGGCGGCACTAGACTGTTTGCAGCGCGAGCGCTTCGATGCAGTGTTGATCGATTGCCAGCTACCGCCGCTCGACGGAGCATCGCTGTGCTGCCAGATTCGTGACCTGCCGGGATGCGCCCATCTGCCGGTGTTCATGATCGCGCTGGGGGCGGATCGAGAGCATTGCGCGTCGGGTGGCACGATCGATTATCTGAACAAACCGGTGAAATTCGAGGATCTGCAGGTCGCAATGCAGCGACGGGTATTGAGTTGCTGATAGGGTGAAAGCGCCGGCATTTAGGCCGATATGACACTTTGATCGATTCGGGGGCGGTGCTTAACTGAAGCTCTGGCCGATCAAGGAGCCCCGTCATGAACCTGCATCAGTTCGCCGAAACCCACGAAGTCACCAACCAGCCACCGTCGCTGGACGGCACCAACCTGTACCGCATCGACCTGCCGTTGCAGGAGTGGTCGCGGCGGTTCGGCGCCGGCTGGGCCGAGTCGCGGATCGACGCCTACGGCGCGCTGGCCGGCGGGCCGCTGATGGAGGCCGGGTTCCTCGCCAATCAGAACAAACCGGTGTTCGCCAGCCATGACCGCTACGGTCATCGCATCGATCTGGTGGAATTTCATCCGGCGTATCACGAGCTGATGCGCACCGCCATCGAACATGGCCTGACGTCGTTGCCCTGGGCTCATCCACAGGACGGTGCCCATGTTGCCCGCGCTTCCATGACCTACCTGCACAGCCAGGCCGAAGCCGGCAGTGGCTGTCCGTTGACCATGACTTTCGCCAGCGTGCCGGCGATGCGTTTACAACCGAATCTGGCCGAGCAATGGCTGCCGAAAATCCTCGCCACCGAATACGATCCGCGCAATGTCGGCATGGCCCATAAGGCCGGTGTCACCATCGGCATGGCGATGACCGAGAAACAGGGTGGCACCGATGTGCGGGCCAACACCACCAAGGCTTATCCAGTTGGCGCCAGCGGCCCCGGTCAGGCTTATGAACTGGTGGGCCACAAGTGGTTCTGTTCGGCGCCGATGTGCGATGCATTCCTCACGCTGGCGCAGACCGACAAGGGCCTGACCTGCTTCCTGCTGCCGCGCCATCGCCCGGATGACACGCGCAATCAGTTCTATATCCAGCGCCTGAAAAACAAGCTCGGCAACCAGTCCAACGCCTCCAGCGAAGTGGAATTCCGAGGCGCACTGGCGTGGATGGTCGGTGAGGAAGGGCGCGGCGTGCCGACGATCATCGAGATGGTGGCGATGACCCGTTTTGACTGCATGGTCGGCTCCAGCTCGCTGATGCGGCAGGCGCTGACCCAGGCCAGCCATCACTGCGCCCACCGCAAAGTCGGCGGCAAGCTGCTCAGCGAGCAACCGCTGATGCAGAACGTGCTGGCCGATCTGGCGCTGGAAAGCGAAGCCGCGCTGGCGTTGAGCCTGCGCATGGGCAAGGCGCTGGATCATCTGAATGATCGCCATGAAGCGCAGTTCGCCCGGCTGGTGACGGCGGTGGGCAAATACTGGATCTGCAAACGTGCGCCGGGAATGATCAACGAAGCCGCCGAATGCATGGGTGGCGCCGGGTATGTCGAGGAGAGCATCCTGCCACGGCTGTACCGCGAGGCGCCGGTGAACTCGACGTGGGAAGGCTCTGGCAACGTGCAATGCCTCGATGTGCTGCGGGCGTTGTCGAAAGAGCCGGGCGTGCTTGATGTGTTGTTCAGCGAGTTGGGCGACGGCCATGGCGACAAGCGACTGGCTGCGCACATTCAGCAATTGCAGGCGCAGTTCAAGGACACCAGCGACATTCAGTACCGCGCGCGGCAACTGACCGAAGACATCGCCCTCGGGCTGCAAGCGAAGCTGCTGCTGGAGGCCGGGAATTCGGCGGTCAGCGATGCGTTCATTGCCAGTCGTCTGAGCGGAGGCGGACGGGTCTACGGCGCGTTGCCGCGCGGGCTGGATGTCGAAGCCATTGTTGCCCGCTCGACGCCGCAAGGTTTCTGACGGCAATTTCCAGGCACCGAAAGGCCTTCTGGGAACTGGCTTGCCAGTGATGACGGCCTGTCGGTCAACATCGATGTGAATGGGATGGCCTCATCGCGAGCAAGCCCGCTCCCACAGGCCCGCCTGTACCTGTCAGATTGATGAATTGCCACAACGCCACTGTTTCCGTGACGCCACGATGCAGGCAAGATGAAGCTCTGCAAGTCAGAACACAGGAAGCTGATCGTGACCGAAGCGTTTATTGTCGTTCAAACCGCCGAACAGGCCGTGGATCGTCTCGCCGAGCTGCATGAGCGGGCCACCACGGCGCTGAACTCGGCGCTCAAGCGTTACCTCAAGGATCGCGTCGAGCCCGACGCCGAGCAACGTGCCCTGTTCCGTTATCCCGAACTGCGTCTGACCTACCACTGCCAGGGCGAAGTCCCGCAGACCACCCGCGCCTACGCCAAGGTGCAGTTGCCGGGCACCTACAGCGTGACCGTCACCCACCCGGCGGCGTTTCGCAAATACCTGCTGGAACAGCTCACGCCTCTGATGCACGACTTCACCGTGACGGTGGAAGTCGGGGTCAGCGAGCAGAACATTCCCTATCCGTACGTGGTCGAGCAGGGCGATGAGCTGGCCGGCTCCGGTGTCACCGCTGCCGTGCTGGCGCGAGTGTTCCCGAGTACCGACCTGTCTGCCGCCACCGATGGCATCGCCGACGGGCTCTACGACTGGGAAAACACCGATCCGTTGCCATTGGCGCTGTTCGATGCGGCCCGCGTCGACTTCTCGCTGCGTCGTCTGGTGCACTACACCGGCAGCGACTGGCGCCATGTGCAGCCGTGGATCCTGCTGACCAACTACCACCGTTATGTCGACCAGTTCATCGTCCACGGTCTGGAGCAACTGCGCCGTGACCCGCGTTTTGTACGCATGGTGTTGCCGGGCAACGTGATCATCGAAAAAGGCATGGATCATGGCGAAGCCTCGGCCATTGCCGCCGGTGTGGTCTGGCACCGCTACCAGATGCCGGCCTATCACCTGATCGCCAGCGATGGCCACGGCGTGACCCTGGTCAACATCGGCGTCGGTCCGTCCAACGCCAAGAACATCACCGACCATCTGGCCGTGCTGCGCCCGCATTGCTGGCTGATGATCGGGCATTGCGGCGGCCTGCGTCAGTCGCAGACCATCGGCGACTATGTGCTGGCTCACGCCTACATGCGTCGCGACGGGATTCTCGACCGGGTGGTGCCGCCGAACATTCCGATCCCGGCCCTGGCCGAGGTGCAGCTGGCGTTGCAGCAAGCGGCGGCCAACATCACCGGCGAAAAAGGCGAGGAGCTGAAAAAGCGTCTGCGCACCGGCACCGTGCTGACTTACGACGACCGTAACTGGGAATTGCGCTGGGCCCAGGAGCGACCGCTGATCAACCTGTCCCGCGCCGTGGCGGTGGACATGGAAAGCGGCACCATTGCCGCCCAGGGTTATCGTCTGCGGGTGCCGTACGGCACGTTGCTGTGCGTTTCGGACAAACCGCTGCACAGTGAAATCAAGCTGCCGGGTTCGGCCAACGCGTTCTACGAGCGTGCGGTCAGCCAGCACTTGAAGATCGGCATCGAAGCGGTGGACCTGCTACGCACCGAACTCAACTCGCTGCACTCGCGCAAACTGCGCAGCTTCGACGAGCCGCCGTTCCGCTAACGGTTTGTCGTGGTCATTTGGCGGTCGGGGCACTAGCATTGTCAGCCCTGATCGCTAAATGTCTTCTCACTTATGTCCCGTCCCCCGCGTCCACCTTCCCGCCGTCCCGGCGCGAAGCCGTCCTATTCAGCCCCGCGCCGTGTGGCCAAGGCACCGCCCGCCGAGCCGAAGCTGATCCTGTTCAACAAACCGTTCGATGTGCTGACGCAATTCAGCGACGCAGATGGGCGGGCGACGCTCAAGGATTACATCGACATTCCGGGCATTTACCCGGCAGGACGGCTGGATCGTGACAGCGAAGGTTTACTGCTGTTGACCAACGACGGCCAGTTGCAGGCGCGGATCGCCGACCCCAGGCACAAACTGGCGAAAACCTATTGGGTGCAAGTCGAAGGCGTGCCGACGGCCGAGCAGTTGCAGCGCCTGCGTGACGGCGTCGAATTGAATGACGGCATGACCTTGCCCGCCGAAGCGCGGCAACTGGATGAGCCTGAGCTGTGGCCGCGCAACCCACCGGTACGCTTTCGCGCGACCATCCCCACAACGTGGCTGGAACTGGTGATTCGCGAAGGGCGCAACCGCCAGGTGCGGCGGATGACGGCGGCGGTCGGGTTGCCGACGTTGCGGCTGGTGCGGGTCAGGATTGGTGACTGGACGATCGAAGGGCTCGATCAGGGCCAGTGGAAAGAAGTGCCGGCGCGCTTATAAGGCGCCGGATTCGATCAGGCCGATCACCACGCTCTTGATGATGAACGCGGCCACGCCCAGGCCCAGCACGAAGAACAGAATGAACGAGCCGAAACGCCCGGCCTTGGACTTCTTCGCCAGATCCCAGACGATGAAACCCATGAAAATGATCAGGATGCTGACCAGTCCGGTCATCATCCACTCTTCAAATACTGCTGGATCCATCGGGCATCTCCGGCACGCATGCGGCTAAAAGGGCGGCCGGGAGTATACGCCAGCGGCGAACGACGCAGCATTGACCTGCGTCGGTGTGCCGCAGTCATTCGTCGCCTGCACCGGCTTCTTCGCGAGCAAGCTCGCTCCCACAGGGAAATGCATTTTAAATGTGGGAGCGAGCTTGCTCGCGAAGGCGATTTCAGCTGCGCAGATGAGTCAGCGGCAATTCGGTACTGTTGAGCACCTGATTCAGCACAAAACTCGACCGAACACTGGTCACGCCCTCAATCCGTGTCAGGTGCCCCAGCAGCAGTTTCTGATAGTGATCCATGTCCGGCACCACCACTTTCAGCTGATAGTCGGCATCCACGCCAGTCACCAGGCTGCATTCCAGCACTTGCGGCAAGGTGCGGATCGCCGCTTCGAAGTTCTCGAAACGCTCCGGCGTGTGCCGGTCCATGCCGATCAGCACGTAGGCGGTCAGGCTCAAGCCGAGCATCTTGCGATCGAGCAGAGCGACCTGACGGGAGATGTAGCCGTCGTCCTCCAGTTGCTTGACCCGGCGCGAGCACGGGGAGGGCGACAGACCGATGCGCTCGGCCAGTTCCTGGTTGGAGATGCGGGCGTCGCGCTGCAATTCCGCCAAAATACTGAGGTCGTAACGGTCGAGTTTGCTCATCAAACGGTCCTTTGTCTTAACTATTGCGGCGGATTATCTATCCAGGGTTAAAAATTGCGCAAGTGGTGTTTATTTGAGCAATCTTCGCAATCATCTGTCGCGGCTCCGCGCCTATCCTTATCACCAGAATCACTGCTCGGTAACACAGTCCACTGCGGCCCGCCCAATCCGGCCCGCCGCGGCCGCCACCCCCACCGGGGTTGTGCCGGCCCCCGAGCTGCACGCTGTCCAGAAGACGGCGTGAGGTGAGCCGACGTCAAAAGCGTCGAGCCAGGACGAAGTTCTCTGAAAGGGAGGCCGACGGGTCTCCCTTTTTTCTTGCCCGCGATTTGGCCCGTCTCGCTCAATAAATAAATGACGTGACTGATAACCTGTAGCAGAACCCGGTGTGCTCGTCCCCGGTCTTAGCTACAAGACCTTCTATTACAGGCTCTGGCCCGCAGTGAGGAATTTCATGAAGTCGCGCATCTGGCGTCTGGCCAGTGTTGGTTTGCTGTGTGTGAGTGTCGGTGCGCAAGCGCTGGCGGATGAGCCGCAGAATCGCGGTCCTGACGGCGGCGGACGCGGGCCGGAGCATCAGGGCAATAATCAGGGACATGGCGGCGGCAATCAGCCGCACGGTCAGAACAATCCGCAGCGGCAGAACAACGACATTATTCGTGGCGACAACAGCCGCCAGTTCGAGCACAACGGCCAGCAGAACCACGGCCAACCGAACAATGGCCAGTGGCAGAATCAGAATCAGCCACGTCCGGCCTACAATCCCAACCCGGTACGCCAGCCGCCACCGCCGCCGCAACTGCCGGCCAATGACCTGCCGATCCAGCCGCGTCCCGACACCGTGCGCCAGACCCAGGAACCCCGTCAGGGCTACTACCGCGACGAGCGCCCGCAGAACGGCTATCACCAGAGCTGGCAGACCGGCCGCCCCAATGACAATCGCTGGCCGGGTCGCCCCGACGGGCATGGCAATGGCTGGGGGCCGGGCCCGCAATACCGGCCGGGCCATGTGATCGACCGTTTCCCGGATCGTGAATACCGCGTGCCGTATCGCGGCCAGGACTATTTCTACTCCGGCGGCTACTGGTATCGCCCGCAAGGTCCGCGCTACATCGTGGTTCAGCCGCCGCGCGGGATTCGCATTCAGTACCTGCCGGATTACGCCCGTGAGGTATGGATCGGCGGTTCGCTGCTGTTCCTCGCTGCCGGCTCGTACTATGCCTATCAGGAAGCGACCCAGGATTACGTGGTGGTCGAGCCGCCGGTACAGCAGCCACCGCAGCCGACCGGCAATGGTTATGACGTGGAGGCGTATCCGGCCAACGGTCAGTCACCGGAGCAGGTTCAGCGCGATGGCTACGAGTGTTATCAATACGCGGTGCAGCAGAGCGGCTTCAACCCGCGCACCGCGACTTATCAACCGGCGCCCGAAGTGGTGCAGGCCTACCGCCAGGCCCAGGGCAATTGCCTGAGCAGTCGTGGTTATCAGGTCAACTACTGAGCCCGGGCGGCCTTGACCACTTCCTGCGGGTCGGCGTGCACCAGCACTTCGGCCTTTGGGTAGGCTTTGTGAATGGCATCTGCGGCCTGATCGCTGATGCCATGGGCGACTGACAGCGTCAGCTCCCCCGGCAATTCCAGGTGCAACTGCACGAACCAGTGATTGCCGGAAATCCGCGTGCGCAAATCATGCGCACCCAACACGCCCGGCACGCCGCACGCCAGTTCGAGCATGTGCTGACTGACATCCGTCGGCAGCTCTTCATCCATCAGCACCGAAAAACTTTCCCGGGCGATCTGGATCGCGCTCCACAAAATGTACCCCGCGATTCCCAGACCGAACCACGCATCCAGTTGCTCGAACCCCAATCCGGCCATCACCAGCGCAATCAGAATGCTGCCGTTGAGTAACAGGTCCGAACGATAATGCAGCGAGTCCGCCCGCACCGCGTTGGAGCCGGTCTGCTTGATTACCCGATGCTGCAACATCAACAGCGCCGCCGTCAGAAGCAGGGAAAACAGGATCACGCCGATGCTTAACCACGGCGCGCCGAGCGGTTCAGGATTGTTCAAGCGCTCATAAGCCTGGAACGCGATCAGCACCGCACTGCCGCCGATGAACAGCGCTTGCGCCATGCCCGCCAAGGATTCGGCCTTGCCGTGGCCATAACGATGATCGTCATCCGCCGGGCGCAGCGCGTAATGCACTGCCAGCAGATTGAGCAACGAAGTGATGCCATCGAGGGCCGAGTCGGTGAGGCCGGCGAGCATGCTCACCGAACCGCTCAGCCACCAGGCGATGGCTTTGGCGATGATCAGCGTACAGGCCACCGCCACCGAGGCGCGGGTCGCCAGCCGCAGCAGGCGGGCGTGTTCGGTGCTTGTGGTCATGGGGGCGTCGATTCCTTATGCGGCAGGTTGCAGGCCGAACATCGCCAGTTGCTGGGTGCTGCCCTTGTGCCGGATCAGGCGCGGGTCGTCCAGCGGCAGGTTGCGGCCCAGTTCTGTTTCGAGAATAGCCTGCAACTTGAGGTTATCGACCTGGCCGTCCGGGCCGATGGCTTGCTTGAGTTTGGCCGGATCGACCTGCGCCGTGTGGCCCGGTTCGAAATAGATCGCGCCGGTGGCGAAGTCCACGGCGAACGCGATTACGCCGGGAAGGATATAGAACAACAGGCCCACGGCATCGAGCACGGCAATCGCCGGGTCGATCTTGCCGTCGATCTGGCCGCGCCGGTCGGGATAGAAAATCGAACCGCACGCAGTGATCTGGGTGAGCAGGGTGGCAACCAGTACACCGCCGATCAGGCGAAAAGGTAAGCGCATGGGAATCTCCTGAGTCATCTGTTAACGAAGCGTCATCGTGTGAAGTTAAGACCCTGACGAACGCCTGGCAGTTCGCCGTTATACTCGCGGCTCTGCTTTGGAGCCAGTATGAATTCGTTGCCAATCGATGAAGTTTTACCCGCCCTGCGTGAAGCGTTGGCGACACGCCATGAAGCCGTGCTCGAAGCACCGCCCGGCGCCGGTAAAACCACCCGCGTGCCTTTGGCCCTGCTCAATGAAGCGTGGTTGAACGGGCAGACCATTCTGATGCTCGAACCGCGTCGGCTGGCCGCCCGCGCAGCGGCGGAACGGCTGGCCAGCGAGCTGGGCGAGAAGGTCGGTGAAACCGTCGGTTATCGCATCCGCCTCGACAGCAAGGTCGGCCCCGACACGCGCATCGAAGTGGTCACCGAAGGCATCCTCACCCGGCGCTTGCAGGACGACCCGGCGCTGGAGGGCGTGGGTCTGCTGATCTTCGACGAATTCCACGAGCGCAGCCTCGACGCCGATCTGGCGCTGGCCCTCAGTCTGAACGGTCGCGAGCTGTTTCGAGCTGAACAGCCGCTGAAGATTCTGCTGATGTCCGCCACCCTTGAGGGCGAACGTCTTGCCGGCTTGCTCGACGACGCGCCGATCCTGCGCAGCGAAGGCCGGATGTTCCCGGTGACGATGCGCTGGGGCCGGCCGTTCCAGCCGGGCGAATACATCGATCAACGCGTCACGCAAACGGTACTCGAAGCCCTGCACGATGAAGCCGGCAGCCTGTTGGTGTTCCTGCCGGGGCAGGCGGAAATCCGGCGTGTTCATCAGCAACTGTCGGACGCCATCGGTGAGCGCAGCGACATCCTGCTCTGTCCGTTGCACGGCGAACTCGACCTGAATGCGCAACGCGCCGCCATCGACCCGGCGCCCGCTGGCCAGCGCAAAGTGGTGCTGGCCACCAACATCGCCGAGACCAGCCTGACCATCAACGGCGTGCGCGTGGTAATCGACGCCGGGCTGGCGCGGGTGCCGCGTTTCGATCCGGGCAGCGGCATGACTCGCCTCGACACTCAACGTATCTCCAAAGCCAGTGCCACCCAGCGCGCGGGCCGGGCCGGGCGTCTGGAACCGGGCGTGTGTTATCGCCTGTGGTCGCAGGATCAGCATGAACAACTGGCGGCTTATGGCAGTGCGGAAATCCTCTCGGCGGATCTGGCCGGGCTGGCCTTGCAACTCGGACGCTGGGGCGTGGCGCCGAGTGATCTGATCTGGCTCGACGTACCGCCAGCCGCCGCGTATGCACAGGCTCAGGATTTGTTGCAGCGCCTCGGTGCGCTGGACGGTGAAAGTCTCAACCGTCATGGTCAGGCCATGGCTGAATTGCCGGCCCATCCGCGCATCGCCCATTTGCTGTTGCGCGGTCAGGCGCTGGGGCTGGCGGACATGGCGTGCGACGTTGCCGCGTTGCTCGGTGAGCGCGACATTTTGCGCGGCGCCGGAGCGGATCTGCACAGTCGTCTGGCGCTGCTGTCCGGCGAAGAACGTGCGGCGCGCGGTGCCCAGGGAGGTGTGCAGCGCGCCCGACAACTGGCGCGGCAATATCGTGGCTACCTGCGCGGGCAACCGAGCGAACCGGTCAGCGATCCCGATCATCCACGCTGGCTCGGCGCCTTGCTGGCACTGGCCTACCCGGATCGCGTCGCCCAGCAGCGGCGTGCCGGAGGTGCCGAATATCGTCTGGCCAACGGCCGCGCGGCGTTGTTCGCCGAAGCCGACAGCCTTATGAAGGAGCCGTGGATCGTCATCGCCGACCTCGGCAGTCGCCAAGGTCAACGTGAAGAACGGATTTATCTGGCGGCGGATTTCGATCCGGTGCTGTTCGATTCGGTGCTGGCCGAACAGGTGCACACCGTCGATCAACTGGACTGGGATGAACGTGAAGGCGTGTTGCGCGCCGAGCGTCAGCGCAAGGTCGGCGAACTGATCCTCAGCCGTGAACCGCTGACCGGTCTCGACGAAAACGCCCGCAGCCAGGCGCTGGTCAATCTGGTGCGACGCAAAGGTCTGGAACTGCTGCCGTGGACCCCGGAACTGCGCCAATGGCAGGCGCGAGTCGCGCTGTTGCGCCAGCTCGATCTGGACGCCAGGGGCGACAGCCAATGGCCGGATGTCAGCGACGCGACGCTGCTGAAAACCCTCGAAGACTGGCTGATGCCTTATCTGGGCAAAGTCTCGCGCCTCAGCCATTTCGCCAACCTCGACCTGTCGAGCATCGTGCGTAATCTGCTGCCATGGCCACTGCCGCAACAGCTCGACGAACAGGCACCGCATCACCTGAGCGTGCCGTCGGGCTCGTCGATTCGCCTCGACTACAGCGAGCAACCACCGATTCTCGCCGTGCGCTTGCAGGAGTTGTTCGGCCTCGCCGACACACCGCGCATTGCTGGCGGCCGGCAAGTGGTCAAGCTGCACCTGCTATCCCCGGCTCGGCGCCCGGTTCAGGTGACGCAGGATCTGGCCAACTTCTGGCGCAGCACCTATGCCGAGGTGAAGAAGGATCTGAAGGGGCGGTATCCAAAACACTATTGGCCGGATGACCCATTGGTGGCCGAAGCCACTGCACGAGCCAAACCGCGCGGTACGTGAGGGTCAGCGACCAGCCTTCGCCGTCAGCTGCTCCCGACAATAATCGGCAAACAACTGCGCCGGTTTGGTCAGTTGTCCGCGCTTGAGCCACGCGGCCACGAGGCCTGAACCGGTGACGTCTTCGACGATGTCGACGCACACGACTTTCTTGCCGTCGTAGGTGCATTCCGAATGTGGGCGGGTGACCAGGATCGAGAAGCCGAAGCCCTGGCCGACCATGCCGCGCACCATTTCGATCGAGGGCGAGCTGAACTCGATGCGTGGCGACAGGCCTAGTTCTTCGAACAGGCTGACGAAGTAGGTGCGGCTCGGTTGTACGTCGAGCAGGATCATCGGTTCCAGGCACAAGTCCCGCAGCGAAACCTGCTTGAGCTGGGCGAAGCGGTGATCTGCCGGAAGCAGCGCGTAAGGCCGCTGGGCCGGCATCAAGGGCTCGGTTTCGATGGTGGCGTCGAGGTCGTGCTTGTACAGGATTGCCAGGTCGAAGGTGCCCGAGGTCAGGCCCTGCACCAGTTCCTGTTGTTCGCCGTCGCGGATGCGGATTTTCACCCCCGGATAGAGCGCCGAGAAGCCGGCAATCAGTTGCGGCAAATACAGCGGCGCCACCGTTTCAAAACAGCCGATATCGATCTGCCCGGCCACCACATCGTTGTCGGCGAGGGCGTTCTGTTCGAACTCCTTGGCCATGCGCAGCAGTTCCTGGGCCTTGCGGAAAAAACGCGCGCCGCTCGGTGTCAGAGACACGCCCTGAGCGTGATGGCGGATCAGCAGTTGCACGCCGAAGCTGTCTTCCAGCCCCTTGATTGCCGTGGAAATCGCCGGTTGCGCGATGTACAGCTTGCGCGACGCTTCGGCGACGCTGCCGCATTCGACGGTAGTGATGAAGTATTTCAACTGACGCAGGTTGTAAGCGGCCACGGTGAACCTCAAAGCGAACGGATTTCACATCCAAGCAATTTGTAAGCCGCCGGCCTCCGTTCTGTCAGCGGTTTTTTTTGTCCCTGAACAATAGCCCCATACGCGCGCGAAGGGGCTGTCGGCTGGTTACCTTTTTTATTGTCTGCGAAGACATTTTTACTGGTTTTAGCGCGCGCGGGCCTGAGCGACTATCGATCCCGCACTGTTTACAAAAGAACAAAAGTCCAAGGAGCAACCACCGTGTTCGAGCTTGCAGACTGGCAGCGCAAGGCCGCTGCGTTGAGCTATCCGTACCAGGCCGTGATCGACGGCAAACTGCGTGCGGCGCAGTCGGGGCAGACCTTTGCCGCGATCAACCCGGCCACCGGCCAGTTTCTGGCAGACGTCGCCGCGTGCGGTGAAAAGGATGTCGACTCGGCGGTGCAGAATGCGCGACAGGTGTTCGAAGCTGGCACGTGGGCCGGGCGTTCACCGACCGAGCGCAAGCAGGTGCTGCTGCGGCTGGCGGATCTGATTCTGGCCCATCGCGAAGAGCTGGCCCTGCTCGATTCGCTGAACATGGGCAAACCGGTGACGGACGCTTACAACATCGACGTGCCGGGCGCCGCCGGGGTGTTCCGCTGGTACGCCGAAAGCCTCGACAAACTCTACGATCAGGTCGCTCCCAGTGCGTCGAACGTGCTGGCGACCATCACCCGCGAGGCGCTGGGCGTGGTCGCTGCGGTGGTGCCTTGGAATTTCCCGCTGGACATGGCCGCGTGGAAACTTGCACCGGCGCTGGCGGCGGGCAACTCGGTGATCCTCAAACCTGCCGAGCAATCGCCGCTCTCCGCCTTGCGTCTGGCCGAGCTGGCGCTGGAAGCCGGGCTACCGGCCGGCGTATTGAACGTGCTGCCGGGTCTCGGCGAACAGGCCGGCAAAGCGTTGGGCCTGCACCCGGATGTGGATTGTCTGGTGTTCACCGGCTCGACTCAGGTCGGCAAATATTTCATGCAGTACTCCGCGCAGTCGAATCTCAAGCAGGTCTGGCTGGAGTGCGGCGGCAAGAGTGCCAACCTGGTGTTTGCCGATTGCAAGGATCTGGATCTGGCGGCGCAGAAAGCCGCGTTCGGGATCTTCTTCAATCAGGGCGAAGTCTGCTCGGCCAACTCGCGGTTGCTGGTGGAGCGCTCGATTCACGATGAGTTCGTCGAGCGACTGAAAGCTCAGGCCGAGCGCTGGCAGCCGGGCGATCCGCTGGACCCGGCGAGTGCAGCCGGGGCGATCGTCGATACCCGTCAGACCGAAAGCATTCTGCGCTTCATTCATCAGGCCGAGCGTGAAGGCGCGACCCGCGTCTGCGGCGGGCGGCAGCTGAGTTTCAACGGCTCGGACAACTTCGTTCAGCCGACGATTTTCACCGACGTGCAGCCGCACATGAGCCTGTTTCGCGAAGAAGTGTTCGGCCCGGTGCTGGCGGTGACTGCGTTCGATGACGAGGCCCACGCCTTGCAACTGGCCAACGACAGCGTCTACGGTCTGGCGGCGTCGCTGTGGACTGACGATCTGCACCGCGCCCATCGAGTGGCGCGGCAATTGCGAGCCGGTACGGTGTCGGTCAACAGCGTCGATGCGCTGGACGTGACCGTGCCGTTCGGCGGCGGCAAACAATCCGGTTTCGGCCGCGATCTGTCGCTGCACTCGTTCGACAAATACACCCAGTTGAAAACCACCTGGTTTCAACTGCGCTCATGACAGCCGCTCACAACAAAAAAGGAGATCCGGCGATGACCACCTCACGTGAAACCCGCGACTACCAGGCCGCCGATGCAGCGCACCACATTCATGCGTTCGTCGACCAGAAGGCCCTCAACGACGAAGGCCCACGGGTGATGGTGCGCGGTGATCGCCTGCACCTGTGGGACAACGACGGTCGGCGCTACCTCGACGGCATGTCCGGGCTGTGGTGCACCAACCTCGGTTACGGGCGAAAAGACCTGAACGCGGCGGCGAGCCGGCAGCTGGAGCAGTTGCCGTACTACAACATGTTTTTCCACACCACCCACCCGCAGGTGATCGAGCTCTCCGAGCTGTTGTTCAGCCTGCTGCCGGGGCACTACAGCCACGCGATCTACACCAACTCCGGCTCCGAGGCCAACGAGGTGCTGATCCGTACCGTGCGCCGTTACTGGCAGGTGCTGGGCAAGCCCGAGAAGAAAATCATGATCGGCCGCTGGAACGGCTACCACGGTTCGACCCTCGCGGCGACGGCCCTCGGCGGCATGAAGTTCATGCACGAAATGGGCGGGATGATTCCCGACATCGCGCACATCGACGAGCCGTACTTCTTCGCCCACGAAGGCAACCTGACCCCGGCGGAATTCGGCCTGCGGGCGGCGCAGCAGCTGGAAGCGAAGATCCTCGAACTGGGCGCCGACAAGGTCGCCGGCTTCATCGCCGAACCGTTCCAGGGCGCGGGCGGGATGATCTTCCCGCCGGAAAGCTACTGGCCGGAAATCCAGCGCATCTGCCGCAAGTACGACGTGCTGTTGTGCGCCGATGAAGTGATCGGCGGCTTCGGTCGTACCGGCGAATGGTTCGCTCACGAATACTTCGGTTTCGAGCCGGACACCCTGTCCATCGCCAAGGGTTTGACCTCCGGTTACATCCCGATGGGTGGCCTGATCCTGTCGAAGAAAATGGCCGACGTGCTGGTGGAGCAGGGCGGCGTGTTCGCCCACGGCCTGACCTATTCCGGGCACCCGGTGGCGGCAGCGGTGGCGATTGCCAACCTCAAGGCCTTGCGCGATGAAGGCGTGGTGACGCGGGTCAAGGATGACATCGGCCCGTACCTGCAACAGTGCCTGCGCGAGGTGTTCGGCAATCATCCGCTGGTAGGTGACATTCAGGGCACGGGCATGGTCGCGGCGCTGCAACTGGCGGAAGACAAGGCCACGCGCAAACGCTTTGCCAATGAAAACGACATCGCCTGGCGCTGCCGCACGATCGGGTTTGAAGAAGGAGTGATCATTCGCTCGACCCTGGGGCGGATGATCATGGCGCCGGCGTTGATTGCCAGCCGTGAAGAGATTGACGAGCTGGTGGGCAAGACCTTGAAAGCGCTGGATCGTACGGCGCAGGAATACGGTCGCCTCTAACCCCCCGGATCGCTCGTTCCGTGTCCTGATCGTTCCCACGCTCTGCGTGGGAATGCCTCAAGGGACGCTCCGCGTTCCAGCTCTCGAATGGGACGCAGAGCGTCCTGGGCTGCATTCCCACGCAGAGCGTGGGAACGATCTCCGCCAGACTTTTTCCCAATCTGCACCCACCTCGGGCACCCCCGCCTGCCGCGCCCTTTCGCGGTGCGCACTACCCAGTTTTTTCATCGTTCGCGTCTAACTATTTCCTCGTTTTCCTGACGCCAAGCCTGGGTCAACATCGATTTCGCCAGCCAGGGCATTGCCCGCCAGAGTCCGACAGAGACCGCAGCGTGCAATCGCGACACCCCGGCTGGCCGTACTGCCCATGACAACTAAATCAACAGCGTTGGGAGTGCTCCATGAACAAGTCCTTGTTTACCCGTCTTGCATGTCCTCTGGCGATTTCCGCCCTCTGTGTCACCGCCGCTCAGGCCGGCACCTTGTCGATCGGCCATACCACGTGGGTCGGTTACGGCACTCTGTACCTGGCTCAGGATCTGGGCTACTTCAAGGAAAACGGCCTGACCGTCGAATTGCCGGTGGTCGAAGAGGCGTCGATGTACATGGCCGCCCAGGCGTCCGGGCAATTGTCCGGCTCGGCTTCGACCATTGATGAAGTGCTCAAGTACCGTCCGCAGTTCTGCTTCAAGGCCGTGGCGGCGCTGGATGACAGTCATGGCGGCGATGGCGTGCTGGTGGGTAAAAACGTGAAGAGCCTGCAAGAGCTCAAGGGCCAGGCCGTGGCCGTCAACGAAGGGTCGACCTCGCAGTTCTGGCTCTCGTACCTGCTGAAAAAGAACGGCATGAGCATGAGCGACATCACCGTACAGAACATGACCGCCGACGATGCCGCCACCGCGTTCATCGCCGGTCGCGTGCCGGCCGCCGTGACCTGGGAGCCGCATCTGTCGATGGTGCGCGACAAGCAGCAGGGCAAGGTGCTGATCGACAGCAGCAGTACGCCGGGCGTGATCGTCGATGTGGTGGCGCTCAACTGCACGGTGATCGAGAAGCAGCCGGAGGACGTCAAGGCGCTGGTCGCCGGTCTCTACAAAGCCGTGCAGTACACCAAGGATCATCCACAGAAAGCCTACGAAATCATGGCCAAGGGCGTCGGTGGTTACCTGTCCGATCCGAAGGAACTGGCCGCCGCCGCGCAAGGCGTGCGCTTCTACGATCAGGCCATGAGCGAGAAGTTGCTGGGCAAACCGGGCGCGCCGGGTGACAGCGCACCGCTGATCAAACTGGCCAACGAAACCGCCAGCGAATTGCAGGGCAAGCCCTACAACGTCAGCAACGACGATCTGGTGGATAACCGTTTCGTCAGCCCGCTCTAGGAGACTGGTCATGTTCAAGCGCAATTCATGGCTGAGCCGCTGCATCACGCCGAAGACCGGATTGCCGGTGCCGGTGGTGTGGAGCGCCAGCGGTCTGGCCTGGGTGTTGCTGGTCGGCCTGTGGGCCGGGTTGTCCTACGGCGGCATCGTGCCGGGGATGTTCCTGCCCACGCCCGGCGGGGTGGTTGAGGCCGCCGTGCGCCTCAGCCGCGACGGCACTCTTGGCCAGCATGTCTGGGCCAGTGTCGAAGTGGTGATGGTCGGTTTCATCGTGTCGTCGCTGGTGGCTGTGCCGCTGGGCTTGCTGATGGGCAGCTTCCGCATCGTCCAGGCGTTCCTCGAACCGCTGGTCAACTTCATCCGCTACCTGCCGGTGACCTCGTTCGTGCCGCTGTTCATCCTGTGGATCGGCATCGGTCTGGAGCAACGGGTGTCGGTGATCATCTTCGGCGTGTTCTTCCAGCAACTGGTGATGATCGCCGACGTGTCCAAAGGCATCTCCAAGGACTTGATCAACGCCTCCTACACCCTCGGCTCCAACCGGCGTGACGCGGTGCTGCATGTGATCGCCCCGGCGTCGTTACCCGGCGTGCTCGACACCTTGCGGGTGACCATGGGCTGGGCCTGGACCTATCTGGTGGTCGCCGAACTGGTCGCCGCGTCCAGCGGCCTCGGCTACTTGAGTCTCAAGGCCATGCGCGGCTTTCAGGTGGATGTGATTTTTCTCGCCATCGCGATCATCGGCCTGCTCGGCCTGGTCACCGATCAACTGTTTCGCTTCTTGCGTTTGAGGATTGCCGCATGGGCTCAGTAACCGCTGCCAACCGTCGTTTCATCGAGCCGGTCGCTGTACCGGCACACGCTGCGCCAAGGTTGCAGGTGGACAAGGTCAGCCTGCGCTACACCAAGCCCGGCGGCGGAACCTTCACCGCGCTTGAAGAAGTGTCGTTCGAAGTGCCGGATCAGCAGTTCGCGGTGCTGGTCGGGCCATCGGGCTGCGGCAAGTCGAGCCTGCTGTACCTCACCGCCGGCCTGGCCGAGCCAACCTCTGGCGAGATTTATGTCGGCGGCCAGCAAGTGCAGGGCCCCGGCGCGGATCGCGGGATGGTGTTCCAGAGCTACACGCTGTTCCCGTGGCTGACCGTGCGGCAGAACGTCGAGTTCGGCCTCAAGCGCCGGGGCATGCCGGCAGCGAAACGCAAGGAGATCGTCGATCACTATGTGCACGAAGTCGGCCTGTCGGGATTTGCCGACAACTACGCCAAGCAGTTGTCCGGCGGCATGATGCAGCGGGTGGCGATTGCCCGGGCCCTGGCCAACGACCCGCAGATCCTGCTGATGGACGAACCCTTCGGTGCCCTCGACAGCCAGACCCGTCTGCAAATGCAGCAACTGTTATTGCGGGTGTGGGGCAACAGCAAGAAGACCGTGCTGTTCGTCACCCACGACATCGACGAAGCGATCCTGCTGGGCGACCGGGTGTATGTGATGGGCGCCAGGCCTGGGCGGATCAAGCAGATTCTCGATGTGCCGATCGAACGTCCGCGCACGCTGGACATGGTGATGGAGCGCTCGTTCATCGACATGAAACGGCAGATCTTCGGGTTGTTGCACGACGATCTCGAAGAGGCTCATTGAGGTCAGTTGGGTGGCAGGAGGAACTTCGCAATCACCGGCAAATGATCGGAAATGCGCAAGGTATCGTCTTGCCGCACCGTGGCTTCGACCCGTTTGATCTTCGGGCTGTAGAACAGGTAATCGACCGTGCGATCCGGACCATTCAAGCCGGGATCGTTGGGGTAGTGGGTCAACCATTTGGCGCGGTCGATGCCGCCGGCTTCATTGTTGGTCGGGATCATCGGGTATCTGTCCCACAACAGGTGCAGCGCACTGTCCACGGAGTAGGGCGTGCGCTGTTCGACCGGCAGACGCCGGTACTGGCCGAGCGGCAACAGGTTGAAGTCGCCACCGATCAGCCACGGCGTGCCTTGGCTTTCGTGTTTGTCGAGGACCTTGGCCACCGCTGTCACCTGTGCCTGCAAGGTGTCGTCCGGCTGCGTGGCGCGATCCAGATGGGTGTTGAACACCACCAGTTGCCCGCCATCGCTGAGCGGCAGAGTGGTGGCGAGCAAGGCGTCTTTCGGCTGGAACTGACGGCTGATGATGTTCGCCGGCTGCACCGGCAATTGCAGGCGTTCGGCGTGTTCGATGCGGTAGCGGCTGAGGGTGGCGAGTTGCCGGCCGACGCTGCCGAAAATGTGCGGATCCGGGACGAAATCGGCCTTCCAGTCAAAGGCGTGAGCGCTGCACGGGTAGAGGTCGGTCAGGCGCTCCTGCAGCAGCTTGAGCTGGTTCTGATAGTCGCTGGCCTTGGCGCCGTCATCGAGTTCCTGCAACAGCACCACGTCGGGCTGTTCGTCGCGGATAACCCGCGCCACTTCATCGAGGCTGAACGCCATGTCTTCCGGGGTCGGGGCTTCGTCGTCGCCTTGCGCCAGATCATTCCAGAACACGTAGCGCTTGCCGGCCAGGTATTGCACGTTCCAGGTCATGACCTTCAAAGCCTGGCCGGGCACCAGCGTCGGCGGTTGCCCGGTGCAGCTGACCGGCAGGGTTTCCCGGGCGTCCGGGCGCCAGGTCAGGCTGTAGATCAGCGTGCCGATCAGGGCGGAGGCGAGCAATAGGGGCAACAGGATGTAGCGCAGTAGACGGGTCATGGCTCGGCTTGTAGCGATACGGAAGTGGTCCCGAGCATACCCGAGACCTGCCGCGTCACCCAAGCGCCGAGCGGTCAGACCATTCCGTCACGTTTGTCGGGCAATTCGCTGATCAGCATGAACAGGCGGAACAGCACCACGCTGGTGAACAGTTGCAGGAAGCTGTGGCCACTGTCGATCAGCACTGCGATCAACGGATTCTGCGGATCGGGATAGACCTGCAAAGTCAGGCCCTTGAGCAACCACAGCGGCCCCATCACACACAGGATGCACACCAGAATTCGCAGAAAATGCCCAC
The DNA here is from genome assembly GCF_020544405.1 of Pseudomonas sp. IAC-BECa141. Lineage (NCBI taxonomy): Bacteria > Pseudomonadati > Pseudomonadota > Gammaproteobacteria > Pseudomonadales > Pseudomonadaceae > Pseudomonas > Pseudomonas sp. IAC-BECa141. The sequence goes on along the minus strand of NZ_CP065410.1, from coordinate 5,362,725 downwards.
GGCTCAGACGCAGGCTTTCCTTCATCGCCTGCAACGGACCATAACCGCGCAGCACCAGCAGGTATTCACCGAAAGCCAGAGTGACCATCAGCCACAGCCCCGGCAGGAAATACAGCGACAGTCCGAGCAGGATCAGCAACGTGTTCAGCGCAGTAAGAACGGCAAAGCGCGGCCACAGGCGAGCGGCCATCGCCAGCAAATCGCGGGTTTGCGGGGATTCGCCGCGGGTGCGGGCATCGAGAAACAGGATCAGCGCGGCGGTGTACAACGGATACACCAGCAGGCCGACGATCACGCTGATGGCCGAGTAACCGTCCGGGTCGCTGGCATGGTCGACCACCTGTTGCAGCGCGGCTTCGAAAATCACCAGCGGCAGACACAACTGGACGATCCGGCCCAGATTGCGTTTGAAGAAATACAGGGAGTCGCGCAGCACATCGAAGGCATTCATCAGTCGGTATCGCAGGTCAAAAACAGTGGCTCACTTTAACCGATGATCCGTTTCGCTGCGCAAACGTAAACGTTCGGTAAAGGTTATTGAAACATTCTGTTGCTGCCTCCATTACAGAGGAGCGCCTCCTCCGACGTGGACGAGGGCAACGTTATCCCCGGCAATCTACGAGGTCGCCATGAACAGCGAAGAACAAACCCTGATCGATGGACTGTTTTCCCGGCTGCAGCAGGCCGAAACGGAGGCAGCCCCGCGCGACGCCCAGGCTGAGGCGCGGATCAAGGAACACCTGACGCGCCAGCCGGCCGCAGGTTATTTCATGACCCAGGCGATTCTGGTGCAGGAGGCTGCCCTCAAGAGCCTCGACGAACAAAACAAGCAACTGACTCAACAGGTCAAGCAATTGCAGGCCGAACTGCAATCGGCCAAGGCGCAGAGCGCGCCGCCGGCCTCCAGCGGCGGTGGCTTCCTGTCGAGCATCTTCGGTGGCAGCAGCTCGCGCCCGGCGCCGACCCAGAGCGCCCCGACGTCCACCGGCGGCTGGCGTGAGCCGGCACCGCAGCAGAACTTCGGTGCGCCCGCGCCGCAACAGAACTTCGGCGCGCCACCACCGGGTTATGGTCAGCAGCAAGCAGCCCCGGCGGCCGGCAGCAGCTTTCTCGGCGGCGCCCTGAAAACCGCTGCCGGCGTGGCGGGTGGCGTGATGCTGGCACAAGGCATCAGCAGCCTGTTCCATCACAATCAGCAGCCGGAAGAAATCGTCGAAGTCATCAAGGAAGAGCCGGCCCAGGTCAACGACCAGAGCAACAACGGTTGGGGCGATGACCAGCGTATGGCCAACAACGACTCCTACGGTAATGATCAGGGCGGCTTCACCGACACCGACTACAGCGATGACAACTCATCGTTCTTCGATGACGACGATTCCTTCGTCTGATTCACCATTCGTCCGGGGCGCCTGATCGCCCCGGGCCGATTATTCGCGGAACCTTCCTTCGGGCTGGCATACTGAGCGCCTTTTTCGGGCCTGGTGCCTGATCCGGCTCATGCGCGTCAGCGCTCACAGGAACTCCGGTGAAAAAAATCGCAGTGTTCGCCGATGTGCAGAACCTCTACTACACCGTGCGTCAGGCCTATGGTTGCCACTTCAACTACGCGGCGCTGTGGGCGGATGTCAGCCAGCACGGGCAGATCGTCGAGGCCTACGCCTATGCGATCGACCGGGGCGACAGCAAACAGCAGCAGTTCCAGCAGATCCTGCGCAACCTCGGTTTCACCGTGAAACTCAAACCCTACATCCAGCGCAGCGACGGCTCGGCCAAGGGCGACTGGGACGTGGGCATCACCCTCGACATCATGGACGCCGCCGACCACGTCGACGAAATCGTCCTGGCCTCAGGTGATGGCGATTTCGACATGCTGCTCGAACGCATCATCAACAAACACGGCGTACAAGCGGTGGCCTATGGCGTTCCCGGCCTGACCGCCAACTCGCTGATCCGCGCCGCCAGCCGTTACGTGCCGATCGAAGGCGCACTGCTGTTGAAAAATTGAGCCCTGCTCAAGAATTGATTTAAACGGAGTACCACCCGGTTTGGAACGCATTGCAGTCATCGACTTTGAAACCACCGGCATCTCGCCGAGCAGCAGCTGCCGGGCCACGGAAATCGCCGTGGTCATGCTGGAAAACGGCCGCATCGTCGAGCGTTACCAGAGCCTGATGAACGCCGGCGTCCGCGTCCCGGCCTTCATCGAACAACTCACCGGCATCAGCAACGCCATGCTGCGCACCGCGCCTTCGGCCGAACAGGTGATGAACGAAGTCAACGAATTCGTCGGCTGCACGCCCCTGTTGGCGCACAACGCCGCGTTTGACCAGAAGTTCTGGGACTTCGAACTGGGCCGGATCAAACGCACCCGTTTGCAGAACTTTGCCTGTTCGCTGCTACTGGCTCGTCGTTTGATGCCGGCGGCGCCGAACCACAAGCTCGGTACGCTCACTACCTTCGCCCAACTGCCGCATACCGGCCAGGCGCACAGGGCGATGGCGGATGCGGAGATGGCGGCGAATTTGCTTGCGCATCTGGCGGATGAGTTGCGGCAGAAGCATGGGGTGCGGGAGTTGAGCCATGATTTGTTGTGCAAATTGCAGAAAGTCCCCGCCGCGAAGGTTGGCGAAACCTTGAGTCGATATCGCTGACAGCCGACGGGATCGACCGGTTCAAGGATTATCTTGCGGTATTGAATTGTGTGTTGATCGTTCCCACGCTCCGCGTGGGAATGCAGCCCGGGACGCTCCGCGTCCCTTCCAAAGCCGAACGCAGAGCGTCCGTTGAGGCATTCCCACGCAGAGCGTGGGAACGAGCGGGACGGGAAGGTTACTTTCCGTTGCCCTCGATATGCCCCAGCGGCACCCGCTTCTCTATCGCACTCGACAACACGATCGACGTCTTGCTGAACCCGAATTTCGCCAGCCGGTTGATCAGCTCTTCCAGCTCGGTCATCGAGCCCACGGCGGCCTGCATGATCACGCACGGGTCGCCGGTGACGCGGTGGCATTCGGTCAGTTGCGGGATACTGATCAGCTCCTCGTACACCTTCGGATTGCCGTGCTGGTTCAGGCGCAGTTCGATGACGCACTGGATCGGCAGGCCGAGCCTGGCCATGTCGACTTTGGCCGAGTAGCCGGTGATGACGCCGCTGGCCTCGAGTTTGGCCACGCGCTCGGCGACGGCGGGGGCGGAGAGGTTCACTTTGCGGGCGAGGTCGGCGTAGGACGCGCGACCGTTTTCGAGCAGGGCGCTGAGCAGCATGCGGTCGTATTTGTCCAAGGTCGGACTCCTGAAAATGGCAGACTTTCGAAATCGCGGTTTCGGCCGTCGATCTCCGTGTTTTCAAAAGTGTACCGGCGCTATAAACAGGTTTTGTAACTTATTTTTTGCGGTTGGCCTTTCTAGAATAACCAATCCCCTGAATCTGACTTTCGAGTTGCCCATGTCTGCCCTGCGCCGTTTTTCCTTGCCGTTGATCGCTGCGTTTTTTGCGTTGTACGTGATTTGGGGATCGACCTATCTGGTGATCCGCATCGGTGTCCAATACTGGCCGCCGCTGATGCTCGGCGGCGTGCGCTTCGTGATTGCCGGCACTCTGATGTACGCCTTCCTGCGCTGGCGCGGGGCACCGGCGCCGACCTGGGCGCAGTGGAAAGCGGCGGGGATCATCGGGATTCTGTTGCTGAGTTTCGGTAACGGCGCGGTGACGCTGGCCGAACACAGCGGCGTGGCATCGGGCGTTGCTGCGCTGGCGGTGGCGACGGTGCCGCTGTTCACTTTGCTCTGCGGTTATTTCTGGGGGGCGCGCAACACCCGTCTGGAGTGGGCCGGGGTGGTGATGGGGATTATCGGCATCGCGATGCTCAACATGGGCTCCAACCTGCAATCGAGCCCGCTGGGCGCGGCGCTGCTGATTTTTGCCGCGGCGAGCTGGGCGTTCGGCTCGGTGTGGAGCAAACACCTGCCATTGCCCCAGGGCGCGATGGCCAGTGCCGTGGAAATGCTGGTGGGCGGTGCGGTGCTGCTGATCGGCAGCGCGGCCAGTGGCGAACACCTGCAAGCCATGCCGCCGCTGGAAGGCTGGCTGGCGCTGGCGTACCTGATCTTCTTCGGCTCGATCATCGCCTTCAACGCCTACATGTATCTGTTGAAAAACGTTCGCCCGGCGGCGGCCACCAGTTATGCCTATGTGAACCCGGCGGTGGCGGTGTTGCTGGGGATTGTGTTTGTCGGCGAGACCATCGGCATCGAAGAGGCGCTGGCGATGCTGGTGATCATCGGCGCGGTGGTGCTGATCGGTCTGCCGCAGTGGCGGCGTCCTCGGCAGTTGCCGGTGGTCAGCGAGCCGGCTGCCCCAACGACGGCCATAGCGACGGAGCAGCGTGGGAATTAGGGTAAACTGCGCGTCATCGCATACTTGTTTTGCACAACCGCTCTGATTTTTCCTACGGTACTCCCATGACTTTCGCCACCCTTGGCCTGATCGAACCCTTGCTGCGCTCCCTCGAGAAGCTCGGCTACCAGACCCCGACGCCGGTGCAGGCGCAGGCCATACCGGCCGTGCTGGCGGGTCGTGACCTGATGGCCGCGGCCCAGACCGGCACCGGCAAGACCGCCGGTTTTGCCTTGCCGCTGCTGCAACTGCTGGCGATGGAAGGGCCGAAAGTCACCGCCAATTCGGTGCGTGCGCTGATTCTGGTGCCGACCCGCGAGCTGGCCGAACAAGTCCACGAAGCCGTGCGCCAGTACGCTGAAAACCTGCCGCTGCGCACGTACGCGGTGTACGGCGGCGTCAGCATCAACCCGCAGATGATGAAGCTGCGCGGCGGCGTCGATCTGCTGGTCGCGACCCCGGGCCGTCTGCTCGACCTGTTCCGCCAGAACGCGCTGAAGTTCAATCAGCTGCAAACCCTGGTGCTGGACGAAGCCGACCGCATGCTCGACCTGGGCTTTTCCGAAGAGCTGGCGAACATTTACCGCGCGTTGCCGAAAAAACGTCAGACGCTGCTGTTCTCCGCGACCTTCTCCGATGACATCCGCCTGCTGGCCGGGCAGATGCTCAACGATCCGCTGAGCATCGAAGTCAGCCCGCGCAACGTGGCCGCCAATACCGTCAAGCAGTGGATTGTCACGGTGGACAAGAAGCGCAAGCCGGAACTGTTCGTGCACCTGATGCGCAAGAACAAGTGGAAGCAGGTGCTGGTGTTCGCCAAGACTCGCAACGGTGTGGATGCGTTGGTCGAAAAACTTCAAGGTCTGGGCGTTAACGCCGACGGCATCCACGGTGACAAGCCGCAGGCGACCCGGCAGCGGGCGCTGGACCGTTTCAAACTGAGCGAAGTGCAGATTCTGGTGGCCACCGACGTGGCGGCCCGTGGTCTGGATATCGAAGACCTGCCATTGGTGGTCAACTTCGATCTGCCGATCGTTGCCGAGGATTACATTCACCGTATCGGCCGCACTGGCCGCGCGGGTTCGACTGGTCAGGCGATCTCGCTGGTGTGTGCCGATGAAGTGAACATGTTGTCGGCGATCGAGATGCTGACCCGCAGTACATTGAAGCGTGAGGTCGAGCCGGATTTCGTGCCCGAGCACCGTGTGCCGGACACCGATGCCAGTGGTCAGGTGATCAAGAAGCCGAAGAAACCGAAAAAGCCGAAAGCTTCCGGTGGTGGCGGTGGCAAGCGCAATCTGGGCAAGTGGGTGGACAGCGGCGAGACTCAGGCGCCGGAGCCTTCGATCAAGCCTGTGCGCAAGGTGCCGGTGTTCAACACCGGGCCGCGCAAGCGTAAGCCTTAAGCGTCAGATCGGATCGTTCCCGCGCCATGCGGGAACGATCAGTTACGCTGTTTCAACCAGTCCAGCATTCCAGCTCCGGCCGCCCGGCCACTGGCAAAACACGCCGTCAGCAGATACCCCCCAGTCGGCGCTTCCCAATCCAGCATTTCCCCCGCACAAAACACCCCCGGCAACGCCTTGAGCATCAAGCGCTCATCCATTGCCTCGAATGTCACGCCACCGGCACTGCTGATCGCCTCGTCCAGCGGTCGGGTTTTCACCAGCATCAGCGGCAACGCCTTGATCGCCCTGGCTAACAGCGCCGGATCGGCAAACGTCGCAGCATCAGTGAGCTCGCGCAACAACGCCGCTTTCACCCCATCAATTCCGACCTGACTATGCAGATGCTTGGCCATCGAGCGCGAACCCCGCGGTTTGCTCAACGCCGCCTGCAATTTATCCACAGGCCGGCCGGGCAGCAGGTCGATGTGAACAGTCGCTGCTCCGTGCACATTGATCGCTTCACGAATCGGTGCCGACAGCGCATAGATCAGACTGCCTTCGATGCCGGTCGCGGTAATCACGCATTCGCCAAGGCGAGGAACATCATCGTTCAAACCAATGGCGATATTTTTCAGCGGTGCGCCGGCGAATTTGCTGACCATCAATTCGCTCCAGGCCTGCACCTCGAAGCCACAATTGCTTGGCTGCAATGGCGCCAGTCCTACGCCGCGTTGCTCCAGCGCCAGCATCCACGCGCCGTCGGAGCCCAGTCGCGACCAACTGCCGCCGCCGAGAGCGAGCAGGGTGGCGTCGGGGGTGAGGGTTTTCTCGCCTTCCGGGCTGTCGATGCGTAACGCGCCGTTTTCATCCCAGCCGAGCCAGCGGTGGCGGGTGTGGATAACCACGCCGCTGTCGCGCAGGCGCTTGAGCCAGGCGCGCAGCAGCGGCGCGGCTTTCATGTCGGTGGGGAACACCCGGCCGGAGCTGCCGATGAAGGTTTCGATGCCCAGCTCCTGAATCCACCGGCACAGTGCGTCGGCGTCGAAGGCGCGCAGCAGCGGGGCGATGTTCGGGGCACGTTCGGCGTAGCGCGAGAGGAACGCCGGGTAGGTTTCGGAATGGGTGATGTTCATGCCGCCAACCCCGGCCAGCAGGAACTTGCGGCCCACCGAGGGCATGCCGTCGTACAGATCGACGCGGACTCCGGCCTGGCTCAGCACTTCGGCGGCCATCAGGCCGGCGGGACCACCGCCGATGATGGCGACGTGAGCGGGATAGGTGGCGTGAATCTGGGTCATGGCGTGCGCTGCGGTCTGACGAAATATGGCGCGCATTCTAACAGCGCAGAAACCGGGTGGGAGCGAGCTTGCTCGCGAAAGCGGTGAGTCATTCAGTTAAATGTTGAATGTACTGACGCCATCGCGAGCAAGCTCGCTCCCACAGGGATTTGTGATGATCGAAAGGCCTGATCAAAAAACAACCAGCGCGCTGCAGGCCATGTTCAGCTTGGGCTGTAGTCCCTTTCGCTCAGGTTATCCACAGGCCGTTCCACAGCCATTGTGGGTAACGCAGCACAACTCAATGACAACCCGATGACTGCCAGACGCGCTGCGCACTGTGATGCAGGATGCCGTGGCGGCGGGCCAGGGCGTGGCGATCCTTGCTGTAACCGCCGCCGATCACTCCGACCACCGGGATGTCGCGGCCCAGGCAATGGCGCATCACGCTTTCATCGCGGGCGGCAACGCCTTCGTCGGTCAGTTGCAGGTAACCGAGGGCGTCGTCCTTGTGCACGTCGACGCCGGCGTCATACAGCACCAGATCCGGTTGATACAGCGGCAGCAGGTAGTTGAGCGCATCGTCGACCACTTTCAGGTAATCGGCGTCGCCCATGCCGTTGGGCAGCGGAATGTCCCAGTCGCTTTCGGCCTTGCGTGCAGGAAAGTTCTTTTCGCAATGCAGGGAAACGGTGATCGCTTCCGGGGTGTCGTGCAGAATCCGCGCAGTGCCGTCGCCCTGATGCACGTCGCAGTCGAAGATCAGCACCCGGTTCACCCGGCCGCTTTGCAGCAGGTAGTGGCTGATGATCGCCAGGTCATTGAAGATGCAGAAGCCGGCGGGGTAGTCGTAATGGGCGTGATGGGTGCCGCCGGCCAGATGACAGGCCAGACCATGTTCCAGCGCTTTCTCAGCCGCCAGAATCGAACCGCCGACGGCCCGCACCGTGCGTCGGGCCAGGGCTTCGTTCCATGGCAGGCCGAGGCGCCGCTGGTCCTCGCGAGACAACTCGCCGCTCATGTAGCGTTCGATATAACCGCGGTCATGAGCCAGGGCGAGAATGTCGACCGGGCACAGTTCAGGGCGCAGCAGGTCTTCATCGCGGGTGAGGCCGCTGGCCACCAGGTGATCGCGCAGCAGGCGGAACTTGTCCATGGGGAAGCGGTGATCCGCCGGAAATTCCGGGCTGTAGTCTTCGTGGTAGATCAGCGGCAACGGCATGGTGGACTATTCATAGAGGCTGCAGGAAAGAGTGCAAAGCCTAACAGCGATGTAGACTGGCGGCATCAAGCGGAGGGGCAGGATGGAACCGATACTGGAGCTGGAAAGCGCAAGGCTGTTGATGCGCCAATGGCAGGACGAGGATTTGCCGGCGTTTGCGGCGATGTGCGCCGACCCGCAGGTGATGCGCTACTTCCCCGCGCCCTTGAGCCGGCTGGAAAGCGCCGCGCTGATCGGTCGGGTGCGCGGGCATTTTGCCGAGCACGGTTATGGCCTGTGGGCGCTGCAGCGCAAGGACAGCGGCGAGTTCATCGGTTTTACCGGGCTCGGCGTGGTCGGCTTCGATGCGCCGTTCACCCCGGCGGTGGAAATCGGCTGGCGCCTGGCCAAGGAACACTGGGGCCTGGGTTATGCCAGCGAAGCGGCCTGGACCGCTCTGCGTTGCGGCTTTGACCGGGTGGCGCTGGATGAAGTGGTGTCGTTCACCAGCGAGACCAATCTGCCGTCGCAGAAAGTCATGCAGGCGATCGGCATGCACCACGCCCCGCAGGATGATTTCGACCACCCGCGTCTCGCGGACGGTCACCCGTTACGGCGGCATGTGTTGTACCGCATCACGAGGGAGCAGTGGCTGGAAACCTTGCATGGATAAGCAGGCGCGGACGTTTACAATGGCCGGCACCCTGAGGGGCCGGGCCAGAACCTGAATCCCCCGCCGCAGCCAAGACTGCGCGGCATTGCTTTGTGTGAGGAGAGTCTGAATGAGCCAAGTGTTGGAAGATCTGGTGGATCTGCTGACCCTCGAACCGATCGAGGAAAATCTGTTCCGTGGTCGCAGCCAGGATCTGGGCTTTCGCCAGTTGTTCGGCGGCCAGGTGCTCGGCCAGTCGCTGTCGGCGGCCAGTCAGACCGTTGAAGAAGCGCGTCATGTGCATTCGATGCACGGTTATTTCCTGCGTCCGGGCGATGCCAAGTTGCCGGTGGTCTACTCGGTTGACCGCGTGCGTGACGGCGGCAGTTTCAGCACCCGCCGGGTGACCGCGATCCAGAAGGGCCACCCGATTTTCACCTGCAGCGCGTCGTTCCAGTACGACGAAGAAGGCTTTGAACACCAGAGCCAGATGCCGCAAGTGGTCGGCCCGGAAAACCTGCCGTCGGAGCTGGAACTGACCCAGCAACGCGCGCACCTGATCCCGGAGCACATGCGCGAAAAGCTGCTGTGCCCGAAACCGATCGAAGTGCGCCCGGTCACCGAAAAAGATCCGTACAACCCGCAACCGGCGGATCCGATCAAATACGTGTGGTTCCGTGCCGACGGCGCATTGGCCGACATCCCGGCGCTGCACAAATATTTGCTGGCTTATGCCTCGGACTTCGGTCTGCTGACCACCTCGATGTTGCCCCACGGCAAATCGGTCTGGCAGAAAGACATGCAGGTCGCCAGCCTCGACCACGCGCTGTGGTTCCACAATGACCTGCGTGCCGATGACTGGTTGCTCTACGCCATGGACAGCCCGTGGGCCGGCAACTCTCGCGGGTTCTCCCGTGGCAGCGTGTTCAACCGCGCCGGGCAACTCGTAGCGTCGGTGACCCAGGAAGGCCTGATCCGTCATCGCAAGGACTGGGCATGAATCTGGCGGATGTGCGGCACTGGGTGTTCGACATGGACGGCACCCTGACCGTCGCCGTGCACGACTTCGCGGCGATCCGCGTGGCGCTTTCGATCCCGCCGGAGGACGACATCCTCACCCACCTCGCGGCGCTGCCCGCCGAGGAAGCGGCGGCGAAACATGCTTGGCTGCTCGAGCATGAGCGCGATCTGGCGCTCGGCTCGACCCCGGCAGACGGTGCGGTGGAACTGGTGCGCGACCTGCACGCGCGCGGTTATCGTCTCGGCGTCCTGACCCGCAATGCGCGGGAGCTGGCCCATGTGACGCTGGAGGCCATCGGCCTGGCCGACTGCTTCGCGGTGGAGGATGTGCTCGGCCGCGATGAAGCACAGCCAAAACCGCATCCCGAGGGCCTGCTGAAACTGGCCGATGCCTGGCAAGTGTCGGCGAGCGAGATGGTGATGGTCGGTGATTACCGGTTTGATCTTGATTGCGGCCGGGCGGCGGGCACCCACACGGTGCTGGTGAACCTGCCGGACAATCCGTGGCCGGAGTTGACGGACTGGCATGCGAAGGATTGTGTCGAGTTGCGGCGGATGTTGTTCGCTTGATTCATGGATTGTCGGAGCGGGCCCCATCGCTGGCTTGCCGGCGATGGGGCCAGATCAAGCCACACCAGACTTATTGCTCGAATAGGGCTTTCTGGCCTTCCGGCGAGGTCAGCATGCCGTTGCCGTCATGCCCGACGCCGGGCACTTCGATCAGGCGCTGATTGACCCCTTCAGGGTGACGACGCAGCAAGTAACCGAAAAACAGCTTGCCGCGCTCCAGTCGATAAGCCCCCTGGGCTTTGGCGGCGCAGCTCTTGTCCAGCGCCGGGTGTTGCGGGTCGGTGTCCTGCTGGCCCAGCAGATAAATCACCTCGCGTTTGACGTAACGGCCTTCAAGCTGCGCGGGCGTTTGCCCACCCGAATAGATCGGCGGATCCATCAGACCGTACTTCCAGCGGTTGAAACCCGGACACTTCGCATGATCGAAGGCCACCGGGCGCTGCTCATTGAAGTAGGCGTACGACGACGGGTTGGCCACCACGTAACGCAAGCGAATGCCTTCGGTCTTCAGCGCCGGTTGTTCCTGGGCCAGCAGTGCATAACGCTGCACCACCTGCGCGCCACCGGAATGACCGAAGATCACGATCTGCTTCACGTCCGGAAACTGCTTGCGATCGCTCAGCCGCCCGACGATTTCGTCCAGTGCAGCGTAGGAGCTCAGCGGTTTCGGCGCTGTGGATAATCCGCCGCCCATCCAGTCGTTGCCTTGCCAGCGCAGCACGCTGGCGGGTAACGAGTAGAGCGACACATCGCTTTCGTTGAGAAACTGCGGGGCGATTACCAGGGTGTTGGCGGTTTGCCCGGCCAGTTCCGCCGCGATTTCACCGCTTTTGCGATAGGTCTCGGCGTTGCGCAGACGGCCATGAATGACGATCAGCACGCGCTCGATTTTGGCCGGCGCCGGGCCGATGCTCACCGCCATTTCGCCGGCCTGCAATTGCAGGCGCCCGGGACTGATTGCGTCGACGCCGGCCGCCTGGGCGGTGCCGCCGATGAACAGTAAAGCCAACAGCCATTTATGCATTTACAGGTTTTTCGCCGCAAAGGTATCGCACTGGCCGACCTGGCCCTGGGCGAATCCGGTTTTGAACCAGCGCACCCTTTGCGCCGACGTACCGTGAGTAAACGAGTCCGGCACCACACGGCCCTGACCCTGTTGTTGCAGGCGATCATCACCGATGGCGTTCGCCGCGTTCAAGGCCTCTTCGATGTCGCCCGGTTCCAGCCAGTTCAAACGCTTTTGAGCGTTGTAGGCCCAGACTCCGGCCAGGCAATCGGCCTGCAATTCCTGACGGACCAGCAGACCGCCGTCACCTTCCATCTGCCGACCTTGCTGGCGGGCTGTCTGAATTTTTGCCGAGACGCCGAGAAGCGTCTGCACATGGTGTCCGACTTCGTGAGCGATCACGTAGGCCTGGGCGAAGTCGCCGGCGGCCTTGAAGCGCTGGGCCATCTCCTGGAAGAACGTCATGTCCAGATAGACCTTCTGGTCCGCCGGGCAATAGAACGGGCCAGTGGCCGAGGTCGCCAGACCACAGGCGGAATTGACCCGGTTGCTGAACAGCACCAGAGTCGGGTCCTTATATTGCCGGCCAGCCTGCTGGAAGATCGCGCCCCAGGTGTCTTCGGTGTCGCCGAGGATCGAGCGCACGAATTCGGCCTGTTCATCGTTGGCCGGCGGTGCCTGACGGGTTTGCGAAGTGGGGGCCGATTGTTCGGTCATCTGCCCGGTGAGCTGGCCGAGGATCTGCAGCGGGTCTTGCCCGGTGATCCAGCCGATACCGACGATCAGCAGAATCGCCCCGAGGCTCAGCCCCTTGCCACCGCCGAAGCGCATGCCGCCGCCACCGCCCATGTCATCGCCACGGGCATCGACGACGTTGTCACTGCGTCGGCCTTTTTTCCATAGCATGTGGGAATCCTCTGTCTGATCGTGGTGATGAGTGTTGCTGGTGTGTGAGTGTGGCGCCAGTCCGGTCGTCCGTCTATTCGCACACACGCACAAAGGCCCGGCCTCGAGGTGACGAGGTCGGGCCTGTTATTGACGAGCGCGGGCGCCGGGAATTCAATTCGCCGGCGGTTTTCTTTCGCCGGGTCAGGTGCCCGCCATGTGCCGGGCTGCGACGTAACCGAAAGTCAGGGCCGGGCCGAGGTTGATCCCGCCCGCCGGGTAGTGCCCGCCCATGATGCTGGCCATGTCGCCACCCGCCGCGTAAAGCCCCGCGATAGGCAGGTCATTGGCGTCGAGCACTTGCGCGTGCGGATTGACCTTGAGCCCGGCGAAGGTGCCGAAGCAGCCCGGCTGCACCTTCACCGCGTAGAACGGGCCTTGTTCGATAGGCGCCACGCACGGGTTGGGTTTTTGCGCCGGGTCGCCCTGTTTGCGGTTGTACGGGGTCGAACCGCGACCGAACAGCGGATCTTCGCCGTGACGGGCATGGTGGTTGTAGTCATGGAGAGTGGCGCGTAAACCGTTCGGATCAATGCCGCATGCACCAGCCAATTCCTCAAGGGTATTTCCGGTTTTCAGATAGCCGCTGCGGATAAAGCCTGACACCGGAACCGGAAACGGCCGAGACATGCCGAGCCCGTAGCGACGCTGGAAGGCGCGGGTGCAGATCAACCAGGACGCAACCTCTTCACCTTCGGGGGCGGCGGCGACCATGGCGCTGACATAGTCGTAATAGCCGTTGGCTTCGTTGACGAAGCGCTGGCCGTTGCGCAGTACGCCGATGATCCCCGGTTTGCCGCGTTCGATGATGTGTGGGAAATGGCCGATGCTGCCGTCGGAATGCGGCACTTGCGAGACGGGCGCCCAGGCCACTGGTGAGGCCACATCGGTGTTGACCCGGCCTCCGACGGTTTCACCCAGTCGCAGGCCATCGCCATTGACTGCCAGCGGAGGCAACGCCCAATGTTCATGGCCGGTGGGCGTGCGGGGAAACAGCGCTTTGCGCCGCTCGACGTCATTGGCAAATCCGCCCGCGGCGAGCACCACGGCTTTGCGGGTATGGACATTGACCGGGCCTTTTGCGGTGTTCACACGAGCGCCGGTGATGCGTGATTCGTCGCGCAGCAGTTCGGTTACCGGCGCCGATTCCCACAGCAGTACGCCGAGGTCTTCGGCGGATTTCGCCAGCCGCGCCACCAGCGCCACGCCGTTGACCAGTTGCATCGCCCGGCCGTGCAGCGCCAGGTCCAGCAGATGGCGGGTGAAGCGTCGGGTCACGTGCCAGGCCGCCGACAACGAGCGAGTCAGATTGAGAAACGCCGACAGATCCGCCCCCGCCATGATCGGCATGCCCATGAACGAAGTTTCGCGCATCGTTGTACGAAGACGCTTGAGCAGGCGTCCGGCCTTTCGTCCGTCATAGGGTGCCGCAATTACCGAACGTCCACCGGTACCGGCGCCCGGAGTTTCGCCGTGGATGTCGGCGATGGCGTTGCCGTCGGCGAATTGCAGCGCGGTGTGCTGTTCGAAGAACGCCACCATGCGTGGGCCGGCTTCAAGGAAGGCGTCGATCATGGCCGGGTCGTAGTGCTCGCCGAGTTCGTGGCGTAGGTAAGTGCGCGGCAATTCCACGTCTTCCACGATCCCGGCGCGCCGGGCCAGCGGATTGCACGGCACCCACGCCCAGCCGCCAGACCATGCGGTGGCGCCGCCGAACACCGGATCCTTTTCCACCACGATGACCTTCAAGCCATGCCAGGCGGCGGTCACGGCAGCTGACAAACCGGCGGCGCCGGAGCCAACCACCAGAACGTCGCAGTCGATATCGGGAAGGGCAGGCATCAGGAAAGGCTCCAGTAATCAATTATTTTTAGAATCAGGTTCCAGAAAATAACCAGCGCGGGCGAAGCAGATCAACCGACTGACGCGCAAAGTGGGCGGTTATCGGACTCCGGGCTCCAGATTTCGCATTCCTCGGGATGTCTTCTAGAATCGGCGAAATTTCACCGAGAGCGCACCATGGCCGGCAGTCAAATCGAACGGGTTTTCAGCGTGCTGGAAAGCCTTACCAGTGATCCGCGCGGGTTGCCGATGCAGGCACTGGCCGATCAACTGGATATTCCGAAGAGCGCGACGCACCGCCTGCTCGCCGAGCTGATCCGTCTGGGTTACGTGCGGCAGAACCCGGAGACGTTGCGTTATCACCTGTCGACCAAACTGGTTGCGATGGGCTTTCAGTACCTGTCCAGCAGTGGGGCCGACATTGTGCAGCCAGTGCTCGATCGCCTGGCTCAGGAAACCGGTGAACTGGTGCGCCTGGGGGTGATCGACGGCGAGCGCCAGACCTGGATCGCCAAGGCCCAGGGCGCCCGTATCGGCCTGCGTTACGACCCGGACATGGGCCGCGATGCGCCGCTGTTTTACACCGCGTCGGGCCATGCATGGCTGGCGTGCATGAGCGACGCCGAAGCGTTGTCGCTGGTCGAGCGCCAGGGTGCGGAGGTGCCGGCGGATATCGGGCCCAATGCGCCGCGCTCCAATATTGAACTGCTCGAACGCCTGCGCGTCGCCCGGGAACAGGGCTATGCGTGTGTAGAGGAAAGTTCGGCGGTGGGCACTTCGGCGATTGCCGCCGTGGTGAAACACCCCGCCGATGGCCGGGTGATTGGCGTGCTCAGTATCGCCGGGCCGAGCGCACGGATGCCGGGGGCGCGGCTGCATGAACTGGCGCCGCTGTTGCTGACGTTTACCGAGGAGCTGTCGGCGGCCAGCCTGGCGTCGGAGTTGTTCGTTTAAACAAAGTTGTGCGCTGTTCGCCCACTTTTCAGTCGGGCGGGTGGGAGAATCTGGAACCGGGTTCTAAATTGTTGCGGGAGTGACTTTTCCCACAATAATCACAAGAGGATCTCCCCTTGAACCCGCCCCTTCGAATCGGCATTCGCTCCGCTACGTCACCCGGATTGGCCGAGGCGCGGCCATGAGCGAGCGAATTCTGTCCCTGGCCAGCCTGACCGTGCTGGAGCTCTCGCCACCCGAGATGGTCGAGGTCGCCGCCCGTGCCGGGTACAGCCATGTCGGTCTGCGTCTGGAGCCGGCGACGCCAGAGGAATATCACTTTGCGCTGGTAGCCGACGGCGATTTGCGGCGTCAGACGCTGGCGCGTTTGCGTGACACCGGAATTGGCGTGCTCGACGTGGAAATCCTGCGTTTGAAACCGCAGACAGTGGTCGCGGATTTCGAGAAGCTGCTCAGCGTCGGCGCGGAGTTCGGTGCCAGCGAGTTGCTGGTCGCCGGCAACGATCCCGACGAACAACGGCTCACCGATCATTTTGCGGCACTCTGCGATCTGGCGGCGCCGTACGGTTTGCATCCGCATCTGGAGTTCATGCCCTGGACCGATACGCGCAATCTCGAACAGGCGTTGCGCATCGTCGACAATGCCGGGCGCGAAAATGGGGCGGTGCTGATCGATGCGTTTCACTTCGACCGTTCCGGATCGCGGCTGGAAGATCTGGCCGGTGTGCCGGTCTCGCGGCTGCGCTATGCACAGTTGTGCGATGTGGCCGGGCCGAGGCCGACGGACATGGCCGAGATCTTGCGTCAGGCCCGCCATGAACGACGGTTTCCCGGCGAGGGCGATTGTGACTTGATCGGCTTGTTGCACAGTCTTGCGGCTAACCTTCCCCTGAGCCTGGAAATTCCCACGGTCAAATTGCTGGAGCAAGGCGTGAGTGGTTTGCAGCGGGCGCAAATGGCAATCGACCGGACGCGGGAATTGTTGGCCCGGCTTTAAGTCTGCTTCAAGGGGCGAGGGCAACTGCGTCCTCGTCACCGTTTATTTTTTATTCAGAGAGAGCCAATGACCGTCAGCACTCCGCTTTCCGGTGTCAACCAACCCTTCAAGGGGATCTTGCTGATTGTCGTGGCAACCTTCCTGTTCTCCAGCCACGACGCGCTGTCGAAATACCTTTCGGGTTTTTATCCGATCGTCATGGTGGTGTGGGCGCGGTATCTGGTGCACACGCTGCTGATGGCGGGAATTTTCCTGCCGCAGTCCGGGCTGCGTGTGCTGCGCACCAAACGCCCGTTATGGCAGTTGGCGCGGGCGTTGTGCCTGTTGGGCACCAGCCTGTTTTTCACCACGGCGTTGCTGTACATCCCGCTGGCCGAGGCTACGGCAGTCAACTTTCTTGCGCCGGTGCTGGTGACGGCGCTGTCGGTACCGCTGCTCAAGGAAAGGGTGACGGGCGGTCAGTGGATCGCGGTGGTGTGCGGGTTCATCGGTGTGCTGATCATCGTCCATCCGGGCGGTGACTTGTTTACTCCGGCGATTCTCTTGCCGTTCTGTTCGGCGCTGTTTTTCTGCTTCTATCAGTTGCTCACCCGCAAACTCTCGGAAGTCGACAGCCCGACCACCAGTAATTTTTTCGCCGGGTTGTGCAACACGCTGGTGATGAGTGCGCTGGTGCCGTTCTTCTGGCAGGTGCCAAGCCTGGGGCACGGATTGTTGATGCTGGCGCTGGGCAGTTGCGGGATGACCGCACACCTGTTTCTGACCCAGGCGTTCCGCCATGCCGCGCCGGCGCTGCTGGCACCGTTCGGTTATTGCCAGATCGTGTTCGCGGGGTTGTTGGGCTGGTTGCTGTTTGCGCACACGCCGACCCTGATGACGGTGATCGGGATTGCGGTGATCTGTTGCAGCGGACTGGCGGCAGCGTGGCAGCAGAGCCGGCGCTGAAAAACACTGTGGGAGTGAGCTTGCTCACGAAGGCGGTGTGTCATTCAACGTCAGTGCTGAATGTCAGTCCGCATTCGCGAGCAAGCTCGCTCCCACAAGGAAGGGCAGGTTACTCGGTAACGGTAGGAATCTTGCGCGGTGCCACGAAGTACATCCAGGTCAGGGCAATGAAGTACATCGCCGGGATCAGGGTGAACAACACGGTGTAGTTGTTGTTGGTGACGGTCAGGATGTGGCCGACGATCTGGGTCATGAACATCCCGCCGATCGCCGCGCACATGCCGCCGAAACCGAAGACCGTGCTCATCATGTGCTTGGGCGTGTAGTCCATCACCAGGCTCCAGATGTTGGCAGTCCAGGCCTGATGCGCGCCGATGGCCAGGGAGATGGCGGCGACGGCGATCCACAGGTTGGCGGATCCGGCAGCCATCACCACGCCGATGATGCAGCAGGCGAACAGGAACATCGACAGCAGCCGCGCCTTGATCGAGTTCATGCCGCGACCGATCAGGAACGAAGACAGAATCCCGCCGCCCACGCTGCCGAAGTCGGCTGTCACGTAGATGATGATCAGCGGAATGCCCATCTGGGTGACGTTGATGCCCAGGTTGTATTGCTGATTGAGAAACGGCGGCAGCCAGTACAGGTAGAACCAGAACACCGGCGCGGTCAGCGCGTAGGCGAGGGCGAAGGCCCAGGTGCCGCGCATGCGCAGGATTCGCGAGAACGGTACGCGGGCCTGTTCCGGTTCGACTTCTTTCTGAATGTAGTCCAGCTCCGACTGCTTCACGCTCGGGTGATCTTCCGGATTGAAATACTTCAGGCCCCAGAACAGCAGCCAGATCCCGCCCAGTGCCGACATGCACAGGAATGCGGCCTGCCAGCCCCACACGCGAAGGATCAGTGGCAGCAGCATCGGGGTAAACATCGCGCCGACGTTGGTGCCGGCGTTGAAGATGCCGGTGGCCACGGCGCGCTCGCCGGCCGGGAACCACAGGCGCGTGGTCTTCACACAGGCCGGGTAGTTGGCCGCTTCGGTCAGGCCGAGGATGAACCGGCAGACCATGAAGCCCACCGCCGAGGTCGCCAGACCATGGGCGCCGGTGGCCAGGCTCCAGAGCAGCACCGCGCAGAAGAACACGCGTTTGACGCCGACCCGGTCGATCAGCCGTCCCTGCAGCACGAAGCCGATCGCGTAGCCGACCTGAAACCAGAAGTTGATGTTGGCGTAGTCCATCGCCGTCCAGCTCATTTCCTTGGCGAGGATCGGCTGCATGACGCCGAGGGCGGCGCGGTCGATGTAGTTCAGGGTGGTGGCGAAAAACACCAGCGCCAGCATGCCCCAACGGGTCTTGCCGACGGCCATGGCGCCGCGGATCTTGTCGCCGATGCCACCCGTGGCAGTGCTCATGGCCGGAGCCATGCGGGAAGTCTGTGAAGGAATCATGTGTTCCACCCGTTTTTGGATTTGTTATTTGGTGTGCTTTTGTTGTGCACGCTGCGACCGGTGGTTCAGTTCCGGACTCAAGGTGAGACGGATGTTGGGCAGTGGACGAAAAATCGTCAATTCGCCAAACCGGCATTGTGTTCGATAATCGCACGCAAAACTAACCGGGTAGTACAGTTTAAATTGCTCAATGAAAAACCGGGACCAATAATTCGCTCACTCTATAAAAGCGGCGCAATTTCCGTAGCCGACGTCTCCACCGGGAGTTGAAACATGCAGCGATCCATTGCCACCGTCTCCTTGAGCGGAACCCTGCCGGAAAAGCTCGAAGCCATTGCCGCCGCCGGGTTCGACGGGGTGGAGATTTTCGAGAACGATCTTCTGTATTACGACGGCAGTCCCCGGGAAATCCGGCAGATGTGCGCCGACCTTGGAATCGCCATCACCCTGTTCCAGCCGTTCCGCGATTTCGAAGGCTGCCGCCGCGATCGTCTGGAGCGCAATCTGGAGCGGGCCGAGCGCAAGTTCGACCTGATGCAGGAACTGGGCACCGACCTGGTGCTGGTCTGCAGCAATGCCTCCCCCGACAGTATCGGCGATCAACAGATCCTCATCGACGACCTGCGTCTGCTGGCCGAGCGCGCCGGCGCTCGTGGTCTGCGCATCGGTTATGAAGCGCTGGCCTGGGGCCGTCATGTGAACACTTATCAACAGGTCTGGGACATCGTGCGTCAGGCTGATCATCCGGCCCTCGGCGTGTTGCTCGACAGCTTCCACACACTGTCGCTCAAGGGCGATCCACGGGCGATTGCCGAGATTCCCGGCAACAAGATTTTCTTCGTGCAAATGGCCGACGCGCCGATCCTGGCGATGGACGTACTGGAGTGGAGCCGGCATTTCCGCTGCTTTCCGGGGCAGGGCGAGTTTGATCTGCCGGGCTTCCTCGCACCCATCATCCAGAGCGGCTACACCGGGCCGCTGTCGCTGGAAATCTTCAACGACGGCTTCCGTGCCGCGCCGCCTCGGGCCAACGCGGCCGACGGTCTGCGTTCGCTGCTGTACCTGGAGGAGAAAACCCGCCAGCGTCTGGAGCAGGAAATCCGTCCTGTGGATAACCGCGACATCCTCTTCGAAACGCCGAAGGCCAGCGAATACAACGGCATCGAGTTTCTGGAGTTCGCCGTCGACGAAGCCCTCGGCGCCAAGCTGTCGAACTGGCTGGAACGGCTGGGTTTCGTCAAGGCCGGCCAGCATCGCTCCAAGAGCGTCAGCCTGTTGCGTCAGGGCGATATCAACCTGATCCTCAACTCCGAACCCTATTCGTTCGGCCACAGTTTTTTCGAGGCTCACGGCCCGTCGCTGTGCGCCACTGCCGTGCGGGTCAAGGACAGCGCCAGCGCGCTGGCCCGCGCTGTCGCCTATAAAGGTCAGCCATATCGCGGACTGGTCGGCCCCAACGAGCTGGAACTGGCGGCGGTGCGTGCGCCGGACGGCAGCCTGATTTATCTGGTGGATCAGGAGGCGGATGTCTATGGCACCGACTTCAATCTGCTGCCGGATGCAGTGGCGCGTGGCGGCCTCAAGCGCATCGATCACATGGCCATGGCGCTGCCTGCAGACAGCCTCGACAGTTGGGTGCTGTTCTACAAGAGCCTGCTGGATTTCGAGGCCGATGACGAAGTGGTGCTGCCGGATCCGTACGGGCTGGTGAAGAGTCGCGCGCTGCGCAGCCGCGACAGTTCGATCCGTCTGCCGCTGAACATTTCCGAGAACCGCAACACGGCGATCTCACACGCGCTGTCGAGTTATCGCGGCTCCGGGGTGCATCACATCGCCTTCGATTGCGACGATATCTTCGCCGAAGTCAGCCGGGCGAAAGAGGCGGGGGTGCCGCTGCTGGACATCCCGCTGAACTATTACGACGACCTCGCGGCGCGTTTCGATTTCGATGACGAATTCCTCAGCGAGCTGGCGTACTACAACGTGCTGTATGACCGCGACGCTCAGGGTGGCGAGTTGTTTCACGTCTATACCGAGCCGTTCGAAGGGCGCTTCTTCTTCGAGATCATCCAGCGCAAGAACGGTTATGCCGGTTACGGCGCGGCCAACGTTGCGGTGCGGTTGGCGGCGATGGCCAAATCACGCAGTGGCGCAGTTCGCCAGGCGAAGTTGTAGGAAATTCGTAAACGCGGGATTAAACCCGGGTCGCGCGGCTTCCTTCACTGTGCCGCGCGGCCCATAATCGCCAGCCTGTGCAGTGATGGCCGTGAGCCCGCAATGACAATGACTTCAGAACTTTCCGCAGCCCCCGTTTCATCAGCGGTAGAGCCGCGCAAGAGTCGCAAGAACAACCCGGAAAAAACCCGCGAGAACATCCTCCAGGAGGCGATCGTCGAGTTCGTCCAGCAGGGGCTGTCCGGTGCTCGCGTGGACGCGATCGCCGAGCGCATCCACACCTCCAAACGCATGATCTATTACTACTTCGGCAGCAAGGAGCAGTTGTATGTCGAGGTGCTGGAGAAGCTCTACGGCGATATCCGCAACACCGAAAACCGCCTGCACCTGGCCGAGCTGCAGCCGGTGGAGGCGATCCGGCGCCTGGTGGAATTCACCTTCGATCACCACGATCGCAACGTCGATTTCGTGCGGATCGTCAGCATCGAAAACATCCACAACGCCGAGTACGTGAAGCGTTCCGACGCAATCAAGGCGATGAACAACACCATCCTCGATTCCCTGGGCGAGATTCTGCGCCGTGGTGCTGAAGAAGGGGTTTTCCGCGCCGGGCTCGACGCGCTGGACGTGCATCTGTTGATCAGTTCGTTCTGCTTCTATCGCGTGTCGAACCGTCACACGTTCGGTGAGATCTTTCAGATCGACCTGCCGGACGAAAGCATCAAGCAGCGTCATCGCGAGATGATTTGCGAATCGGTACTGCGCTACTTGCAGGCGTGACGGCGCCCTTTGTGGGAGCGAGCTTGCTCGCGAAAGCGGTGTGTCAGACAGCACATTTATTGGCTGACGGTAAGCGTTCGCGAGCAAGCTCGCTCCCACAGGGAGCAGAGGTGCGATTCAACCTTTCATGCTTTGAAAATGCGCGAGCATCCGTTGCGCATCCGGCACCCTGCCGCTGAACAACTCAAACGCCTTCACTGCCTGAAACACCGCCATGTTGCCGCCATCCAGGGTTCGGCAACCCAGGGCGCGGGCGTTGCGCAGCAGTTCGGTTTCCAGCGGGAAATACACGATCTCCGCTACCCACAACTCGGGTCGCAACAATGCCGCCGGCACGGGCATGCCGGGTAATTTGGCCATGCCCATCGGCGTGGTGTTTACCAGGCCGTCGGCCCGACTCAACGTGCTCGCCAGATCATGTCCGGCCACGGCTCGACCGGCACCCAAATGCTGGTTGAGGTTGTCGGCCAGACATTCGGCGCGCTCCATGTCCACATCAAAAATGCTCAGTTGCTGTACGCCTTCGCTCAACAAGGCGTGGGCCACTGCCGCGCCTGCGCCACCAGCGCCCATCTGGACTACACGTTCGCGGGCGACGTCTGGCAGGCCGCGACGAAAACCTTCGGCGAAACCCAGGCAATCGGTGTTGTGGCCGACGCGCTTGCCGTCCTTCAGCACCACCGTGTTCACGGCACCGATGCCTCGGGCTTCCGGGGACAATTCATCGAGCAGCGGGATGATTGCCTGCTTGCAAGGGAAGGTGATGTTCAGCCCGGTGTAGTTCATCCGCTCGGCGGCCAGCAGCAGGTCGGGCAGGGCGTTGCTGTCCAGTTGCAGTTGATCGAGATCGATCAGCCGGTACAGGTAACGCAGGCCCTGTTCGTCGCCCTCATGCTCATGCAGGGCCGGGGTGCGGGAGGCCTGGATGCCGGCGCCGATCAGTCCGGCGAGTATCACGTTGTTGCGATTCATGCGGATCGCCCCTTCAGCCGCTGGCTGAAATGTTCCAGGGCCAGGCGATAGCCGTGGCTGCCGAAGCCGCACATCACCGCCGTGGCGATGGCCGAGACGAACGAGTGATGACGGAACGGCTCGCGGGCGTGGACGTTGGACAGGTGCACTTCGATCACCGGCAATTCGCTGGCAACCAGGGCGTCGCGGATCGCGACCGAAGTGTGTGTCCAGGCGGCCGGGTTGATGACGATGCCGGCGCAGCGCTGGCGGGCGCCGTGAATCCAGTCGAGCAGTTCGCCTTCGTGGTTGGTCTGGCGAAACTCCACGGCCAGGCCGAACTCTTCAGCGGCGCGCCCGCACAGGGCTGAGATATCGGCCAGGGTTTCGTGACCGTAGGTCGCCGGTTCACGGGTGCCGAGCAGGTTCAGGTTCGGGCCGTTGAGCACCAGAACGATAGGGGGCATGAGGCAAACTCCACTTATTGTTTTTGGCTTGGGCCGAGTTTTCGACCTGTGGAGTTAAATTGTACTAGATGGTTACTTTAATCAATTGCTCTGCATCGACAGCCCGGTTTTGTGTGCGGTGATCGCACACAGGCGAGATTCAGTTCGGCAACTGCTCGACCAGAAAATCGATGAAAGCCCTGACACGCAGCGGCATGTGGCGATTCTGCGGGTACAGCAAGGTGAATGGTCGCGAGCGTCCGCTGTAGGGTTTGAGCACTTCAATCAGCGAGCCGTCGGCCAGTTCCTTTTCGACGATAAAGCGATAGGTCTGGAACAACCCGGCACCGTGCCTGGCCAGGGTCACGCCACCGAGCACATCGTCCGAGCAGCAGAAATTGCCCTCGGCGAGGATTTCCCGTGGCGCGTCTTCGTCGTAAAACAGCCAGGTGATCCGCCGCCCGCTACTGGGCAGTTCGTACTGGATGCATTCGTGCTGTTCAAGGTCTTCGAGGGTCTGCGGCGTGCCGGCACGTTTCAGGTAGTCGGGGCTGGCGACCATCACCAGCGCCGCGTCTTCCAGATGGCGGGCGATCAGGCCTGAGTCCGGAATCGCTCGCACACGGATCGCCATGTCGTAACCCTCGCCGACGAAGTCGATGTTGCGATTGCTGATGTGCATGTCGACTTTCACCTGCGGGAATCGCGCACGAAAGGCAGGCAGCAGCGGCAGGATCCGGTGATGGGCGTAGGTCGTAGGAATACTGATACGCAGGGTGCCGGACGGTTCCTGCTGTCGGCCCATGACTTCCCGTTGCGCCTCCACCAGTTGCGCCAGCGCCTGACGGCATTCTTCGTAATAGCGCCGGCCGCTGTCGGTCAGTTTTACGCTGCGGGTGGTGCGCGCGAACAACCGCACGCCCAGGCGTTCTTCCATGCGTGATACCGAGCGGCTCACCGCTGCCGGCGTCACCGAAGCCGCCTGCGCCGCACCGGTGAAACTGCCGCACTCGGCGGCCAGGCAAAACAACTCGATGCTGCCCAGCTGAAGATCGTCGAAGTGTCGCTGCATGATTGATTACACCGGGGAATGAGTCTTCGTATGTAGCAAATACGCGGTCGCTGCGAAAGAACTGCTTACCATTTTGCGCGGGGCTTTTGCGGCTCCCGCACTAGGCTCGAAAGGTAGCGGCTGCCGCAGGCCTGGGCGCCGGTGGTCGGATTTGCCAGGGAATGGCAAGTGTTGAAACTTTTAAACCTAACGGATGGGTAGCATGAAGGTATGCAGTTACAAAGGACTGTCAGTGGTGATCATGTTGCATGACGAACATTGTCCGCCCCACGCACATGTGGATGCGGGCGCCTGGAGCGCCCGCTTCAAATTCAGTTTCTGGCACAACGGCGTTGAACTGTGGGATGTGGTGCCGTTGTCGCATCGACCGCCGGTCAGCCTGCTTGAAGGGCTGCGCCAGTCGCTGCGTGAAACCGATCATCTGCGGCGGGCGCGCTGGATCTGGTGGACTCGATTGCGCACCGCCTGCCTCGACAATCAGTGGTGGGACGGGCAGTCGAATCAGGTGGCGGTGCTGCGGGAGGTCACCAGCACGAGTTTCAGGATCGGATCGGCGCATTACGAGGCTGAGGTCAACAAAACCCTGTTGGCCCTGGTCGGCGCCAACGAAGGAGTGGAAATAGAATTATGAAAACAGTCAAAGCCACGCTGCACGCGGATCGGCCCGTCACCGAAAAACGTCTGGACGAAGCGGTCGACCGTGGTGGCGTGCGCCGACGCAGCAGCCTGCAAGCCGTGTCGGTGGCCTTTGAGAAACCGTGTCTGGTGATTCGCTTCGAGGACGACAGTGGCGTGCTGCTGCCAGTGAATCTCTACCGTGAGTTCGATGATTTCGAACCCGAAGACTTCAGCGGGTTGAACGTAGGCTTCGCCGGCACCGCCCTTTGCCACGACGGCAAGGACCTGCAGGTTTCCATCGCCGGCATGATCTCCGCCAGTCAGCCATTGATGGCCATGGCCGCTTCGGTGATCGCCTCCCGTAATGGCCGCCAGAGCAGCACCGCGAAAGCTGAAGCCGCACGGGCCAACGGCAGGAAGGGCGGGCGCCCGCGCAAGATCGATCCGGTGCCGTGAGCAGGTACAAAAAAGCCGTCGATGAGGACGGCTTTCTCGTATCTGGCACCTGCGATCAACGCCGGGTCAGCAGCACACCGGATTCCATGTGGTGAGTCCACGGGAACTGGTCGAACAGCGCGCAGCGAGTGATGCGGTGCGTGTCGTGCAACTGGGCGATGTTGGCCGCCAGGGTCTCCGGGTTGCAGGAAATGTACAGGATGTTGTCGAAGCGACGGGTCAGCTCGCAGGTGTCCGGATCCATGCCGGCCCGTGGCGGGTCGACGAACACGCTGCCGAACTCGTAGCTTTTCAGGTCGATGCCGTGCAGGCGACGGAACGGACGAACTTCGTTCAGGGCTTCGGTCAGCTCTTCGGCGGACAGGCGCACCAGCGTAACGTTGTCCACAGCGTTTTCAGCCAGGTTGCTCAACGCAGCGTTGACCGAGGTCTTGCTGATTTCGGTGGCCAGCACTTTGCGCACGCGTGTTGCCAGCGGCAGTGTGAAGTTGCCGTTGCCGCAATACAGCTCCAGCAGATCGTCGCTGCGATCGCCCAGTGCTTCATATGCCCAGTTGAGCATTTTCTGATTCACGGTGCCGTTGGGCTGGGTGAACGCACCTTCCGGCTGGCGATAGCTGAAGGTGCGACCGCCGACGTCGAGTTTCTCGACCACGTAATCGAGGCCGAGCACTTCGCGCTTGCCCTTGGAGCGACCGATGATGCTGACGCCCAGGTCCGCCGAGAGCTTGGTGGCCGCCGCGTGCCAGTGTTCGTCCAGTGGACGGTGGTAGCACAGGGTGATCATCGCGTCGCCGGCCAGGGTGGTCAGAAACTCCACCTGAAACAGCTTGTGGCTCAGCGCTGCACTGGCCTGCCAGGCCGCTTTCAATTGCGGCATCAACTGGTTGATGCGCAGGCTGGCGATCGGGAACTCTTCGATGAGGATCGGCGTGCGTTTGTCGTCCTGGGAAAACATCGCGTAATGCCGCTCACCGCCCTCGCGCCACAGGCGGAATTCGGCGCGCAGGCGGAAGTTCTGCAGCGGCGAATCGAACACCGTTGGCTCCGGCGCATCGAACGGGGCCAGCAGGTCACGCAGGCGCGTGACCTTGTCTTCGAGTTGTGCGGCGTAGGCCTGGGAATCAAAAGTCATGCGTTGAACCAACCCAGCTTGATCACGAACAGAATCGACAGGATCACCAGCGCCGGGTTCAGCTCACGGGCGCGGCCGGACAGCAGTTTGATCGCAGTCCAGGCGATGAAGCCGAAGGCGATGCCGTTGGCGATGGAATAGGTGAAAGGCATCGCCAGGGCGGTGACCACGACTGGCGCGGCGACGGTGATGTCTTCCCAGTCTATTTCCGCCAGGCCCGAAGTCATCAGCACGGCGACGAACAGCAGCGCCGGCGCGGTGGCAAACGCCGGTACGCTGGCGGCCAGTGGCGAGAAGAACAGCGCCAGCAGGAACAGTATCGCGACGACGATGGCGGTCAGGCCGGTGCGGCCGCCGGCACTCACGCCCGCAGCGGATTCGATGTAGCTGGTGGTGGTCGAGGTGCCCAGCAGCGAGCCGGCCATCGCAGCGGTACTGTCGGCGATCAGCGCACGGCCCATTTTCGGCATGTGGCCGTCCTTGCCCATCAGGCCGGCACGCTTGGCGACACCGATCAGGGTGCCGGAGTTGTCGAACAGGTCGACAAACAGGAAGGCGAAAATCACGCTGACCAGACCGATGTCCAGCGCACCCTTGATGTCCAGTTGCAGGAACGTCGGGGCCAGCGAAGGTGGCATCGAAGTCACGCCGCCGAACGGGGTGAAGCCCATTACGATCGAGACGATGGTCACCACCAGAATGCCGATCAGCACCGCGCCGCGCACTTTCAGCGCTTCAAGGGCAACGATCAGGGCAAAACCGAGGGTGGCGAGGATCGGGGCCGGTTGTTTCAGGTCACCGAGGCCGACCATGGTCGCCGGGTTGCCGACCACGATGCCGGCGTTGTGCAGGGCGATCAGCGCCAGGAACAGGCCGATACCGGCGGCAATCGCCGAACGTAGCGGCAGCGGAATGCTGTTGATGATCCATTCACGGATGCGGAAGATCGACAGCAGGAAGAAGCACACGGCCGAAATGAACACCGCGCCCAGCGCCACTTGCCAGGTATGGCCCATGTGCAGCACGACGGTGTAGGTAAAGAAGGCGTTCAGACCCATGCCTGGCGCAAGGGCGATCGGGTAGTTGGCGATCAGGCCCATGACCGTGGAGCCGATGGCGGCTGCCAGACACGTGGCGACGAACACCGCGCCTTTGTCCATGCCGGTCTCGCCGAGGATGCTCGGGTTGACGAACAGAATGTAGGCCATGGCCAGGAAGGTCGTGACGCCCGCCAGAATCTCGGTCCGCACGTTGGTGTTGTGTGCCTTGAGTTGAAACAGCCTTTCCAGCATGTCTGCTCCCCGTGGCGCGCGTGGCGCCGTGAATGTATCGACCTCAACAGCAAAGCACAGACCGTCGCAAGCGCCTGGAAAATTGTGGTGGGCCGGAAAAAGCCGCGCATCATACCAGCAGCGTGAGGAAGATGGCGGATGTTGGTGTCGATCGTCGGCGAAGTTTTGCACCACGGCCAAGTACGCCATACTGCGCGCTGTTTTTTCGGGGATGGATCGCATGACCAAGGGTTGGATGAAGAGCGCTGGATTGATGGCCTTGCTGCTGGCCGGTGCATCGGCGGCACTTGCGGCATCGGCGCCGCCATTGAGCGAGGTGAAAGTCATCAAGGTTCAGTCGTCGTCCTGCGGGCTCGAAGACATTACCGATGGCCAGGTGCAGACCCGTTGCGATCACAGCGCGCCGGGCATCAAGGTCTATGTGCTGGAAATCGGCTACGGCCAGAGCCAGCCTCAGGCAGCGCTGGACGGTTTCGAAGTGAACGGCACCCGGAGCCCGGTCTGTGCTTTTGATAACGGCAACCTGACCGAATGTACGCCAGGTGCGAAAACCGTCGGTTCGCTGTACACCTTCGATCTGGCAGCCCGTCAGGAAGGCACCTTTACCTTCAGCAACACGTCGATCAACGCCCCGCGCAACACGATGTCGACCCAGCTTTACATCAAGTAACGGCTGTCGCCGACCAAGGCAGGGCAAAGCTGACTACGCTTTAAAGATCTCCCAGCGGATGGCGCCCATGACCTTTAGAGCCCTGATTACCCTCGCCGAGGGCATCGATGATCTGCAATGCGTAACCCTGATCGACGTGCTGCGCCGGGCCGATATCGAAGTGATGGCGGCCAGCATCGAGGGCCGGCGCATGCTGACCTGTGCCCGAGGCACGCGCCTGACTGCCGACGGCATGCTCATTGATGTGCTGGCCCAGACCTTCGACCTGATCGTCCTGCCCGGTGGCGCGGTCGGCGCACAACACCTTGCCGCCCACCAGCCCTTGCAACAATTGCTCAAGGATCAGGCCAGCGCCGGACGCCTGTTCGCCGCGATCGCCGAAGCTCCGGCGATCGCGCTGCAAAGCTTCGGTGTATTGCGTCAACGCCGCATGACCTGCCTGCCCGCCACCAGCCATAACCTCTCCGGTTGCACGTTTGTCGATCAACCGGTGGTGGTCGACGGCAATTGCATCACCGCCCAGGGTTCCGGCGCAGCACTGGCGTTCGCCCTGACACTGGTCGAGCAACTGGCGGGCAAGGCCGTCAGAGCGAAGGTGGCGGGGGAGTTATTGGCCTGAGAGCGTCAGGCGTGAGCAGCGATTGGTTGAATGGCTGGCTGCTCACGGTGCTCGGCTTGCCAAAGGTCGTAATCGGTTTGAACGCCTAGCCACATACGAGCCTTGCCAATCCCCGCGCGTTCCAGACGGACGGCCAGATCCGGGCTGATCGGCGCATGCCCGTGCAGGACACGAGAAAGGTGGGGACGAGCGAATCCAAGATGCCGAGCCAATTCGGTGACGCTGATACCAAGCTCCGGCAATACATCCATCAGCAGCGTTTCACCGGGGTGTGGCGGGTTGTGCATGGGCATGAGCCTGCCTCCTGTCAGTGGTAATCCAGATAATCAACCAGTTCGATATCCGACCCTGCAAATCGAAAGATAACCCGCCAGTTCCCGGACACACTGAGTGACCAGTATTCGCAAAGCTCCCCTTTCAGTGGATGCAGACGCCAACCGGGAAGATCCAGATCCCCCGGAACGGCGGCCCGATCCATGAACTGCAGCATGCGCGACAGCCGTTTAGCGTGATCGGCACGAATCCCGCGAGTCGAACCGGTTTCATAGAAGCCGCGAAGGCCTTTGTGCTGAAAGGATTTGATCATGAAGCGAGTGTAAGGCGATACATTACACTCAATGCGGTATCTATGTACCGCATCTTTTCGAGCTGATTATGCTTGGCGGGTTTATTCCGCAGGTGGCAGCGGTGCAGCTAAGCCTTCACCTCTTCCACCGGCACATGCATCCGGTCGCGGTTGGCCAGGGTCGGGAACAGTTTGATCCAGGTCCCGGTTACCACCAGCGTACCGATCCCGCCCATCACCACTGCCGGTACGGTGCCGAACCAGTGGGCGGTGAGGCCGGATTCGAATTCGCCCAGTTGGTTCGAGGCACCGATGAACAGGCCGTTCACGGCGCTGACCCGGCCGCGCATTTCATCCGGGGTTTCCAGTTGCACGAACGAGGCGCGGATCACCATGCTGATCATGTCCGCCGCGCCGAGCACCACCAGCACCGCCAATGAGAACCAGAACGAAGTCGACAGACCGAACGCGATGGTGGCGACACCGAATACGCCGACGGCAGTGAACATCACCCGACCGACGTTGCGTTCAACGGCAAACCGCGCCAGAAACAACGACATCATCAACGCCCCGACCGCCGGCGCCGAGCGCAGCAATCCCAATCCCCACGGCCCGGTCAGCAGAATGTCCTTGGCGAACACTGGCAACAGGGCCGTTGCACCGCCGAGCAGCACCGCGAACAGGTCCAGGGAAATCGCCCCGAGAATGTCCGGGCGGCTGCGAATGAAGCGAATCCCCGCCAGCAACGAATCCAGTGTCGCCTTGCCTTTGTTCAGCGGTGTTTGCCGCGCGGGCAGGTTGAGCATCAAGGTACACGCGATGACGTACAGAACGACGGTGGGGCCATAGACCCAAACGCTGCCGAAGGCATAAAGCAGACCGCCAAGCGCCGGGGCGACGATGGTGGCCGATTGCTGCGCCGACTGCGCGGCAGCGACGGCCCGTGGGAACAGCGTGCCGGGCACGATGCTCGGCAGCAGCGCCTGGGTGGTCGGCATTTCGAAGGAGCGCGCGGCGCCCAGCAGGAACGCCAGGATAAAGATCATTTCCCGGGTGACATGGTCGGTGGCGCTGCCGATGGCCAGTGCCAGAGCGATCAAGGCTTGCAACGACTGACAGATCGCCGCGACCTTGCGTCGGTCGTAGCGATCGGCAACGTGGCCGGTGTGCAGCATGAACAACACCCGTGGGGCGAACTCCACCAAACCGACCAAGCCAAGGTCGAGCACGTTGCCGGTCAGTTGATAGAGGTTCCAGCCGATCGCCACGGTGAGCATTTGAAAACCGCTGGCGGTGAAGATCCGGGCAAACCAGAAAGCAAGAAAGGGACGGTGGTGACGTAACAGCAAGGGCTCTTGGCTGGGCATTTGCGGGCCGGTCTTGATCGAGGGGAATCGCGAGATTATCACCAGTCTGTAACAGGAAGTTGCTATGACAGAAAATTTAGTTAGCCAGACATCGATTTTTCCGAGAGTACGTGGCCAAGGATGTTTCGCGGCGTTGCCAGGGCTGTGAGGCAACTTGTCACGCGGCAAAAGACCACGCGGTTCTCCGTCGGAAATGGGACTACTCTTTCAACGTTGATTGATCCAGATCAAGACCCTTCGTGGAGATGATCACGGACCCGTCGGCAGACTCCCTGCGTCGCGATGCCTGTAAAAAGAAGAACGAATCCGAGTTCGCCGCACTCCATACCCGTGGGGGCAGTGGTTCAAGGCCGCCAGTCCTGGAACCGTTATCTGATAGAGGAAAGCTTATGTTCGGTTTAGAGGCCCTGGATCTCGCCCGAATTCAGTTCGCGTTCACCATCTCGTTCCACATCCTGTTCCCGGCGATCACCATCGGTCTTGCGAGCTATCTCGCGGTGCTGGAAGGCCTGTGGCTGAAAACCCGCAACGACACCTACCGTGACCTCTACCATTTCTGGTCGAAGATCTTTGCCGTCAACTTCGGCATGGGCGTGGTCTCGGGCCTGGTCATGGCCTACCAGTTCGGCACCAACTGGAGCCGCTTCTCGGACTTCGCAGGTTCCGTTACCGGGCCGTTGCTGACGTATGAAGTGCTCACGGCGTTCTTCCTCGAGGCCGGTTTCCTCGGCGTGATGCTGTTCGGCTGGAACAAGGTCGGGCGCGGCCTGCACTTTTTCTCCACGGTGATGGTGGCCATCGGCACGTTGATTTCGACCTTCTGGATTCTCGCTTCCAACAGCTGGATGCAGACCCCGCAGGGCTTCGAGATCGTCAACGGGCAGGTCATTCCAACCGACTGGCTGGCAATCGTTTTCAACCCTTCGTTCCCGTATCGCCTGATGCACATGGCGACTGCCGCGTTCGTCGCCACGGCGTTCTTCGTCGGTTCCTCGGCGGCCTGGCACCTGTTGCGCGGCAAGGACAACCCGGCGATTCGCACCATGTTGTCGATGGCGATGTGGATGGCGTTGATCGTTGCGCCGATCCAGGCGGTCATCGGTGACTTCCACGGCCTCAACACCCTTAAGCACCAGCCGGCGAAAATCGCTGCGATCGAAGGCCACTGGGAAAACGTCGGCAACGAGGCGACGCCGCTGATCCTGTTCGGCTGGCCGGACATGAAGGAAGAGAAAACCAAATACGCGGTCGAGATCCCGTACCTCGGCAGCCTGATTCTGACCCACTCGCTGGACAAGCAGGTGCCGGCGCTCAAGGAATTCCCGCCTGAAGACCGGCCGAATTCGACCATCGTGTTCTGGTCGTTCCGGATCATGGTCGGCCTCGGTTTCCTGATGATCTTCACCGGCCTCTGGAGCCTGTGGCTGCGCAAGCGCGACACGCTCTACACGTCGCGGCCGTTCCTGTACCTGGCGTTGTGGATGGGGCCGTCCGGCCTGATCGCGATCCTGGCGGGCTGGTTCACCACTGAAATCGGTCGTCAGCCGTGGGTGGTCTACGGGCTGATGCGCACGGCGGATGCGTCCTCCAACCACAGCTTCATGCAGATGAGCATCACGCTGATCATGTTCGTGGTGGTGTATTTCGCGCTGTTCGGTGCGGGGCTGGGCTACATGATGCGCCTCGTGCGCAAAGGACCGAAAACCGACGAAGGCAAGGAAACCAACGAAGGTGGCCCTGGCCAGAAACGCACGCCGGCCCGTCCGTTGTCCGCTGCCGACGACGATGGCGCCGAACACGACCGCAGCCTGACCAAGGAGATTTGAGTCATGGGTATTGATCTTCCGCTGATCTGGGCCGTGATCATCATCTTCGGGATCATGATGTACGTGGTGATGGACGGTTTCGACCTGGGGATCGGGATTCTCTTCCCGTTCATCCCCGGCAAGACCGACCGGGACGTAATGATGAACACCGTCGCCCCGGTATGGGACGGCAATGAAACCTGGCTGGTACTGGGCGGCGCGGCGTTGTTCGGCGCGTTCCCGCTGGCCTATTCGGTGGTGCTGTCGGCGCTGTACCTGCCGCTGATCTTCATGCTGATCGGGCTGATTTTCCGCGGCGTGGCGTTCGAGTTCCGCTTCAAGGCCAAGGACGACAAGCGTCATTTGTGGGACAAGGCATTCATCGGTGGTTCGGTGGCGGCGACGTTCTTCCAGGGCGTGGCGCTGGGCGCGTTCATCGATGGCTTGCCCGTGGTCAACCGGCAATACGCCGGCGGCTCACTGGACTGGCTGACGCCGTTCACGCTGTTCTGCGGCGCCGCGCTGGTGGTGGCGTACGCGTTGCTC
Organism: Pseudomonas sp. IAC-BECa141; assembly: GCF_020544405.1. NCBI lineage: Bacteria > Pseudomonadati > Pseudomonadota > Gammaproteobacteria > Pseudomonadales > Pseudomonadaceae > Pseudomonas > Pseudomonas sp. IAC-BECa141. Next base: position 5,329,588 of record NZ_CP065410.1, on the reverse strand, counting down.
GGCTGCACCTGGCTCATCATGAAGACCGAAGGCAAGCTGCAGGAACAGATGCATGACCTGGCGCGTCCGCTGGCCTTCGTGCTGTTGGCGGTAATTGGCATCGTCAGTCTGTGGACGCCGCTGGCCCACCCGGAAATTGCGACGCGCTGGTTCAGCATGCCGAACCTGTTCTGGTTCATGCCGGTGCCGATTCTGGTGCTGGTGACGATGTACGGTCTGATTCGCGCGGTGGCACGCAATGCCAACTACATGCCGTTCCTGCTGACCCTGGTGCTGATCTTCCTCGGCTACAGCGGTCTGGGCATCAGCCTGTGGCCGAACATCGTGCCGCCGTCGATCTCGATCTGGGACGCCGCCGCACCGCCGCAAAGCCAGGGATTCATGCTGGTGGGCACGCTGTTCATCATCCCGTTCATCCTGGGTTACACCTTCTGGAGCTACTACGTGTTCCGCGGCAAGGTCACCCACGAAGACGGTTATCACTAGGCGTGATCACGATGGCGCCGAGAGCGGCGCCATCTCCCCTCAACCGGAGGATGCAAGCATGACCGGCAAACATTCCCTGCACGACATTGAAGAAGCCGAAAAAAAGCCGCTGTGGCAGCGGCTTGGCTGGTTGGCCATGATTTGGGTCGGCAGCGTCGGCGCATTGTTCATCGTCGCCAGCCTGATGCGCATGTTCATGAATGCAGCAGGCCTGACCACGCACTGAGACTTCCCATCCCGTTGCCTTGCGGCACGGATTCTCGACCCTCCGACCGGAGGGTTTTTTTTGCCCGGATTATTTGCGCGCCTTGAGGATCACGAACTTTGGTGTGGCCGCGACTTGCTCGACGCCCCGGAACAGCCGCGCCAGTTTGCTGTGATAACCCAAATGACGGTTGCCGACGATGTACAGCGCACCGCCAACCACCAGCGCTTCGCGGGCCTGCTGGAACATGCGCCAGGCGAGGAAGTCGCCAACCACCTGTTGCTGATGGAATGGCGGGTTGCACAGTACTACGTCCAGCGATTGCGCTTGCTGCCCGGCCAGACCGTCGCCGGCGCGCACGATCACTTCACGTTCGCCCAGCGCCGCACGCCAGTTTTCGGCGGCGGATTGCACGGCCATGAACGATTCGTCCACCAGCGTGTAATGCGCCTCGGGGTTTTGCAGGGCGCTGGCGATGGCCAGTACGCCGTTGCCGCAGCCTAGGTCGGCAACTCGTGCCGAGCCGAGGTTTTTTGGTAGATGCGGAAGGAAGGCGCGGGTGCCGATGTCCAGCCCTTCACGGCAGAACACGTTGGCGTGGTTGAGCAGTTCGATGGCCGGCTCGTCGAGGCGATAACGGGTCGGGTAGGGCGAGACGGCGGGTGCCTTGGCCTCGGGCGTGGCAATCAGCAAGCGCGCCTTTTTCACTGCCAGCGAAGCCTGGACCGGCCCGATGTAGCGCTCCAGAAGATCACCGGCGGCGCGGGGCAAATGCTTGACCATCGCCGCTGCTACCACTTGCGCACCGGGTGCCAATTGGCCTTGCAGGCGAATCAATTGCTCTTCCAGCAGCGCCAGGGTTTTCGGTACGCGGATCAGTACCCGGTCGAACGGCCCGACCAATGGTTCGCTGGCGGGAACGCCTCGGAGAGCATCAAACACCTGGCCATTGCGCAGCAGGTTTTTTTCCAGCCCCTGAAACGCCAGGAACGAATCACCGCTGGTGCTGATCTGCACTTTGCCTGCGAGGCTTATGGCCAGCGCGCCGAAACTGTCGTTGAGCACCAATACTCGGGTATCCGCCGGCAGATTCTGTTCGGCCAGATGATTGAGCAGGTATTCGTCAGCCGCATCGAAAGCTTGCAGCGGTTCGTTCTGCTGTTCGGGCTGGCGGATCAGATCAAGCTGGGCGAAGGGCGTATCGAGCAAAGGCATGGGGCGGGGACTCTGGGTAATCGAGGGGTGTCCCGCGGCTCAGGGTATCGTGCGGCGGAACCGACCGAGTGGACAGCGGCGCGAAAGACCTGCGACATCACTCAGGAAGGCTGCAAATGGTACGTTTTTTTTGTTGGTAATACTCGTCTGATTTCAGGGCGGTGTTGGAGATTGAACTAGAGATATCCGGCCTTGGCGGCGGCGATGACGGCTGAAATCTTGTTGCAGGTATTGAACTTGATGATCAGGTTTTTGATGTGATAGTTCACGGTTCGTTCGGCTACATTCAGAATCTGGCCGATTTCCCAGGCGGTCTTGCCCAAGGCACACAGCCTGACGATCTCGATCTCGCGTATGGACAATCGCACGGGTGGTGGTTTGGCCGGCATTGGCGGGAGGGCAGTGACGAACAACTCACTCAAATGCTGCAAGACGTATTGCAACACTCCGTATTCGTTATACAACTCAAGGGCATAAATTTCGCAATGGGTTCTTGCCAGGCTGATTGTGCAGCACACGCCATGTTCTTCGTTGTGATACGACTGCGACCAGCCATGTCCCATTCCATGATTTTGAAGCGCGCTCCACATGAGGGGTGCCTTTGAGAACGCTTTTCTGCTCCAGAGAAATGGCAACATAGACTGATAGCAATATGCTGTTATTGGATCATCAATGCTGTAAATTTCTTCGTATTCTGCGTTCCATTCAGGCGTGAAGTTATTGATGCAAAACGGTTTAAAAGATTGAGAGGCAGGCCGCGATATTGTAATGCCACAAAACTGGAAGCCAATATTGTTGGCAAAATTTTTCAAAATCGGGAAAGCATTCTCGATTTCCTTCGCGCGCGTCAGTTGTTCAATCTGAAATTCCTTCCACCTTTCCATTTTGGCTCTTCTCCAAAAAACGCTGGGGTGCTGGTTGTTGGATCCAATTTATTCAGCACGGATTGGAGTGTAGGACGCTTCCTACGTAGCCGTTTAGTTTTTTTTGTTCTTGGGCGGGGTGTCTAATTGGAATATCTAAAAAATATCTATATGTCAGAAATCATTTAATCATCTTTGATTTTTGAGTTAATTAGATTTTTTAGAGCAGTGACACTATTGCATGCCATTACAAACTGTCAGTGTTTCAATATTGATTAATGCGTGACAATCGGGTCCTTGTTGATGGAGTGACCCAATGACAGCCAGCAGCGAAAAATACAGCCGTCAGACATTGCTCGATGTTCAACCGCTGACCCCGAACCTGTTTACCCTTCGTACCACGCGGGATGTCGGTTTCCGTTTCCGCGCCGGGCAATTCGCGCGGATCGGAGTCACTCGTGAGGACGGCAGCACGGTGTGGCGCGCCTACTCGATGGTGTCTTCGCCGTTCGACGAGTTTCTTGAATTTTTCTCCATCGTGGTACCAGGCGGCGAATTCACCAGCGAACTGAGCCGGCTGAAGGCGGGCGACAGCTTGCTGATCGAGCGCCAGGCCTTTGGATATCTGACGCTGGATCGCTTCATTGATGGCCGCGATCTCTGGTTGTTATCCACAGGAACGGGGGTGGCGCCGTTTCTGTCGATCCTTCAGGACTTTGAGGTGTGGGAGAAGTTTGAACGAATCATCCTGGTCTACAGCGTGCGAGAAGCTCGGGAACTGGCCTATCAGCAGCTGATTGCCGAGCTGACGCAGCGCGACTATCTGACTGAATATGCTCATAAATTCCAGTTTATTCCGGTGGTCACCCGTGAACCGTATGCCGGCGCTCTAAACGGGCGCATCACCACGCTGATCGAAAATGGCGAGCTGGAGAGGATGGCAGGCGTCGAGCTGACGCCGGCGCATTCGCGAGTCATGCTCTGCGGTAATCCACAGATGATCGATGACACCCGGGCCCTGCTCAAGCAACGCGGCATGGCCTTGAGCCTGACTCGGCGACCGGGGCAGGTAGCGGTGGAAAACTACTGGTAAAGAAAACGGCGCCCTCAGGCGCCGTTTCAGTCTTCAAGGCCGGTTGTTCTGGGCCTTCAGCAGATCGCGGATCTCGCCCAGCAGTTCTTCTTCCTTGGTCGGTACCGGCGGCAAGGTAGGCGCCACGGCTTCTTCGCGCTTCAAGCGATTGATGACTTTGACGCCCATGAAAATCGCGAAGGCGACGATCACGAAATCAAGAACGCTCTGGATGAATTTACCGTAAGCCAGCACCACCGCAGGGGCACTGCCCTCGGCGGCTTTCAGCGTAATGGCCAGGTCACTGAAATCCACCCCGCCGATCAGCAGGCCGATTGGCGGCATGATTACATCGCCGACGAACGACGAAACGATCTTGCCAAAGGCTGCGCCGATGATGATACCAACGGCCATGTCGACCACATTGCCTTTGACCGCGAAGGCCTTGAACTCGCTGAGCACGCCCATAGTTATTTCCTTGTTACAGATGAGTTTGGTGTACGCAGTGTAAATCAGCATAACGCGTCCTGCGCGTAACACCTTCTTACAAAGCCCGTTTTTATCGACACATCAATTCTCGATTAGTTTGCAAAGTGCCACCAATCGCGCGCGGAATACGCTGCAAGCGGCTGATCCTGAAGAAAAAACGTTCAATCACGGCGTAGCGATCTTTCTCAGGTGTGGCGAACCGAGCTCCTGGCCTGTGTCTGGCGAACCTGGATGCGCCTCAAAAACAAAGGAATCTGAAGTTAATTCCACACTTTATTCAGGGGTTTATTCCGCGCAGCGTTGGTGTATTGGTCGCCAGCTTATTGACCTTTTCCGTGAACGCTACACCGCTGCCCGTGACAACGGTCTGGCGGTCGGCGACTTCTTCTCCCATGTACCGAAACCACCCGCACATTGATCCAGTTGTATTCCAACTCAGGGGCACCAGCCCGTTATCGGGAGGTGGACGGGAACAGTGTGCATGCCTACAGGTTGGTCAATAACAAAGGCGATTTACACTATTTGAAGTTTCACTGGAAAAGTTTGCAGGGCATCCGCAACAAGTTGTGCAAGTTGAGGGCCGGAATTACAGAAGTGTGACTGACAATTGGTAACAAATATTTACAAGGAAAACTTTCAAATAGAACTTGTACATTCAATTTTTGAATTCGCAAGATTTGTCCAAGTTTGATTTCGATTCTCTTGAGTTGGTCGAGTGACGGCGAGATCTTTCAATTTCCGGCAATTGACCGGCAGCACCGTCGCGCGTCTGGCCGGCGGAGAAATCTGTCCCGGTGCGCCGCGCTGATGGGTGATGGCTGCGTTATCATCGCGGTTTTTGCCGGGGGTTCAGATGGCCAAGGCCAAGCGCATGTACGGCTGCACCGAGTGCGGCGCAACCTTTCCCAAGTGGGCCGGGCAGTGCGGCGAATGCGGCGCCTGGAATACCCTGACCGAAACCATGGTCGAGAGCGGCGGTGCCGCCGCTCCGAGCGGGCGCACCGGCTGGGCCGGGCAGCAGGCCCAGATCAAGACCCTGGCCGAAGTCAGCATCGAAGAAATTCCACGTTTTTCCACAGCCTCCGGCGAACTCGACCGAGTGCTCGGCGGTGGCCTGGTGGACGGTTCGGTGGTACTGATCGGCGGTGATCCTGGCATCGGCAAATCGACGATTCTGTTACAGACCCTGTGCAACCTCGCCAAGAACATGCCGGCGCTGTATGTCACCGGCGAAGAATCCCAACAACAGGTTGCCATGCGCGCCCGTCGCCTGGGCCTGCCCCAGGATCAATTGCGGGTCATGACCGAAACCTGCATCGAAACCATCATCGCCACCGCCCGCCAGGAAAAGCCCAAGGTGATGGTGATCGACTCGATCCAGACGATCTTCACCGAACAACTGCAATCGGCACCGGGTGGCGTGTCCCAGGTGCGCGAAAGTGCGGCACTGCTGGTGCGGTACGCCAAGCAAAGCGGTACGGCGATTTTCCTGGTCGGCCACGTGACCAAGGAAGGCGCGCTCGCAGGGCCGCGCGTTCTGGAGCATATGGTCGACACCGTGCTGTATTTCGAAGGCGAATCCGACGGTCGGTTGCGTTTGCTGCGGGCGGTGAAAAACCGTTTCGGCGCGGTCAATGAACTCGGCGTATTCGGCATGACCGACAAGGGCCTGAAAGAAGTCTCCAACCCTTCGGCGATTTTTCTCACACGTGCTCAGGAAGAAGTCCCGGGCAGCGTGGTCATGGCGACGTGGGAAGGCACCCGGCCGATGCTGGTGGAAGTCCAGGCGCTGGTGGATGACAGTCACTTGGCCAACCCGCGTCGAGTCACCCTGGGTCTGGACCAGAATCGTCTGGCGATGTTGTTGGCTGTTCTGCATCGTCATGGCGGCATTCCGACCCACGATCAGGACGTGTTCCTCAACGTGGTCGGCGGGGTGAAAGTACTGGAAACCGCCTCCGACCTGGCGTTGATGGCCGCCGTCATGTCGAGCCTGCGTAATCGTCCGCTGCCCCACGACTTGCTGGTGTTCGGTGAAGTCGGTCTGTCCGGCGAAGTGCGCCCGGTGCCGAGCGGTCAGGAGCGTCTGAAGGAGGCCGCCAAGCACGGTTTCAAGCGCGCGATCGTGCCCAAGGGCAACGCGCCGAAGGAAGCGCCGGCAGGGTTGCAGATCATAGCGGTGACGCGGCTGGAGCAGGCGCTGGACTCGTTGTTCGAGTAATCAGAGCTCCATCAACGCGCCAAGCTCCCGTTCGAGCTCGGCCTCATCCCCGAGGTTGAGTTCGATCAGGCGTCGCAGGCGCTGGATCGATTCCAGGCTGATGTGCCGGCACTGGAAACCCAGTTGGCCATGATCGTCGTGCGCCAGTTGCACATCCATCTGAATGTCGATGTCGTTGCTCAAATGAATGTCGACGTTAAAGTCCTGCGTTTCATCCCCCAGCCACGGTTCCGGTTTTTCGATCAATAGGCCCTTGAGCGACAGGTCGATCAATTTCACCGGCCAGATGTACTCGCCCTGGCTCAATTCGGTCTTGGCATCGAACGCAATACGTTTGAAGCGGCGACGCTCGCTCATGGCGCAATCCTCTTGAAAGTACGCTGACTATAGACCCGCCTCATCGAGCGCTGCCAGTACGGCGGGGCGTCAGACCAATGTCGGGGTATGGCCTTTGCCGCCAGTAGCGCTAAACTCGGGGTGGCTGTCTTTCTTGTCCACCCTGGCTGGAATAATAAAATGAAAAATAATAATAGCCTGCTACGCCACTTACCCTGGCTGCTGCTGGCAATCGTAGGAGCGTGCGCCCTGGGCGTAGTGGCATTGCGCCGAGGCGAGGCGATCAACGCCTTGTGGATTGTGGTCGCCGCCGTGGCCATCTATCTGGTTGCGTATCGTTACTACAGTCTGTTCATCGCTAACAATGTGATGCAGCTCGATCCGCGTCGGGCCACCCCCGCCGTGCTCAACAATGACGGTCTGGACTACGTTCCGACCAACAAACACATTCTCTTCGGTCACCACTTTGCGGCCATCGCCGGCGCGGGGCCGCTGGTCGGCCCGGTACTGGCGGCGCAGATGGGCTATCTGCCCGGTACGCTGTGGCTGATCGCCGGCGTGGTGCTGGCGGGCGCGGTGCAGGACTTCATGGTCCTGTTCATGTCCACCCGTCGCAACGGCCGTTCCCTGGGCGACATGGTGCGTGAAGAAATGGGCCGCATCCCCGGTACCATCGCCCTGTTCGGCTGCTTCCTGATCATGATCATCATCCTCGCGGTGCTGGCGCTGATCGTGGTGAAAGCCTTGGCGGAGAGCCCGTGGGGCATCTTCACCGTGATGGCGACCATCCCGATCGCGATGTTCATGGGCATCTACATGCGCTACATCCGTCCGGGCCGCATCGGCGAGATTTCGGTCATCGGTGTTTTGCTGCTGCTCGGTTCTATCTGGCTGGGCGGGCAGATTGCCGCCGATCCGGTCTGGGCCAAGGCCTTCAGCTTCACCGGCGTGCAAATCACCTGGATGCTGATCGGTTATGGCTTCGTCGCCGCCGTTCTTCCGGTGTGGCTGATCCTTGCCCCGCGTGACTACCTCTCCACCTTCCTCAAGATCGGTACCATCGTCGCCCTGGCGATCGGCATCCTGGTGACCATGCCCGAGCTGAAAATGCCGGCCCTGACCCAGTTCGTCGACGGCACCGGCCCGGTATGGAAGGGCGGCCTGTTCCCGTTCCTGTTCATCACCATCGCGTGCGGTGCGGTATCGGGTTTCCACGCGCTGATCTCGTCCGGCACCACGCCGAAGCTGCTGGATAACGAAACCAACGCCCGTTACATCGGTTACGGCGGCATGCTGATGGAATCGTTCGTGGCCATCATGGCCATGGTCGCGGCCTCGGTGATCGAGCCAGGCGTTTACTTTGCCATGAACAGCCCGGCTGCCGTGGTCGGCGGTGATGTGGTGGCTGTAGCGACTGCAGTCAGCAACTGGGGCTTCGCGATTACCCCGGATGCCCTGCAAGCCGTAGCGCATGACATCGGCGAAACCACCATTCTGGCCCGTGCCGGTGGTGCGCCGACCCTGGCGGTCGGTATCGCGCAGATCCTGCACAGTGTCCTGCCGGGTGAAAACACCATGGCGTTCTGGTACCACTTCGCGATCCTGTTCGAAGCGCTGTTCATCCTGACCGCTGTCGATGCCGGTACCCGCGCCGGTCGCTTCATGCTGCAGGACCTGCTCGGTTCCTTCGTACCCGCACTGAAACGTACCGAATCCTGGACTGCCAACCTGATCGCCACCGCCGGTTGTGTGGCGATGTGGGGCTGGTTGCTGTATCAGGGGGTGATCGATCCGCTGGGTGGTATCAACACCCTGTGGCCGCTGTTCGGTATCTCCAATCAGATGCTGGCCGGTATCGCGCTGATGCTCGGCACCGTGGTTCTGATCAAGATGAAGCGCCAGCGCTACATCTGGGTCACCCTGTTGCCGGCCACCTGGCTGCTGATCTGCACCACGACGGCGGGCTTCATCAAGCTGTTCGACGCCAACCCGGCGATCGGCTTCCTGTCGCTGGCCAAGAAGTACAACGATGCGCTGGCCGCAGGCCAGGTGCTCGCACCAGCCAAGAGCGTCGAGCAGATGCAGCACGTGATCTTCAACGCCTACACCAACGCAACACTGACCGCGCTGTTCCTGTTCGTGGTATTCAGCATCCTGTTCTATGCGCTCAAGGTCGGCATCGCCGCCTGGGGCAAAAAAGAGCGTACGGACAAAGAATCGCCATTCCAGGCCCTGCCGGACGCGTAACCAGAGGATTGCAGCATGTTCAATGACCTGAGTCGCCTCGGTAAATACCTCGGTCAGGCCGCGCGCCTGATGGTCGGCATGCCCGACTACGACACCTACGTCGAGCATATGCAGACCAAACACCCGGACAAGCCGGTGATGAGCTACGAGATGTTCTTTCGTGAACGTCAGGAAGCCCGTTACGGTGGCAAGGGTGGGCCGAAGTGCTGTTGATCTGACAGCCTTCGGTTGATGTAGTCCCCAACTGTGGGAGCGGGCTTGCCCGCGAAAGCGGTGTGTCATTGAGCATTGATGTCGACTGACACGACCCCTTCGCGAGCAAGCCCGCTCCCACATTTGTTTTGTGTTGTTCATCAATTTTGTGAAGGGGATCGATGTTGTCTTCTCCAATACCTGTAACGGTGCTCAGCGGTTTCCTCGGCGCCGGCAAGACCACCTTGCTGCGCCACCTGTTGAAAGCCGAACACGGCCTGAAAATCGCCGTGATCGAAAACGAATTCAGCGACGCCGGCATCGACGCCCAATTGCTCGGCGACGAGCCGGTGCAAGTCATGACGCTGGCCAACGGCTGCGTCTGCTGCACCATTCACACCGATCTGACCAAGGCCCTGTACCTGCTGCTCGAACGACTGGACAGCGGCGAAATCGCTTTCGATCGCCTGGTCATTGAATGCACCGGCCTGGCTGACCCGGCGCCAGTGGCACAGACCTTTTTCATCGACGAAGACTTGCGCGAGCGCTATTTGCTCGACGGCATCATCACTCTCGTCGACGCAGCTCATGCCGAGTTGCACCTGACCCAGACCATCGCCCAGGCGCAGATCGGTTTTGCCGACCGCTTGCTGGTGAGCAAGACCGATCTGGTGGACGAGGCAGCGTTCACTGCGCTCAGCGAACGCCTGACCCGCATCAACCGTCGTGCGCCGATTCGCGTGGTCGAACACGGCAACATCGATCTGGCTGAATTGCTCGATGTGCGCGGTTTCAATCTGAATGCCGATCTCGGCGGCGGGGTGAGTCTGCGGCCGGTGAGCAAGGCGCCGTCCATCGACCGGATTTCCAGTCTGGTGCTGCGTACCGATCAGCCGCTGGATATCGATCAGCTCAGCGAATTCATGAATGAACTGCTGGAAGAGCACGGCAAGCAATTGCTGCGCTACAAAGGCGTGTTGAACATAGCGGGCGAAGATCGTCGGCTGGTGTTTCAGGGCGTGCTGAAACTCTACGGCTTCGACTGGGACACCGAGTGGGCCGAGGGCGAGGCGCGGGAAAGCGTGATCGTGTTTATCGCCGATGATTTGCCGGAAGAGAAAATCCGCGCGGGGTTTGCCAGGGTGGCGGCAGGCTGAAGGCTGTTCGGTGCCTGTGACGCAGTCATCGCGGGCAAACCCGCTCCCACAGGTCAAGCGGCGGGCACAATGTTTTTGGTCGCCTCAAACCCTGTTGGAGCTGGCTTGCCAGCGATGGCAGTTCAACCGGCAACACAATGTTCGAGGGATGAGCCTAGTAAGGTCTGCTCAAGATGATCCAGATGTCGATTCATCAACCTGTCGGCTTTGGAAAGATCTCTGCGTTCCACCGCCTCAACCAACGCCAGATGTTCCTCCCACGCGCAACATCTGTGCGTCTGCTTGCCGCATCGCGCAATCGCCAGTGAGGTCAGCGGCACCAGTGTGCCGAGAAAATGCGCCAGCGGTGCATTCCCGGCCATCTTCGCCAGTTGCAAATGGAACTCCCCGGACAGACGAATCGCCGCACCGCGTCGATCGTTATCCACAGCCTGGCGCTCACGCTCGATCAGGGCGCGCAGGCGTTTCAGGTCTTCAGCCTGCGCATGCTGACAAGCCAATCGCACCAGTGTGTTTTCAGTCAGACGCCGGGCGTGCAGCGCCTGACGTGTCTGCTCGGCGTCCGGCGCGGCCACTCGCGGTCGATGGTTGGCCCGCAGCACGATGATCTGTTCGTGGGACAGCTGGGTCAGCGCCCGACGCACATCAGCGCGGCTGACACCGAACATCTGCTTCAGGCTTTCTTCGGTGAAACGGCTGGCGGTATCGAGGCGCTGTTCGAGGATCGCGTCGAGCAGGCGCGGATAAAGGTCGTCCACCGGCGCGTGCAGGCGGGAGAAGGGCAGGGGCGCCGAGGTCGGGCGAGGGTTCGACGGCGTGGCAAGACTGTTCATGGCCGGTCTCCAGTGTGAGGCGTTTCAGTGGCTCAGGTTGTCATCCGGAATATTCAGCGCGATGCCCATCCGCTGGCCTTCACGCAGGATGTGCCGGCGCATTTCGGCACTGGCCTGTGCGCTGTTCTTGCTGCGGATCGCGCGCACCACGGCTTCGTTTTCTTCAAGGCGTTCGGCCAGGTGCTCCGGTGAATTGCGCAGCACTTCGGCACTTTGCTTGAGGGCGTTGCTGGTCTGTTGCACCACGCTCTGGAAAATCGGGTTCGAGGTCAGGGTGAACAGTTCTTCGTGGAAGGCGATGTAGGCACTGACCCCGGCTTCGCTGTCGCCCGCTTCGAGGGCTTCGCGCATGTCCATCAGGGTCAGGCGCAATTGCCCGACTTCCTTGCTGCTGATCGACTGCGCCACCAGGCCGACAATGAACGGTTCAAGGGTGTAGCGCAGTTGCAGCACGTCTTCGAGGCTGGCGCCGGCCACAGCGCTGTCGTGGCTTTGACTGTCACCGGCCTGAGCGTCCAGCACGACCACGCCTTTGCCCGGCATCGAGCGCACCAGGCCGAGGGTTTCCAGCACGATCACTGCTTCGCGCAGGCTCGGGCGGCTGATGCCCAGTTGTTCGGCCAGTTCACGCTGGCCCGGCAGCATCTCGCCGGAGCGCCACTGACCCCGGGCGAGGGCGGCCCGGAGTTTTTCGACCACTGAGTTGACGACGGTTGATGTAGTAATCACGTGTTCGCTCCATGAGCCGTGCCTGCATTGGCGCAGGCACGGCGCTCATTCAGAATTCTTTGGCCGCCGCTTGAGCGACCGTTTTTCTCGGCTGAAAGTTATAGCCCTGCTCGCCGTTGAGCACCTTGTTCGCCCGTTGCACGTCGATGTCCTTTTCCCAGCGGGCGATGGCCACGGTGGCGACGCAGTTGCCGATCAGGTTGGTCAGTGCCCGGCCGATGCCCATGAACCAGTCCACCGCCAGTACCAGCACCAGACCGACCACCGGAATTGCCGGGATGGCCGTCAGCGTGGCGGCGAGAATCACCAGCGCCGAACCGGGAATGCCGTGGGCGCCTTTGGAGGTAATCAGCGACACCAGCAAAATCGTCAGCAGGTCGGTCATGGCCAGCGGCGTGCCGGTGGCGTTGGCAATGAACACGATGGCCAGGGTCAGGTAGATCGAAAAACCGTCGAGGTTGAATGAGTAACCGGTAGGAATCACCAGCCCGACAGTCGAGCTGCCGATGCCCAGATGTTCAAGCTTGCGCATGATCTGCGGCAGCACGGCGTCGGAGGACGCGGTGCCCATGACGATCAGCAACTCTTCACGCAGGTACTTGAGCAACGGCCACATGCGCAGGCCTGACAGACGCATCACCAGACCGAGAATCAACGCGACGAAGGCGATGCAGGTCAGGTAGAACAAACCGACCAGACTGCCCAGGTGTTGCAGCGAATCGAGGCCATATTTGCTGGTGGTGAAGGCGATGGCGCCGAACACGCCGATCGGTGCCAGACGTACGATCATGCCCATGATCCGGAAGATCACATGGCTCAGTTCGTTGATCAGCCGCGAGATCCCGGAAGCCGCTTCGCCCACCAGATTCAACGCGCTGCCGAACAGCACCGAAAACAGCAGCACTTGCAGGATGTTGTTATCGGCGAAAGCGCCGAGCACCGAAGTCGGGATCAGGTCCATCAGGAACTGAGTGGTGGTGTGCATGTGCTGGCCGCGCTCGGCGATGTCACCCATGTCGGCGGCGGAAAGTTGCTCCAGATGGATGTTGGCGCCGCTGCCGATCCCGGTGCTGAAGGCGAACACCAGACCGATCACCAGAGCGATGGTGGTCAGCACTTCGAAGTAGATCACCGACTTGAGGCCGATGCGCCCGACCTTCTTCAGGTCGCCGGCGCCGCTGATGCCACTGACCACCACGCAGAACACGATCAGGCCGATGAGCATCTTGATCAGTTTGATGAAGCCGTCGCCGAGCGGTTTGAGCTGGGCCGAGTATTCAGGGAGGGTCAGCCCGCAGACGATGCCGAGCACCAGTCCGAGAACCACTTGAAGAAAGATTGAACGCGAGCACCATCTGAGCATGGGAGGAATCCTGGTCGGTGTCCTGGCTGCCTTGCGCGGGGCGCATCGGATTCAGGACTTAATTATTGTGGTCTTACCGGTATGTCCAGTGCGGGTGCAGTCTAGGCGCTGTTTTTTGCGGATCGCAAGTGAAAAATGACGAATTGGCATGACCGGTCTGACCAGTTAGGCGCCAGGCCCCGACCTTGAGCCGTTTGGTGTGGAAAACTTTTTCGCAGACGAAAAAAAACCGGCCAGTGATGGCCGGTTTTTCATGCTGCGGGTTTAACGTCGCGATTAAGCGCCGTATACCGGCAGTTTCTTGCAGATGGCTTTGACTTTCTCACGAACGGCGTCGATCACCGCTTCGTTGTTCAGGTCAGCCAGGATGTCGCAGATCCAGCCAGCCAGCTCTTTGCACTCAGCTTCCTTGAAGCCGCGAGTGGTCACAGCCGGAGTACCGAAGCGCAGGCCGGAAGTGACGAACGGGGAGCGTGGGTCGTTTGGCACGGAGTTCTTGTTCACGGTGATGAACGCTTTGCCCAGAGCGGCGTCGGCGTCTTTACCGGAGATTTCCTGCTTGATCAGCGACAGCAGGAACAGGTGGTTTTCAGTACCACCGGAAACCACGTCGAAACCGCGCTCGATGAACACGCCGGCCATGGCCTGGGCGTTTTTCACCACTTGTTGCTGGTAAGCCTTGAACTCAGGCTGCAGTGCTTCCTTGAAGCAGATCGCTTTGGCGGCGATCACGTGCTCCAGCGGGCCACCCTGGGCGCCCGGGAAAACCGCGGAGTTCAGCTTCTTCTCGATGTCGGCGTTGGCCTTGGCCAGGATCAGGCCACCACGTGGACCGCGCAGGGTCTTGTGGGTGGTGGTGGTCACGACGTCAGCGAACGGAACCGGGTTCGGGTAGACGCCAGCGGCGACCAGACCGGCCACGTGAGCCATGTCGACGAACAGGTAGGCGCCAACCTTGTCGGCGATGGCGCGGAAGCGCGGGAAGTCCAGAACCTGGGAGTAGGCAGAGAAACCGGCCACGATCATTTTTGGCTTGTGTTCTACAGCCAGGCGTTCGACTTCGTCATAGTCGATCAGGCCGTTGGCGTCGATGCCGTACTGGATGGCGTTGTACAGCTTGCCGGAGGAGGAAACGCTGGCGCCGTGGGTCAGGTGACCGCCGTGCGCCAGGCTCATGCCCAGGATGGTGTCGCCGGCCGACAGCAGGGCCAGGTAAACAGCGGCGTTGGCCTGGGAACCCGCGTGCGGCTGAACGTTGGCGTAGTCGGCGCCGAACAGTTCCTTGGCGCGGTCGATGGCCAGTTGCTCGACAACGTCGACGTACTCGCAACCACCGTAGTAGCGCTTGCCCGGGTAGCCTTCGGCGTATTTGTTGGTCAAAACCGAGCCTTGAGCTTCCATCACCGCTGGGCTGGTGTAGTTCTCCGAAGCGATCAGCTCGATGTGTTCTTCCTGGCGCCGGGCTTCTTGCTCCATGGCGGCAAAAAGATCGGCGTCGTACTTGGCAATAGTCAAATCACGGCTGAACATGGCGGTCCTCAAGGATCGGGGGCAGAAAAGGGGGGCATTCTAACCCAACGGGTTTTGGATGGCATATGAAACGACATCATGTCGCAGACAAGTGGCGTTCATGACCAGATATGTGGCGTCCGTGCCGGCCTTTTCGCTGACCAGCCGGGTCGCACAGTAACCGAGGCCGGCCCGCGATTTTGTGATCGACATCAATCCCTGTGGAAGCGAGCTTGCTCGCGAAGGTCGCGCCGCTGATCTTCAGTCGAACATGAACAGCGCATCATTGCTGAACTGCGCCTCGAACCGTCCCGCCGGCATCGGCCGTCCGAACAGATAGCCCTGAACCTCGTCGCAGCCATGCTCGCGCAGGAAGTCCAGTTGTTCATGGGTTTCCACACCCTCGGCGATCACCGCCAGATTCAGGCTGTGAGCCATGGCGATGATCGCCCGGGCAATCTGCGCGTCCTGCTCGCCGGACGGCAGTCCGTCGACGAAGGTGCGGTCGATCTTCAGCACGTCGATCGGGAATTGCTTGAGGTAGTTCAGCGACGAGTAACCGGTGCCGAAGTCGTCGACCGCGATGCTCAGGCCGAGGTTCTTCAGACCGGCAAGGATCTGCATCGCCTCGCTGACTTCGCGCATCAGGATACTTTCGGTCAGCTCCAGTTCAAGGCACGCCGGCGGCAGGCCGGTTTCCTTGAGAATCGTGGCGATCCGCGTACCGAGCTGGCCGTCGGAGAACTGCCGGGCGGAAATGTTCACCGAAACCTTCGGCACGCGCACGCGGCTCTGGTGCCAGGTCTTGAGCTGGCGGCAGGCCTCGCTGATCACCCAGTCGCCGACGTCCACCACCAGCCCGAGTTCTTCGAGCACCGGAATGAAATCTCCCGGCGGCACCAGTCCGCGACGCGGATGACGCCAGCGCAGCAGGGCTTCGGCACCGGTCAGGCGTTTGCCGTCGCCGCTGAACTGCGGCTGGTAATACAGCACGAATTCGTTTTGCTCGAGGGCGTGGCGCAGATCGCTTTCCAGTTCCAGACGCTCCAGCGCACTGGCGTTCATGTCGGCCTGATAGAACTGGAAGTTGTTCTTGCCGCGCTCCTTGGCGTGATACATCGCGGTGTCGGCGTTCTTCATGAGCTGGCTGAGTTCGTTGCCGTCCTGCGGGCTCAGGGCGATGCCGATACTGGCGGTGACGAAGAATTCGCGACCTTCGAGCACGAATGGCCGAACGAGGCTGGCGAGGATCTGCTCGGCCACGTGGATCGCACGGTTCAGCGCCATCTCGCGGCTGGAACGATGTTGCAGCAGCAGGGTGAATTCGTCGCCACCCATCCGCGCCACGGTGTCGTCATCGTCGACACAGGCCAGCAACCGTGTCGCCATGTCCTTGAGCATGCGGTCGCCGGCCGCGTGACCGAGGGAGTCGTTGATCGGTTTGAAACGGTCGAGGTCGAGGAACATCAGCACCACCCACGACTTCTGCCGTTCGGCCGATTGCAGCGCGGTGTGCAGCCGATCCTGGAACAGCGTGCGGTTCGGCAGGTGGGTCAGGGCGTCGTAGTAGGCGAGGCGGTGAATCCGCTGCTCGCTGGCCTTGCGCTCGCTGATGTCGCTGAAGAAGCACACGTAACTGGCCAGGTCGCCCTCGTCGTCGAGCACGGCGGTGATGCCCACCCATGCCGGGTAATGCTCGCCGTTGCGGCGCTTGAGCCAGACTTCGCCTTCCCAGGTGCTGTGCTGATGCAACTGCTTGAGCACGTAGCGCAGGTGCGCGTCCTGCTGTTCGTCGACGGTCAGCATGTTCGGCAACTGGTCGAGCACCTCGCTCACCGCGTAACCGCTGACCCGACTGAACGCCTCGTTGGCCTGGACGATATAGCCGGCCGGGTCGGTGATCAGGATCGCCGAGGTCGAGTGCTCGAATACCGTGGCCGCCATGCGCAGGTCTTTTTCGGCACGGCGCTGCTGGCTGATGTCGCGACCGACCCCGAGCACGCCTTCGAACGCACCGTGCTCGTCCCACACCAGCACCAGACGCAGTTCGATCGGGATCTTGCGGCCATCGGCGCGCAGGCAGTCGAACAGGAACAACTGGGTCTGCACCTGGCTACGCAAAATCACCAGTTGCTCGGGTTTGCCCAAGGCTTTGCTGACCCGATCCATCAGGAGATAGATGCCGCTCAATTGCTGCGGGTTAGCGATGGTCGATTGCCAGCCGTTCTGGAAAATCCATTCGGCGTCATAGCCCAGCACCGCCTGCACCGACGGGCTGACGTAATTCAGCGAGAGTTTGCTGTCGGTGGAGAAAATCACGTCGCTGATGCTTTCGGCGAGCATCCGGTAGCGCTGCTCGCTGTCGCGCAACGATTCGCTGGCTTCGATCTGCTCGGTGATGTCCTTGGCCACGCCGATGATCCGCGTGACCTGATCGTGCTTGTCCCGCGCCAGCGCCTGTTCGCGAATGTCGAAACGCCGCCACTTGCCGTCGCGATGACGGAAACGCAGCTGGCATTGCAACAACTGGCTGTAACCGGCGTGACGCTGCATCTGCCGCGAGCGGTGGTAATAGTCGGCGTCTTCCGGGTGCAGGAGGATTTCCCAGAAGTACTCGCCCATCTGATGCAGTTCGGTGCGGTTGTAACCGAGGGTCTGGCCGAGGTGGTGATTGCTGAAAATCATCCGCTGGCTGATCACATCCTGCACGTACAGATGATCCGGCACGGTGCGCACCACGTCCGACCAGAAACCTTCGCGCTCCAGCAGCGACAGCTCGATCAGCTTGCGGCTGGTAATGTCGTTGATGCTCAGGATCACGGCTTTGTAATCGTGCTGCTCCTCAGGCAGGCGCAGCACCAGCCACAGGTGCTGGTCGCGGCCATTGATGTCCGGCAGTTTGATTTCCAGTTCCAGCTGCTTTTGCTGCTGAAGCACGGCGTCGAGTACCTGATTGCCGATGGCGCACTGACTGTGCGGCTGGCCGTCGATCAACAGTTGCCAGGCGTGATCGCAAGAATTGACGTTGAGCAGTTGCAACGCGACCTGGTTGACCTCGGTGACCCGCAATTCGTGGAGCAATTGCTGGCGCTGCGCCGGCTGGTCGAGCCAGGCCTTGAGCTGGTCGCTGGTCTGGATCTGGGCTTTCTCGAAAACCTGCTTGAGCCCCGAAAGATCGAGCACGCACAACGCCACGCCGGTGCCTTCGAAAATATCCTGATAACGCCGACGCCCTTCATGCACCTGGCGCTGGCGGCGACGCATGTTGAGCAATGCGATAAACGGCAGCAGCGAGAGCGCCAGGCCCAGCAGGCATTTGCCGATGAACGCCGGCAGCAGTTGTTCGAGCACATGCTGGCGGTCGAACAGGCCACGCAGTTGCCAGTCGCTGCTGCTCAGCGGCACGGTCAGCACGCTGTTGGCCAGATCGTCCGGGGTCAGGGTGCTGGTCTTGGTGGACGGCAGGGCTTTGTCACGGCTGATGATCTGATGATTGACGCGGTTTTCCACCAGCCACAACGGGCGGATACCGCTGTCGCCCTGTTTGGTCAGCGCGTCGAAGAAGGTCGGCGTCAGGCGCAGCGCCCAGTAACCGCGCGTGCTGCCGCTGGCCTGATGCAGTAACAGATGCACTACCGAACCGTCGTCGGCGTTACTGAAATAATGGGCTTGAGCGCGGCTGCGGCGCACCAGATCGCTTAGGTAATCGGCGTCGTGGCTGTCGGTGGCGCTGTCGCTGAGGATTTTTCCGGACGGGGTGAGCAGCGCGAGGCTGCGCAGGTCGGGCAACGATTGCTGAAGCTTGCGCAGCAGCGCCTGCTGTTCGTCGGCCGACTGGGGCTGTTCGACGATCGGTAGCAGATTGAGGGCGATCTGCGCGTTCAGCGCCATGTTCAGGCTGACCTGAGCGGCGAGGTCGGCGGTGTAGTCGATGGTGTACTGGCGCTGGTTTTTCTGGGTTTCGTGCAGTTGATCGAGCAACTGCCAGAACAGCAGCGCCAGCAGCATCAGCACCAGTGTCGCCAGCGCGCCTTTCAATGTTCCGCGCAGGGGCGAGCCGGGCGCCGGTTGGGTGCTGCTCACAGAGGCTGGCGGAGTGACGTTGGACAAGCTGTAATCCTGCGGTCTGGCTGGACTGGCGCGACGTGCACTATAAGCCGGACGCCCAAGGGGCGGCTAGCATGCCTTGAGTTGTGGCGAAGTGCCAGCCCCACTCGGCTGGACTGCCTTCTGTCATTAAGGTAGCTTTGCCGGTTACGCGGGAGCCCAGACACTGTTAAAACTACTGCGCTCGGAAATACTGCGTTGAAAACAGGCTCGGACTGCTCATTTACAACCCGTAAACTCCGCGTCCTCGCCTGTTTCCGCCTTGTCTTTCCTTCGCTCGTTACGTTTTAACAGCGTCTGGCCCAGCTCCTAGACTCAGACTTTTTCCGCGCGCACGCATTGATGGCCATCAAGTGGTCAAGTGAACGACGCGCATCGGTCTGGCCGGGCATCGCCTGCGCTCCAATCATTCATCAGTCACTGACCCAAGGTTCTCCATGGCTCAATACGTCTTCACCATGCATCGGCTGGGCAAAGTTGTTCCGCCGAAGCGGGAAATCCTGAAAAACATTTCGCTGTCTTTTTTCCCCGGCGCCAAGATCGGCGTACTCGGCCTCAACGGTTCGGGTAAATCCACGCTGCTGAAAATCATGGCCGGCGTCGACACCGAGTTCGAAGGCGAAGCGCGCCCGATGCCGGAACTGAACATCGGTTACCTGCCGCAAGAGCCGCAACTGGATCCGACCAAGACCGTACGTGAAGTGGTCGAGGAAGCGGTCAGCGTGATCAAGGATGCGCAAGCGCGTCTGGACGAGGTCTACGCTGCCTACGCCGACCCGGATGCCGACTTCGACAAGCTGGCCGCCGAACAGGCCAAGCTCGAAGCGATCCTGCAGGCCAGCGATGGTCACAACCTGGAGCGTCAACTGGAAGTCGCCGCCGATGCGCTGCGTCTGCCGGCCTGGGACGCCAGGGTCGAGCACCTGTCCGGTGGTGAAAAGCGTCGTGTGGCCCTGTGCCGTCTGCTGCTGTCCGCTCCGGACATGCTCCTGCTCGACGAACCGACCAACCACCTGGATGCCGACTCCGTTGCGTGGCTCGAACACTTCCTGCACGACTTCCCGGGCACTGTGGTCGCGATCACGCACGACCGTTACTTCCTGGACAACGTCGCCGGCTGGATTCTGGAACTCGACCGCGGCGCGGGCATTCCTTACGAGGGCAACTACTCGGGTTGGCTGGAAGCCAAGTCCGAGCGTCTGGCCCAGGAATCCAAGCAGCAATCGGCTCACGAAAAAGCCATGAAGGAAGAACTGGAGTGGGTGCGCAAAGGCGCCAAGGCCCGTCAGTCCAAATCCAAGGCTCGTCTGCAACGCTTCGAAGAAATGCAGTCGCAGGAATTCCAGAAGCGTTCGGAAACCAACGAGATCTACATCCCTGCCGGTCCGCGCCTGGGTGACAAGGTCATCGAATTCAAGAACGTCACCAAGGGCTACGGCGATCGCGTGTTGATCGACAACCTGTCGTTTTCGATGCCTAAAGGCGCCATCGTTGGCGTGATCGGCGGTAACGGTGCCGGTAAGTCGACCCTGTTCCGCATGCTGATGGGCAAGGAAACGCCGGACTCCGGCAGCATCGAGATCGGCGAAACCGTACAACTGGCCTGCGTGGATCAGAGCCGCGAAGACCTGGACGGCAGCAAGACCGTGTTCCAGCAGATCTCCGACGGTTCCGACCAGATTCGCATCGGCAACTACGAGATCCCGTCGCGTACTTACGTCGGTCGCTTCAACTTCAAGGGCGGCGACCAGCAGAAGTTCGTCAAGGACCTGTCCGGTGGTGAGCGCGGTCGTCTGCACCTGGCGCTGACCCTGAAGGAGGGCGGCAACGTCCTGCTGCTCGACGAACCGTCCAACGACCTCGACGTTGAAACCCTGCGTTCCCTGGAAGAAGCCCTGCTGGACTTCCCGGGCGCCGCCATTGTGATCTCTCACGATCGGTGGTTCCTTGACCGCGTCGCGACTCACATCCTGGCGTACGAAGACGACTCGCAAGCGGTGTTCTTCGAAGGCAACTACACCGAGTACGAAGCCGATCGCAAAAAGCGCCTCGGCGAAGCAGCGGCCCAGCCACACCGGGTACGCCACAAGAAACTGGCCTGATTACAGGTTGGTTGCATGAAAAAGCGGAGCCTTCGGGCTCCGCTTTTTTTTGCCTGCAATGCAGACTGTTTTATAGCGTGTGTACTATTTGTTTTCATAAATGCGACATTATTGTCTGTTGCTGTGTACATGTCGTTTGTTACAGTCCGGCTCAATCTCCTCCAACGACAACAAATTTGCCGAGACTTTTCCCATGATCGAATCCGTCGAATCCTTCCTCGCCCGTCTGAAAAAACGCGATCCGGATCAACCCGAATTCCACCAGGCTGTCGAAGAAGTCCTGCGCAGCCTGTGGCCGTTTCTCGAAGCCAATCCGCACTATCTGACCTCGGGAATTCTGGAACGCATCTGCGAGCCGGAGCGGGCGGTGGTATTCCGGGTGTCGTGGGTCGACGATCAAGGCAAGGTCCAGGTCAATCGCGGTTTCCGCATCCAGATGAACAGCGCCATCGGCCCGTATAAGGGCGGCTTGCGCTTCCATCCTTCGGTGAACCTGGGCGTACTGAAATTCCTCGCCTTCGAACAGACCTTCAAGAACTCCCTGACCTCGCTGCCGATGGGTGGTGGCAAGGGCGGTTCGGACTTCGATCCGAAGGGCAAAAGCGACGCCGAGGTCATGCGTTTTTGCCAGGCGTTCATGAGCGAGCTGTATCGCCACATCGGTGCCGACGTGGACGTGCCGGCCGGCGACATCGGTGTCGGTGCGCGGGAGATCGGTTTTCTGTTCGGTCAGTACAAGCGCCTGAGCAATCAGTTCACCAGCGTGCTGACCGGCAAAGGCATGACCTATGGCGGAAGCCTGATTCGCCCTGAAGCCACCGGTTTCGGTTGCGTGTACTTCGCCGAGGAAATGCTCAAGCGCCGCGAGCAAACCGTTGAAGGCAAGCGCGTGGCGATCTCCGGTTCCGGCAACGTTGCGCAGTACGCGGCTCGCAAAGTGATGGATCTGGGCGGCAAAGTGATTTCCCTGTCCGACTCCGAGGGCACGCTGTACTGCGAGGCCGGCCTGAGCGAAGAGCAATGGCTGGCGCTGCTGGAACTGAAGAACGTCAAGCGCGGGCGGATCAGCGAACTGGCTTGCGCCTTCGGCCTGGAGTTCCGTGCCGGTCAGCTGCCATGGTCGCTGCCGTGCGACATCGCGCTGCCTTGCGCCACCCAGAACGAACTCGACGCCGAATCCGCCCGCACATTGTTGCGCAACGGCTGCGTCTGCGTGGCCGAAGGCGCGAACATGCCGACCACTCTTGAGGCTGTGGATATCTTTATCGAGGCCGGCATTCTGTTCGCGCCGGGCAAGGCCTCCAATGCCGGCGGCGTGGCGGTCAGTGGGCTGGAGATGTCGCAGAACGCCATGCGCCTGCTGTGGACGGGCGGCGAAGTGGACAGCAAGCTGCACGGGATCATGCAGTCGATCCACCACGCCTGCGTGCATTACGGTGAGGAAAACGGCCGGATCAACTACGTCAAAGGCGCGAACATCGCCGGCTTCGTCAAAGTCGCCGACGCGATGCTCGCCCAGGGCGTGGTTTAAGCAACGGGGTTCACGAGCGCTCGATGCGGATCACTTCAATCAGTTGATCGCCGGCCGGGCGCTGCCACAGCACTTCGTCGTTGAGCCGAGCGCCAAGCAACGCACGGCCCAGCGGTGAGGCCCAGTTGATCAGGCCGTTGGCCGCATCGGCCTGATCTTCGCCGACCAATTGCACCCGACGCTCGGTGTTGTGTTCGTCGGCGTAGGTCACCCAACTGCCGATCTGCACTTTGTCGGTCGAGGTCGGGACGGGCGCGACCTGTGCGCTGGCGACCCGTTGATTGAAATAACGCAAATCCCGTTCGAGGTCGGCCAGTCGCTGCTTGTCGGCCTGTTCGCCCCTGGCGGCCTCTTCGGCGTGCAGGGTTTGCAGTTCGGCGACCTTGGCCTGCAACTGGGCAAACCCTTGCGGCGTGACGTAATTGGGCTGGGTGCTGACCTGCCGTTCGACCGGCTGATCGGCTTGCGCAGCGGCGTTCTCTTCGTTGACGAAAGCGCGACTCATGATGGGCTCCTGTTATAGCCGTTGGGCCATGGTCGCAGGCAAAAGGTTTCGCCGGATGTCTGGAAACGACCTACTGCGAACGATAAGCCCGCGCGGCACCCTGATCCTTTTCCTGCTGCCAGGCGCGCTCGCGTTCGTCCCAGTGCTCGTTGCGATACTGTTCGCGATCCTTGTTTTCCAGCATTGCCTGACACTGCCGGAAGCCGTCGCTCCAGCCTTCGGCGTATTGCTTGTCCTTGAGATAACGCGGCACGTTCTTGCGAAACTCGCCGCTGATCGAACCGGCCGCCTGACGACCGCTGATGCAACCGTCATCGAAACCGTCGGCGAACGCCGGTGGATAACCCTTGGCAATCAAATCTTCGCGGGTGCTCTGACAGCCACCCAACAACAGCAACACACCCGCAAAAACCGCACACCGCCACATCACACTCTCCCGGGCCGGTTTTCCGGCTTATGGGGAAAGTCTAGAAGATGATTCGTCGGGCTTTGGTGAAAGGCCTGTAAGTAATTCGTTAACCAGTGGAGATCCCTGTGGGAGCGGGCTTGCCCGCGATGAGGCCATCAGACTCAACATCTCTGTTGACTGATCATTCGCTATCGCGGGCAAGCCCGCTCCCACAGGTTCAGGGAAATGTTCAGGATCAGTAGTGATACCACTTCACTTCCAGCATCACCTCGGTCTCCGGTGTGGCCAGGTGGCTGAATTCACGCTGGGCACTCAGGCGCAGGCCGAGGTTGCGCGACAACTCCCATTGCTGATTCAGACTCAGGCTACGGCGCACTTCACCATTGAAGAAGTAATCGCCTTTGGCCTCCACGCTGAGATTGCCCAGCGGGTTCTTCCACAACACGCCGGTATTGAAACCGCCTGCGGGAGAAACGAACTCGGCGAAATCATTGTTGTGTTCGACGCGCACGGTGCCGAGGGCGAACCCCAGCACATCGTCACCCAGCGCCCAGGTTCCGCCACCGCCACCGTTGACGTGGCTGACCAGGGTTTCGTCGTCATGCTTGCCCGGCACACGTTCAAGACCCCCGGTGACTTGCCACGACAGCGGCTGCAGCAGCGCGTTGCGCGGCGTCAGCGAGCGGATGGTCGCCAGATCCAGTTGCTGGAATTGCCAGTGATTGCCTTCGTACTGGCGCAGCTTCATTTGCAGGATTTCGATCTGCGCGCCGAGGGGGAAACTCTCGGCGTTGTCGTTGAGGTCGTGATAGGCCATGCGCAAGCCGTACTCGCCGAACGCGCGGTCACCGCGAGTGCCGAGACCTGCCTGCCAGGTGCGCGATTCGTGGCCGTCTTCGGGCAGGCCCGGTTGCGGAATTTGCAGCTCCGGCGCCGGGTTTTTGTTGATCGCCCGCAGCAATTCGAAACTGCGCTGCGCCCGCTGCGGATCACGTTCCTGGCCGTTGGCGCGGTAGCGTTCCAGCCGATACGCCGCGTCGATGATCAGCGCTTGGCGATCCCGGGGCAGGGCCTTGAAGGTCGGATCCTGCAATTGCTGTTGATCGGCGCTGACTTTCAGCACCCATTCCTGTTCGTCGCCGCTCAGGGGGCGGCACGGCTGAGCAGTTCGCGCTCGCGGGACGGACGATATTCGATGTGCTCGACCAGCCCGGCTTCCTTCACCGCTTTGACGGTGTCGGTGGGGATCGCGGTCAGCGGGAATTGTTCGGTCAGGCGCAGACTCGGGCGCGCCACCTGCAACAGTTCGAGCAGGCGATAGGAGCAGTTTTCATCGAAGAAGAAATAGTCGAACTGGATCTGCTTCAACTCCCACACGTGTTCGACCATCCGCGCGGTTTCGGCTTGCGTCAGATTCAGCCGGTATTCCCACAAGTCGCGGTTTTCCAGGCTGCGGTATTCCGAGAGTTTTTCCTGATAGGGCACCAGCGCGAACAGCCCCGGATAACCACCCATCAAGCCTTTCCAGGCGTAAAGAATGCTGTTGTCCGAGCCTTCGATGTAGGCGCCGAAGTTGATCGCGTAGCTGAGCAGCGAGGTCTTGTCGCTTTGCACATCGGCCTGGTCGATGCGCAGCAGGGTGTGGCCGAACATCGACGACGGGCTGTTGAGGTAGGCCGCCGGGAAAATCATCACCGCGCTGTGGGGCGAGACGTCCTTGAACCACTTCTTGAATTCGGCGCAGTCCGGCGTCGGCAGGTCGGTCAGGTTGAGCTGGTCTTTCAGCCAGCGCGTGCGCGCCGGGTAGACGCACTGGGCGTGTTGCTCACCGAGACTGGCGGGGGCGTACAGCGCTTGTACGGTGGCCGCCAGTTCATGGTCGGGGTGTTTGTTGCCATCGGGGGCGAGGAAGAATTTTTTGTCGCTGACGTAGCTGCGCCAGCCACCGAGTTTGGCGGTTTCGTAATGACCGAGGGAAATCCAGAAACGGTCGTTGGCCAGTTGCTGCAAACGTTGAGGGTCGATGTGGGGCGCGGCGGACAGCGGGGCGCAGACACACAGCGCCAGCCAGGCAAGGCGTTTGAGCATAAATGGCAACTTAAGTCGAAAGAAACAAAGACCCAAGGAGGGCGGGCCGAAAAAATAAAACCCGCTTCCCGAAGGAAGCGGGTGGGTCGAGCTTAAGCCTGAGTCGCGTACTTGGCCAGACGTGGGTCTGCCTTCAGGACGGCCAGGGTGTTGGTATGCACGTCTTCGGCGGTCACGTCAGCCTTGCTGAAGATCTGCTGGAAGTGCTCGTGAGTGACGGCGGCGAAGTGCGCACGGTCTTCCGGCGCCACGCCCAGTACCACGGCATAGGTCGTCAGCGCTTCGCCGTTGCCTTTTGCCATGTCTTCGGACAGCTCGTTCATCATGCCATTCATGGCAAACCAGGATTTGCCGCCGTAGGTCAGCGAAGCGTTGGTGGAGCAACCGTTGGTGCCGGACGTCATGCCGAAGGTGGCATTGCCGGAGGTGCCGTTGGTGGTGGATGCCAGGAAGTGAGCCGGGGTGCCACGCTGACCTTCGAACAGCATGTTGCCCCAACCGCAATCCGGGCCCCCTGGAGCTTGCGCCATCGCGTTGATGGATACAGCGGTGAAGAGAGTACCGAGAAGAATCCGTTTCATAGCTTTGTTCTCTTTATGTGCATACCAATGGACAGGGTTCTGGCCCCCAAGCTCTGTACGAAACAGATCCAGACGAAGCCAGTGGGCCGGTATTAGTTCCAGCCGCGCAGTTTGGAGTTTAGGCACGTTCCGAGGGTTCCGTGAGTTTTTGCACAATATTTGGAATAAACCCCGGTTTGGCGGGGCCCGAGTGCAGGCAGGCCGGTTGTCTATGCTTTGTGGTGTGGCGCGCCTTGCCAGTGGGGCACGGGCAGCGCCAGAATGCCGCTATCTGCCCCGCCTGATTGTTAAGGAAGCCCGATGCCTGATCCTGTTGCTGCCAGCTTGCGTCTAGCGCCCGAAGCGCTGACCCGTCCGTTTTCCGCTGAACAGTTCAGCTTCACTACCACCAATGATCTGGAGCCCTTTCGCGGTGTGCTTGGCCAGGAACGTGCGGTCGAAGCCTTGCAGTTCGGTGTGGCCATGCCACGCCCCGGTTACAACGTATTCGTCATGGGCGAGCCCGGCACCGGCCGTTTCTCGTTCGTCAAACGCTACCTGAAAGCCGAAGGCAAACGCCTGCAGACCCCGGCGGACTGGGTCTACGTCAACAATTTCGATGAGCCGCGCGAACCTCGCGCCCTGGAGTTGCCGTCCGGCAGCGCCGCTGCGTTCATCGGCGATATCAACGGCCTGATCGACAACCTGCTGGCGACCTTTCCTGCGGTTTTCGAGCACCCGTCCTACCAGCAGAAGAAGAGCGCCATCGATCGCGCCTTCAACCAGCGCTACGACAAGGCACTGGACGTCATCGAGCGCCTGGCCCTGGAAAAAGACGTCGCCCTGTATCGCGACAGCAGCAACATCGCCTTTACCCCGATGCTCGAAGGCAAGGCGCTGGATGAAGCTGAATTCGCCCAGTTGCCGGAAGCCGAGCGCGAACGCTTTCACGATGATATTTCCAGCCTTGAAGAGCGTCTGAACGAAGAACTCGCCAGCCTGCCGCAATGGAAGCGCGAGTCGAACAACCAGCTGCGTCAGCTCAACGAAGAAACCATCACCCTGGCCTTGCAGCCCTTGCTCGCACCGCTGTCGGAAAAGTACGCGGAAAACGCTGCCGTCTGTGGTTACCTGCAAGCGATGCAGGTGTATCTGCTGAAAACCGTGGTCGAGCAACTGGTCGATGACAGCAAGACCGACGCGGTCGCGCGCAAGCTGCTGGAAGAGCAATACGCGCCGAGTCTGGTGGTCGGTCATCCGGCCAGCGGCGGTGCGCCGGTGGTGTTCGAACCGCATCCGACCTACGAAAACCTGTTCGGTCGCATCGAATACACCACCGATCAGGGCGCGCTCTACACCACCTATCGCCAGTTGCGTCCGGGTGCGTTGCACCGCGCCAATGGCGGTTTCCTGATCCTTGAAGCAGAAAAAATGCTCGGCGAGCCGTTCGTATGGGATGCGCTCAAGCGCGCCCTGCAATCGCGCAAGCTGAAGATGGAGTCGCCGCTGGGCGAAATGGGCCGTTTCGCCACCATGACGCTCAACCCGCAGCACATTCCGTTGCAGGTCAAAGTGATCATCATCGGTGCGCGCCAGCTGTATTACACGCTGCAAGACCTCGATCCGGACTTCCAGGAGATGTTCCGCGTTCTGGTGGACTTCGACGAAGACATCCCGATGGTCGACGAAAGCCTGGAGCAGTTCGCCCAGTTGCTGAAAACCCGTACTTCGGAAGAAGGCATGGCGCCGCTGACCGCCGACGCGGTGGCGCGTCTGGCGACCTACAGTGCGCGCCTGGCCGAGCATCAGGGGCGTTTGTCGGCGCGGATCGGCGATCTGTTCCAGCTGGTCAGCGAGGCGGATTTCATCCGGCATCTGGCCAACGATGAAATGACCGACGCCGGCCACATCGAGCGTGCGCTCAAGGCCAAGGCCACCCGCACCGGTCGTGTCTCGGCGCGGATTCTCGACGACATGCTGGCGGGGATCATTCTGATCGACACCGACGGCGCGGCGGTCGGCAAATGCAACGGTTTGACTGTGCTTGAAGTCGGCGACTCGGCGTTCGGTGTGCCGGCGCGGATTTCCGCCACGGTGTACCCGGGCGGCAGCGGCATCGTCGACATCGAGCGCGAGGTCAACCTCGGTCAGCCGATCCACTCCAAGGGCGTGATGATTCTCACCGGGTATCTGGGCAGCCGTTATGCACAGGAATTCCCGCTGGCGATTTCCGCGAGCATCGCGCTGGAGCAATCCTACGGCTACGTCGATGGCGACAGTGCGTCGCTGGGCGAGGCGTGTACGCTGATTTCGGCGTTGTCGAAAACCCCGCTCAAGCAGTGCTTCGCGATCACCGGGTCGATCAACCAGTTCGGTGAGGTGCAGGCGGTGGGCGGGGTCAACGAGAAGATCGAAGGCTTCTTCCGTCTCTGCGAAGCGCGCGGTTTGACGGGCGAGCAGGGTGCGATCATTCCGCAGGCCAACGTCGCCACGCTGATGCTCGACGAGAAGGTGTTGGCGGCAGTGCGTGCCGGGCAGTTCCACGTTTACGCGGTGCGTCAGGCCGATGAAGCGTTGAGCCTGCTGGTGGGCGAGCCGGCCGGTGAGCCGAACGAGGAAGGCGAATTCCCCGAAGGCAGCGTCAATGCGCGGGTGGTGGAGCGCCTGCGAGTGATTGCCGAGATGATCAGCGAAGACGATTTGAAAGAGGCCGAGAAGGAACTGGCGCAGGAGGCGCTGGCTGAGGCCAAACCGGCTTGAGTCAGGCGGCGATCATAAAACGGGAGCCTTGTGCTCCCGTTTTTGTTTTGTCGCGAACGTCGGCAAAAGTGCCATCACTCTGGCGTCAATATTCACACAATGACCATTCGGCGCCTTCTGGTTCTGTGCGGCTTGCGCGCCGGACTTTTCTTCTATTCTCTGCTCAAGGACATCGACAGTATCACTGGATCGAAACAGCTCTTCAGCAAGGGCTGAACACCGGCTTTACCGAGGGTCGCCGCCATGTCGCGCAACCTCTGCCTCACCCGTCAATGCCTGGGTCTTGTGACCCGTATCGAATGCGCCATCAAGCCGTTGGCCGGCGATAACGGCATGTGGACGCTGCTCTTCGCCGCCGGCATGGCCGGTGAACAACCTTCCGCCATCAAGGCTCAGGGCCCGTTTCACGGGCCGATCGCCGCCGAGTCGATTCTCGACACCATCGTTGAAAGCCTGACGATGCACGGCTATGAACTGGCCAATGATCCACAGATCTGGTCGTTGCATCTGCAGGCGCAGTTGCGACAGATCAATGGTGGACGCGGACGCAGCATCGGCACTTTCGACCATTAGCGTCGATCAACGGTGCCGATCAGGGCGCTGCGCCCTGGGTCTGCGCTTTGTCGAGTTTGACCTCGAAGCCGTATTGCACGGTGGTGAGGTCGGTTCGCTGGTAGGTTTCCACGTGCGTCGGATGGCCGTAGAAATAATGCACGCCGAATAACGCCGGCCCTTCCGCGCTCGCGTCGTGACTGACCGACAGAATCTGCTTCAGGTAATGTCCGCTGTCGTCCTTGACGAAGAATCGCCATTCGTTGGCGGGGAATCGCTTCAAATCCACCACCAAGGCGTTGTTCCTGATTTCCAGACCTTTGGGCAGGGCCTTGGCTTCATAAGCCTTTTTGTCCACTGTGGCCAGGAACAACGGCATCGAGCCGACGGCAATCGCCGGGGTTTCCGGGAACAGATTCAGGTCGTAGGTGATGGTCGCCTGTAGCGGATCGACCTGGTATGCCTCGGGCGGCAGTTCGATGGGCTCGTCGAGTTTGCCGTTGTGTTTTTCAGTGAAAAACGTCACCGGGCTTTCGCCGGGGCTGAAGTCGTCGCCGAGCATTTCATCATTGAAGGTTTTGCGGTGGTCGAACTCGATGCGCGCGGCGCTTGGTTCTTCGACCGATTGGCGGATATGAACGCCGCTTTTCAGCTGTTCTTCTGTCAGGGATGCGCCCTTGAGCCAGTCGGGCGCCTGGTCGTCGTAAACGGTGATCGGCAGGTCGAGCGGCTGCACGGTTTTTTCCGTGGTGTGCGGATCGAACTCGCGCACGGGCAGATCCAGCGCCTTGCGGGTGACGGTCGCTTCGGAAAAATCCAGCAGGCTGACTTCAAGGGTGTCGATCGGGCCGTTGAAGTACACCTTGTTGTAGTGGCGCGGGTGCTGTTGCTCAAAGGCCCGTTGTTCATCGTCCAGTTTTTTTTCCAGCGCCTCGCTCCAGGCTTTCTGCTGTTGCAGATAAGCCAGCTGCTTTTGGTAGAACGCCACCTGTTCGGGGTTTTCGTTGATGGCGCCGGCACGCACCAGATACTGGCCCGTCGAGTCGCGGGCCTGGACGATCAACGGATTGAGCCGGGTGTTGGCGACTTCCGGGGCGAGCGGCAATTGGTTGCTGAACTCCAGTTCGGCGTAGTGCGTGTCCAGTTTCAGCAAGGTCACGCTGAGGTTGCCGTCGGAGCGGGTCTGGCCGACGTCCTTTTTATCCAGATTGAAACTGTGCAGGCGTTTCGGGGCGATGACTTCCACCTGGCCTTGCAGGCTGACCGGGCGCGGCAGATTCTTCTTGTCGACATTCAACCCTTCGATAAACGGGTAGGTAACGGTCAGGTCATCGGGATTGGTGACGTTGGAGCTGGACGGGCTCAGCTGAATGCCAGGATCGGTTTCCGACCATTCAGGCTGATAGGCAATGACCCGTTTGTTGCTCAGGGTTACCGATTGCCATTCCACGCCATGGGGGAACAGAAAGCCGCCGGGGATGTTGAGCACGAAAGGGAACACCGGTTGCAGATCGGTGAGGTAATCGGAGCTGGAATCCTTGTGCAACACAAACAGGCCATTGATGAACGTGTCGACCAGTGCCTGGGGTGTCGGGTAGTGCCGGAGTACGCCGAGGGCGTCTTCGCCGTATTCGGTCCGGGGCGGTTTGTTGTCGAGCTTCTGTTGTGCGCGTTCGAGCAGCAACAGCGAACCGCCGAGTTCGGTCACGGCGTCCTTGAGTTTCGGATCGGTGATGGCGTCCAGCGATTGCTCGAACTGGACGGTCTTTTCTTCAAGGCTGACGGCATGCTTTTCATCGCCGGGCGAACATCCGCCAAGCCACAGGGCGAAGCAAATTCCGGCAGTCGTTATCGGCAATCGCACATCCATTTTCCAGTCGTCCTGTCCACTGTCGCTGGGCTGTCAATGGTTTGGACACTAGCAGAAAAACTTTGACACACACACGCAGGTGGCGGATTTCCGGGCGGTTTCTGGCTGTCATGGGCGGCTGGTATACTCGCCGCCGATTTCAACCCTTCTTGTGTGAGAGTCAATGGAACGCTTTATCGAAAATGCAATGTACGCCACGCGCTGGCTGCTGGCGCCGATCTACATCGGGCTGTCCCTCGGGCTGCTGGCGCTGGCATTGAAATTCTTCCAGGAAGTGTTTCATGTCATTCCCAACGTTTTCTCCATGGCCGAGTCCGAGCTGATTCTGGTGCTGCTGTCGTTGATCGACATGGCGCTGGTCGGCGGCTTGCTGGTGATGGTGATGATTTCCGGCTACGAGAACTTCGTGTCCGAACTGAACATCGATGAAGGCAAAGAGAAGCTCAGCTGGCTGGGCACCATGGACTCCTCGTCGCTGAAGATGAAAGTGGCGGCGTCGATCGTGGCAATCTCCTCGATCCACCTGCTGCGGATCTTCATGGACGCCAAGAACGTCGATCCCGAGCACCTGATGTGGTACGTGATCATCCACATGACCTTCGTGGTCTCGGCGTTTGCCATGGGTTACCTGGACAAGCTCACCAAGCACTGATGAGCTGACGATTGCTGTAACAAAACCGCCCGTTTGTTGCGAAACAGACGGGCGGTGTCGTTTGTGGCTTGTGCTTTGTGGCGCCGAGGCATATCCCTGTAGGTCTCAAGGCTCGCCACCGCATGAGGTGCGTTCATGAACCTGCAAGAGTTGAATGCGTTTGCCGTCGCCAGAAAGGTCGACGAACTGAATCTGATCTCCATGGAAGGCGGAATCTATCTGCTCGAAGCCCGGATGCATGGCGCGGCGTACCCGCTGAGCGATGCACAGGGGAAAATGCTGACGCTGCGTTCGGTCGAGCATGCCCGGGATGTGCTGCATGACTTGCCGGTGCTGCCGTTCAACCTGGTGCACACCTCGGTGCACGATGAAATGTGCGGTCTTGGCGCCAGTGCCGAAGAAAGCCTGAAGGTGCCGCTGGCCTGGCGATCCGCGCTGTAGGCCCTGGGGCCTGATCAATGCCGGAACATCTGTGCTAGTCTGCTCGCCCTTTTGGTTCCGGGCGCGCCGGGACGCGCTGTGTACGCACGGCATGTCCTGAGGCCGTCCGCACAGCGGAGCAGTGTCATGTCCGAAGTAAATCTGTCCACCGACGAAACCCGCGTCAGCTACGGCATCGGCCGTCAACTGGGTGACCAGCTGCGCGACAACCCGCCACCGGGTGTCAGCCTGGACGCCATCCTGGCCGGTCTGACTGACGCATTCGCCGGCAAGCCAAGCCGCGTGGGTCAGGAAGAGCTGTCCGCCAGCTTCAAAGTGATCCGCGAGATCATGCAAGCCGAAGCCGCTGCCAAGGCTGAAGCCGCCGCTGGTGAAGGCCGTGCGTTCCTGGCTGAAAACGCCAAGAAAGACGGCATCACCACGCTGGCTTCCGGTCTGCAATTCGAAGTGCTGACTCAGGGCGAAGGCGCCAAGCCATCCCGTGAAGACACCGTACGTACTCACTACCACGGCACGCTGATCGACGGCACTGTATTCGACAGCTCCTACGAGCGTGGCCAGCCGGCTGAATTTCCGGTGGGTGGCGTTATCGCTGGCTGGACCGAAGCCCTGCAACTGATGAATGCCGGCAGCAAATGGCGTCTGTACGTGCCGAGCGAACTGGCTTACGGCGCTCAAGGCGTTGGCAGCATCCCGCCGCACAGCGTTCTGGTGTTCGACGTCGAGTTGCTCGACGTTCTGTAACCCCGTTACCCTGCACAAGCGTGGCTTGTGCAGGGTTGCTTCGCCGTTCTCATACTTCGATCTTGTTGTGCAGTTCACTGGTCGGGCGCAAGGCCCGGGCATAGCAGAACAGGAACAGATTGCGCACCAGCTCCTTGAGCACCAATGGCTCGCTGGAACTCAGGCCGTTGACGTCCAGATCCCCTTGATCCTGCAATTCGTGCAGGGCTTCTTCTTCCAGTACGGCGCAGACCTCACCGGTTTCCCTATGCAGGATCCTGAGGTACGGGTGCGGGCGATCCAGCCAGGCGTCGATCAAATAAGTCATGGGTCTCATCTCCATTGAAAAGGTTTCAATGAGAATAATTCTTATTCGTCAAATAGCAAGCGCCTATTGGCGGTTTGTGATTTTTTGCGGGTAAAGATTGCGTAAGGTCAAAACGGCTGGCGTTTGGCTGTTGCGAGGATTTGTTGGGGATCGTGGGGGAGGGTGAAGCTCCATCCCACGGCGGGCGCGGGATGGAAGACAGCAGACTCAGACTTTTCTGACAAACTCGGATTTGAGTTTCATCGGGCCGATGCCGTCGATCTTGCAGTCGATGTCGTGATCGCCATCGCACAGGCGGATGTTCTTGACCTTGGTGCCGACCTTGACCACCAGGGAGGTACCCTTGACCTTCAGGTCCTTGATCACGGTGATGGTGTCGCCGTCCTGCAGGACGTTACCGACCGAATCTTTCTTCACGGCATCATCGGACGCCACTTCGGCTTCACCGCCGGCAGACCACTCGTGGGCGCACTCCGGGCACACCAGTTGGGTGCCGTCTTCGTAGGTGTATTCGGAATTGCATTTCGGGCAGGGTGGCAACGTGCTCACTAAGGCTCCTTGGAGAGGGGATCGCTAAAAGTCGCACATTGTATAGGGTTTTAGCCGCCGATGGCAGGCAACAAAAAACCGCAGGCTCCATCGGAGGCTGCGGTTTTTTGATGACGCGATGCTGATCAGTGCGTGCGGGCGACCGAGAACTCGCTCAGTTCAACCAGTGCATCGCGGTATTCGCTGGCCGGCAGCGCGTCGAGGCACTTGATCGCACGGGCCACGTAATCGCGGGCCAGTTGCGCGGTGTATTCCAGCGAACCGGACGCTTCCACGGCGATGCGGATGCTTTCCAGGTCTTCGATCCCACCTTTCTGGATCGCCTGGCGTACCAGTGCGGCTTGCTCTGGCGTGCCTTCGCGCATGGTGTAGATCAGCGGCAGGGTCGGCTTGCCTTCCGCCAGATCGTCACCGACGTTCTTGCCCAGGGTTTCGGCGTCGCCCTTGTAGTCGAGCAGGTCATCTACCAGCTGGAACGCCACGCCCAGGTGATCGCCGAAGGTGCGCAGGGCTTCGCTCTGCTCGGCGGTGGCACCTGCCAGCGCCGCGGCGCTGTGGGTCGAGGCTTCGAAGAGCATCGCGGTCTTGCCGCGGATGACTTCCATGTAGGTTTCTTCGGTGGTGCTGGCATCGCGAACCTTGGACAGCTGCAGCACTTCGCCTTCGGCGATGATGCGCGTGGCCTGGGACAGGATCTTCATCACCGGCATCGAGCCCAGTTCGACCATCATTTCGAACGAGCGCGAGTACAGGAAGTCGCCGACCAGTACGCTCGGGGCGTTGCCCCACATGGCGTTGGCGGTGGAGCGGCCACGGCGCATGCCGGACATGTCGACCACGTCGTCATGCAGCAGGGTGGCGGTGTGCAGGAATTCAATGGTGGCAGCCAGCAGGCGCATGTCGTCGCCTTCGCGACCCAGGGCCTTGCCACACAGCAGCACCAATAAAGGACGCAGGCGTTTGCCGCCGGCCGACGTGATGTAATCGCCGATTTTCGATACCAGCGGCACTCGGGAAGTCAGCTGCTTCTTGATGATGCCGTCGACGGCGCTAAAATCGTCCGCCACCGCGCGGTAGAAAGCTTGGGGTTGCATCAGCGACAGGTGCTCCAGAAGGGTTGCGCGGCATGCTAGGACCCACGTCCGGGCCTGTCAAGGCGCGATGGACGGCCCCTTGCATGACTTCGAAGGCTTGCGTACAATCGCGCACCCTGAACTTCCTGGGCAGCACCTGCCTTACGCAATTGCACTTGGGCCGTTCCAGCCCCATGCAGCCATGCCAGCCAATACCTCTTCTTATAAAGAGCTGGGTGAGCAGGATTATCGGAGAAATACCATGTACGCAGTAATCGTTACCGGCGGTAAGCAATACAAGGTCGCTGAAGGTGAATACCTGAAGATCGAAAAACTGGAAGTCGCTACTGGCGAATCCGTGACTTTTGACCGCGTTCTGTTGGTCGCCAATGGCGACGACGTGAACATCGGCGCACCTGTTGTTGCTGGCGCAACCGTCAAGGCTGAAGTGATCTCCCAAGGTCGTCACGATAAAGTCCGCATCATCAAGTTCCGTCGCCGTAAGCACCACATGAAGCGTATGGGCCACCGCCAGTGGTTCACCGAGATCAAAATCACCGGTATTCAGGCTTAATACAGCCTAATTCCTCACTAGGAGAATTGAACTCATGGCACACAAAAAAGCTGGTGGTAGTACCCGTAACGGTCGCGACTCAGAAGCCAAACGCCTTGGCGTGAAGATGTATGGCGGCCAGGTCATCAAGGCCGGCAACATCATCGTTCGTCAGCGCGGCACCCAATTCCACGCTGGCTACGGCGTTGGCATGGGTAAAGATCACACCCTCTTCGCGAAAATCGAAGGCGTGATCAAGTTTGAAGTAAAAGGCGCCTTCGGTCGTCGTTACGTGAGCGTTGTCGCAGCCTAACTGCGAGAGTGCTGGAGAAGCCCTGTCTTGCGACGGGGCTTTTTCGTTTGTGGGGTGAGTCTCTTGCAAAGCTGTTTGTATGGGCTGCCGGCGTGCGATGCAGGTCGTGGTTTGGGGTCGCTGCGCTCATTTTTGCAAGAGTCTTATGTCTTGATTGTTTTTCGGCTCGTCCGTGCGGCGAGAGGCGTTGGTTATGAAGTTTGTTGATGAAGTATCGATCCGCGTAAAGGCTGGCGACGGCGGCAATGGTTGCATGAGTTTCCGTCGGGAAAAATTCATTGAAAATGGTGGCCCGAACGGTGGTGACGGTGGCGACGGCGGTTCCATCTTCATGATGGCCGACGAAAACCTCAACACCTTGGTGGATTACCGTTACACCCGTCACTTCGAGGCTGAGCGCGGTTCCAACGGTGGCAGCACCGACTGCACCGGCAAGAAGGGCGAAGACCTGATCCTGCGCGTGCCGGTTGGCACCACGATCATCGACTCGGCTACCCAGGAAGTCATCGGCGACCTGACCAAATCCGGTCAGAAGCTGATGGTGGTTCAGGGTGGCTGGCACGGTCTGGGCAATACCCGTTTCAAATCCAGTACCAACCGTGCGCCGCGTCAGACGACCCCGGGCAAGCCGGGCGAGCAGCGCGACCTGAAACTGGAAATGAAAGTTCTGGCTGACGTCGGCCTGCTGGGTCTGCCGAATGCCGGTAAAAGTACCTTTATCCGTTCGGTTTCGGCTGCCAAGCCGAAAGTTGCCGATTACCCGTTCACTACGCTGGTGCCAAACCTGGGTGTGGTCAGTGTCGATCGCTGGAAAAGCTTCGTCATCGCCGATATCCCGGGGCTGATCGAAGGCGCTTCCGATGGTGCCGGCCTGGGGATCCGTTTCCTCAAGCACCTGGCGCGTACCCGTCTGTTGCTGCATCTCGTGGACATGGCTCCGCTGGATGAAAGCAGTGCGCCGGACGCTGCTGAAGTGATCGTCAACGAGCTGATCAAGTTCAGCCCGTCCCTGGCGGAGCGTGATCGCTGGCTGGTGCTGAACAAGTGCGACCAGATCCTCGAGGAGGAGCACGAAGAGCGCGTCAAGGAAATCGTTGAGCGCCTGCAATGGGAAGGTCCGGTCTACGTGATCTCGGCCATCGCCAAAGAAGGCACCGAGCGCCTGACGCGCGACATCATGCGTTACCTGGAAGATCGTGCCGATCGCCTGGCCAATGACCCGGCCTACAAGGAAGAGCTGGCTGATCTCGATCAGCGCATCGAAGACGAGGCCCGTGCCCAGTTGCAGGCGCTGGATGACAAGCGTGCCCTGCGTCGCAGCGGCGTGAAGTCGGTCCATGACATCGGCGAGGATGATTGGGACGAAGAAGATGTGGATGACGAAGACGGTCCGGAAATCATTTACGTGCGTGACTGATTCGTTGCAGTAAACTTAAGCGCCGCTCAATCGAGCGGCGTTTTAGTATCCGGAAATCGATTGTTGGTCACGAAGAACCACGAATAACGTTACGGGCAGTGTCAGGTCGCGCTGCCCTCAAGCTAAGGTTGAAGATGATGCGGAGCAAGGTGACAGGTGCGCAGCGTTGGGTCGTGAAGATCGGCAGCGCTTTGCTGACGGCGGATGGCAAGGGGCTGGATCGCGCAGCAATGGGTGTCTGGGTCGAGCAGATGGTGGCTCTGCATGAGGCTGGCGTCGAACTGGTGCTGGTGTCCTCCGGGGCTGTGGCGGCGGGCATGAGTCGCCTCGGCTGGACCGCTCGACCCAGTGCGATGCACGAGCTCCAGGCTGCTGCAGCCATCGGTCAGATGGGTCTGGTGCAGGCCTGGGAGTCGAGCTTTGCCGAGCATGGTCGGCACACTGCGCAGATTCTCCTGACTCACGACGACCTGTCCGATCGCAAGCGCTACCTGAACGCCCGCAGCACCTTGCGTGCGCTGGTCGAGCTGAAAGTCATTCCGGTGATCAACGAGAACGACACCGTGGTTACCGATGAAATTCGCTTCGGTGATAACGACACGCTCGCAGCGCTGGTGGCAAACCTGGTCGAGGCTGATCTGCTGGTGATCCTGACGGATCGCGACGGCATGTTTGACGCCGA
This sequence comes from Pseudomonas sp. IAC-BECa141, assembly GCF_020544405.1. NCBI lineage: Bacteria > Pseudomonadati > Pseudomonadota > Gammaproteobacteria > Pseudomonadales > Pseudomonadaceae > Pseudomonas > Pseudomonas sp. IAC-BECa141. The sequence continues at coordinate 5,291,456 of NZ_CP065410.1, read as the reverse complement.
TCCGCGCAATAATCCGGACGCCCAGCTGATCTACGAAGCGCGCGCCGATGATCCGACGCTGGATGCAGTGGCGGGCGGCACTGGCGGTGCGCTGGGTCGTGGCGGCATGCAGACCAAGCTGCGTGCGGCGCGGCTGGCGGCGCGTTCCGGGGCACACACCATCATTGTTGGCGGGCGTCTGGAGCGTGTGCTTGACCGTCTGAAGGCGGGTGAGCGGATTGGTACGTTGCTGTCGCCCGAGCGCGGCATGCTCGCGGCGCGCAAGCAGTGGCTGGCCGGTCATCTGCAAACCCGCGGCACGCTGGTGCTGGATGATGGCGCGGTTTCCGCTTTGTCCCAAGGCAATAAAAGTTTGCTGCCGGTCGGTGTCAAGCTGGTTCAGGGCAGCTTCCGTCGTGGCGAAATGGTGGTTTGCGTGGCGCCGGACGGGCGTGAGATTGCCCGTGGCCTGGCCAACTACAGCGCGCTGGAAGCACAAAAAATCATCGGTCAGTCGTCGGATGCGATTGTCGGTTTGCTGGGTTACATGGCTGAGCCGGAACTGGTTCACCGTGACAATCTGATTCTGGTGTAAGGAAAACGCGATGCGCATGGCAAAAGGATTGTTGGGCTTGTTGATGGTGCTGCCATTGCTGGCCTCGGCCGAGGAAATCGGTCAGGTGTCGACGGTGTTCAAATTTGTCGGGCCGAACGACCGGATCGTGGTCGAGGCATTCGATGATCCGAAGGTTGAGGGTGTGACCTGCTACCTGTCGCGCGCCAAGACCGGTGGTGTGAAGGGTGGGTTGGGTCTGGCCGAGGATCGTGCCGAGGCGTCCATTGCCTGCCGTCAGGTCGGTCCGATCAACTTCAAGGGTGAGTTGAAGGATGGTGAAGAGGTGTTCAAGGAGCGCACTTCGCTGGTGTTCAAGACCATGCAGGTGGTGCGTTTCCTCGACAAGAAGCGCAACACGCTGGTGTATCTGGTCTACAGCGATCGTCTGATCGAAGGCAGTCCGCAGAATGCGGTGACGGCGATCCCGATTCTGCCGTGGGCGGCGGCTCATTAATCGCGCGTAAACAAAGAGGAGCCGGCTGGCTCCTCTTTTTTTGCCTGTGTTTTGCTGGAGTGGGGGCAAATCGCAGGCAATAAAAAACCGACCCTGAGGTCGGTTTTTTAATGACTACGTCGCTTAGGCAGCTTCTTTCAGTGCCTTGACGTGGCCATTCAGACGGCTCTTATGACGAGCAGCCTTGTTCTTGTGGATGATGCCTTTATCGGCCATGCGGTCGATAACTGGCACAGCCAGAACGTATGCAGCTTGAGCTTTTTCAGCGTCTTTTGCGTCGATGGCTTTAACTACATTCTTGATGTAGGTACGAACCATGGAACGCAGGCTGGCGTTGTGGCTGCGACGCTTCTCAGCCTGTTTTGCACGTTTTTTGGCGGAAGGTGAGTTGGCCACCGTCGAGCTCCTCGAAAGACTTTTTAGGAAATAGCAAACAAAATAGGCCGCGAATCATGCCGATGAGTTGAAGTCTTGTCAAGGGCGCTTGAAACGTTCCGCTAAGTGGTAGGCGTGGTGCGACGGGATATTTCTTTCCGGCGTGTGACCTGTAAACTCGCGAGCTTTGGCTCTGTGCTGTTGCGGCGCGGAGTATCGCACAAGTGGGCGCGTTATTCGCCTGCTGTTTATCGACAGGCACACATTCCTTCAATGAATCTGCTCAAATCGTTGGCCGCCGTCAGCTCTATCACGATGCTTTCCCGGATTCTCGGGTTTGTTCGCGACACGCTCATCGCCCGCACCTTCGGCGCCGGAATGGCGACCGATGCCTTCTTCATCGCCTTCAAACTGCCCAATCTGCTGCGCAGGATTTTCGCCGAGGGGGCGTTTTCCCAGGCTTTTGTGCCGATCCTGGCCGAATACAAAAGCCAGAAGGGCGAAGAGGCGACCCGCACCTTTATTGCTTACGTTTCCGGCCTGCTGACACTCGTACTGGCGCTGGTCACCGCGCTGGGCATGATTGCCGCGCCCTGGGTGATCTGGGCCACGGCGCCGGGTTTCACCGATACACCGGAGAAATTCCAGCTGACCTCCGACCTGCTGCGAGTGACCTTCCCTTATATATTGCTGATCTCCCTGTCTTCGCTGGCGGGGGCGATCCTCAATACCTGGAACCGTTTCTCGGTGCCGGCGTTCGTGCCGACCCTGCTCAACGTCAGCATGATCGTGTTTTCGCTGTTTCTGACACCTTATTTCGATCCGCCGGTCATGGCCCTTGGCTGGGCGGTGCTGGTCGGTGGTCTGGCGCAGTTGCTCTATCAACTGCCGCACCTGAAAAAAATCGGCATGTTGGTGCTGCCGCGCCTGAACCTGCGTGATACCGGCGTCTGGCGGGTGATGAAACAGATGTTGCCGGCGATCATCGGCGTCTCGGTCAGCCAGATTTCACTGATCATCAACACCATCTTCGCCTCTTTCCTGGTAGCCGGCTCGGTATCGTGGATGTATTACGCCGACCGTTTGATGGAATTGCCGTCCGGTGTGCTCGGTGTGGCGCTGGGCACGATCCTGCTGCCGACACTGGCCAAGACCTACGCCAGCAAGGATCGCCACGAATATTCGCGGATTCTCGACTGGGGCCTGCGCCTGTGCTTCGTGCTGGTGCTGCCTTGCGCGCTGGCGCTGGGGATTCTGGCCGAGCCGTTGACCGTTTCGCTGTTCCAGTACGGCCAGTTCAGCGGGTTTGACGCGGAGATGACCCAGCGGGCGCTCATTGCCTATTCTGTCGGTCTGTTGGGGATTATCGTGATCAAAGTTCTGGCGCCGGGCTTTTATGCGCAACAGAACATCCGTACCCCGGTAAAAATCGCAATCTTCACCCTGGTCGTTACTCAACTGTTCAACCTGGTGCTGATCGGTCCGCTGGCCCATGCCGGTCTGGCACTGGCGATCAGCGCCGGTGCCTGCCTGAACGCCGGGCTGCTGTTCTATCAACTGCGTAAGCAGCAGATGTATCTACCGCAACCGGGCTGGCTGAAATTCGGTTTCAAGCTGTTGGTCGCGGTGGCAGTGATGTCGGTGGTGCTGTTGATCGGCATGCATTTCATGCCTGCGTGGGATCAGGGCCACATGCTGGAGCGCTTTCTGCGCCTGGGTGCCTTGGTGGTTGCCGGTGTGGTGGCTTATTTCGGCATGTTGCTGCTGCTCGGTTTCCGCCTGCGCGACTTCAATCGCAAGGCGTTGAGCTGAGGTTGCACCCTTGAAAGACGGGCGTGAGCCGGCAGTTTTGTCGGCTCGATCACTTTGGGTTACGGTGTTGCCTGTCGTCGGCCGTCGGGTGTGGTTATAATCGGCCACTTTATGAGCAAGAAGCGCGTTATGCAGCTGGTTCGAGGCCTCCACAATCTGCGCCCCCAGCATCGGGGCTGCGTCGCCACTATTGGCAACTTTGACGGTGTTCACCGTGGTCACCAGGCCATTCTGGCCCGACTGCGTGAGCGTGCGCTTGAGTTGGGCGTGCCCAGCTGCGTGGTGATTTTCGAGCCACAGCCACGGGAATTCTTTGCTCCGGAGACCGCACCGGCGCGTCTGGCCCGGTTGCGCGACAAGCTGCAATTGCTGGCCGCCGAGGGTGTCGACCGGGTCTTGTGCCTGGCTTTCAACCAGCGCTTGAGCAAGCTCAGCGCCAGTGAATTCGTCGACACCATCCTCGTTGATGGTCTCGGCGTGCAGCATCTGGAAGTCGGCGACGATTTCCGCTTCGGTTGCGACCGCCTCGGCGATTTCGATTTTCTGCTGCAGGCCGGGCAGGTTCACGGTTTTACCGTGGAAGCCGCGCAAACCGTCGAGCTGGACGGGATTCGTGTCAGCAGCACCCAGGTGCGCAACGCGTTGGCCGCCGCCGATTTTGCTCTGGCCGAACGCTTGCTTGGCCGCCCGTACCGGATTGCCGGTCGCGTGCTGCATGGCCAGAAACTGGCCCGCCAGTTGGGTACGCCCACGGCGAACATTCAACTGAAGCGCCGTCGCGTGCCGATCACCGGGGTTTACCTGGTCGATGTGGATATCGACGGCAAGACCTGGCCCGGCGTCGCCAATATCGGCGTACGGCCCACGGTGCAAGGTGATGGCAAGGCCCACCTTGAAGTCCATCTTTTAGATTTTGCCGGCGATCTGTATGACCGGCGTCTGACGGTGGTTTTCCACCAGAAGCTGCGTGAAGAGCAGCGTTTCGCCTCCCTGGAGGCATTGAAAACGGCGATCAGCGCGGATGTCGCCGCCGCCCGTGCACTAGCCGCACCTAGCGCCCATCGCTAATGAAGAGCCTTAAATGACCGACTATAAAGCCACGTTAAACCTTCCGGACACCGCCTTCCCAATGAAGGCCGGCCTGCCACAGCGCGAACCGCAGATCCTGCAGCGCTGGGACAGTATTGGCCTGTACGGAAAGTTGCGCGAGATTGGCAAGGATCGTCCGAAGTTCGTCCTGCACGACGGCCCTCCGTACGCCAACGGTACGATCCATATCGGTCACGCACTGAACAAGATTCTCAAGGACATGATCATCCGCTCGAAGACCCTGTCGGGCTTCGATGCGCCGTATGTCCCTGGCTGGGACTGCCATGGCCTGCCGATCGAGCACAAGGTTGAAGTGACCCACGGCAAGAACCTGGGCGCGGACAAGACCCGCGAACTGTGCCGTGCCTATGCCACCGAGCAGATCGAAGGGCAAAAGTCCGAATTCATCCGTCTCGGCGTGCTGGGCGACTTCGCCAACCCGTACAAGACCATGGACTTCAAGAACGAGGCCGGTGAAATCCGTGCCCTCGCCGAAATCGTCAAGGGCGGTTTCGTGTTCAAGGGTCTGAAGCCGGTGAACTGGTGCTTCGATTGCGGATCGGCCCTGGCCGAAGCGGAAGTCGAGTACGAGAACAAGAAATCCTCGACCATCGACGTGGCGTTTCCGATCGCTGACGAAGCCAAGCTGGCCGCCGCATTCGGTCTGCCATCGCTGAGCAAACCTGCCTCGATCGTGATCTGGACCACCACCCCGTGGACCATCCCGGCCAACCAGGCACTCAACGTTCACCCGGAATTCACCTACGCGCTGGTCGACATCGGCGACAAGCTGCTGGTGCTGGCTGAAGAGCTGGTCGAGTCCTGCCTGACCCGTTACGGCGTCGAAGGCACCATTCTGGCCACTGCGCCGGGTTCGGCGTTGGAACTGATCAACTTCCGTCACCCGTTCTACGACCGTCTGTCGCCAGTGTATCTGGCCGACTACGTGGAACTGGGCGCCGGCACCGGCGTGGTTCACTCCGCTCCGGCTTACGGTGTGGACGACTTCGTGACTTGCAAGAAATACGGCATGGTCAACGACGAAATCCTCAACCCGGTACAGAGCAACGGCGTTTACGTGCCGTCGCTGGAGTTCTTCGGCGGTCAGTTCATCTGGAAGGCCAACCCGGCCATCGTCGACAAACTGACCGAAGTCGGCGCGCTGATGCACACCACCGTCATCGAACACAGCTACATGCACTGCTGGCGTCACAAGACCCCGCTGATCTACCGCGCCACCGCGCAGTGGTTCATCGGCATGGACAAGGAGCCGGTGTCCGGCGACACCCTGCGCCAACGCTCGCTCAAAGCCATCGAAGACACCAAGTTCGTGCCGGCCTGGGGCCAGGCGCGCCTGCACTCGATGATCGCCAACCGTCCGGACTGGTGCATCTCCCGTCAGCGTAACTGGGGTGTGCCGATCCCGTTCTTCCTGAACAAGGAAAGCGGCGAGCTGCACCCACGCACCGTCGAACTGATGGAAGAGGTCGCCAAGCGCGTTGAAGTCGAAGGCATCGAAGCCTGGTTCAAACTCGACGCTGCCGAACTGCTGGGCGATGAAGCGCCGCAGTACGACAAGATCAGCGACACCCTCGACGTCTGGTTCGACTCGGGCACCACGCACTGGCACGTCCTGCGCGGTTCACACCCGATGGGCCACGAGACCGGCCCGCGTGCCGACCTGTATCTGGAAGGTTCGGACCAGCACCGTGGCTGGTTCCACTCGTCCCTGCTGACCGGTTGCGCCATCGACAACCACGCGCCGTATCGCGAGCTGCTGACCCACGGCTTCACCGTGGACGAGTCCGGTCGCAAGATGTCCAAGTCCCTGGGCAACGTGATCGCGCCGCAGAAAGTCAACGACACCCTGGGCGCCGACATCATGCGTCTGTGGGTCGCTTCGACCGATTACTCGGGCGAAATGGCCGTGTCCGAGCAGATCCTGCAGCGCAGCGCGGACGCCTATCGTCGTATCCGTAACACCGCGCGTTTCCTGCTTTCCAACCTGACCGGGTTCAACCCGGCCACTGACCTGCTGCCGGCCGAAGACATGCTGGCACTGGATCGCTGGGCCGTGGACCGTACCCTGCTGCTGCAGCGCGAGCTGCAAGAGCACTACGGCGAATACCGTTTCTGGAACGTCTACTCGAAGATCCACAACTTCTGCGTGCAGGAGCTGGGTGGTTTCTATCTGGACATCATCAAGGACCGCCAGTACACCACCGGCGCCGACAGCAAGGCCCGTCGTTCTTGCCAGACCGCGCTGTTCCACATCTCCGAAGCGCTGGTGCGCTGGATCGCACCGATCCTGGCCTTCACCGCCGACGAACTGTGGCAATACCTGCCGGGCGAGCGCAACGAGTCGGTGATGCTCAACACCTGGTACGAAGGCCTGACCGAGCTGCCGGAAGGCTTCGAGCTGGGTCGCGAGTACTGGGATCGCATCATGGAAGTGAAGGTGGCGGTCAACAAAGAGATGGAAATCCAGCGCGCGGCCAAGGCCGTCGGTGGCAACCTGCAAGCCGAAGTGACGCTGTTCGCCGAAGACGCGCTGACCGCCGACCTGGCCAAGCTGAGCAACGAGCTGCGCTTTGTCCTGATCACCTCGACGGCCACTGTCGCGCCGTTCGTGCAGGCTCCGGCCGATGCTGTGGCCACCGAAGTCAGCGGCCTGAAACTGAAGATTGTCAAATCCGCCTTCCCGAAATGCGCCCGATGCTGGCACTGCCGTGAAGATGTCGGCGTGAACCCGGAGCATCCGGAAATCTGCGGCCGTTGCGTGGACAACATCGATGGCGCCGGCGAGGTTCGTCACTATGCCTAATGCCGTTGGCCGTTTCGGACGGCTGAGCTGGCTCTGGTTGAGCTTGCTGGTTCTGGTCATCGACCAGGCCAGCAAGTTTTACTTCGAAGGCAAGCTCGAGATGTTCCAGCAGATCGTGATCATCCCTGATTACTTCAGCTGGACACTGGCCTACAACACCGGCGCTGCGTTCAGCTTTCTGGCTGACAGCTCCGGCTGGCAGCGCTGGTTGTTTGCCCTGATCGCGGTGGTGGTCAGTGCGGTGCTGGTGGTCTGGCTCAAGCGCCTGGGCCGCAACGAAACCTGGCTGGCCATTGCGCTGGCGCTGGTGCTGGGCGGCGCCCTGGGCAACCTGTATGACCGCATTGCCCTGGGCCATGTGATCGACTTCATTCTGGTGCATTGGCAGAACCGCTGGTACTTCCCGGCGTTCAACTTCGCCGACAGCGCGATTACCGTTGGCGCGGTGATGCTGGCACTGGACATGTTCAAAAGTAAAAAAACCGGAGAAGCCGTTCATGACTGAACAGGTATTGGCTGAGCAACGCATCGGCCAGAACACGGAAGTCACTTTGCACTTTGCATTGCGCCTGGAGAACGGCGACACGGTCGACAGCACCTTCGACAAGGCTCCGGCGACCTTCAAGGTCGGCGATGGCAACCTGCTGCCGGGCTTCGAGGCGGCGCTGTTCGGTTTCAAGGCCGGCGACAAGCGTACGCTGACCGTCGAGCCGGAAAACGCCTTCGGCCAGCCGAACCCGCAAAACGTACAGATCATCCCGCGTTCGCAGTTCGTGGACATGGAGCTGTCGCCGGGGCTGCTGGTGATCTTCAACGATGCGGCCAATACTGAGCTGCCGGGTGTGGTGAAAGAGTTCGACGACGCGCAAGTGACCGTTGACTTCAATCATCCGCTGGCTGGCAAGAAGCTGACCTTTGACGTCGAGATCATCAACGTCAAAGCGCTCTGAGTCACACAGCAGAATCCCTGTGGGGCCGGCTTGCTCGCGAATGCTGACTGACATTCAACATAAACGTTGTCTGAAACACCGCTTTCGCGAGCAAATCGAATCGTCGCTACCCCATTAGCTTTTCAACGTTTTCGCTATTTCTTGCGCGCAAGACACGAGGCACAGCATGCAAATCAAACTCGCCAACCCCCGTGGCTTCTGCGCCGGCGTGGACCGGGCGATCGAAATCGTCAACCGCGCCCTTGAGGTGTTCGGGCCGCCGATCTATGTGCGTCATGAAGTGGTGCACAACAAGTTTGTGGTCGAGGACCTGCGCAGTCGTGGCGCGATCTTCGTCGAGGAACTGGATCAGGTACCGGACGACGTCATCGTGATCTTCAGTGCCCACGGCGTCTCGCAAGCCGTGCGTAGCGAAGCTGCCGGCCGTGGCCTGAAAGTGTTCGACGCCACCTGTCCGCTGGTGACCAAGGTGCACATCGAAGTCGCGAAATACAGCCGCGACGGCCGTGAATGCATCCTGATCGGCCACGCCGGTCACCCGGAAGTCGAAGGCACCATGGGCCAGTACGACGCCAGCAATGGCGGCGCGATCTACCTCGTTGAAGACGAGAAGGATGTCGCCGAATTGCAGGTGCGCAATCCCGAAAAACTCGCCTTTGTCACCCAGACCACGCTGTCCATGGATGACACCAGCCGAGTGATCGACGCATTGCGTACGCGTTTCCCTGCCATTGGCGGGCCGCGCAAGGACGATATCTGCTACGCCACTCAAAACCGTCAGGATGCAGTCAAGCAACTGGCTGACGAATGCGACGTGGTGTTGGTCGTGGGCAGCCCGAACAGCTCCAACTCCAACCGCCTGCGTGAGCTGGCCGAACGCATGGCCACGCCGGCCTATCTGATCGATGGCGCCGAAGACCTGCAAAAGAGCTGGTTCGACGGTGTCGAGCGCATCGGCATCACCGCCGGCGCCTCTGCCCCGGAAGTCCTGGTGCGTGGCGTGATCCAGCAGTTGCAGGCCTGGGGCGCCACCGGTGCCGACGAGCTGGCCGGGCGTGAGGAGAACATCACGTTCTCGATGCCTAAAGAGCTGCGCGTTCGCTCGATCTGATCGCTTTATCCTTTCGGCACAGCGCCTGTTCGGCCTTTTGGCTGGTCAGGCGAACGCGACCGGTTGCCGCCAGCACCACCTGGAGCTGGCTGACCGGCTCGCGAGCCGAGCACAGGTGCAATGTCCCCGCCTGAAACTTCCGGTCCGGCACCAGTGGCTGGCCCAGGCTACTGAAACGTATGTACCGGCTCACCAGCCAGTTGCCGACAATCGGTATCTTTCCATCACTCGCCTGCTCGATCAGCAATGGATTATCGGCGTCTTCGGCCCCTTTTCCGCTGATATCCAGAATGATCCGCCAGCCCTGGCCCCAATCACCGTTGATGCCGTGAATCACCACACTCTGATTGCGCGTGATGGCCATTGTCCGGGCATTACGGATGCCGTCGAGCAAAGACTGTGCGGCCTGCTGGCGCCGGTTTGATTCGGTGAAGTCCGCCAGCGCCGGACCGACCAGCGACAGAACAATTGCGCCGATCGCCAGTCCCATAAGCAGTTCGACCAGACTGAAACCCTGTTGCGGCATGTGCGCGTCCTCCCTGGATTGTGCACAGCGACGCAATCCGTGCGTCGTTCGCGGTAAATCAACCGGCGCATGCCGGTCGAATGTTCTAGGTTTGTACAGGTATAGCCGACGGCAACGGAGGGCATCGATGGATCATCGTACAAAAGGTTTCACGCTGATCGAGCTGCTGGTGGCGCTCGCGGTGTTTGTAATCCTGATCACGATGGCGGTGCCGGCGTTCACCCGTTCGGTGCAGGGCAGCAAGGCCGACACCGAAGTCGGCGACCTGCAACGGGCCCTCAATTACGCGAGGCTCGAGGCGATCAACCGGGGTACCACCACCCGCTTGCGACCGAGTGCCGGCGGCAACGTCTGGACCAGCGAGCTGGCGGTCTACGACAGTACTGGCACTTCGGCCAATGTATTGCGGGTTGTTCCAGCGATGAGCAGCGGCGCGACTCTGACGCTACCCTCTGGAGTGACCGCGCTGGATTTCAACAATCTGGGCGGGCTGGCGGCGCCGTCCACGGCGGTGGTCATCAGTTACGTGCTGGGAACGCAAAGCAGGACGCTGAACGTGTGTCTGAACGGAAGAATTCAATTGGGTGGAAGTTGCGGATGAGGGCAGGGAGCAAGCACGCACAGGAGGGCATGACGCTGATCGAAGTGCTGGTCGCGTTGTTGATTCTGACGGTCGGTTTGCTGGGCGCGGCAGCGGTTCAGCTCAATGCGCTGAAGTACACCGACAGCTCGCGGATGACCAGCCAGGCGAGTTTCATCGCCTACGACATGATGGACCGGATCCGCGCCAACTCGGGCGCCGACTACACCGTCACACCCCCCACCACGGGCAACCTGAGTGTCGCCCGGGATCAGGATCTCTACGACTTCACCACCAACATCGTCAATTTCGGCGGCCCGACCGCCACCGGCAGCATCACCCTCAATCAACGTGTGTACACCATCACCATCACCTGGAATGACGCGCGCGCCGCCAATACGTCGAGTGCGCCCCGCAGCTTTGTCCTGACCAGTCGCGCCGCGGTAGATCCGGTGGGCGCGCCATGAAACGTCATAATCTGGGTTTCGGTCTGATCGAAATGCTGGTGGCCCTGGCGCTGGGGCTGATCGTGGTGCTCGGCGTGGTGCAGATCTTTCTGGCGGCGAAAAACACCTACGTCAGCCAGAACAGCGCGGCCGCCATGCAGGAAGATGCGCGGTTCGTGCTGAGCAAGATGATTCAGGAACTGCGCATGGTGGGCATGTTCGGTTGCCTGGGCACGATTACCGATTCCAGCTCGGCGGGGGATTTCACGGCGGCCCAGATCGCGCCGATCAGCTGGGACAACGCCAATCTCAAGCTGACCCTGGTCACGGCTGATGTCGGCAGTGCAGGCGGGACGCCGACCTGGACCGTGGTGTCCGATTGCCGCAACAGCGCCACCGCTTATACCGGCGCACGGGCTGCGGCGACGGGGCAGATCGCGTTTCCGATCCGTCGGTTGATCTACAGCTTCAGCAACAACCAGATTCTGATGGGCACCGGCAGCGGTAATCCGGCCCAGCAAGTGCTGGTGAATAACGTCAGTGCGTTCACTGTGATGTTCGGTCTGGCAAGTTCCGCAACCGATGTCGCGGCGTCCACCTACAGTGCCAACCCCGGTGATCCGGCGCGGATCCGCAGCGTGCGCCTGAGCCTGACCCTCACTGATCCGAACAATCGGGTCCGCAATCAAACCTTCAACGTGGTTGCCGCCTTGCGCAACCGGTTGCAGTGAGGGGCGAGCGATGAACGTTTCTCTCCATCGGCGACGGTCCCAGGACGGCATGGTGTTGCTGGTCAGCCTGGTGTTTCTGCTGCTCCTGACGGTGATCGGCCTGTCATCGATGCAGAGTGCCAACCTGCAGGAAAAAATGGCCGGCAGCGTAAGCCTGCGCAATCAATCGTTCCAGACTGCCGAGGCGGCGCTGCGCATCGGCGAAAGTGCGGTGCAACTGGACGGCTACACGCTCGCAGTGTGCGCCAGCACCACCCAATGTGCGCCACCGGCGGAATCCTCGGTGGTCACTGCGGCGGGGCTCAACTCCACGTCGGGCGTGACCTGGATCGCCGCTGGCAGCGGGTTTTACGGAGTACAGAACATCGGCACGACCCTGACGGCGGTAAACGTGCCGAGCAACACTTCGGCGACCTTGTACCGGGTCACGGCCGTCGGCATCGCCGGCACTTCGCGCAGTGTGGTGGAGAGTGTCTATGCGAAGTACTGAGCGACGCTTCAAATGGCTGTCGCTGTTGCTCGGCATGCTGACCGGGCTTTATCTGACTGCACCGGCGTATGCCTTTACACCGTCCGATTCGCCGCTGTTGAGCGCGGCGGCTGTGCCACCGAACGTGATGTTGATGATCGACGACTCGGGCAGCATGAACAGCATCATCTATGCGACGGGTTTTGATCCGACCGTGGATCGCACGGCAGCCCGGCAGTGCAACGCGGTCATCGGCCTGTGCCTGAGCTCAACTGCCATCACCGGCGATACGATCTTCCTGTCGAGCCTGCCGACCTCCGGCTGCTCCGGCGGCGCCTATGCCTTCTACAACAACAGCCTGACGCCACTCTGCCTGAAATTGCCGGATCCGGTAGGCAGCGGCAACACCCGCTATTCGGCCGATTACATTTCCTATGTGGTCGGGCTGGCGATCAGCAACGGCACGCGCGACTTCACCACCGGGGCGATTCCCAACGATTACCGGATCAACGTGGCGCGCAATGTTTCCACTGCACTGGTCACCAGCAACCGCAACCTGCGCATGGGGCTGGCGACCTTCAACCCGGCCACCAGCAACAACCCCGGCAATGGTGGTTTCATTGCGCGCTCCATCAGCGACCTGTCACCGGTCAGCGGTAGCGTGACCCAGGCTCAGGCTGACACCAACTACAACGCACTGATTTCCTCGATCAACGGCCTGAACGCGGTGGCCAACACGCCTCTGGCCGAGACCTATTACGAAATCACCCGCTACATGCGCGGGATGGCGCCGTACTACAACAGCACGCCGAGCACTTACACCAGCCCGATCCAGTACCGCTGCCAGAAAAACTACGGGGTGGTTATCACCGACGGCCTGCCGACTTACGACCGCACCTTTCCGAGCAACGACCCGCTCGGCGGCAGTCGCCTGCCGAACTGGGACGGCATCAACAATGACGGGAACAATCTGAACGGGGACGGGGAGGGCGATACGCTGTATCTGGACGATATCGCCAAGTTCGCCTTCGACATCGATATGCGTTTCTCCGGAACCGACGCGGCGGGCAAGAGCTGGAATGCGGTGGATTTTCCCCGGCAGTACATGAATACCTACACCGTGGGTTTTACCGCTTCCAACGACATGCTCTCGGACGCCGCCGATTACGGACAGGGCCGCTACTACCAGGCGACCGACAGCGCCGGTTTGAATGCCGCATTGTCTTCGGCGTTGAGTGATATCACCTCCAAGGCGGGTTCCGGCGGTGCGGGTGTGACCAGCGGCACCACGCTGACCAGTAGCAGCAGTTTTTACCAGACCACCTATGACCCGAAGGATTGGCGCGGCACGATCAAGTCGTTTGGCTTTACCTCCGCCGGGGCGGTCAATACCTCGGCCGTGCAGTGGACCACCGATACCGCCATCGTGCCTGGCGCCACCGCGCCGACCTACCAGTCGTGGAATTCCCTGAGCAACACGGCGATAACGCTGGCCTATGGCACCTTCTCCCCGGCCCAGCAGACTGTTCTCAGTCAGGGTTTGCCCACCGGCATCAGCGGTATCGACCTGGTCGAATGGAGCAAGGGCACCAACAAGACCGGGCTCAAAGTGCGCAGTGTGTTGCTTGGGGACATCATCAACTCGCCACTTGTACTGGCTTCGCCCACGGAAAAAACCGCTTCCGATCTGGCCGGCGACACCACCTACAGCACCTATCTGACCACCAAGGCTGCGAACATGAACGCCAGCCTGGTGGTGAACGCCAACGACGGTTTTGTCAGCGTCATCAACTCGGCCAACGGTACCCGGCGCTATGCCTACATGCCGTCCAGCGTATTGCCCTCGTTGCGTCTGATTGCCGATCCGAACTACGTCAACGGCGTCAGCCACAAGTTTCTGGTGGATGGTCAGCTCGGTGTATTCGATGCCCAATTCGGCACGGTCTGGAAAACCCTGGCCATAGGCGGTACGGGTGCCGGTGGCAAGACTTTCTACGGGCTTCAGCTGTTCGACGCCTCGGCGGGCAACGTGATCCGCGCCTTGTGGGAGGTCAGCGCGCCGGCAGCCGCCAGCACTTCCAACGCTTTCAATGATCTGGGTTACGCCTATGCCCGTCCGGAAGTGGCACGCTTGGCCGATGGTCGCTGGGCGGCGTTCATTGCCAACGGTTACGGCAGCAACTCCGGGGTGGCGGCGCTGTATGTGCTGGATGTTCGCGATGGTTCGCTGATCAGGAAAATCGTCATCGACAGTACGGAAACCAACAATGGCTTGTCCTCGGTGAAGCTGCGGGTCAATTCGCAGAACGTGGTGCAAGCCGCGTATGGCGGTGACTTGAAGGGACGGTTGTGGAAGTTCGACCTGAGCGCCACTGCTTCCGACAGTTGGGGCGTGGCGTTTTCCGGCAAGCCGCTGTTCACCACGGCCGGCGGGGCAACTCAGCCGATCACCGCGCAGCCGTTGCTGGCGGACAACGCTCTGGGCGGCAAACAGATTTTCGTCGGCACCGGTAAATTCAACGAAACCGCCGACAAGACCAACAAGGATTTGCAGGCGTTCTATTCGGTGTGGGATGCCGATGGCGGATCGGGCCAGATCACGGTCAGCAGTTTGCAGGCTCAGGCGATTACCGGCGTGTTCTCCGGCAGTTCCGGGCAGTTTGTCACTACCAGCCAGAACGACACGACTTATCCGGCGGAGAAGGGCTGGTACCTGCCACTGGTGTACAACAACGCATTGACCGGCGAACGGGTGATCAATCAGGCCAGTCTGGTGCTTGGGCGTATTGTGTTCACCACGGCCAGTGTCGATACCAATGACCCGTGTTCCAGTTTCGGTACCGGCAAACTGATCGAACTCGATGCGTTCAGCGGTAAGATGCTCAACTACGCCGTGCTCGACACCAACGCCGATGGCGTGGTCGACAGCAACGACACGATCTCCAGTGGCGTGGTGTTCACCGGCGGTATCCCGACCCTGAACGCCATCGTCAACGGTGCAACACGCAAGATCGAGACCGACTCCAGTGGCGGCATCACCACCCTGGTGGAAAAGGGCGGCGGCGGCAGCCGTCGCATAATGTGGCGACAAATACAGTAAGTGAGAGTTCGAGGCATGCGCAGATCCAACCGAGGTTTCACCCTGATCGAAATCATGATCGTGATTGCGATCATCGGTATCGTCATCACCATCGGCTATCCGAGCCTCACCGAATATGTGAAGAAGGGCCGCCGCGCCGACGTGGTCAGCAACTTGTCGGAACAGGCACAGATCCTCGAGCGCTTCTATTCGAAGAACAACGTCTACACCGGTGTCACCGGGTTGAGCACCGGCAACGATTTCTACACCATCACGCCGACGATCACCGATCAGACCTTCCTGCTGACCGCGACCCGCAAGACCGGCACGGCGATGGCCACTGACAAGTGCGGGGATTTCACCCTCACCAACACTGGCGTCAGAAGCATGAACAACGCGACCACCGGGCTGACCACCAAGGATTGCTGGGGCCGCTGAGCCGCATTATTTCGGGCGCCTTTTGCGCCCACTGTCTTTTTTACGGTTGGATCAAACATGACCAGGCAACAGCAAGTGGTGATTGTCGGTGGCGGGGTGATTGGCCTGCTCACTGCGTACAACCTCGCCTCCGAGGTCGGCAGCGTGGTGCTGCTGGATCGTTCGAACGTCGGCCAGGAATCGTCCTGGGCCGGCGGCGGTATCGTGTCTCCGCTGTACCCGTGGCGCTACAGCCCGGCCGTCACCGCACTGGCGCACTGGTCGCAGGATTTTTATCCACAGCTGGGCGAGCGCCTTTTTGCCGATACCGGGGTCGATCCCGAAGTGCACACCACCGGCCTGTACTGGCTGGATCTGGATGACGAAGCCGAAGCGTTGGCGTGGGCTGCGCGGGAAAACCGCCCGTTGCGGGCTGTGGATATCTCGGCGGCGCATGATGCGGTGCCGGTGCTCGGTGGTGGTTTTTCCCGGGCGATCTATATGGCCGATGTGGCCAACGTGCGCAATCCACGACTGGTGAAGTCTTTGAAAGCGGCGTTGCAGGCGCTGCCGAATGTAACGATTCACGAGCAGTGCGAAGTCAGCGGGTTTGTCCGTGAAGGCGAACGGGTGGTGGGCGTGCAGACTTCCACCGGTGTGATCGCTGGCGATCAGATCGTGTTGACGGCGGGCGCGTGGAGCGGCGAATTGCTCAAGACTCTGAATCTTTCGCTGCCAGTGGAGCCGGTCAAGGGCCAGATGATTCTCTACAAGTGTGCGGCGGATTTCCTGCCGAGCATGGTGCTGGCCAAGGGGCGCTACGCGATTCCGCGCCGTGACGGACACATTCTGATCGGCAGCACGCTGGAGCACGAAGGCTTCGACAAGACCCCGACTGACAACGCGCTGGAAAGCCTAAAGGCATCGGCAGTCGAGTTGTTGCCGGCGCTGGTGGAGGCTGAAGTGGTGGGGCATTGGGCCGGGCTGCGACCGGGTTCACCCGAAGGGATTCCATACATTGGCCGGGTTCCGGGGTTTGACGGTCTGTGGCTGAACTGCGGGCATTACCGCAATGGGCTGGTGCTGGCGCCGGCGTCCTGTCAGTTGTTTGCCGACGTAATGCTGGGCCGTGCGCCGATCATTGATCCAGCGCCGTATGCACCGGCCGGACGGATCTAGTCGGTTTTTCTTCCGGCGACTGATAATCGCCTTCGCGGGCAAACCCGCTCCCACACCTGTGGGAGCGGGCTTCAGTCCAGGCCCAGCTTCTTGAGCCTGTAGCGCATCGACCGAAACGACAGACTCAACCGCTGCGCCGCCGCCGTGCGATTCCAGCGGGTTTCCTCCAGCGCCTGCAAAATCAGTTTGCGCTCTACGCTCTCAAGATAGTCTTCGAGGTTGTCGATCTGGGTGAGATCGGCAATACCGCCCTCGGCGGTGCCGTTGCCTTCGATCAGACGTAGATCTTCGGCCTCGATCATGCGGTTTTCACACAGGGTGTGCGCCCGCTCAAGCACGTTCTCCAGTTCCCTCACGTTGCCAGGGAAACGGTAGTTTTTCAGCGCCTCAAGGGCATGAGGATGGAGCCGTGCCGCCGGTTGCCCGGTGCCACTGGCCAGGCGCTTGAGCATATGGCCGGCCAGCGCTTCGATGTCCTCGCGACGCTCGCGCAGAGACGGTACACGCAACTCGATCACGTTCAGCCGGTAATACAGGTCCTGACGAAAACGCTCGGCAGCCACTTCCGCGTCGAGGTCCTTGTGCGTCGCACAGAGGATGCGCACATCGACCACGGTTTCCTGCTGGCCGCCGACGCTGCGCACGGCTTTTTCCTGGATCGCCCGCAGCAGCTTGACCTGCATCGGCAGCGGCAGATCCGCCACTTCATCGAGAAACAGCGTGCCGCCATGGGCCGCCTGGAACAGCCCCGGTTTATCCTCCACTGCGCCGCTGAAACTGCCTTTGCGATGGCCGAAAAATTCGCTTTCCATCAACTCTGAAGGAATCGCCCCACAGTTCACCGGCACAAACGGCTGGCTGGCGCGCGGGCCCTGTTCATGAATCAGACGGGCCACCAGCTCCTTGCCGCTGCCGGACTCGCCGCTGATATAGACCGGTGCCTGGCTGCGGGCCAGTTTGTCGATCTGTTTGCGCAAGTTGCGCATCGGCGGTGAGTCGCCAAGCAACCGCCGGTCGATCGAAGTGCAGACATTGCCCGGCGCCGGCATGCGCAACGCCGAGCCGACCAGCTCGCGCAGGCGCGTCAGGTCCACCGGTTTGGTCAGGAAGTCGAAGGCCCCGGCCTTCAGAGCGTTGATCGCCGTTTCCAGGCTGCCGTAGGCGGTGATCATCGCGACCGGCAGTTGTGGATAACGTTGCTGAATGTGCTGCACCAGCTCCAGGCCGGTGCCGTCGGGCAGGCGCATGTCGGTCAGGCACAGAGCGAAGGTTTCGCGATGCAGCAGCGCCTGAGCTTCTGCGAGATTGCGTGCGCTGAAGGTGTCGAGTTTCATCCGTCCCAGGGTGATTTCCAGGAGTTCGCGGATATCCGGCTCGTCGTCGACGATGAGGATTTTTTGCCGTGGGCTCGTGTTCAACTTTGTTTCCGTCCGTGAGCAAAGGTGATGCGAAAGCAGCCGCCGCCTTGGCGTGATTTGAAGTCTAGGCGCGCTTGATTGCTTTCGCACAGCTCACGGGACAGATAAAGCCCAAGGCCGGTGCCCTGGCTGCTGGTGGTAAAAAACGGTTCGAACAGGTGAGCCTGCTGATCCAGCGGCACGCCAGGGCCATTGTCCTGCACCTCGAGCACGGCCAGCGTGCTTTCGGGGTCGATCAGCAGCGTCAGCCAGACCTCGGCCGGATCGTGCAAAAGGGCGCTATGGCGCCAGCCGTTGCGTAACAGATTGTCGAGAATCTGTGTGAGCTGGCCAGGATCCATCAGCGTGCGAAAGTCCCCCGGACCGATGTGCAGGTGAATGTGCTGGCGCTCGCCGGCCTGTTCGCGGCTCTCGTTGACGAACTGCTCCAGCCACGGCTTGAGATCCAGCCGTTGCGGTGCGCTCTGCTGGCGGCGGGACAGTTGCAGGACGTTTTCGATGACTCGGTTCATGCGTTGGGAGTGGTCTTGAATGATCTGCGTCAGACGCCGATCCGCGCCGTCGAGTTCCTCGGACTCCCGCAACAGCTGCGCGGCATGACTGATGGCCCCCAGCGGATTGCGGATTTCATGGGCGATACCGGCGGTCAGCCGGCCCAGCGCGGCGAGTTTCAATTGCTGGGCCTGCTGGGCGATCTGTGCGAGGTCTTCGAGAAATACCAGGGTCTGGCGGTTCGGACTCTGTTCCAGGGCAATGAAGCTCGGTTGCAGCTCCACACCGTTGCCGCCGATCTTCAGGCTTTGCGGGCGCAGCGTCGGGTTGTTCAGCCACAGTTGCAGGCGCTCGACCAATGCGCTCGAGTGCTCGTCGATCAACTCGCCTTCAAGGTGTGTCTGGCCCAGCAGGGTCTTGGCGCTGTGGTTGGCCAGTTGCACCCGGCGCTGTTCGTCGAGCACCAGAATGCCGGTGCGCATGCGTTGCAGGATCAGCGCGTTGAGGGTTTCGAGCCCAACGACTTCGCTGGCGCGCTGCTCGGCCAGGTTCTCGCTGACCTCCAGACGGCGCATCAATCCTTGCACCAGCAATGACGCTGCGAAGCACAGGGCGCCGAGTGTGCCGGCCTGGAGATAATCGTTGGCGCTCAGGGGATGGCTGAAACTCAGCAGAAAGCTGAGCCCGACGATGCCGAGGGTGGCGATGGCGGCGATCAGCAAACCGATACGTCGTCGCAGCAAGGTGTTGCTGATGGCCACCGAGACGATCAGCAGGTTGCCGATCGCGCTGGCCACGCCGCCGGCCGCATAGAACACGCCACACAGCAGCAGGATGTCGACCAGTGCCAGGCCGAACAACTGGGCGGGGCGGCGGATGTTCTCGAGGAACACCACTAGCAGGATGTTCAGCACCAGGTACAACCAGCTGCCATTGCGCAGCCACTCGTCGTTGGTCGAGTTCAGCAGGCGGTTGTCCATGTTGCTGGAGATCAGCAACACCAGGGTGATGCCGACACTCAAACGGTACAGATGATAGAGGCGCAGCAGTCGCTGGGCCTGTTTGCTGTCGGCGTTGTCGGCCTCAGCGCTCACTGGAGCCTGGGCCTTGCTCAAGGTGAGCCTGGCTGCAATACCACTGTTGTTGAAGATTCAGCGCGCGGTCGCGGGGCAGGTGCACGCCGCAATGGGCGCAACGCACCATCGGCGCGGCATCCTGTTCGCGAGGTGATCGGGCGGACGAGGCGGGGGAATTGAATTTGCGCCACAACCAGACAGCGGCGGCGATCAAGGCAATCCAGAACAGTAAACGAAGCATGATGGGCGGCTTTTCGGCTAATGATTCGGCAGTTTAGCCAAGGACCCGACGAGCGCACAGCCCAATCACACGCCGCAATAAAAAGGGAGATCCGAAGATCTCCCTTTTTGGCATCACCGACGTGATCAGTCGAACAGACCGAAGGTCAGGTAGCTGAAGATGGAACGATCGCTGTCGCTCGACTCCGGTTCCGGCTCTTCGATCACGTCGCCGTTTTCGTCTTTCGGCTTGAGCTCGTTCGGGATCGCGTCTTTCGCATCCTGGAACTGTTTCTGCACGTCCTGGTTGGCGCGGGTTTCTCCCGGCGGCAGCGGCGGACGGGATTCGATCAGGCCCAGCGTGGCCTTGCTCAGGAACGAGCGGTTGTCTGCTTCGGCAACGCGAGGTACGAACTGGCCGTCCTGCAGGCTCGGATGGTTCGGGTAGTTGAGCTTCAGGGTTTCCAGGCTGGTGGCCGCCAGTTCGTCCAGATGCAGACGCTGATAGGCTTCGGTCATCACCGCCAGGCCGTCACCGACCGATGGGGTTTCCTGGAAGTTTTCCACTACATAACGACCACGGTTGGCAGCGGCGACATAAGCCTGACGGGTCAGGTAGTAGTCGGCCACATGGATTTCGTAGGCGGCCAGCAGGTTGCGCAGGTAGATCATGCGCTGCTTGGCGTCCGGCGCGTAGCGGCTGTTCGGGTAGCGGCTGGTCAGCTGGGCGAACTCGTTGTAGGAGTCACGAGCGGCACCCGGGTCACGCTTGGTCATGTCCAGCGGCAGGAAGCGCGCCAGCAGGCCGACGTCCTGGTCGAACGAAGTCAGGCCCTTCAGGTAGTAGGCGTAATCCACGTTCGGGTGCTGCGGATGCAGACGAATGAAACGCTCGGCAGCGGACTTTGCAGCTTCCGGCTCGGCGTTCTTGTAGTTGGCGTAGATCAGCTCCAACTGCGCCTGATCGGCATAGCGACCGAACGGATAACGCGACTCCAGGGCCTTCAGCTTGGCTGTGGCGCTGGTGTAGCTGTTGTTATCCAGGTCCTGTTGAGCCTGCTGGTACAGCTCGGCTTCACTCAGGTTTTCGTCTACGACTTCCTTCGATGAGCAAGCAGCGGTCAATGCGAGGATGGCGATCAGCAGCAGGTGTTTCACTTGCATGGCGGCTTGCGTCCCTATGACGGCCGCTGTCTTGGGCGGGGCCGTCCTGTTATGATGAGCGCCCCGTTGAAAAGCCCCGGGGCAAAAGACGCCGTATTTAACCACAAGCGCGCAGCCGAAACCAAAGGCTGTAGCCGACGCCCAGTCCGAGCATGTCCGATAAAATTGAACTTCGCGCAGAGGTGCCGTCCGAATTGGGCGGCCAACGCCTCGATCAAGTCGCCGCCCAACTCTTCGCCGAGCACTCGCGCTCGCGCCTTTCCGCCTGGATCAAAGAAGGTCGCCTGACTGTGGACGGGGCGGTCATCCGCCCGCGCGACATCGTTCATGGCGGTGCCATCCTTGAGCTGACTGCCGAGCAGGAGGCCCAGGGTGAATGGGTCGCTCAGGACATCGAACTCGACATCGTCTATGAAGACGACGACATTCTGGTGATCAACAAGCCTGCCGGCCTGGTGGTGCACCCTGCCGCCGGTCACGCTGATGGCACCTTGCTCAACGCCTTGCTGCACCACGTGCCGGACATCATCAATGTCCCGCGCGCCGGTATCGTGCATCGTCTGGACAAGGACACCACCGGTCTGATGGTGGTGGCCAAGACCATTCAGGCGCAGACCAAACTGGTCGCCCAGCTGCAAAGCCGCAGCGTCAGCCGGATCTACGAGTGCATCGTGATCGGCGTGGTCACCGCCGGCGGCAAGATCAATGCCCCGATCGGCCGTCACGGCCAGCAGCGTCAGCGCATGGCGGTGATGGAAGGCGGCAAGCCTGCCGTCAGCCACTACCGCGTGCTGGAGCGCTTCCGTTCCCACACTCATGTACGGGTGAAGCTGGAAACCGGTCGTACTCACCAGATTCGCGTACATATGGCACACATCAACTTCCCGTTGGTCGGTGACCCGGCGTACGGCGGTCGTTTCCGCATTCCGCCGGCTGCGAGCCAGACCATGGTCGAATCCCTAAAGCACTTCCCGCGTCAGGCCCTGCACGCGCGGTTCCTCGAGCTGGATCACCCGACCACCGGTGAACGCATGAGCTGGGAATCGCCGCTTCCGGAAGATCTGGTGTGGTTGCTGACCCTGCTCAAGCAGGATCGCGAGGCATTCGTCGGATGAACTGGCTGACGCCGGACTGGCCTGCGCCGGCCAGCGTCAAGGCCTGTGTCACCACCCGCGAGGGCGGCGTCAGCGAGGCGCCGTTCGACAGCCTCAACCTGGGCGATCACGTCGATGACCGCCCGGAGGCCGTCGCCGAAAACCGTCGGCGCCTGACCGAACACTTCTCCATAAAACCTGCCTGGTTGCAGCAAGTGCACGGGATTGCCGTGGCGCATGCGGATCCGTCCGTGGTGGCCACGGCGGATGCCAGCTGGACCGCAACACCAGGCATCGCTTGTGCAGCGATGACTGCCGATTGCCTGCCGGCGCTTTTCTGCGATCGTGCCGGTACTCGCGTGGCGGCGGCGCACGCGGGCTGGCGTGGTTTGGCGGCTGGCGTGCTGGAAGCCACGCTGGACAGTCTGGATGTTGCCGCTGAGGACATTCTGGTCTGGCTCGGCCCGGCCATCGGCCCGCAAGCCTTCGAAGTCGGCCCGGAAGTCCGGGAAGTCTTCATCAATCAATTGCCTGAAGCCGAGACAGCCTTTGTCCCGAGCCACAACGCCGGCAAGTTCATGGCTGACATCTATAAGCTGGCGCGGCTGCGTCTGGCGGTTCGCGGTGTCACTGCTGTTTATGGCGGCGGTTTCTGTACCGTGACCGATCCGCGCTTCTTCTCTTATCGCCGTGCATCGCGCACTGGTCGCTTCGCCTCCCTCGTTTGGCTTGAGTCGCCCGACGCCCGCTAAGCTTGTCTGATCTGCATCAACTCCCTGGCGCTTGAATCTTCCAGAATCGACCGCATCTATAGCGGTATCTGGCAGGTTTCTTTATTCAGGATGGTTTTTTAGGTCCGGCCTGCTCAAAAGGAAGGTGACCCATGCGTATAGACCGTTTAACCAGCAAGTTACAGTTGGCGTTGTCCGATGCCCAATCCCTGGCTGTCGGCCACGATCATCCGGCCATTGAGCCGACACATTTGATGCAAGCAATGCTGGAACAGCAGGGTGGTTCGATCAAACCCCTGTTGATGCAGGTGGGCTTCGACGTCAACAGCTTGCGTAAAGAGCTGACCAAAGAGCTCGATCAATTACCGAAAATCCAGAATCCGACCGGCGACGTCAACATGTCGCAGGACTTGGCGCGCCTGCTCAACCAGGCCGATCGCCTGGCTCAGCAGAAGGGCGACCAGTTCATTTCCAGCGAGCTGGTGCTGCTCGCCGCGATGGACGAGAACAGCAAGCTCGGCAAGTTGCTGCTCGGCCAGGGCGTGAGCAAAAAAGCGCTGGAGAATGCAATCAACAACCTGCGCGGTGGCGAAGCGGTCAATGACGCCAACCACGAAGAGTCGCGTCAGGCGCTGGACAAGTACACCGTCGACCTGACCAAGCGCGCCGAGGAAGGCAAGCTTGACCCGGTGATCGGCCGTGACGACGAGATCCGCCGCACCATTCAGGTTCTGCAACGCCGCACCAAGAACAACCCGGTGCTGATTGGCGAACCTGGCGTGGGTAAAACCGCGATTGCCGAAGGTCTGGCCCAGCGCATCATCAACGGCGAAGTGCCGGATGGTCTGCGCGGCAAGCGTCTGCTGTCCCTGGATATGGGGGCGCTGATTGCCGGTGCCAAGTATCGCGGCGAGTTTGAAGAACGCCTGAAAGCGCTGCTCAACGAGCTGTCGAAGCAGGAAGGGCAGATCATTCTGTTCATCGACGAACTGCACACCATGGTCGGCGCCGGCAAGGGCGAAGGCTCGATGGATGCCGGCAATATGCTCAAACCGGCCCTGGCCCGTGGCGAGCTGCATTGCGTCGGCGCGACCACGCTCAACGAGTACCGCCAATATATAGAGAAGGACGCAGCCCTCGAACGACGCTTCCAGAAAGTGCTGGTGGACGAGCCGAGCGAAGAAGACACCATCGCGATCCTGCGTGGCCTCAAGGAGCGTTACGAGGTTCACCATAAAGTGGCGATCACCGACGGTGCGATCATTGCTGCAGCCAGGCTCAGCCATCGCTACATCACGGACCGGCAGTTGCCGGACAAGGCGATCGACCTGATCGACGAAGCGGCCAGCCGCATCCGCATGGAGATCGACTCCAAGCCGGAAGTGCTGGATCGTCTGGAGCGGCGCCTGATTCAGCTGAAGGTGGAATCCCAGGCCCTGAAGAAAGAAAGCGACGACGCGGCGAAGAAACGTCTGGAGAAACTTCAGGAAGAAATCGATCGCCACGAGCGTGAGTACTCGGATCTGGAAGAAATCTGGAACTCGGAAAAAGCCGAGGTGCAAGGTTCTGCACAGATTCAGCAGAAGATCGAACAGGCCCGTCAGGAACTGGAAGCCGCGCGCCGCAAAGGCGACCTGAACCGCATGGCGGAGTTGCAGTACGGGGTGATCCCGGATCTGGAACGCAGCCTGCAGATGGTCGACCAGCACGGCAAGAGCGAGAACCAGTTGCTGCGCAGCAAGGTGACCGAAGAGGAAATCGCCGAAGTCGTTTCGAAGTGGACCGGCATTCCCGTTTCGAAAATGCTCGAAGGCGAGCGCGACAAGCTGATGAAGATGGAAAGCCTGTTGCACCAACGCGTGATCGGCCAGGACGAAGCGGTGGTTGCGGTGGCCAACGCGGTGCGGCGTTCCCGTGCCGGGTTGTCCGACCCGAACCGCCCGAGCGGCTCGTTCATGTTCCTCGGCCCGACCGGTGTCGGTAAAACCGAGCTGTGCAAGGCGCTGGCCGAATTCCTCTTCGATACTGAAGAGGCGATGGTGCGGATCGATATGTCCGAGTTCATGGAGAAACATTCCGTGGCACGGCTGATCGGTGCACCACCGGGCTACGTCGGTTATGAAGAGGGCGGTTACCTGACCGAAGCGGTACGGCGCAAGCCTTACTCGGTGATCCTGCTGGACGAAGTCGAGAAGGCGCACCCGGATGTGTTCAACATCCTGCTGCAAGTGCTGGAGGATGGTCGTCTGACCGACAGTCACGGTCGTACGGTGGATTTCCGCAATACCGTGATCGTCATGACCTCCAACCTCGGTTCGATGCAGATTCAGGAACTGGTCGGCGATCGTGAAGCACAACGGGCAGCAGTGATGGATGCGATTTCCACCCACTTCCGTCCGGAGTTCATCAACCGGGTCGACGAAGTGGTGATCTTCGAGCCATTGGCGCGGGATCAGATCGCGGGCATTACCGAGATCCAGCTGGGCCGTCTGCGCAGTCGTCTGGCCGAGCGCGAGCTGAAGCTGGAGCTGAGCCCCGAAGCGATGGACAAGCTGATTGCGGTCGGTTACGACCCGGTCTATGGCGCACGGCCGCTGAAGCGGGCGATCCAGCGCTGGATCGAGAACCCGTTGGCGCAGTTGATTCTGTCGGGACGCTTCATGCCAGGGGAGACCGCGACCGGCGTCGTGGAGAACGACGAGATCACGTTCAACTGACACCTGCCGGTGGTGAAGTAAGTAAGGCCTCGCACTGCGAGGCCTTTTTTTTCGCCAGGCTGTTGAACTCAAAGGAAAAGGCTTGTAAAGTGCGCCCCGCAGTCAGTCACCAACACGGTTTCAGCTCACTGGGCAGAAATCTGAAATAAGTTGCAAATCATTAACTTGAAAGCAATTTAGGGGGTTGACAGAGGTGTTCTAGGTTGTAGAATAGCGCGCCTCAGACACACGAACGCAGCGATGCGAAAACGATGTCGAGAAGCTGAAAGTTTCACCGTTGTAAATTGAAATATGTAGTTCCGTGATAGCTCAGTCGGTAGAGCAAATGACTGTTAATCATTGGGTCCCAGGTTCGAGTCCTGGTCACGGAGCCAATTTCAAACCGGGGTATAGCGCAGTCCGGTAGCGCGCCTGCTTTGGGAGCAGGATGTCAGGAGTTCGAATCCCCTTACCCCGACCATTTTTGGGTCGTTAGCTCAGTTGGTAGAGCAGTTGGCTTTTAACCAATTGGTCGTAGGTTCGAATCCCACACGACCCACCATTTTTGAAACCAGTTTGCGCTGGGATCGAATCTTAAGATCAGAGGCCAAAAGCGCTGATCGAAGAAGGCGATCTTTGAAAGGTCGCCTTTTTTTTACCGGGGTATAGCGCAGTCCGGTAGCGCGCCTGCTTTGGGAGCAGGATGTCGGGAGTTCGAATCCCCCTACCCCGACCATATTGAAAATCCTCGTATCGAAAGATACGGGGATTTTTTTTGGCCTCCGGAAATGTTTCATTCAAGTCATCGTACAACTTGCCGATAGCCCGCTAACAAAAGGGGGCTGCCATTGATCGTCCCTTGAATCCGGCCAATACAAGAAAAAGGGCGTTCGTCATGTTGCTTCGTCAGTTGAATATTGCTCCCCGTGCCGCCCTGGGCTTTGCCCTGATCGCGGTGCTGGTGGCGTTGCTCGGGGTGTTTGCGCTGGGGCAGATGTCGAGCATCCGCGACAGCGAAGTGGCAGTGGAGACGCAGTGGCTGCCGAGCATTCGTGGTGGCGACGAGATTCGCGAGATCATGTTGCGCATTCGCACCATTTCCCTGCGCATGGCGCTGGATCAGGATCCGGCCAACATCGCCACGTACCGCAGCCAGATGGACACCCGCGACAAGGAACTGAGCGAGAAAATCGCCGCTTACGACCGACTGGTGACTACTCCGGAAGGCCAGCAGTTATACGATCAGTTCAAGAAAACCTTCGCTGCCTACCGCACCGGAATCGCCCAGTCGTTCACGCTGGCCGAGCAAGGCAAGCGCGATGAGCTGACCAAGTTGCTGCTGGTCGACATGAAAACCGTGGTCGACGGCTCTGGCAAACAACTTAATGACCTGGCAGACCTGTTCACCCGGCAGGTCGCTGCCGAAAGCCAGAATTCTGCCGCCCACTACGAAACCTCGCGCACCATCGTGAGCTTATTCATCGCTCTGGCGGCATTGGCCACCGTCGCCCTGGCCATGTTGCTCACCCGCAGTATCGTTCGCCCCCTGAGCTCCGCTGTCGACGCTGCTGAACACGTCGCCAGAGGCGATCTGACCCGTCCGATCGAAAACCACGGTAACGATGAAGTCAGCCGTCTGCTCAAGGCGTTGGCGACCATGCAGCAGAACCTGCGCGAAACCCTGCAGGGCATCAGCGGTTCGGCCACGCAATTGGCGACAGCTTCCGACGAACTGAGCGCGGTCACCCATGACAGCACGCAAGGGTTGCAACAGCAGAACAACGAAATCGAACAGGCCGCCACCGCCGTCAACGAGATGACCACGGCGGTCGAGGAAGTTGCCCGCAATGCGGTGTCGACCTCCGACGCCACCCGTCAGTCCAGCGAATCGGCGCAGTTGGGTCAGGAGCGGGTCAGTGAAACTGCTGGCGCCATCAACGCCTTGGCCAGCGAAGTCGAACACACTGGCGAGCTGGTGCAATCACTGGCCAATCAGTCTCAGAACATCGGCAAAGTGCTGGACGTGATCCGAGCGATCGCCGAACAGACCAACCTGCTGGCGCTCAACGCCGCCATCGAAGCAGCGCGGGCCGGGGAGAGCGGGCGGGGGTTTGCGGTGGTCGCCGACGAAGTCCGGGCGCTGGCTTATCGCACTCAGCAATCGACCCAGGAAATCGAGCAGATGGTGCAGGGCATGCGCAATGGCTCGAGCCTGGCGCTGGAGTCAATGCAGGCCAGTGCCTCGCGCGCTGCCACCACGCTGGTGCTGGCCGAGCGGGCCGGTCAAGCGTTGCAGACGATCACCGCCTCGGTACACGAAATCCACGAGCGCAATCTGGTGATCGCCAGCGCCGCTGAAGAACAGGCGCAGGTGGCGCGGGAAGTGGACCGCAATCTGGTGAACATTCGCGATCTGTCGGTGCGTTCGGCGGCTGGCGCCGATCAAACCAACGCGTCGAGCCATGAGCTGTCGCAACTGGCCAATGCGTTGCAGGGCATGGTGCGACGCTTCCAGTTGTAATCATGCAGGTGTGAAAAAGCCGCGCTTCTCGTCAGAGAAAGCGCGGCTTTGATTGGTCGGGCACTTGAAAAATCAGGCACCGTCCTGGTCTTTCAGATGTTCGAACAGACCTTTCGGCATTTTCTTGCCATTGGCTTCGAAGTTGGCTTTGACGTTGTTGTACGCCTCTTGCTCGTCGATGAAGCCGTCGTGGTTGGTGTCGATCTTGTCGAAGTCGGACTTCGGCGCGACTTTCAGGAACTCGGCGCGCGAAACCTTGCCGTCGCCATCGGTGTCGGTCTTGGCCATCGACGCATCGCCGCATTTGCCTTCACCGCATTTGCCTTCCGGGGTTTTCACCGAGGTCTCGGCCGAGGCGACCATGTAGCCCTGAGCCAGCGGTTGCGCAGCGAACACCGAGCCGGACAGCATCAGGCCGCCGGCCAGTACGGCACCGACCAGGCCAAGGGAGTTTTTGCCGATTTTCGAAGTACGGGACATTGCATTCTCCTTCGGTTGCACAGCGCAACCACACGTTAAGGGCGATCAAGCCGGAGCAGGTGTGCTCGGGTGTGGCCATTAGGCGATGGCGGTGTATCGCGTCTGTGTCGAGGAGCGGGGCGTTTGTAAGCGAAGGTGGGGAAAGCGGGGGCAGATACAGTAAAAGACAAAACACCGCGGGAGCGAGTCAGCCCCCGCGGTGTTTTTATATCAGTGCAGCTTCAGGCGCGGCTCGGTGCCGCGTCCGATCTTGCTGCCCAGCATCAGCATCGCCGTGCGGAACGGCCCGTACAGCGCCATCTGGTGCATGCGGTACAGCGACACGTAAAACATCCGCGCCAGCCAGCCTTCGAGCATTACGCTGCCGGTCAGGTTGCCCATCAAGTTACCCACAGCCGAAAAGCGCGACAGCGAAATCAGCGAGCCGTAGTCGGTGTACTTATACTCCGGCAGGGTCTTGCCTTCGATGCGCAGTTTCAGCGATTTGGCCAACAGCGACGCCTGTTGATGCGCAGCCTGGGCCCGTGGCGGAACGTTGCGATCCGAGCCTGGTTGCGGACAGGCGGCGCAGTCACCGAAGGCGAAAATGTTTTCGTCGCGGGTGGTCTGCAGCGTCGGCAGCACTTGCAGCTGATTGATGCGGTTGGTTTCCAGACCGTCGATGTCCTTGAGGAAACCTGGTGCGCGGATCCCGGCGGCCCAGACTTTCAGGCTCGCCTTGATCTCGTTGCCATCGGCGGTGATCAGGCTGTCGGCAGTGACCTGGCTGACCGAAGCGTTGGTCATCACGTTGACCCCGAGTTTCTCCAGAGTCTTGTGCACCGGCCCGCTGATGCGCTCCGGCAACGCTGGCAGCACCCGCGGCCCGGCTTCGATCAGGGTGATGTGCATGTTTTCCGGTTTGATCCGGTCAAGACCATAAGCCGCCAGTTCATGGGCAGCGTTGTGCAGTTCGGCCGCCAGTTCGACGCCCGTGGCGCCCGCGCCGACGATGGCCACGCTGATCTGCTGGACCGTATCGGTCTGCCCGGCGTGGGCACGCAGATAGTGATTGAGCAGTTGCTGATGGAAACGCTCGGCCTGTTTGCGGGTGTCGAGGAACAGGCAGTGTTGCGCAGCGCCCTGGGTGCCGAAATCGTTGGTGGTGCTGCCGACCGAAATCACCAGCGAGTCATACGGCACTTCCCGCGCCGGTACCAGTTCCACGCCGTTTTCGTCGTACGTGGCAGCGAGCTGGATCTTTTTCTGCTCACGGTCAAGCCCGCTCATGCGCCCCAGCTGGAACTCGAAGTGGTTCCATTTGGCCTGGGCGACATAGTTGAGTTCGTCTTCGGAAGAGTTCAGCGATCCGGCGGCCACTTCGTGCAGCAGCGGTTTCCAGATGTGCGTGAGGTTCGCGTCGACCAGCATGATGCTGGCAGTGCCGCGTTTGCCCAGAGTCTTACCCAGACGGGTAGCCAACTCCAGACCGCCGGCGCCGCCGCCGACAATGACAATACGATGGGACATGGGGATAGCTCGCAAGGTTTTTAAAGGAAATCGGTGCGGTTACCCGAGCGAGCGCGATGCAGCTCATAGCGTCAGGTAACTGATAAATCGGCTCAACAGGCCCAGACCAATGGTCACTGCCAGCACCAGCACCAGGAGCATCCATGGCCGGAATGGGCGGCGCTCGACACGGTGTTGGGACAACTGCAGGTACTCTTCGACATGCTTCTGGTCTTCTGGGTTCAGGCGGCTGGTCATAAAGGCCTCGTCAGGTAGACGTTACTGAATGAGAACACGCTACAGCGGTTTTCAACCGGGATTGAACGCAGCATAGCCACTGTCCGGAACCGGTTCGACAGACACACCGTCCCCGAGGCGAATGATCCCGCTTTGTAACACTCGCGCGGTGATTCCGCCATGCCCGCGCACGGCCTGGAACGTCCCCGGGCCGAGGTAGTTCTGCAGGCGCGCGCACGGCTGGCACCAGCCCGTGGTTTCGAAAATCGCCTGACCGATGCGAAAGCGCCGCCCCTTGAGGCTGAACAGGTTGATCCCGCTTATAACGAGATTGCGCCGCAGATCTTCAGGCATGACCGGTTGTTCGGCCGACCGCCCCATCAAGGCACTGATCACGGCCAGGTGTTCCCACTGAATCAGCGTCACCTGCCGCGCATTTCGCACCCCGGGCCGAGCGTGGTCGCCGGTGAGCCCGGCCTCAAGCCGCGCCTCCACCGCATCGAGTGCGAGCATCGGCCCCCGTGACTCGGGGCGCACGCCAATCCAGCGCACGCAACCGGTCTGCGGGACATCGGCAATCAATTGTTGAAGTGGCGTCACAGGCTGATCCCGACATCGAACACGATGCTGCGCCCCAGGTTGCCGCGCAGAAAATCCGGGGCATCGGGGTGGGCGAACAGCACCCGGGCAAACGTCGGCCCGACCAGCGACAGCGAGCGCCAGCCCTGACGCAAATATTCGGTGGGCGGCGGAAAATGGCTGTTGAGGTCGAGCACTTCGCGTTTGAGGCTGGCGAAGGCAATGATGTCCAGCTCGCCCAGATCCATGCCGCGTTCCTTGTAGTTGTGCGCTTTCTTGCGCAAGGTCGGCGCCAGTCTCAGCAGAAATTCATTGGCCGGAATCCGCCGCGGCTTGGCTTCACGCCGCACCAGTTGGCTGAGGGAAAACGCACTGCGCCGACGTTGCAGCTCATCGCGCCATTCGTCGTTGAGCCGACGGCCCTCGTCGAGGACGAAAAATACCTCGAAGTTGGCGTCGCGAAACAAAACGTCCGGCGGTTCCCCGGCAGGCGCGAACTCGTCGGCGCGATAGGGAATGTTCAAGCCTTGCAGCAGGCGCTGGCAGACCCAACGCTCACGCTCCCATTTGCGGGCATTGGACAGGAAAGCGTTGGCTTGCTCGGCCGCGATGGTCAGCAGGCGTAAATAATCTGAGTCATCCATAAGCCCAAGCTTAGCGTTCAATTGCGACAAGCAGAAAGCGTTCGCGCAGCAAAGTGCATCAGTGGGCAGTCGGTAGGGGCGGTGTAGACTGATGGCTCCGTTTATCAACGTCGAATGAAAGGGGCTGAATGTGAAATTTCGCTGGCTGTGGTTGTTCGCTGTCGTTCCGTTGTGGGCCCATGCGCTGGAAATCGGCGAGCGACTGGCACCCTGGACGTTGCTGGATCAGTACGATCAGCCGTTTACCCTCGATAACCGCACTACGACGCTGTTGGTGGCGCGGGACATGGACGGCGCGAAACTGCTCAAGCAAGCCATGGCCGATCAGCCCAAGGGCTATCTGGAAGCGCGGCATGCGGTGTTTGTCGCCGATATCCAGCGCATGCCGGCGCTGATCGCGAAGATGTTCGCCGTTCCGGCCATGCGTGACTACAGCTATCGAGTGTTGCTTGATCGCGAAAGTCGCGTGGCCTCGCGCTACCCCGGGGCTGAAGGCGCGGTGCTCTGGTTGCAACTCAAGGACGGACGCTTGCTGGCCCGGCATGAATACACCCAGGCGGCTGAACTGCGTGAGGCACTGGAGCAGGCTCGCCCATGATCGGCGCCGAGCTGCTGTCGTCTGCGAGCCTGCTGCTGGGATGGCTGATTTACCTGCCGGTGCTGCTCTGGGCGATTGCACGCGCACCGTGGGTCGAGTTGTTCAGTGACAACCGACGTCAGCATTTGCTGTTCGGTACGGTGTTCGCGTTGTTTCTGCTGTGGCTGGTGCGCAGGGATTTCGATACCGGCGTGTCTTACCACTTCATTGGCATGACGGCAGTGACGCTGCTGCTGGACTGGCCGCTGGCAATTGTCGGGGCACTGGTGGCGCAGCTGGGGCTGGTGCTGTTGGGGCGTCAGGATCTGGTGGCCGTCGGGGTCAACGGTGCCTTGCTGATTCTGCTCCCGGTGTTGATTACCGAATGCGTGGCGATCCTGGTCGAGCGCGCCCAGCCGCGCAATCCGTTCGTGTACATCTTTTGTTCCGGCTTTTTCGCCGCCGCGCTGTCGGCGTTGTTCTGCCTGTCGCTGAGCCTGACGCTGCTCTGGTACGACGGCCTGTTTGCGATGCCCGAATGGCTGGAAGACTTCATCGGTTACCTGTGGCTGCTGATTTTTCCTGAAGCCTTCATCAACGGCATGGTGGTCAGCGCGTTGGTGGTGTTCTGCCCGGAATGGCTGGAGACCTTCAACCGCACCCGCTACCTTTCGGCGCCCTGGAAGGACGACGATCCCAAGTCTTGATCCACATCAAATCCACCCGGTGCGCGGCATTTCATGCTCGGCCAAATTCCTTCAGGAGCAGCGGCATGAGCGTGTACGAGTGGGCGAGGCAGGAAACCCGGCAGATTCTGGAGATGGCGCAGGAGGTGGGGTTCGATCCGGGCCTGAGCCTGCGCGCCTTGCTCAGTGCGGTGGTGCAGCAGAGCAAGGCGGTGCGTAACGCCGAAGACCTGGCCGACGAGTTGCGTTTTCTGGCGGAAAACCTCGACGACGATCAGGATTACGGCTTCATGCGGCCCTGAACGGGATCAGTGACGCGGGTCGAAATCGCCGGAAAACAGTTCGTCCTCGGCATCCGGGGCCACCGGAATCTTGTGCTCTTCCGACGCCCAGGCGCCGAGGTCGATCAGTTTGCAGCGGTCCGAGCAGAACGGACGGTATTGGTTTTGCGGGGTGAATTCCACGGGCGCACCGCAAGTCGGGCAGTTGACGGTTGGGGTCTGGCTCATGATTGGCCTCCGGATAAAGTCAGGTAAAAGTGATGCAGGCGCTCGACCTCGCTGTGCAGCCAGGCGAGGTCGCGGTCGTTGACCACCACGTCATCGGCACGGCTGACGCGGTCTTCGCGGCTTAATTGGGCCTTGAGGATCGCCTGGACCTGCTGTTCGCTGGTCTGGTCACGCTGCAAGGTCCGTTCGATCTGCAATTGTTGCGGGGCGTCGATGACCAGGATTCGCTGGGTCATCGCGTATTGCCCGGATTCGATCAGCAGCGGCGAGACCAGAATCGCGTAAGGCGATTGTGCCTGCGCCAGATGATGGGCGATTTCCTCGGCGATCAGCGGATGCAGCAGGGCTTCGAGCCAGCGTCGTTGCTCCGGCACTTCAAAAATCAATTTGCGCAGGGCCGCACGATCCAGCGTGCCGTCGGCCTGCAACACCTCCGGGCCGAAGTGCTCGGCGATCTTCGCCAACGCCGGGCGGCCCGGTTCGACCACCCAGCGCGCCGCGTGATCGGCGTCCACCACGTGAACACCAAGATCGATGAAGTGCTGGGCGGCGGCGCTTTTGCCGCTGCCGATGCCACCGGTCAGGCCGAGAATCCAGGGTTTTTCCACAGGGCTATTCATTTCAAACCGACAAACTGCCAATAGAAGCCGGTTATTTGACCACCCCAGAGCAAGGCAATCCAGCCGGCAATTGCCAGATACGGGCCGAAGGGGATCGGGGTCGAGGTTTTCTGGTCGTGCAGTTTGAGCAAAATCACCCCGAGCACGGCGCCCACCAGTGAGGACAGGAGGATGGTCAGCGGCAGAATCTGCCAGCCGCCCCACGCTCCGAGCAGTGCCAGCAACTTGAAATCGCCGTGGCCGATGCCGTCCTTGCCGGTAATCAGCTTGAACAGCCAGAACACCGACCACAGCGCCATATAGCCCAGCACCGCCCCCCAGAGTGCGTCGTGCAGCGATACGAACAGCTCGAAGCTGTTGACGATCAGCCCCAGCCACAGCAGCGGCAGCACCAGTACGTCAGGCAGCAACTGGTGCTCGATATCGATCAGGCTCATGGCCAACAGGCCCCAGGTCAGCACGATCAGCAGGCACGCCGGCCAGCCGAAACCCAGGTGCCAGGCGATAAATGCCGAGAGCAGGCCGCAGGCCAGTTCGGTCAGCGGGTAACGCTTGCTGATCGGTGTGGTGCAACTCGAGCAGCGCCCGCGCAGGAACACGTAACTCAATACAGGAATGTTTTCCCATGCGCGGATCCGGTGGCCGCAATGGGGGCATTGCGAGTGCGGCAGCATCAGATTGTAGGTGGGCAACGACGTTTCGCCGGGCAGTCCCAGAACATCGTGAGCCTGCTGGCGCCATTCGCGTTCGAGCATTTTTGGCAGGCGCCAGACCAACACGTTGAGAAAACTGCCGACCACCAGCCCGAGCAGCAAGGCGGTGAAAACAAAGGCCAGCGGATACAGACTGAAGAGTTCGTCGATAGGCATGTCAGATCGCTGAGCCGAGTTGGAAGATCGGCAGGTACATCGCCACCACCAGACCGCCGACGATCACCCCCAGCACCACCATGATGAACGGCTCCATCAGGCTGGTGAGGTTGTCGACCATATTGTCCACTTCGTCCTCATAGAAACCCGCGACCTTGTCGAGCATCTCGTCCAGTGCGCCGGATTCCTCGCCGATGGCGGTCATCTGCACCGCCATGTTCGGAAAGATGCCGGTGGCGCGCATCGAGAAATTCAGTTGCATGCCGGTGGAAACGTCCTGGCGGATGCGCAGCACGGCGCGCTTGAACACCACGTTGCCGGTGGCCCCGGCCACCGAATCCAGCGCCTCCACCAACGGCACGCCGGCCGCGAAGGTGGTTGACAGGGTCCGGGCGAACCGCGCCACGGCGGACTTGTACATCAGCGTGCCCACCAGCGGCAGCTTGAGAAACCAGCCGTCGCGCCGGTCGCGCAAGGCCTGGGATTTTTTCAGGGCATGGCGGGTGCCGAAAAAACCGGCCACCAGCAAACCGAGAATCGCCCACCACCATTGCTGCATGAATTCGGACAGGCTGATGACCATCAGCGTGAAAGCCGGCAGTTCGGCACCGAAGCCGGAGAACACCGACTGAAACTGAGGCACCACCTTGATCAGTAGAATCCCGGTGACCACCGCCGCCACCAGCACTACGGCCGTGGGGTAGGTCATGGCCTTCTTGATCTTGGCCTTGAGGCTTTCGCTCTTTTCCTTGTAGGTCGCAACCCGTTCCAGCAGGGTGTCGAGGGCGCCGGACTGCTCGCCGGCATCCACCAGGTTGCAGTACAACTCGTCGAAATGTTGCGGCTTCCTGCGCAGTGCGGCGGCAAAACTGTTACCGGCGGCGACCTCCTGTTTCACCTCGTCCACCAGTTTGCGCATGGCCGGGTTTTCGAAGCCTTCGCCAATGATGTCGAACGACTGCAACAGTGGTACGCCGGCCTTCATCATGGTCGCCATCTGCCGGGTGAACAGGGCAATGTCCTGGGCCTTGATGCGTTTGCCGAAGCTCAGCAGCGAGGCGGATTTCTTGCGCACCTTGCCGGGGTTGATGCCCTGCTTGCGCAATTGGGCCTTGACCAGTGCGGGGTTCTGGCCGCTCAACTCGCCGGTCACCTTGCTGCCTTTGCGGTCCGTGCCTTCCCAGGCGTAGACGCTGATTTTCGCTGCCTTGACCGCCATGTTCAGTCCTTGGTGACCCGGTTGATTTCTTCAAGGCTGGTAATGCCTTGCATGGCCTTGATCAGGCCCGAGGTGCGCAGGTCGTTGAAGCCGTCCCGGCGCATCTGGGTATCGATTTCCAGTGAGTTGCCTTCGGCCATGATCAGCCGTTGCAGCTCGGGAGTGTTCTTCACCACTTCATAAATCCCCACGCGACCCTTGTACCCGCCGTTGCAGTGATCGCAACCGGAGGGCTCATAGATCGTGAAATGGCCGACGCGTTCCTCGGGGAAGCCTTCCTTGATCAGTGTCTCGCGGGGATCTCGATGGGTTTCTTGCAATGGCTGCAGAGTTTTCGCGCCAGCCGCTGGGCAATGATCAGGCTCACCGACGTTGCGATGTTGAAGCCGGGAATGCCCATGTTGTGCAGGCGGGTCAGCGTTTCCGCCGCGCTGTTGGTGTGCAGGGTGGACAACACGAGGTGCCCGGTCTGGGCAGCCTTGATCGCAATTTCGGCGGTCTCGAGGTCGCGGATCTCGCCGACCATGATCACGTCCGGGTCCTGGCGCAGGAACGAGCGCAGGGCTTGGGCAAAGTCCATCCCCTGACGTGGATTGACGTTGACCTGGTTGATGCCTTCCATGTTGATCTCCACCGGGTCTTCAGCGGTGGAGATGTTGATGTCGACGGTATTGAGGATATTCAGCCCGGTGTACAGCGAAACGGTCTTGCCCGACCCCGTGGGGCCGGTCACCAGAATCATGCCTTGCGGCTGCTTGAGGGCGGCCATGTACAGGTCTTTCTGCTCCGGCTCGTAGCCGAGGGCATCGATGCCGATCTGGGCGCTGGACGGGTCGAGGATCCGCATCACCACTTTCTCGCCCCATAGGGTGGGCAGGGTGTTGACCCGGAAATCGATCGATTTGCTCTTCGACAGACGCATCTTGATCCGCCCGTCCTGGGGTTTGCGCCGTTCCGAAATGTCCAGGCTGGCCATGACTTTCAGGCGTGCGGCAATGCGCCCGGCCAGTTGAATCGGCGGCTTGGCCACCTCCCGCAGAATGCCGTCGGTGCGCACCCGCACGCGGTAGTTCTTTTCGTAAGGCTCGAAGTGCAGGTCGGACGAGCCGCTCTTGATCGCATCGAGCAGCATCTTGTGAACGAAGCGCACCACCGGGGCATCGTCCGCGTCGATTCCGCCGAGCGTGTCCTGCTTGCTGTCGTCGACCGACTCGATGTCCAGCCCGTCGAGATCGACATCGGCCATCTCCTCCAGGCCGGTGGCGTGGGTGTCGAAGAACTTTTCGATAGCGTCGGTGAGCTTGTCGTCCTCGACCAGAATGGCTTCGGTGCTCAGCCCGGTGCTGAACTGAATGTCATTGATCGCCTGATGATTGCTCGGGTCGGAAATCCCCACGAACAGTTTGTTGCCGCGCCGCCAGAGGGGCAGGGCGTGGTGCTGGCGCACCAGTTTTTCACTGACCAGGCCCTTGGGCTGGGTTTCCTTGTCGAGGCAATTGAGGTCGAGAAATGCCATGCCGAAATGCTCCGAGGCAATCTCGGCGACCTGCCAGCTCTTCACCAGTTTGTTCTGCACCAGGTAACTGACCAGCGACAGCCGATTGCGCTGCGCCTGTTGCCAGGCTTGCTGGGCACTCTTTTCCGTGAGCAATTCGGCCTTGACCAGCTGTTTGGCCAGACCGCTCAGAGCGATGTCATTCATGGGGTTTCCACGTGCTTGCCGTTCATGACTTATAGCCTAGACAAGTGACAGCGCCAAACACGCGGGGTGCAGGTGACAAAAAGTGTCAGATAGTGCGGTTTCGGGTTGTAGGAATCGGCACGTCAGCCGGATGGCGCCCCGTGGGCGGGGGCTGCGAGCGCTTGGCACGGGCTGTGCTGAGTCCTGTTCAGATCATGAGATTCCGACTCATGCATGGAGCGTGTCTATGAAGAAACAACAAGGTTTCACTCTGATCGAGCTGCTGATCGTTGTGGCGATCATCGGGATTCTGGCGACGATTGCCTTGCCGCAGTACTCCAAATATCAGGCGCGGGCCAAGGTCACGGCGGGGATTGCCGAAGCGTCGGCGCTGAAGGTCAACTTTGAAGATGTCATCAATGCCGGCTCTACTGATCCGAGCATTACTAACGTCAATGCGGGTACGACTGCGACACAAAATTGCACGCTGGCGGCGAGCGGTAAAGTTGCCGACGGCACAGGGACCATCACCTGCACCTTGCTCAACGCTCCGGCGCCTGTGTTGGGGCAAACCGTCACCCTGACCCGTACGGCGGCAGCAGGTTGGTCGTGCAAGTTCTCGGGTTCGAAAGACTATTCGACCACCAGTTGCCCAGGCGTCTGATTCAACTCAGCCCAGGCTCTCTGCCAGAATGCCCCGCACCGCGGGGCATTTTTTATGGCTTTGTGTTTGATAAAAGCTTCAATAATTTCAGCGAGTTAGGAACTTTCAGAAAAGCCGCAACTTGCATGTCTTTTTGCATTAGGTCATGCAAATTGCATGATTCCGGAAATTTTCATTGTTCATAACATATTGATTTATAAAGATTTATTGATTTTTTAAAAGTTGGCACAGCGTTCGCAATATC
Source organism: Pseudomonas sp. IAC-BECa141 (assembly GCF_020544405.1). NCBI lineage: Bacteria > Pseudomonadati > Pseudomonadota > Gammaproteobacteria > Pseudomonadales > Pseudomonadaceae > Pseudomonas > Pseudomonas sp. IAC-BECa141. Next base: position 5,252,911 of record NZ_CP065410.1, on the reverse strand, counting down.
TCCAGTAACCCTGCTGACAAGACAACCAGCAGACTTTCCAGAAAAAACAGGAGTTACTCGTATGAAGAAGTTCGCTATCACTGCCGCTGCTGCTACCGCGCTGACCCTGACCATGGCTTCCGGTGCATTTGCTCAATCGACTCAAACCACTCAGGCGCCGATGACCCTGGCTGCCGGTGAAGTCACCAAAGCGAAAGAAGCTACTTCCGATACCTGGATCACGACCAAAGTAAAAGCGGATCTGGTCACCGAAAAAGGTATTCCAGGCACTGATATCAAAGTAGAAACCAACAAAGGCGTCGTGTCGCTGTCCTCCACGGTTGCCGTGACCGACTCGCAAAAAGAAATGGCCGTTGCCATCGCCAAGAAAATCAAAGGCGTTAAAGCGGTCTCCGCTGACGGCCTGAAAGCCGAGTAAGGCAAGACTTCTCGCCTGGACCGGGAGAAGACGCGACAGGCGGGCCGAGCAATACGTCTGCCGCACTTTAGAGTTCATGCGAACGGCCACACGGATTGTGGCCATTACAGGCCCCGGCATTCATGTCGGGGCCTGTTCTATTTCAGGGGCAGAAAAAGTGGAAGGTCAGTTGCCGCGTTTGCTGTTGATCTGTTTCAGGCGATTGCCTTCAAAGCGCAGGTACTGATACATGCCGTTGCTCGGGCCATAGGTCCATTCCTCGACCTGAAACTCTTCCCGGCGGTTGGCGCTGCGCTTGTAGCCGAGCAGATCGCGACTGACCGGCTCTCCGCATTTTTGCAGGACCTCGCTGGCGCGGTCGCCGAGGCTTACCAGCTGGCTGCCGCAGCGCAGGGTATCGGACGCCGCAGCCTGGCTGGCGATCAACGCCAGCCCCAGTGCCGTCAGCCATTTGCCGTTCATCACTCGGCATCCAGATGCATTTGTGTCACCACGCGGCCGTCGCTCTCCGCTTCGCCGAGATTGGCGTCGATGAAGTACACGCGGTCGTCGGCCAGTTGGCCCTTGTCCACCAGGTAATCCTTGATGCTGCTGGCCCGGTCCTGACCGAGCTGGCGCAACAGCACGTCGCTGGAACTCCAGAACTTGATCACGTCGGCGCGCATTTTCGCCGTGCGTTCTTCCTTGCCAAGATCCTTCCATTCGGCCGGTGGCTGGGTTTTCAGACGGGTACGGTAGATGCCCTCGAGCAGCGGGCCTTTTTCGTTCTCCGGTACCTGGATCAGCGAAGCCTGAGCCGGCACCTTGTCGCCCCGGCGCTGGAGCATCTTGTAGTAGTTGTACTGGTATTCACGTTCCAGACGCTGTTCGGCAAGTAACGGGCCGTCACTGCTTTTCGCAGCAGTGCCTTCGATTTCCAGACGCAGGGCCGGACGTTCCTTCAGCGCTTGCGACAGCTTCACCAGCGCCGCTTCGGCGTCTTTGCTCAGGTCGCTGGAACCCGGTGCGAAGGACACGGTGCCGAGGTCTTCGGAACCACCACCGCTGACCAGACCGCCAATCAGCTTGAACGGTGCGGCGGCGGCTTTGACGATCAGGTTGCGCAGGGTCTGCCAGACAATCGGCATCACGCTGAATTGCGGATTGTTCAGGTCGCCGGTCACCGGCAGCTCGATGGAAATCTTGCCGTCGACATCCTTGAGCAGCGCGATCGCCAGTTTCAGCGGCAGGCTCACGGCATCCGGGCTGTCGACCTTCTCACCCAGTTGCAGTTGCTCGACCACCACTTTGTTCTCGGCCTTGAGCTGGCCTTTGGTGATCAGGTAATGCAGGTCGAGGTTGAGCCGGCCCTTGCGGATACGGTAGCCGGCGAACTTGCCGGAGTAGGGGGTCAGGGTGGTCAGTTCGACGCGTTTGAAACTGGTGGCGATGTCGAGGCTGGCCATCGGATCGAACGGATTGACCGCGCCCTTGATGGTTACCGGCGCATAGCGGTCGACCTTGCCCTTGACGTCGACGCTGGCCGGTTTCGCCTGACGGCTGTCGATGGTGCCGATCTGGCCGTTGAGCTGCTGGATTGCGGTGGCAAAGTTCGGGGTCAGGCTGAAGTCGGCGAAGTTGGCCGAGCCGTCATTGATCGCGATGCCACCAATGTGAATGCCCAGAGGTTTGTCATTGCTCGCCGGTTTCGCCGCAGCGGTCTTCGCCCCGGAATCGGCTGGCTGCGGGATCAGCAGGTCGTCGATGTTGGTGGTGCGGTCATCGTTGATCATGAACCGTGCATACGGCTGAAACAGGTTGATCCTGTCGATCGACAGGCTGTCGCCGTGCTGATAGTTGAGGCCTTCGACCACCACTTGCTGCCACTTGAGGAAGTCGCGGGTTTTCAGGGTGTCGAGGGTGTGCAACTGATCGACCTGAGCACGACCGGTAACGCTGAGGGCCAGCGGGTCGGTGCTTTTCAGGTTCACTTTCAGGTCGCTGCCGAGCATGCCGCTGCGCAGTTCGAGGCGAATGAACGGGTTGATGTAGGACTGCGCGACCCGCAGGTCGATGTCCTGGGTTTTCACGTTGAGCTGCGCGGTGACCGGGGCCAGATTGACCACGCCGTCGGCGCTGATCTTGCCTTGCTTGCCCAGCCCGGTGTCGAGCCTGAGGTTGAAGGGCGAGCCGTTGAGGCTGTCGAAATTCTGCAGATCGACGTTCAGCGGGGTGACATCCAGAGTCACTTCCGGCTTCGCCGAGCGATCGGCCAGATGTACTTTATAGTCACGCAGTTGCACGTCCTTGAGCAGCACTTGCCACGGTTTGCTCGGCGCGGTCGGCTCGGGTTTCGGCGAGTCGGCGGCCGCTGGAGTGCTTTTCGGTTCCGCCGCAGCTTTGGCGGCGGGTTTCGATGGCTGGCTGGCGAACAGTTTTTGCCAGTCCAGCTGTCCGTCCGCTTCCAGCGCTGCCCAGGTCTCCAGTTTCTGACTGCGGATCTTGCCGACCACCACTTGCTGTTTGGCCAGATCCACGGTGGTGTCGCTGACGTCGAGGCGCTCGAGTTTCGCCAGTTGACGCCCGTCCGGCGCCTTGATGGCGAACGGCGCGATGTTGACCGCCACGTTGCTCAGCAGCAGTTCGGTTTCCTTGGACAGGTTGAGCTTGTAATCGGTGCTCAGGCTGACCACCCCGTTTTCCAGCACCAGTGGCACGGCGTCGCGCACGTACGGCCAGAACGCTTTCATCTGGCCGTCGGTGATCTTGAGAGTGCCTTCAGAGGCGATCGGAACCAGGCTGAAGTTGCCTTTCCAGTCGATCTGTCCACCGGCCGGTCCGATCGCGACGAGGGTCATGTCGGCGTTGTCTTCGGGCAGAGTGCTGAGGTTTTTCAGTTCGAAATCGAGTTTGTCGTAAAGAAATTCGATCGGCTCGCTGGGGCGTGCATCCACGAAATGCAGGTTGCCGCCGGCCAGCTGGATCCGGTCGATGCGCAGCGGAAATGGTTTGGCGTCCGGATCGGTCGGGGTGGGTTCGCTGGCCGGGAGCTTGAACAGGCCCAGCAGATTGAGCTGGCCGTCCTTGGCGAACAGGATCTCGGTCTTGGATTTTTCCAGTTCGATGTCCGACAGATGCAGGGCTTTGGTCCACAGGCTGTCGAGTTGCAGGTTGGCGTACAGACGTTCGAATCCGACCTGTTCCTTGCCCGGCTCGCCGATCACCAGGCCCCATAGCGTGAGCTCAAGACTGAACGGGTTGAGTTCGATGCGCTGCAGATGCGCGGGCACCGTGGCGTAGTTGGCCAGTTGCTGATTCACCACCCTGAGCGCAATGCCCGGCAAAATCAGGAACCCCAGCAGGCTGTAGAGGGCCAGAGCAGTCAACAGGGCGCCAATCGCGCGAATCAATCCTTTGGGCATGTGTGGCTTCATCTGTCTGAATCGGAGTGCCTTGGAGTATGGCACGCGATTCCGGTTCCGAAGCAAATGCCCATGCTCAGGATTGTTCAGATTTTTCCGTGGGAAATTTCCTTCGCAGCAATCAGAGCTGAAGAATCAGGGTCTTCAGCGGTGGCTGCTGATCCATTGACGGGAAGTCCCGGCCCGGGGTCATCACGCTCCATTCGCGAACCCGCCGCCCGGCTTTTTCAGCGCAGCGCAGCACTTGTTCGCGCCAGTCGTCCATGCTGACTTTCGCCAGATTGTTGCAGCAGATCAGCACGCCATGCTCGGCGGTGGTCAGCAGGGCGGGCTTGAGCAGGCTTTGATAATCGCGCAGCAGGTCGACGGTGCCGAACGCACTCTTGGCCCACGCGGGCGGGTCGAGGAGCACCAGATCGTACCGGCGCTGTTCCAGGCGTTGATAACTCGGCAGTTTCTGCCCGCGACGCTGGCTGATCGGCAGGCCGGCCAGTTGGCGGATCGCCGGGAAGTAGTCGGACTGGATGAATTCCATGGTCGGCAGGTGCGGGTTGAGCTGACCGTTCTCGCGGCCGACCGCCAGATTGCCCTCGGCGAAATCCAGGTTGCACACCTCGCGCGCACCGCCGGCCGCTGCGCTGAGACCGACGCCGCAGGTGTAGGCGAACAGGTTGAGCACGCTTTTGCCCTTGGCGTGATCCTTGACCCAGCCGCGGGTGTTGCGCAGGTCGAGGAACAGCAGCGGATCCTGCCCGGCATGGCGTCCGCGTACACGATAGTTCAGGCCCCATTCGTGGCCGACCAGATCGACCAGCGCCGCGTCTTCGGCACGGTAGACGCTGTCTTCACGGTCGATCCGCGAGTTGCCACGGGAGCGGTCGTTGTAGACCAGCAGCGTTTCCAGTCCCAGGGTCTGGTTGACCATGGCGTGCAGTTGCAGCAGGTCTTCGCGCGCCAGCGTCTGGTGGAAACTTTGCACCATCAGTTGCGGGCCGTAGCGATCGATGGTCAGGCCGCCGGCGCCTTCCTGGCTGCCGTGGAACAGCCGATAGCAGTCGGTGCCCTGGCGGTGCAGCTCGGCGAGCAGATCCTGGCGTTGATCGAGTGCGGCGCGCAGCGCCAGGTTCAAGGAAGACATGCGGGCGCCTTGCTGGAGGGAATCGGGGCGCGGGAGTTTAGCAGTTTGGCAGGCAGTCGAGGGTAGCCATCGCGAGCAGACTCGCTCCCGCAGACGATCAAAAGTCCTGGTGGGAGCAAGCTTGCTCGCGATGCTTTTGCGCCGTTACCGGTTCAAGCGTTTATCGATCAAGCCCTGCACCACGCTCGGATCCGCCAGCGTCGAGGTGTCGCCGAGGCTGTCGAGTTCGTTGCAGGCGATCTTGCGCAGGATCCGCCGCATGATTTTGCCCGAGCGGGTCTTCGGCAGGGCCGGGGCCCACTGGATCAGGTCCGGTTTGGCGAAGCTGCCGATTTCCTTGCTGACGTGGGCCAGCAGTTCTTTCTTCAGTTCATCGGTGGGCTCGGTGCCGTTCATCGGTGTAACGAACGCGTAGATCCCCTGGCCTTTGACGTCGTGGGGATAACCGACCACGGCGGCCTCGGCGATGCTGTCGTGCAGCACCAGCGCACTTTCCACCTCGGCGGTGCCGATGCGATGGCCGGAAACGTTGATTACGTCATCGATGCGCCCGGTGATCCAGTAATCGCCATCCTCGTCGCGGCGGGCGCCGTCGCCGGTGAAGTAGTAACCGGGGTAGGGCTTGAAGTAGGTGTCGACCATGCGCTGCGGATCGCCGTAGACGCTGCGGATCTGCGCCGGCCAGCTCGACTTGATCGCCAATACGCCGCTGCCGGCGCCCTTGATTTCCTTGCCGTGTTCATCGAGCAGCACCGGTTGCACGCCGAACATCGGTTGGGTGGCGCAGCCCGGTTTGATTCGCTGGGCGCTGACCAGCGGGCTGAGCATGATGCCGCCGGTTTCGGTCTGCCACCACGTATCGACGATCGGGCAGCGCTGTTCGCCGACCACGTTGAAATACCATTCCCACGCTTCCGGGTTGATCGGCTCACCGACGCTGCCGAGCAATCTGAGGCTTTCGCGTGACGTTTCCTGCAAGGGGCCGGCGCCTTCACGCATCAACGCCCTCAATGCTGTCGGCGCGGTGTAGAAGATGTTGACCTTGTGTTTGTCGATCACCTGCCAGAATCGCGAAGTGCTCGGGTAACTCGGTACGCCTTCGAAGATCAGCGTGGTTGCGCCGTTGGCCAGCGGGCCGTAGACGATGTAACTATGGCCGGTGACCCAGCCGACGTCGGCGGTGCACCAGAACACTTCGCCGTCGCGGTAGTCGAGCACGTACTTGAAGGTCATCGCCGCTTGCAACAGGTAACCGCCGGTGGTGTGGAGCACGCCCTTGGGTTTGCCGGTGCTGCCGGAGGTGTAGAGGATGAACAGCGGGTCTTCGGCGTCCATCGGTTCCGGCGGGCAATCGTCGCTGACATCACGCACGGCCTGGTGATACCAGAGGTCGCGGCCTTCGACCCAGTCAACTTTGTTCTGAGTGCGCTCGACCACCACGACGGTGCTGACATTCGGGCAACTCTGCAGGGCCTTGTCGACGTTCTGTTTCAGCGGCACGAACTTGCCACCGCGCACGCCTTCGTCGGCGGTGATCACGGTGCGGCAGTCGGCATCGAGAATACGGTCGCGCAGGGAGTCCGGGGAGAAACCACCAAACACCACCGAGTGAATCGCGCCGATCCGCGCGCAGGCGAGCATGGCGTAGGCCGCTTCGGGGATCATCGGCATGTAGATGCACACTCGGTCGCCTTTCTTCACGCCACGGCTTTTCAGCACGTTGGCCAGGCGGCAGACGTGGTGATGGAGTTTGCTGTAGGTGATTTGCGTCGATTCGGCAGGGTCGTCGCCTTCCCAGAGGATGGCGGTCTGATCGCCGCGCGTTTCCAGATGGCGGTCGATGCAGTTGTAGCTGACGTTCAGCTTGCCGCCGGCAAACCAGGCGGCTTCACCGGTCTTCAGGTCATAGCGCTGGACGGTCTGCCACGGTGTGCTCCAGTCGAGGAAGCGGGTGGCCTGTTCGGCCCAGAAGGTGCCGGGGTGTTCAATGGATTCGCGGTACAGGCGCTGGTAGTCGTCCTGACTCAACTGTGCAGCCCGGCGGACGGCATCGGCTTTGGGGAACGTGCTGATATCGAACATGACGGTTCCTTATTCTTGTTGTGCGACAAGGATAAAGATGCGCCGAGAGTCCAACAGGTTCAAGTCATCCACAAACGACTGTGGGAACGAGCTTGCTCGCGAAGGCGGAATGTCAGTCAACGTGGATGTTGAGTGAATAACCGCAATCGCGAGCAAGCTCGCTCCCACAGGGTGACTGCAGAGCGATCAAATCAGCCGCGGTGACGGCCGCGGAAGTAGTTGATCAGGCCTTGGGTGGATGCATCTTCGGCGGCGGTTTCCTCGCTGCCGACCAGGCGGTTGTAGACGCCTTTGCCCAGTTCCTTACCCAGTTCCACGCCCCACTGGTCGAAGGCGTTGATGCCCCAGACCACGCTTTGCACGAAGACTTTGTGTTCGTACATCGCCACCAGTGCGCCGAGACGACGCGGGCTGATTCGCTCGACCACCAGGGTGTTGCTCGGACGGTTGCCCGGGATCACCTTGTGCGGCGCGAGTTTCTGCACCTGGTCTTCGCTCATGCCCTTGTCGCGCAGTTCCGCTTCGGCTTCCGGCAGGGTCTTGCCGAGCATCAGCGCCTGGCTCTGCGACAGGCAGTTGGCGTACAGCCACTGATGGTGGTCGGAGACCGGGTTGAAGCTGACGATCGGCACAATGAAGTCGGCCGGAATCAGTTGGGTGCCCTGGTGCAGCAACTGGTGGTAAGCGTGCTGACCGTTGCAGCCGACGCCACCCCAGATCACCGGGCCAGTGTCGGTCGACACGGCGGTGCCGTCCTGACGCACGCTCTTGCCGTTGGATTCCATGTCCAGCTGTTGCAAGTGCTTGGTGATGTTACGCAGGTAGTGGTCGTACGGCAGGATCGCGTGGCTTTGCGCGCCCCAGAAGTTGCCGTACCACACGCCGAGCAGGGCCAGCAGCACCGGCATGTTCTGTTCGAACGGCGCGCTCTGGAAATGCTGGTCCATGGTGTACGCACCGGACAGCAGTTCCTTGAAGTTGGACATGCCGATGGCCAGCGCAATTGGCAGACCGATGGCCGACCACAGCGAGTAACGACCGCCGACCCAGTCCCACATCGGGAAGATGTTTTCTTCGCGGATACCGAAGGCCACGGCTGCCGCGTTGTTGCTCGATACGGCGATGAAGTGGCGATACAGCTCGGCTTCCGAACCACCCTGGGCCAGGTACCAGGCACGGGCGGCCTGGGCGTTTTTCAGGGTTTCGAGGGTGTTGAACGACTTCGACGACACGATGAACAGCGTGGTCTCGGCGCGCAGTTTTTGCGTCAGCTCGTGGAACTCGCTGCCGTCGATGTTCGCCAGATAGTGGCAACGCACGCCTTTCTGGGCGTAGGACAGCAGGGCTTCGGAGACCAGCTCGGGGCCGAGGAACGAGCCACCGATGCCGATATTCACAACGTCAGTGATCGGCTTCTCGGTGTAACCACGCCACAGACCGTCGTGGATGCGGCCCACCAGATCGGTGATCTGGTTCAGCACCTTGTGTACTTCAGGCATCACGTTGACGCCGTTGACCGACAGCTTGTCGCCGACCGGGCGACGCAGGGCGGTGTGCAGCGCCGGGCGGCCTTCGGAGGAATTGACGATTTCGCCGTCGAACAGCGCCTTGATCGCGCCCTTGAGATCGACTTCATTGGCCAGACCCACCAGCAGGTTACGGGTCTCGGCGTTGATCAGATTCTTCGAATAGTCGAGAAACAGTCCGCAGCTGCTGAGAGTGAACTGATTGAAGCGCTGCGGATCGGCGTTGAAGGCTTCGCGCATGCTGAAATCCTGCATGGCTTGGCGGTGATCTTTCAACGCTTGCCAGGCAGGCAGAGCGGTAACGTCATGAGGAGTGCGGTAGTACGCCATCGCTGCGGTTTTCCTTTTTACTTGAACGGCCTTTTGAACACTGAAAAGACCTCCCCGCCAGGTTTGGGCGAGGGGGCAACTGCGTCGACACGATTACTTTGGCGCAGGGCGAATACAGTAAACCCAGCGCCGCGATCTGTCTTGGCTTTGTCTGACCTGTTTTCGGTACTTTTTTAACATTGATAACAGACGGGGGCCGACGGACGGCAAGTCATGCGAGCAAGTTCCTGCGTTCGCGCGCAGTGGACCGGCGGGCAGTTTGCCCGATGGTCAGGTGCTCAGCAATGCGATCAGGAAGGGGAGTTGGCACGAATGTGGGAGCGAACAGGCGCGCTCCCACATGCTGCTGTTGCAGTGTTCAGGCGGGGGTATCGAGGTTCAGGTGCAGGTTGTCGATCAACCGGGTGGTGCCGAGGAATGCTGCAACCAGAATCACCAGATCACGATCTTCCGCCGTGGCCGGACGCAGGGTCAGGGCGTGGCGGATTTCCAGGTAGTCCGGACGCAGGCCGGCGGCTTCCAGTTGCTGGCGTTGCGCCTGAATCAGGGCAGGGAAGTCGCGTTCACCCTGCTTGATAGACTCGGCAATGCTGTTCAGGGTGCGATAGACCACCGGCGCCACGGCGCGTTGCTCTTCACTGAGGAAGCCGTTGCGCGAGGACAGCGCCAGGCCGTCGGCGGCGCGTACGGTCGGCTCGCCGATGATCTGGATCGGCATGTTCAGGTCATGCACGAGTGCGCGGATTACCGCCAGTTGCTGGAAGTCTTTCTGGCCGAAGATCGCCAGGTCCGGCTGGACCATGTTGAACAGCTTGCTGACCACCGTCGCCACGCCTTCGAAGTGCCCCGGACGGCTGGCGCCGCAAAGGCCTTCGGAAAGTTGCGGCACGCTGACCCGGGTCTGACCGGCCATGCCGTCGGGGTACATCTCTTCGACGGTCGGGGCGAACAGCAGATCGCATCCGGCTTCCAGCAGTTTTTCCTGATCCGCCGCCAGGGTGCGCGGGTACTTGTCGAGGTCTTCGCCTGCGCCGAACTGCAGCGGGTTGACGAAAATGCTCGCGACCACGAAGTCCACGCGCTGGGTGGCCTTGGTGATCAGGGCAATATGGCCGCTGTGCAGGTTGCCCATGGTCGGCACGAAGCCGATGCGTTTGCCTTCGCTGCGGGCGCGCGCCACGGCGGCGCGCAGTTCACGTACGGTTTTGACGGTGTTCATGCAGAGAATCCGTGTTCGATTCCGGGGAAAGTGGTGGCTTTGACTTCACTGACGTAAGCCTTCAGCGCGGACTGGATGCTGTCCTGACCCTGCATGAAGTTCTTCACGAACTTCGGCACACGGCCGCTGATCGACAGGCCGAGCATGTCGTGCAGTACCAGCACCTGACCGTCGGTGGCGTTGCCGGCACCAATGCCGATCACCGGAATCTTCACCGCCTGGCTGATTTCAGCCGCCAGTTCGCTCGGCACGCATTCGAGCAACAGCATGGCTGCACCGGCCTGCTCCAGGGAGATCGCGTCGGCGCGCATCTGGCGTGCTTGGTTCTCGTTGCGACCTTGCACTTTATAGCCACCAAGAATGTTCACGGCTTGCGGGGTCAGGCCCATGTGGGCGCAGACCGGCACACCGCGCTCGGCCAGCAGGCGGATCGAATCCGCCAGCCACAAGGCGCCTTCGACCTTGACCATGTGCGCGCCGGCCTGCATCAGCAGAGCGCTGTTGGCCATGGTTTGCTCGAGGGTGGCGTTGGCCATGAACGGCAGGTCCGCCAGGATCAGTGCATCAGAGTTGCCGCGTTTGACGCTGGCAACGTGGTAGGCCATTTCTGCGGTGGTCACCGGCAGGGTGCTGTCATGACCCTGCAGAACCATGCCGAGGGAGTCGCCCACCAGCAGCACTTCGACACCGGCCTCGTTGCAGGCGTGGGCGAAGGTCGCGTCATAGCAGGTCAGCATGGTGATCTTTTCACCTTTCTGCTTGAGGCTCTGGAGCGTGGTCAGGGTGATGGCTGGCATGTAAGAAATCCTCGTTCAGGCGCTCTGGAAACTACTGCGAGTAACGCGCGTGATTCGTCATCTATTCAGGCGCACGCTCTTTTGTCGTGCTTATAAGGCCTGGATTGCGCCCTTGTATGCCGGGTTGGCGGCAGCGGGACGCCTATAGTCGTGATGAGGCCTCAGGAAGTCAATTGCGTGTGTTACCGCATTGTTACGAGGGGAGTGTTACCTGCGTTACTGATGCGATTCAGCGGGCCGGGCCGGGAGATTCGCGCTTTTTTGTCCTACAAAAACACTTGTGGGAACGAGCTTGCTCGCGAAAGCGGTCAGTCAGCCAATGCAGACATTGACGGTTAGATTGCCTTCGCGAGCAAGCTCGCTCCCACAGGGTGTGGTATCAGTTTGAGGTAATGCGTTCCAGGCCGACGAACGGGCATGATGCGAGAAGATCGGCAAGGGTGCGGCCATCGGCCAGGCGCAGATCCTCGGCAGCCAGTTCGGCCAAGGGATAGAGAACGAACGCGCGCTCCTGCATGTGGTAATGCGGGACTTTCAGGCGCGGCTCGTCGATCAGTCGATCACCGAACAGCAGAATGTCCAGATCCAGTGTGCGCGGGCCCCAGCGTTCCAGGCGTTCGCGGCCTTGATCGTTTTCGATCGCCTGCAAGGCATCGAGCAGATCCAGCGGGGCGAGCGCGCTGTCGAGTGCGGCGACCGCGTTGGTGTAACGCGGTTGGCCCGGCAGCAACGAGTCGCTTTGGTAGAAGGCAGACACGCCGACCAGTTTGGTGTCGGGCAATTGCCCCAGCGCGTCGACCGCGTTGCGCAGTTGTTCGGCCGGGTCAGCCAGGTTGCTGCCCATGCCGATGTAGATGCGTTCCATCGCTTATTCGCCCGTAGCACTCGGTGCGCCGGCGCGCTTGCGCTTGGAACCGCTGCTGCGGCGACGCTTGCGCGGTGCACCACTGGCGTCATCACCCTTACCGCTGAGGTCACGGATCATGTCGCGGCGTTCGCTGTCGTTGGCGTCCTGATAATCGGTCCACCAGTCGCCCAGGCCATCAGTCTGTTCACCGGCGCTCTCACGCAGCAGCAGGAAATCGTAGCCGGCGCGAAAGCGCGGATTGTCCAGCAGCAGGTCGGCGCGTTTGCCGCTGCGGCGTGGCAGGCGTTCCTGCATGTCCCAGATCTCGCGGATCGGCATGGTGAAGCGTTTTGGGATCGCGATGCGCTGGCACTGTTCGGCGATCAGTTCGTGAGCGGCTTCCTGCATGGCCGGAATCGGCGGCATGCCACGTTCCTGCAGACGCAACACGCGAGCGGGAAGGGCTGGCCACAACAGGGCGGCGAACAGGAACGCCGGGGTCACCGGTTTGTTCTGCTTGATCCGCAGGTCGGTGTTGGTCAGTGCTTCGCTGATCAGCGTGTGGGTGTATTCCGGGTTGTGTTCCAGCGCATCGGCACTGGCCGGGAACAGCGGCGCGAACAGTTGCAGGTCGACCAACATCTCGAAGGTGATGGCGCCATGACCGGAGAGGAACAGCTTGAGCACTTCCTCGAACAGGCGGGCCGACGGGATCTCGCGCAGCATCGGCGCCAGTTCGCGGATCGGCTGGACGGTGTGCTTCTCGATGCCGAAATTGAGCTTGGCGGCGAAACGCACGGCCCGCAGCATCCGCACCGGGTCTTCCTGATAACGCTGCGTCGGATCGCCGATCAGACGGATCAACTGGTTACGGATGTCGTGCACGCCATTGGCGTAGTCGAGGATGCGCTCGCTGACCGGATCGTAATACAGAGCATTGATGGTGAAGTCGCGGCGTTGCGCGTCCTCTTCCAGGGTGCCGTAAACGTTGTCACGCAGAATGCGCCCGCTCTCGTTGCGCGAAGACTGGTTGCTGTCTTCGTCGTCTTCGTTTTGCGGGTGATTGGCGCGGAAGGTCGCGACTTCAATGATTTCGCGACCGAAATGGATGTGTACCAGCTTGAAGCGGCGACCGATGATTCGCGCATTGCGGAATTCGGCACGCACCTGCTCGGGGGTGGCGCTGGTGGCGACGTCGAAGTCTTTGGGCGTGATGCCCAGCAGCATGTCTCGCACGCAACCGCCAACCAGGTAGGCCTGGTAGCCGGCGCCCTGCAGACGTTCGACGATGTTGACCGCATAACGGCTGAATTGCGCCTTCTGCAGCGAATGTTGGCCGCTGTTGAGGACTTCAGGCGTGCTACGGATGTGTTGCGTACGACGCAGGGGAGTTCGGAATGACTGGAACAGCTTCTTCAGCATGGGATGCACTGTTTGAAGGAATGTTCGGCCATACCAGAGAATGACCGCATGATGGGCCGGGATTCTAGCATTTAGTCGAGGGATGGTGTAGGACGCTGCCGATTTGCGCTGCAAGCCTCAGGCTAGAGGGGGGGAAGATGTATCGGAAGGAAGATTTTCCGTGAAGGAGAAACTACAAGGGGAGCCGAAGCTCCCCAAGAAGTAGTTGCGTGCTCTTTTTATTATTGATTCGGGCTTTTTGTTTTTGTTGAGTGCCCTCGCCATGAAGCTTTTTCTTCATGACCCTCCCAATCGGGAGCCAAGAGCAAACGGATTGCTTTGGTCGCTGTGTTGCAGTGATCTTGCGATCCAACCAGTACAGGCTCTGTCTTAAGACAGTTTTTGTTGTTCTCGGCCTGGTCGTGGGGCTGGCCCCAAATACAACGCCTCTCCAAAAGAATCAGTTAGCTGCGCCTCTCGCCGTCTTGTTTTTATTGTGCGTGAGTCGATTCGTCTTATTTTTATTGTCTTGTGCATTGCTTGTTATTGTTCTTGTACCAAACATATAGCAGGTGCCGTGCCAACTTTTGCGAACCCCAATAAAACAAGGGGTTAGGTCGATATAACCGTTTTCGCAGGGCGAAAAAAAGCCGGGGTTTCGTTACCGATAACCCCGGCTTCTGTTACGTGAAAAGACTGAGGTAACAGTTTTTTCACATCTTCAACGGTCACCCGCACACTCGACAGGTCACGTTCAGCTCTCGCTGGCGACCCCGGTCTTGCGCCGTGGAATGCCCAGACGCTGACGGCGTTCCCACAGGCATTTGCGGCTGACGCCCAGTTTGCGCGCCAGTTCGGTCTCGGTCATGTGGTCCTGATGTTCGAGCACGAAGTGCTGGAAGTAGTCTTCCAGCGACAGGTCTTCGGTCGGCTCGTGGCTGCTGCTGGCGTTACCGGGCGTTTGCGCCGGCAGGCCGATGAATTCGTCGTCCTCCAGATCGCCCAGTTCGATGTCGATGCCCAGCAGGTCGGCAGAGATTTCCGGGCTTTCGCTCAGAATCACCGCGCGCTCAACGGCGTTTTCCAGCTCCCGCACGTTACCCGGCCAGGAATAGTGACGGATTGCCTGCTCGGCATCGGCGGCAAATTTCAGGTCGGTGCGGTTGATGCGGGCGCTTTGACGAGCGAGGAACGCATTGGCGATTTCGTTGACGTCGGCGCCGCGCTCGCGCAGGGCGGGCAGTTTCAGCGCGATCACGTGGAGGCGGTAGTACAAGTCTTCGCGGAACTGGCCGATTTTCGCCAGACTCTTGAGATCCCGGTGGGTCGCGGCGATCAACCGGACATCGACTTTCTGCGACTGAACCGAGCCCACCCGGCGAATCTCGCCTTCCTGCAGTACGCGCAGCAACCGGGCCTGGGCTTCCAGTGGCAATTCGCCGATCTCGTCGAGGAACAGCGTGCCGCCGTCCGCCGCTTCCACCAGACCGGCGCGACCCGCGCTGGCGCCGGTGAACGCGCCTTTTTCGTGACCGAACAGTTCGGACTCGATCAGGCTTTCCGGAATGGCTGCGCAGTTCACCGAGATCATCGGTGCTTTGGCGCGTTTCGACAGGTTGTGCAGAGCGCGGGCCACCAGTTCTTTACCGGTACCGGACTCGCCCTGGATCAGCACGTTGGAATCGGTTGGCGCGACTTTACGGATCTTGCCGTAAAGGTCCTGCATCGGCGGACACGAGCCGATGATGCCGATTTCGCCGTTGCTGTTGTCGATGGCGGATTTACCGCTGCCATTGGCCGATTTGGCGGGAGCTGCTTCGCTGGCGGCAGGCGCCGACTGGCGATCACGCAGGATCCGCGCGACAGCCTGAAGCATTTCGTCGTGGTCGAAGGGCTTGGCGATGTAATCCACCGCGCCCATCTTCATCGAGTCGACCGCCGAGCGCAGACTGGCGTAGCTGGTCATGATCAAAACCGGCGTGCCCTCGCCGAGCTTGATCAGCTCGGTGCCCGGAGCGCCCGGCAGTCGCAGGTCGCTGACGATCAGATCGAACGTGGGAATACTGAAGCGTTCTTGTGCTTCCTGCACTGAACCGGCTTCGCTGACCTGGTACTGGTTACGTTCCAGCAGGCGGCGCAAGGCGGAGCGGATAATGGTTTCGTCTTCGACGATCAAAATGTGCGGCATTGATTCGATACTCTCGACGGTCTCAGTTCACAGCGGACGTCGCTTCGACATGGCGCGGCAATGTCACCCGGATACGGGTGCCGCGCTGGCTCTGAACATCAGCCGGGCTGTCGATGGTGATTTGTCCATAATGCTCTTCAACGATGGAATAGACCAGTGCAAGGCCCAGACCGGTGCCTTCGCCAGGATCCTTGGTGGTGAAGAAGGGTTCGAACAATCGGTCCATGATGCTCGACGGAATACCGCTGCCTTCGTCTTCGACGATCAGATCGACCGTGTGTTCGCCGGCTTCGCTCTTGACCCGCACTGCACTGCCGGCAGGCGAGGCGTCACGGGCGTTGGAGAGCAGATTGATCAGCACCTGGGCGAGCCGCTGCGGGTCGCCTTCGACCCAGTGATCGGGATCGCACAGGTTGTAGAACTGGACTTCGAAATTGCGCCGGTTCAGGGCCAGCAGGCCGATGGCGTCCTGAGCCACTTCCGCCAGACAGACGGGCTCGTCACTGTGCTGATGACTGCCGGCATGGGCAAAACTCATCAGCGACTGGACGATGCGTGACACGCGTTTGGTCTGTTCGAGGATCTGACCGCTGATTTCCGTCAGCTCACCATCTTCTTCGCGCTCTTCCCGCAGGTTTTGTGCGAGGCAGGCGATGCCGGTGATCGGGTTGCCGATTTCGTGGGCCACACCGGCCGCGAGCCGTCCAATGCTGGCCAGACGCTCGGAGTGCACCAGCTTGTCTTCGAGCATCTGGGTTTCGGTCAGGTCTTCCACCAGCAGCACCAGGCCGCTGTTGCCCGGTGCCAGCGGTTCGTCGATCGCGGCTTTGTGCAGGTTCAGCCAACGGGTCTGGCCGTCAAGGGCCAGATGCTGTTTGTGCAAGTGCTCGTCGGGCAGGTGAATGAAGCCTTGCAGCAGGTCTTTCCACGGATTGGCGATGGTGCTCAGGCGCGAGCCGACCACCCGTTGCGCAGCAATCCCGGTCAATTCTTCCATGGCCTTGTTCCACATCAGGATCTCCTGATCCTTGGCCAGCGAGCAGACGCCCATTGGCAATTCCTGCAGGGTCTGGCGGTGGTAGCGGCGCAGTGCATCGAGTTCGGCGGCCAGACCGGTCAGGCGCGAGTGGTAGTCCTCCAGGCGGCTTTCAATGAAGTGGATGTCTTCGGTGACGTAGTTTTCTCCGCCGGCCTTGTACGGCAGGAAGGTTTCCACCATGTCCTGGGCGACGCTCGGTCCCATCAGGCCGGAGAGGTTGGCTTCGATCCGGTCGCGCAGGCGGCGCAGGGCGTAAGGGCGGCGCTCGTCGAACGGCAGATAAAGGTCGCGCAGGGCCTGTTCGACTTCTTTCTGCGCAGCCTTGGCGCCCAGCGGCTTGGCCAGTTGCGTGGCGAATTCCTGCGGAGAGGCGGCGTGCAATTCGCGGCGCTGCGGACGGCGCACGTTATCCACAGCACAGGCTTCGGCAGCGCTGGCCTCTTCCGGGCTGGCATTGGTGAACAGCGAAATCAGCGTGAACATCAGGACGTTGGCCGCCAGCGAGGCGATGGCCGCCATGTGCCAGCTCGTATCGTCCAGCACGTAGATCATGTTCAGCAGCGGAATATAGAAACCCTGCAGATTACCGACCAGCGGCAACAGCATGGTCACGACCCACACCACAATTCCCGCCAGGAGACCGGCGATAAAGCCGCGGCGATTGGCGGTCGGCCAGTACAGCACCGACAGTACACCCGGCAGGAATTGCAGGGTCGCTACGAAGGCGACGATGCCGAGGTTGGCCAGGTCCTGCTCGGCGCCGAGCATCAGGTAGAAGCAGAAGCCGGCCATGATGATCGCGACGATCAGCGCCCGGCGGGTCCATTTCAGCCAGCGATAGATATTGCCTTCGGCCGGCGGCTGGTAGAGCGGCAGCACCAGATGGTTCAGGGCCATGCCCGACAGGGCCAGCGTGGTGACGATGATCAGGCCGCTGGCCGCCGACAGGCCGCCGACATACGCCAGCAATGCCAGCGATTTGCTGTTGGCGGCGATGCCGATGCCGAGGGTGAAGTATTCCGGATTGGTGGTGGCGCCGAGTTTCAGGCCGGCCCAGAGAATCAGCGGCACCGCCAGGCTCATCAACAGCAGGAACAGCGGCAGGCCCCAGCTCGCGCTGACCAGCGAGCGCGGGTTGAGGTTTTCGGTGAAGGTCATGTGATACATGTGCGGCATCACGATCGCCGAGGCGAAAAACACCAACAGCAACGTGCGCCACGGGCCTTCCTGCAATGGCGTGTGCAGGGCGGCGAGTGCGGTCTGGTTCTGCAACAGCCACAGTTCAAGCTGTTGCGGGCCGTCGAATACGCCGTACAGCGCGTAGAGGCCGACGCCGCCAAGGGCCACCAGTTTGATCACCGATTCGAAAGCAATCGCGAACACGAGTCCTTCGTGCTTTTCACGGGTGGCGATGTGCCGGGAGCCGAAGAAAATCGTGAACAGAATGATCAGCGCACAAAACGCCAGGGCCACGCGATTCTGCACCGGCTCGCCGGTGAGGATGCCGATCGAGTCGGCCACGGCCTGGATCTGCAACGCCAGTAACGGCAAGACGCCGATCAGCATGAATATCGTGGTCAGCGCACCGGCCCAGGTGCTGCGGAAGCGGAAGGCGAACAGGTCCGCCAGCGACGACAGTTGATAAGTGCGGGTGATCTTGAGGATCGGATACAGCAGCACCGGCGCCAGCAAAAACGCGCCGGATACCCCGAGATAACTGGACAGGAAGCCGTAGCCGTACTGATAGGCCAGCCCCACCGTGCCATAAAACGCCCACGCACTGGCGTAGACCCCGAGCGACAGGGTGTAGGTCAACGGATGGCGAATGATCGCCCGCGGGATCATGCCTCGTTCACTGATCCACGCCACGCCGAACAGCGCGGCCAGGTAGGCGGCGCTGATCAGCAGCATCTGGGTCAGGCTAAAGCTCATCGGCATCTTTTTGGCTCTGCAGGATGAAGGTCACGACAATCAGGATCAGCCAGAGCAGATAAGGGCGATACCAGGCGCCCGTAGCGTCGATCCACCAGTCCATGATGGCGGGAGAAAACAGGTAGATCCCCACGACCAGAAGCAGGACCAAGCGATAGATGTACATCCCGGCCTCTCTTTTTTATGCGCGTGCCCGAAAACGTGCGGCGATGGTAACGGATGGGCGCGCCACTGCAAGTGTCGTCACAGCAGTTGCGCTTCGGACAGGGTCAGTGTGCGCGGGATTTTCAAGGCATCCCAGTGGCCGCTGCCCCAGTTCAACAGTTCCTGCGGCGAGGCGTGGGCCAGTTCGGGCCCAGGGTTTTGCCCCAGTGCACGCAGGGCCCGCAGCAACAGCGGTGTGGCCTGATCGGCTTCCAGCGGTGGCGAGCGATAGGACTTGCCGAGCTTGTGGCCGTCCGGCTGAGTAATCAGTGGCAGATGCAGATAGCGCGGTTGGCGCAGGCCCAGCAATTCCTGCAGATAGAGCTGGCGCGGTGTGGAGTCGAGCAGATCGGCACCGCGCACGATGTCGGTGATGCCCTGCCAGGCGTCGTCCAGTACCACCGCCAGTTGATAGGCGTAAAGACCGTCGCGGCGGCGGATCACGAAATCCCCCACGTCGCGGCCCAGATGCTGACGGTATTCGCCCTGCACCCGGTCGATGAAGTGATATTCCAGCTCCGGCACGCGCAGGCGAATCGCCGCGTCTTCCTGACCATGGCCGGCGTTGCGGCACAGTCCCGGGTAAATGCCGTGGTACGGCTCCAGTTGCTTGCGCGAACAGGTGCAGGCGTAGGCCAGGCCGTGATTGAACAGGCTGTCGAGCACCTGAGCGTAGGCCTCGTGCCGATCGCTCTGGCGGACCATTTCGCCGTCCCATTCGAAGCCATAGCTTTCCAGTGCCTTGAGAATCGCCGCTTGCGCGCCCGGCTCTTCGCGGGGCGGATCGAGGTCTTCCATGCGCACCAGCCAGCGGCCGCCCACCGAGCGTGCGTCCAGATAAGAGGCCAGGGCGGCAACCAGCGAACCGAAATGCAGGTGCCCGCTGGGGGTCGGGGCAAAGCGGCCAATGTAGGCGGGGGAGGTGTTGGCAGTCATGAGGGCGATGTTACTTGAGAGTCCAAAAACAGCAGAAACAAAAACGGAGCGTTCGCACGCTCCGTTTTTCGTTCAGGCCGGGATTATTTGCCGACCTGCTTTTCCTTGATTTCCGCCAGATTCTTGCAGTCGACGCACATGTCGGCAGTCGGACGGGCCTCAAGGCGCTTGACCCCGATCTCGATGCCGCAAGAGTCGCACCAGCCGTACTCTTCGTCTTCGATCAGTTGCAGGGTCTTGTCGATCTTCTTGATCAGTTTGCGCTCGCGATCGCGGGCGCGCAGCTCGAGGGCGAACTCTTCTTCCTGGCTGGCACGGTCGGCCGGATCAGGAAAGTTGGCCGCTTCGTCTTTCATGTGATCAACAGTGCGGTCGACTTCCTGCATCAAGTCCAGTTTCCACTTGGTCAGGATCTTGGTGAAGTGCGCGCGCATTGGAGCGCCCATGTACTCTTCGCCCGCTTCCGGGACGTAGGGTTCGAAACCGCTGAGTGTCTGACTTGCCTGTTGCTTTGCTTGGGTGGGCATGAAATGGACCGCCTCTACTCTTGTAATCCATTGCGCAGGATTGCTCCATCACCGACACCTGCCGGCCCTGCGGCTGCAAGCGGGCGAACTTACCAGATCAATTCGGCCCGCGCTACTCCCGGATGTCGAGCGCGCGGCCGGTGGGGCTTGCAAATGTTTGCCAAGCCATGTCGGGCAATGTTGCAGACCTGCTCAATCAATGATTTTAGTCAATCCTGGAATGTACGCTCGGGTCGTTACAGTCCAGTGTTCTTGAGGCTGTGACCGCTGCGGGTTCTCGCTCGTTCCGGCAGATGGGTAGAATCGTTTCTTTTCCCTCGTTGAAGGAAGGCCAATGGCTCAGCCCTACAGTGCGCGCAGTCGTGCGATCGAACCGTTCCATGTGATGGCGCTGCTGGCGCGGGCCAATGAATTGCAGGCCGCCGGCCACGACGTGATCCACCTGGAAATCGGCGAACCGGACTTCACCACGGCCGAGCCGATCATCCGCGCCGGGCAACAAGCCCTGACGGCGGGCAAAACCCGCTACACCGCGGCCCGTGGCATTCCCGAGCTGCGCGAGGCGATTTCCGGCTTCTATCAAACGCGCTACGGCCTGAGCATCGATCCTCGCCGGATTCTCATCACGCCCGGCGGTTCCGGCGCGCTGCTGCTGGCCAGCGCGTTGCTGGTGGATCCGGGCAAACACTGGCTGCTGGCCGACCCGGGCTATCCTTGCAACCGGCACTTTCTGCGACTGGTCGAGGGCGCGGCGCAGCTTGTACCGGTGGGCCCGGACGTTCGCTATCAACTGACGCCGGATCTGGTGGCGCGCCACTGGGATCACGACAGCGTCGGTGCGCTGGTTGCCTCGCCAGCCAACCCGACCGGTACGATTCTGACCCGCGATGAACTGGCCGGGTTATCCACAGCCATCAAGGCGCGTCACGGGCATCTGGTGGTGGACGAGATCTACCACGGCCTGACTTATGGCACCGACGCAGCCAGTGTGCTGGAAGTGGACGACAGTGCATTTGTCCTCAACAGTTTCTCCAAATATTTCGGCATGACCGGATGGCGTCTTGGCTGGCTGGTGGCGCCGGATGCGGCGGTCAGTGAGCTGGAAAAACTCGCGCAGAACCTCTACATCAGCGCGCCAAGCATGGCCCAGCATGCGGCGCTGGCCTGTTTCGAGCCGGACACCATCGCGATTCTTGAAGAGCGCCGCGCCGAATTCGGCCGTCGTCGCGACTTCCTGCTGCCGGCATTGCGTGAACTGGGTTTCAACATTGCCGTAGAGCCGGAAGGCGCGTTCTATTTGTATGCCGATATCAGCCAGTTCGGCGGCGATGCCTTCGCTTTCTGCCGACATTTCCTTGAAACCGAACATGTAGCGTTTACGCCGGGGCTGGACTTCGGTCGCTATCAGGCCGGTCATCATGTGCGCTTTGCCTACACGCAAAACCTCCCTCGCTTACAGGAAGCGGTGGAACGCATCGCTCGTGGCTTGAAGAGCTGGCAAAGCTGATGCGTTTTCATCCTCCTCTCGAAGAAGGCCGCTTGATCCGTCGTTACAAGCGTTTTCTCGCCGATATCGAAACCGTTGGCGGCGAGTTGCTGACCATTCATTGCCCGAACACCGGCTCGATGCTCAATTGTCAGGTTGAGGGCGGGCAGGCCTGGTTCAGCCGTTCCAGTGATCCGAAGCGCAAGCTGCCCGGCACCTGGGAAGTCGGTGAAACCCCGCAAGGCCGGCTGTTTTGCGTGAACACCGGACGCGCCAATGCACTGGTCGAAGAGGCCTTGCAGGCCGGCGTCATCAGTGAATTGAACGGGTTCACCGGGCTCAAGCGCGAAGTGGCGTACGGACAGGAAAAGAGCCGGATCGACTTTCGCCTCGACTACCCGACGGGCCCGGCGTATGTGGAAGTGAAAAGCGTCACCCTCGGGTTCGACGGTACGGCAGTAGCGGCGTTTCCCGATGCGGTGACAGAGCGCGGCGCCAAGCATTTGCGTGAACTGGCGCATCTGGCCCGGGACGGGATTCGTGCGGTGCAGTTGTACTGCGTCAATCTCACCGGTATCGAAGCAGTGCGACCGGCCGAGGAAATCGACTCGGCCTACGCCGCTGCGCTGCGCGAGGCTGTGGCGTGCGGGGTCGAAGTCCTGGCGTACGGCGTGCGTTTGAGCCATGAAGAAATGGTGGTCGACCGGCGACTGGACGTGCTGCTCGGCGGTTAAACATCGATCCACAGCCCTTGTGCGTCTTCACGGCAGGGGATGGTCGTCAGCGATTGCCCGGCGCACGGACCGGCGACACATTCTCCGTCCTCGATCAGAAACAGTGCGCCGTGGGTGGCGCACTGGATCAGACTGTTGCTCGGATCCAGAAACTGGTCGGGGTGCCATTCCAGGCCAACGCCCCGATGCGGGCACCGATTGAGGTAGACATACGCCTGCCCCGCGCGGCGCACGGCAAACAGTTTTTTCCCGTCGATGTCGAAACCGCGGCTGCCGCCCTCAACCAGATCGGCGCCCGCGCAGAGAAACTTCATGACTATCCTCAAGTGTCGGCTCGTGTCCGGATATGTCCGAGCTTGACGTTCAAATGCAAACAATTATCAAATGGCCGCCTTCGCCCGTCGCGAGGTGGCCGCTGCCGAGGATACTTGGCCTGCCGTTACGATGCCCGGGAAAACCTTTCAAGGAAGCTGTTTATGCGCCTGACTACCCGCGTTGCCGTGCTGTGTGTCGGACTTTTGGTCAGCCACCAGGCTGCAGCGGCCGAGTTGCCGCAACGTTGGGTCAGCGCCGGCGGCGCGTTGTCGGAGTGGGTGAGTGCGCTGGGTGGTGAGTCCAGGTTAGTGGGCGTCGACACCACCAGCCAGCATCCGCAATCTCTCAAGTCGCTGCCGAGTATTGGTTACCAGCGCAGTCTGTCGGCCGAAGGCATTCTCAGCCTGCGCCCGGACATCCTGATCGGCACCGAGGAAATGGGCCCGCCGCCAGTGATCTCGCAGGTTCGCAGTGCCAAGGTGCAGGTGGAGTTGTTCTCGGCTCAGCCGGATCTGCCGACGCTGGAGAAAAACGTTACCCATCTGGGGCAGTTGTTGGGCGCCGAAAGCCAGGCCGCCCAGTTGTTGCAAGGTTATCAACAGCAACTCGATGCGCAAAAGACTCGTGTAGCTGAAGCCCAGACCAAGCAGAAAGCGCCGGGCGTGCTGTTGGTGCTCGGCCATGCCGGCGGCAAACCGCTGATCGCCGGCAAGGACACCGCCGCCGACTGGCTGCTGCAACAGGCGGGCGGGCATAACCTTGCGACCCACACCGGTTACAAGCCGTTTTCCGTCGAGTCCCTGGCCAGTCTCGATCCTGAAGTGCTGGTGTTCGCCGACCGTGCGCTGACCGGCGAGGCGGCAAAAGCGGCGCTGTTCAAGGAAAACCCGATCCTCGATTCCAGCCGTGCGGCCAGGACCGGACGGGTGCTGGAGCTGGACCCGACGCTGCTGGTAGGCGGGCTCGGGCCGCGTTTGCCGGCTGCACTGAAGACCCTGTCTGACGGTTTCTACCCGACCCAGAGCGGCCAATGACCACGCTGGTCAAACCCCGTGGTTTGTTTATTGGCCTGATCCTGTTGTGTCTGTTGGCGATCTGGCTGTCGCTGGCGTTGGGGCCGGTCAGTCTGCCGTTGTTCGATACCTTGCGCGCTGCACTGCGCCTGATCGGGGTGCCGCTGGCGCCGGACGGTCTGGAACAGGCTGAACTGATTCTCGGGCAGATTCGTCTGCCGCGTACATTGCTCGGATTGGCCGTTGGTGGAGTCCTGGCGCTGTCCGGGGTGGCGATGCAGGGGCTGTTTCGCAATCCGCTGGCCGATCCGGGGTTGGTCGGCGTCTCGAGCGGCGCGGCGTTGGGCGCTGCGGTGGCGATTGTCGGTGGTTCGTTTTTTGGCGGATTGCCGGAGTGGTTCGGGCCTTATCTGCTGTCGGTGTGTGCGTTTCTCGGTGGTCTGGGAGTTACAGCGCTGGTCTATCGACTAGGCCGACGTAACGGGCAGACAAATGTCGCGACCATGTTGCTGGCGGGCATTGCTCTGACGGCGCTGGCCAGCTCGGCGGTGGGGCTGTTTACCTATCTGGCCGACGACGCGACATTGCGCACGTTGACGTTCTGGAACCTGGGCAGCCTTAACGGCGCGAGCTATGCGCGGTTGTGGCCGCTGCTGATCATCACTGCCGGTGTTGCACTTTGGCTTCCACGTCGGGCGAAGGCGCTCAATGCGTTGCTGCTCGGCGAATCGGAAGCCGGGCATCTGGGGATCGATGTCGAGCGGCTCAAGCGCGAACTGGTGTTCTGCACGGCGCTGGGTGTCGGCGCGGCAGTGGCAGCGGCGGGGATGATCGGTTTTGTCGGATTGTTGGTGCCGCATCTGGTGCGCTTGCTCGCGGGGCCGGATCACCGGGTATTGCTGCCGGCATCGGTGCTGGCGGGGGCCAGTCTGTTGCTGTTGGCGGATCTGGTGGCGCGGCTGGCGCTGGCGCCGGCGGAACTGCCGATCGGCATTGTCACGGCGTTCATCGGTGCGCCGTTCTTCCTTTATCTGTTGCTGCGAGGGCGTGCCTGATGTTGCGTGCGCACAACCTGCATATCCGCCGTGGCCGCAAGACCGTTCTGGTCGACGTCAGCCTGCAACTCGAACCGGGCGAGGTGCTTGGTGTGCTGGGCCCCAATGGCGCCGGCAAAAGTACCTTGCTCGGCGCGTTATGCGGTGAGCTGAGTGCACACGACGGGGAAGTGCTGCTGGACGGTGAGGCATTGAGCCATTGGAGCGGCACTCAGCGCGCCCAGCGGCTGGCCGTGTTGCCGCAGGTATCGACCTTGGATTTCGCTTTTCGTGTCGAAGAAGTGGTCGGCATGGGGCGGCTGCCTTATCAGAGCGGACGTTTGCGCGATGCGGAGATCGTCGCTGACGCTTTGCGGGCGGCCGATGCGGGGCATCTGAGCGGCCGCAGTTATCTGGCGCTGTCTGGCGGCGAGCGTCAGCGGGTGCATCTGGCGCGGGTGCTGGCGCAACTGTGGCCGGGGCAGACGGGGCAGACGTTGCTGCTCGACGAGCCGACGTCGATGCTTGATCCGTTACATCAACACACGACGCTGCAGGCGGTGCGCGAATTTGCCGATCGTGGCGCAGCGGTGCTGGTGATCCTGCATGATCTGAATCTGGCGGCGCGCTATTGTGATCGCATCCTGCTGCTGGAGGGCGGGCGCCCGGTGGCGCTGGATACGCCGCAACAGGTGTTGCGTCCGGAATCGCTGAAGGCGGTTTTCGGTCTGGAAGTGTTGGTGCAGTCGCACCCGGAGCGCGGGCATCCGCTGATCATCGCCCGTTGATTTCGTCATCGAGGTGAGGGTATGCGCGGGATTTTGCTATTGGCGGTGTTGTGGCTTGCGGGTTGCCAGCATGTTGCGGCGCCGCCGGTCGTGGGCGAGATCCGTGATTTGCGCAGCGGCGAGAGTCTGACGGCGCAGCAATTACTGACGCAGCTCAGCAGATCGGCGCGGATGATTATCGGCGAACAGCATGACAGCGCCGATCACCATGCCCTTCAATTGTGGTTGCTGCGCAATCTTCAAGAAACGCGCCCTCAGGGCAGTCTCCTGCTGGAAATGTTGACGCCCGATCAACAGTCGCGGGTTGATGAAGTGCGGCATGCCGCAACGCCGCCGGCCGATCTTCCTGCTGCATTGGCCTGGCAGGACGGTTGGGACTGGAATCTCTACGGACCGATTGTGCGATTCGCCCTGACGCAATCCTGGCCGTTGCTGGCGGCCAATCTCGATAACATCGAAATTCGCGCGTTCTATCGTGATCCTCCGGTTTTGAGCGGTGAGCGCAGCAACGCTGAGTCGGTGAAAGAGGCGCTATTGGAGCAGATTGGCGATTCTCACTGCGGCTTGATGCCGTCATCACAAATGCCGGCGATGCTGGCCGTTCAGCAACAACGGGATCGGCGCATGGCCTCGCGTTTGTTGGCGGCGCCCGCGCCTGCGTTGTTATTGGCGGGGGCGTTTCATGCGCGCAAGGATGTGGGCGTGCCGCTGCATGTGCTGGATCTGGGCGCGCCCGAAGCGCCCACGGTGTTGATGCTGGCGGAGCAGGGCAGTCAGGTTACGGCGGCGATGGCTGATTATGTCTGGTACACACCGGCCAGACCGAAACCGGATTATTGCGCCGAAATGCGTAAGCAGTTCAGTAAGCAATGACTTTTCCACAGGCAAAAAAGACCCGGTAAAAACCGGGTCAAATAACCGTGATTAGCCTGATGAGGAGATAATCTGAGAGTCCGAACCAAGGGCTTTTCAGAATATCGACTGATCTCGCGACCAGTTGTGATAATCATAGCGATTCTCATTACCAAGTCAACTGCTGTTTTTTCATTTCTGTCGTTTTGTCCCGGCAATGGCGTTGACGCCCTCTGAATATGAGAGTCAGGTCTGGGCTGTGAGCTGTTTGTTGAGCTGGTCGATACGCCGCGCCATGCTTTCGATCAGGCTGTGGGCAATTTTCGGATTGGTGCGGGTCATGCTCAGAAACTGATCGCCGGGAATCAGCATTACAGTGCTCGCCTCCCGGGCAATGACCGTCGCGTTGCGCGGCTCGCCAGTGAACACCGCCATTGCGCCGAATATTTCATCCTTGAGCACGTCACCTACCTTGTGCCCGTTCACAAACGCTTCGGCGTGTCCTTCGATGATCACGAACACATGATCGGCGGTGTCGCCCTGGCGAATCAGGACGTCCCCGGCCTCGACTCGCTTGAAACCATTGGTGCTGCGAAACTCACGTGGCTTGAACTCGGCAACGGCGTGAGCCAACAGTGCCATTTGCCCGAGCAGGTAATGCAGAAACTGCTCCGAGCGCGACGAGTCGCTGTACACATGCTGAAACAAATCGCCTCGGCGAAAAGGCATTAATGTCACCGGGTTTTCCGCGCACAAGCTGCAATCCGCCCATTCCGGCCCCTGTTGCAGGCCGATCAAATCTCCTTCGTGCCAGTAGAACAAGCCGCGACCACTGAGTCGGCCGGTGATGACACCCTCCGTCAGCAAAAACAACTGGTCGTCCGGCAAGCGCGCCAATAGGTCATCCGTCGCTTCCAGTTCCAGGGCCGGCCCACACGATGCGAGGCCTTCCAGCAATTGCGCAGGCAGGCTCTGCAAGCGGTTGATCAATGCGTCGGCCTGTGCCGATTGTTCCCCGAGCAAGTACATGACGGTCGATACCGGTTAGTTCTTGTGGCGAGAGGAAATGGCTTCCAGCTGCCGGTTCAGCGCATCCTTGCGTTCGGCGGGGATGTCATTCCAGTGCACATCCATCAACGCCCCTTCGATCGCGTACAACAACACCTTCGACGCCCGAAACCCGCGAGTGCGCACGGCCCGGTAGGCATCCACAGCGCCCAGGCGGCGCAGATCCGAGGCGCTATGGATGCCCACGGCATGCAGCCATTGCGCCGACGTCTTGCCAAGATTCTTCAGGTGTTGCAGTTCATCATTCATCAAGCCTCCTTGCGACGGCCGAATGGTGCGTGGGCGAGCTTCTGAGGAGTGTAGCCATCAGTAGGAAAAGCGTGGTTGTTTGGTCGGATTCAACGCAAACGCTTCTAAGAAACGTCAGTTTCTGCTGATGAGTCAGGTTGGGGAGGACGAGCGAGAGTTACGAATAGCACGCAGTCCAGCGCAAGGCGGGGGCGCTGGACGAGTTTGGAAGTTCCGAGACTCAGCGAGTGCGATAACGCAGGCGCGTACCGAAATTCATCGACATCAGGATTTCGTCGGCACTCAGCTCCGGCGGGAAGTAAGCACCGGAGATCTGCGCATGAGCCAGGCTCGCACCTTCCAGCGAAGCATTGCGAAAATCGATGCCGCGCAGGTCGGCGGAACGGAAGTAGGCGTCCCGGAAATCCACACCATCGGCGTTCAGTTCACGCAGGTCGAGGCCACGAAAATCACCGCCAACCATGTCGATCGGGCCGTCTTTCGGGCGTTCATTGTTGAAACCTGTGATGTCGTCTTTGTGCAGCAAGGCATAAAGCGGGGTGTCGAGAAGTTTCGGCTGGCTCATGTCAAATCACCTGTTGGTTTTATGACGCCAGTATAGTGCCACTATTTGACGGCCGTGAAGCGAGCAAGGGCTTCACGGCCGAAATAGTTTCTTACAGACCTGGCAGGCGCTGGCGGATTTGCGCCACGACGGTGTCCAGAGTGCCGGATTCATTGGTCTGCACGCGTTTGCTGCGCAGGATTTCTTCCGGTGTCAGGGCTTCGCGGTTCGCCTGTTGTGCTTCGATCACGGCGAGGGTGGCGTCGGACGGATCTTTCTTGTCCGCCTGGCGAATCGCCAACCAGCTCTCGATCACTGCCTGTGGAGCGTTGCAGTCGAGGATCAGGAACGGCGCACCAGTGGCTTCGGCGACCTTGGCGGCGTTGTCGCGTTGTTCGCGCTTGAGGTAAGTGGCGTCGATCACCACCGGGAAACCGGCGTGCAGGATCACTTCGGCGATTTCATGCAGCCGAGCATAAGTCGCAGCGCTGGCATCGGCGCTGTAGATCCCGGCCTGAACATCATTTGCAACCGTTTGCTCGCCGAACAGACGTTTGCGCTCGACATCGGAACGCAGACGGATCGCGCCCAGCGCTTCGACCAGGCGCATGGCCACATGGCTTTTGCCGACAGCGGAAACGCCATGGGTGATTGCCATGAAGCGCGAAGGAATGGTGCTGTAGCTTTCCGCCAGGTTGGCATAGTTGCGGTATTGGCGAAGGGTTGTGGCGCGCTGCACCGGAGTCGCATCGGCCGGCATGCTGAACAGTGCGACTTTCGCACGCACCAGGGCGCGGTAAGCCTTATAGAAGTTCAGCACTTCCAGGCCTTGGTAGTCGCCGGTCAGTTCCAGGTACTGGCTGACGAAGCGACGGGCCAAGGATTTCAGGCCACGGTCTTCCAGATCCATCGCCAGGAAGCCGGTGTCGGCCCACACGTCGGTGAAGCGGAACGGTTCGTTGAATTCGATGCAGTCGAAGATCACGACCTTGCCGTCGATCAGCGTGGCGTTGCCCAAGTGAATGTCACCGTGGCACTCGCGAGTGAAACCGTCGGCCTTGCGTTGGGCGAACAGCGGTTTCAGACGATCGAAACTGCTTTCAGCCCACGCTTGCAGGGCGTCGAGTTGCAGCAGATCGTTCTTGTCGCTGAGGAATGGCAGGATCTGTTCGAAGTTCTGACGCACTGGCGCCATCACGCTGTCAGGCGTGCCGGCATCGTGCTCGGCCGGGACTTTCGGCGCGTTGAGGTGGAAGCGGGCGATCTGCTCGGCCATCGCGTCGATGTGCGCGGTGGTCAACTCGCCGTTGGCTTGCAGGGTGCTGAGCAGGCCGGTTTGCGGGAACTGGCGCATTTTCAGCACGTATTCGATGGCCGGACCTTCACCGCCCAGTTGCGGGGCTTCGGCGCTGCCGGTCACTGGAATCACTTCCAGATACAAGTCGTCGGTCAGGCGCTGGTTCAGGCGCAGCTCTTCGCCGCAGAAGTGCTCACGGGAGTCGAGGCTGGTGAAGTCGAGGAAACCGAAATTCACCGGTTTCTTCACTTTATAAGCGTAGGGACCGGTGAGCAGCACCCACGAGATATGGGTTTCGATGACCTGGAACCCTTCGACGGGATGCGGGTAGAGGGCCGGGTTTTGCAGGGCAGCGATCAGGGACTGGCTCACGGACGATCCTTCAGAGACTGGGGGAAATTCAAGGCGCTCATTATGGCCGCTCGCCAGCCCGACGCAAACCTCGGCGCGCTCCTGTTGAGTATGAATAAAGTGCGTATAATCCGCCGCCATGACTCGTACTCGATCCTCCCGTACCCCAAAAAAACCAGCTTCCCGGGGCCTGCGCCCATGGTTGGGCTGGGCCCTTAAACTCAGTCTGGTCGGCCTTGTTGTGCTGGCTGGCTTCGCCGTTTACCTCGATGCCGTGGTGCAGGAGAAGTTCTCCGGCAAGCGCTGGACCATCCCGGCCAAGGTGTACGCGCGTCCGCTCGAGCTGTTCGTCGGACAGAAGCTGAGCAAGGACGATTTCCTGACCGAGCTCGATGCCTTGGGCTATCGCCGCGAAGCCGTCAGCAACGGTCCTGGCGCGGCATCGGTCAATGGCAACACGGTTGATCTGAATACCCGCGGCTTCCAGTTCTATGAAGGCCTCGAGAAACCGCAGTCGGTGCGCGTGCGTTTCTCCGGCGATTACGTGGCCGAACTCTCGGCGACCAACGGTTCGAAGCTCTCCGTGGTGCGCCTGGAGCCGCTGATGATCGGCGGCATCTACCCGAAAAACCTGGAAGACCGGATTCTGATCAAGCTCGATCAGGTGCCGCCGTATCTGCTGGAAACCCTGGTCGCCGTCGAAGACCGGGATTTCTACAGCCACTGGGGCGTGTCGCCGAAATCGATTGCCCGCGCCGTTTGGGTCAACACCTCGGGCGGCAAGATGACTCAGGGCGGCAGTACGCTGACCCAGCAACTGGTCAAGAACTTCTACCTCACCAATGAACGCAGCCTCACCCGCAAGCTCACCGAAGCGATGATGGCGATGCTGCTCGAGCTGCATTACGACAAAAAGGAAATCCTTGAGGCTTACCTCAACGAAGTCTTTGTCGGTCAGGACGGTCAGCGTGCGGTCCACGGTTTCGGTCTGGCCAGCCAGTTTTTCTTCGCCCAGCCCTTGTCCGAGTTGAAGCTGCACCAGGTCGCGCTGTTGGTTGGCATGGTCAAAGGCCCGTCCTATTACAACCCGCGTCGCAACCCGGAACGGGCGCTGGAACGACGCAATCTGGTGCTCGACGTGCTTGAGCAACAGGGCGTCGCTTCCGCCGAACAGGTCGCCGCTGCGAAGAAAATGCCGCTTGGCGTGACCACGCGCGGCAAACTGGCGGACAGTTCTTTCCCGGGCTTCATCGATCTGGTCAAGCGCCAGTTGCGTGAAGACTATCGCGACGAAGACTTGACCGAAGAAGGCCTGCGGATCTTCACCAGTTTCGATCCGATCCTGCAGATGAAAGCTGAAGCGTCGGTCAACGACACCTTCAAGCGTCTGTCCGGTCGCAAGGGTTCCGACGACGTGGAAGCGGCGATGGTCGTGACCAATCCGGAAACCGGTGAAGTCCAGGCCATGATCGGCAGCCGTCAGGCGAGTTTTGCCGGGTTCAACCGGGCACTGGATGCGGTGCGGCCGATCGGCTCGCTGATCAAGCCGGCGGTTTATCTGACGGCACTGGAGAAACCGAGCCAGTACACGCTGACCAGTTGGCTGTCGGACGACCCGCTTTCAATCAAAGGTGCGGACGGTCAGGTCTGGAAACCGCAGAACTATGACCGTCGCTCCCACGGTACGGTATTCCTGTACCAGGGGCTGGCGCATTCCTACAACCTGTCGACCTCGCGTCTGGGTCTGGCGGTCGGCGTTCCGAATGTCCTCAAAACGCTCGCTCGACTGGGCGTGACCCGCGAATTTCCGGCGTTCCCGTCGATGCTGCTTGGCGCTGGGGGCATGACCCCGATCGAAGTGGCGACGATGTACCAGACCCTGGCCAACGGTGGCTTCAATACGCCGATGCGCGGGATCCGCAGCGTGTTGACTGCCGAGGGCGAGCCGCTCAAGCGTTATCCGTTCCAGATCGAGCAGCGTTTCGATCCGGCCTCGATCTACCTGATCCAGAACGCCATGCAGCGGGTCATGCGTGAAGGTACCGGCAGTTCGGTTTATAACGTGTTGCCAAGAACCCTGACACTGGCGGGCAAGACCGGCACCAGTAACGATTCGCGCGACAGCTGGTTCGCCGGTTTCAGCCAGGATCTGCTGGCGGTGGTCTGGCTCGGCCGCGACGACAACGGCAAGACCCCGTTCACCGGAGCCACCGGTGCGTTGCAGGTCTGGACCAGCTTCATGCGCAAGGCCGATCCGCTGCCGTTGGACATGCCGCAGCCGGACAACGTGGTGCAGGCCTGGGTTGATTCGCGCACCGGTCAAGGCTCCGATGCCAACTGTCCGGGCGCCGTGCAGATGCCGTATATTCGCGGCAGCGAACCGCCACCCGGCGCCTCCTGCGCGAGCGAAAGCCCGGCATCGGGCGAGTCGGTGATGGATTGGGTCAAGGGCTGGATGAATTAAGCGAAGAGGGTTTCAAGTGAACAAGTGGTTGATTCCAGCGGTGACCGCTGTGGCTTTGCTCAGCGGCTGTTCCACCGTACAGCGTGGTTCGATTCCGGTCGTGGATGCCGGTACCGCCGTGTCCAACAGCGAGCGCATTTCGGCCAATGGCGGTTTCCGTCAAACGACGGTGAAACGTCCTGCACAGGCCCAGACCCAGGCAATTCCGCAAGGCGATACCGGTGTGGTGGTAATGGTGCCGGGCGGCGCAGCGACGTCGACACCGATCAGCACCTCGCCGATCGTTCCGGGCCCGGCGTCTGGCGGTATCACGCCGGGGCCATATAACCCTTCACCGGTCGAGTCGGCGCCGATCAACTCCGGCAGCTACAGCACGCCTTCGACGCCGAGCGGCATTCCTTCAGCCAGCAGCGGCGGCGGTCTGTCTGCCGATGAACAGCTGGACGGCCCGGTACTCGCACTTTTGACCACTGCGCAACAGCAGCAGGCCGGTGGCGACCTCAACGGAGCGTCCTCCAGCCTGGAGCGCGCCCAGCGTGTAGCGCCGCGCGAGCCGCAAGTGCTGTACCGTCTGGCGCAGGTGCGCATGGCCCAGGGCGATGCACCGCAAGCCGAGCAGACCGCACGTCGTGCACTGACCATGGCCAATGGTCGTCCGGACTTGCAGGCCAGCCTGTGGGAATTGATCGCTCAGGCCCGTGAGAAGCAAGGTGACTCCGCCGGCGCCACTCTGGCCCGTCAGAAGGCCAAGGTGTCGCTGTGATGGACAGTCGCTTCTCCAAGGTCGCCGATCAATTGCTGTTGATCGAACGTGAACTGCGCGCCCAGGGCTGGTGGGATGACGTCCAGCCCTCGGTCGAAGCCCTGAGCAGCGTCGAGCCGTTTTCGGTCGATACTCTCGAGTTCGAGCAGTGGCTGCAATGGATCTTCCTGCCGCGGATGAAGATGATCCTCGAGCAGAATCTGCCATTGCCCAATGCCTCGGGAATTCAGGAAATGGCCGAGATGGTTTTTGCTCAGCGCAGCGTGCAAGGCAAGGATCGGCAGCTTCAGGTGTTGCTCAAAGAGTTCGACCTGTTGATTACTGCTTCGCGCTGAACCGGGAGCTGCCAGTGGTTACTGGCAGTTTTCCGCAATCTGTTTTTGTGCCTCCGCAATACGTTGCTGGCGCTGGTCGTCGCTCAGTCGCCGCAATTCCCCCTCCACTTCCTCCCTCAAGCGCGGATTGTTCTGCAGTTGCGCGAGGTTCGTGCGCGCCTGTTCGCAAAATGCCCTGAGTTGGTTTTGTTGCTCGGCCACTTGCTGCTTGACCTTGTCATCGATGGCTTTCTGATCGCCCACCGCGCCGCTGCCGGATAACGCCGCCGGTTTTGGTGGAGGTGAGGAGGGTGTCTCCAGGGCCGTGGATGGTTGCCCCTGTGGTGGCTGCTGATCGAAATGGGTAATGCCCTGGGCGTCGACCCATTTGTAGATTTGAGCGGCCATGCACCATGGGCTGGCGCTGATTAGTAGAGTCAGGAGAAGCGTTCGCATGCTGATTCCTTGGCAAAACTGCGCAATTGAAGCTAACAGAGTAGCGGTTTCCAGGTTTTTTCTTGCGTTCTCATGTGCTTACCCACAATTAAGCACATTCACGACTTGACTTGGAGAGGGCGAAACAGAAGAATCCAAAGTCCGCTGTACAGGGACTGCCAGAAGCAGACCCTCTCGGCAGATCATGAGGCGCATATCCGCGTCGACCTGTTACACCCGCAACGCGTTACCTCGCGCTGGGTGGGAAAGGCCCGCAACACTTGGGACGATCCCAATACTTGCTCAGTCAGTGCTGACGTAGTCGGCGACCACCGTCGCTCATGCTCTGCCGAGAAGTAAACCTATTAAGACCCGTTCGCTTTTTTGTGGACGGTATTCTGGCGTTTTAGAGGTGAACAACGTGGAGCTTTTATCTGGCGGTGAGATGCTCGTCCGCTTTTTGCGTGACGAAGGCGTCAAATATATCTACGGGTACCCGGGTGGTGCTCTTCTTCATGTTTACGATGCCCTGTTCAAAGAACCGGAAGTGACCCACATCCTGGTTCGTCACGAACAAGCGGCTACCCATATGGCTGACGGTTACGCCCGTGCCACCGGTAAAGCCGGCGTGGTATTGGTGACTTCCGGTCCAGGCGCCACGAACGCCATCACCGGTATCGCCACCGCCTATATGGACTCGATTCCAATGGTGATCATTTCCGGTCAGGTGCCAAGCACCATGGTCGGCACCGATGCGTTCCAGGAAACCGACATGATCGGTATTTCCCGGCCGATCGTGAAGCACAGCTTCATGATCAAGCACGCTTCGGAAATCCCGGAAGTCATGAAGAAAGCCTTCTACCTGGCGCAATCCGGTCGTCCGGGCCCGGTCGTGGTCGATATTCCGAAAGACATGACCAACCCGGCCGAGAAGTTCGAATACGTCTTCCCGAAGAAAGCCAAACTGCGCTCCTACAGTCCGGCCGTTCGCGGTCATTCCGGGCAAATCCGCAAGGCGGCAGAAATGCTCCTGGCGGCCAAACGTCCCGTGCTGTACTCCGGCGGTGGCGTGATCCTCGGCAACGGCTCCGCGCCGCTGACCGAACTGGCAAAAATGCTTAACCTGCCGGTTACCAACACCTTGATGGGGCTGGGTGCCTACCCTGGCACTGATCGTCAGTTCATCGGCATGCTCGGCATGCACGGTAGCTACACCGCCAACCTGGCGATGCACCATGCCGACGTGATCCTGGCGGTCGGTGCGCGTTTCGATGATCGCGTGATCAACGGCGCGCCGAAGTTCTGCCCGAACGCCAAGATCATTCACATCGACATCGACCCGGCTTCGATTTCCAAGACCATCAAGGCCGACGTGCCGATCGTTGGTCCGGTGGAGAGTGTCCTGACCGAAATGGTCTCGATCCTCAAGGAAATCGGCGAAACCCCGAACAAGGAAGCGGTCGCCAGTTGGTGGAAACAGGTTGACGAGTGGCGTGGTGATCGTGGCCTGTTCCCTTACGACAAGGGCGACGGCAGCAAGATCAAGCCACAGACCGTGATTGAAACCCTGTGCGAAGTGACCAAGGGCGACGCCTTTGTGACCTCCGACGTGGGCCAGCACCAGATGTTTGCTGCGCAGTACTACAAGTTCAACAAGCCGAACCGCTGGATCAACTCCGGTGGCCTGGGCACGATGGGCTTCGGCCTGCCGGCGGCGATGGGTATCGCTCTCAGCTTTCCTGACACCGATGTTGCGTGCGTCACCGGTGAAGGCAGTATCCAGATGAACATCCAGGAACTGTCGACCTGCCTGCAATACGGTTTGCCGGTCAAAATCGTGATCCTGAACAACGGTGTTCTGGGCATGGTTCGTCAGTGGCAGGACATGAGTTACGGCAGCCGTCACTCACACTCCTACATGGAATCCTTGCCTGACTTCGTCAAGCTGGCTGAAGCCTATGGCCACGTCGGCGTGCGCATCACCGAATCGAAAGATTTGAAGTCGAAGATGGAAGAGGCGTTCGCCATGAAAGATCGCCTGGTGGTGATCGACATTTCGGTCGACACCAGCGAGCACGTCTATCCGATGCAGATCAAAGACGGCTCCATGCGCGATATGTGGCTGAGCAAGACGGAGCGTACCTAATCATGCGGCACATTATTTCCTTGCTTCTGGAAAACGAACCTGGTGCTTTGTCTCGCGTAGTCGGCCTGTTCTCGCAGCGCAACTACAACATTGAAAGCCTGACCGTGGCGCCAACCGAAGACCCGACCCTGTCGCGTCTGACACTGACCACCGTCGGCCACGATGAAATCATCGAGCAGATCACCAAAAACCTGAACAAGCTGATCGAAGTGGTCAAGCTGGTGGACCTGTCGGAAAGCGCTCACATCGAACGCGAACTGATGCTGGTCAAGGTCAAGGCCACTGGCGCCCAGCGCGCCGAGATCAAACGCACCACCGATATTTACCGTGGACAGATCGTCGACGTCAGCGCCAGCGTTTATACCGTTCAACTGACCGGTACCAGCGACAAGCTCGACAGCTTCATTCAGTCCATCGGCACCGCATCGATTCTGGAGACTGTCCGCAGTGGCGTCACCGGTATTGCCCGCGGCGACAAAGTACTCAGCATCTAAACCAAATTAGCGAATGGCCTGAGCGGCCTGGATATAAAGGGGAAATTCATGAAAGTTTTCTACGATAAAGACTGCGACCTGTCGATCATCCAGGGCAAGAAAGTTGCCATCATCGGTTACGGTTCGCAGGGTCACGCTCAAGCGTGCAACCTGAAAGACTCCGGTGTCGACGTTACTGTTGGTCTGCGTAAAGGTTCGGCTACCGTTGCCAAGGCTGAAGCCCACGGCCTGAAAGTGACCGACGTGGCGGCCGCTGTTGCCGGTGCCGACCTGGTCATGATCCTGACCCCGGACGAGTTCCAGTCCCAGCTTTACAAGAACGAAATCGAGCCGAACATCAAGAAAGGCGCCACCCTGGCCTTCTCCCACGGCTTCGCGATCCACTACAACCAGGTTGTTCCGCGTGCCGACCTCGACGTGATCATGATCGCGCCGAAAGCCCCGGGCCACACCGTACGTTCCGAGTTCGTGAAAGGCGGCGGTATCCCTGACCTGATCGCGATCTACCAGGACGCCTCCGGCAACGCCAAGAACGTTGCACTGTCCTACGCCGCCGGTGTTGGTGGCGGTCGTACCGGCATCATCGAAACTACTTTCAAGGACGAGACCGAAACCGACCTGTTCGGCGAACAAGCCGTTCTGTGCGGCGGCACCGTTGAGCTGGTAAAAGCCGGTTTCGAAACCCTGGTTGAAGCTGGCTACGCGCCGGAAATGGCCTATTTCGAGTGCCTGCACGAACTGAAACTGATCGTTGACCTCATGTATGAAGGCGGTATCGCCAACATGAACTACTCGATCTCCAACAACGCTGAATACGGCGAGTACGTGACAGGTCCGGAAGTGATCAACGCCGAATCCCGTCAGGCCATGCGCAACGCCCTGAAACGTATTCAGGACGGCGAATACGCCAAAATGTTCATCAGCGAAGGCGCAACCGGCTACCCTTCGATGACCGCCAAGCGTCGTAACAACGCCGCTCACGGTATCGAGATCATCGGCGAGCAACTGCGCTCCATGATGCCGTGGATCGGTGCCAACAAGATCGTCGACAAAGCCAAAAACTAAGTCGTAGATCCTTGCATGAAAAAACGCGGCCTAGGCCGCGTTTTTTCGTATGGGCGAGCGGTTCTGGTATAAAGCTGCATCGTTTGTGGCCGAACCGTCGTCCCAGGCGCCTGTCGAAAATGTCCAATCCGTTGCAAGGTACTGTCCATGAGCGAACGTCCCGAAGAGCCGAACCAGGCTTCCGACGCCGAAAGCCTGCTGCCCATCGATGAGCACATCGAAGAAGGGCATGACGCAGAAGGCCGTAAAGTCCGGCATCGTGGTATCTATCTTCTGCCGAATCTGTTCACCACTGCGAACTTGTTCGCAGGGTTCTATTCCATCATCAACTCGATGAGTGCCCAGGCTGCATTGAGCGCCGGGGATGCCGCGAATGCGAGCAAATACTTTGCCTTTGCCGCCATCGCGATTTTCGTCGCCATGGTGCTCGATGGTCTCGATGGTCGCGTGGCGCGCATGACCAATACCCAAAGTGCGTTTGGTGCCGAGTACGACTCGTTGTCGGACATGGTTGCCTTCGGCGTCGCCCCCGCGTTGCTGGCTTTTGGCTGGGCGCTGGGTGACATGGGCAAGGTCGGCTGGATGGTTGCCTTCATTTACGTGGCGGGTGCGGCATTGCGTCTGGCGCGCTTCAACACTCAGGTGGGGACCGCCGACAAACGCTACTTCATCGGTCTGGCCAGCCCGGCTGCTGCCGGTGTGGTTGCCGGGATTGTCTGGGCGTTCAGCGATTACGGGATCCAGGGTTCGAAGATGTCATTCCTGGTTGCGTTGATGGTAGCGGCCGCCGGCATGCTGATGGTCAGCAATATCAAATACAACAGCTTCAAGGAGCTGGATCTGAAGGGGCGTGTGCCTTTCGTGGCTATCCTTGCAGTGGTGCTGGTGTTTGCCGTGGTGTTCAGCGATCCGCCTCGCATTCTGCTGCTGGTGTTCCTCGCCTACGCCGCTTCGGGCCCGGTGCAGTACTTGTTGCATCTTCGTCGTCACAAACACGCCGAGTGATGTAATTTCCCTCATACTCCGCAGTCTATGGTGCATCTGTCCTCCAAAGCTGCGGAGTTGCCATGCTGATCAAAGTCCCTAAAGCGTCCGATTGCCATGAGTCGGACGTCACGCCTGAATCCATTTATCTCTCTCGTCGACAATTGCTCGGAGCGACTGCGGCCGGCTTGGCCATGAGCACTTTGCCGCGCTGGGCCAGTGCCGAAGAGGCTGCCCGCTATGCCGATGTCGAAGCCGGAAAGGCGCCCGCCTGGTTTGCCGAGAAGCTGCCCTCTGTCAAATGGGGGGCGGTGAACGTCAAGGATGAGGCGATTACGCCTTTCAAAGACGCGACCCATTACAACAACTTCTATGAGTTCGGCACCGACAAGGGGGATCCTGCGGCCAATGCCGGTTCGTTGAAAACCGAACCCTGGAGTGTTGTGGTGGACGGGGAGGTGGGTAAGCCGGGGCGTTATGCTCTGGAAGATTTCATGAAGCCTTACCAGCTGGAGGAGCGCATCTATCGCCTTCGTTGTGTCGAGGCATGGTCGATGGTGATTCCCTGGATCGGTTTCCCTGTTTCGGCACTGTTGAAGCAGGTAGAGCCTACCTCCAATGCCAAGTACATTCGCTTCGAAACCCTGCAGGATCCCAAGTCCATGCCCGGACAGCGTTCGGGATTTGCCCTGATCGACTGGCCTTATGTGGAAGGCTTGCGTCTGGATGAGGCGATGAATCCCTTGGCGATTCTGGCGGTGGGTATGTATGGCCGTGAATTGCCGAATCAGAACGGTGCACCGCTGCGTCTGGTAGTGCCATGGAAGTACGGCTTCAAGAGCGTCAAATCCATCGTGCGGATCAGTCTGGTCAGTGAGCAGCCGAAGACAACCTGGCAGAGTATTGCGTCTGATGAGTACGGGTTCTATGCGAATGTGAACCCTACAGTCGACCATCCACGCTGGACTCAGGCCCGGGAGCGGCGACTGCCCAACAGCCTGTTCAAGCCGAATGTGCGTGATACGCAGATGTTTAACGGCTACGCGGATGAGGTCGCTTCTTTATATACAGGGCTCGATCTGCGGAAGAACTACTGATGCGATATCCGATCTGGCGCGTAGGCGTTTTCCTGGCTGCGGCGATCTGGCCGCTGTTCTGGTTCTATCAGGCTTTTGCGGATCTGCTTGGGCCGGATCCGGGAAAAGTCCTGGTTGATCGATTGGGGCTTGGGACATTGGTATTGCTGTTGATCACGCTGAGTATGACGCCGCTGCAGAAACTGACGGGGTGGGCCGGATGGATTGCTGTGCGTCGGCAGTTGGGGCTCTGGTGTTTTGCCTATGTGGTTCTGCATCTCTTCAGCTATATGGCGTTCATTCTCGGTTTCGACTGGTCGCAACTGGGTGTCGAGCTGCGTAAGCGTCCCTACATCATTGTGGGTGCTCTGGGGTTTCTGGGGTTACTCGTATTGGCTGTTACCTCCAATCGATATAGTCAGCGCCTCTTAGGTGTCCGCTGGAAGAAGTTGCACCGGTTGGTGTACGTGATTCTCGGATTGGGATTGCTGCATATGCTGTGGATTGTGCGTGCTGACCTTAAGGAGTGGGCAATCTATGCCCTGATAGGTGTTTTCCTTTTGGCACTGCGTATTCCTCCTTTGACTCGCCGGATCCCTCGTTTGATGGGTAAAAAGCAGGTTTTTCAGGAAAAGCGAAATTAAGTGTTGACGGCAGATTCTGAGTCTCTATAATTCGCCCCACTTCCGGCGCAGTCGAAACGGAAAACTCCTTGAGATTCAGTGAGTTAAGCAGGTTTCGACGGTGGGTCGCTTCAGTTCGTCGAAGCCTGGAAGGCGTTGGAAATGCCGGTTTGCTGGGCGCTTTCAGCGATTCGATCTTCTCGGTCGAAAGCGAAGAAAAAGAGGTGTTGACAGCAGCGTGTAACGCTGTACAATTCGCCTCCCGCTAACGAGAGATCGGAAGCGCAAGTGGTTGAAGTTGTTGAAGAAATCTTCAAAAACTTCTGAAAATAATCACTTGACAGTAAATGAGGCTGCTGTAGAATGCGCGCCTCGGTTGAGACGAAAGATCTTAACCAACCGCTCTTTAACAACTGAATCAAGCAATTCGTGTGGGTGCTTGTGGAGTCAGACTGATAGTCAACAAGATTATCAGCATCACAAGTTACTCCGCGAGAAATCAAAGATGTAACCAACGATTGCTGAGCCAAGTTTAGGGTTTCTTAAAAACCCAAAGATGTTTGAACTGAAGAGTTTGATCATGGCTCAGATTGAACGCTGGCGGCAGGCCTAACACATGCAAGTCGAGCGGATGAAAGGAGCTTGCTCCTTGATTCAGCGGCGGACGGGTGAGTAATGCCTAGGAATCTGCCTGGTAGTGGGGGACAACGTTTCGAAAGGAACGCTAATACCGCATACGTCCTACGGGAGAAAGCAGGGGACCTTCGGGCCTTGCGCTATCAGATGAGCCTAGGTCGGATTAGCTAGTTGGTGAGGTAATGGCTCACCAAGGCGACGATCCGTAACTGGTCTGAGAGGATGATCAGTCACACTGGAACTGAGACACGGTCCAGACTCCTACGGGAGGCAGCAGTGGGGAATATTGGACAATGGGCGAAAGCCTGATCCAGCCATGCCGCGTGTGTGAAGAAGGTCTTCGGATTGTAAAGCACTTTAAGTTGGGAGGAAGGGTTGTAGATTAATACTCTGCAATTTTGACGTTACCGACAGAATAAGCACCGGCTAACTCTGTGCCAGCAGCCGCGGTAATACAGAGGGTGCAAGCGTTAATCGGAATTACTGGGCGTAAAGCGCGCGTAGGTGGTTCGTTAAGTTGGATGTGAAATCCCCGGGCTCAACCTGGGAACTGCATCCAAAACTGGCGAGCTAGAGTATGGTAGAGGGTGGTGGAATTTCCTGTGTAGCGGTGAAATGCGTAGATATAGGAAGGAACACCAGTGGCGAAGGCGACCACCTGGACTGATACTGACACTGAGGTGCGAAAGCGTGGGGAGCAAACAGGATTAGATACCCTGGTAGTCCACGCCGTAAACGATGTCAACTAGCCGTTGGGAGCCTTGAGCTCTTAGTGGCGCAGCTAACGCATTAAGTTGACCGCCTGGGGAGTACGGCCGCAAGGTTAAAACTCAAATGAATTGACGGGGGCCCGCACAAGCGGTGGAGCATGTGGTTTAATTCGAAGCAACGCGAAGAACCTTACCAGGCCTTGACATCCAATGAACTTTCCAGAGATGGATTGGTGCCTTCGGGAACATTGAGACAGGTGCTGCATGGCTGTCGTCAGCTCGTGTCGTGAGATGTTGGGTTAAGTCCCGTAACGAGCGCAACCCTTGTCCTTAGTTACCAGCACGTTATGGTGGGCACTCTAAGGAGACTGCCGGTGACAAACCGGAGGAAGGTGGGGATGACGTCAAGTCATCATGGCCCTTACGGCCTGGGCTACACACGTGCTACAATGGTCGGTACAAAGGGTTGCCAAGCCGCGAGGTGGAGCTAATCCCATAAAACCGATCGTAGTCCGGATCGCAGTCTGCAACTCGACTGCGTGAAGTCGGAATCGCTAGTAATCGCGAATCAGAATGTCGCGGTGAATACGTTCCCGGGCCTTGTACACACCGCCCGTCACACCATGGGAGTGGGTTGCACCAGAAGTAGCTAGTCTAACCTTCGGGAGGACGGTTACCACGGTGTGATTCATGACTGGGGTGAAGTCGTAACAAGGTAGCCGTAGGGGAACCTGCGGCTGGATCACCTCCTTAATCGACGACATCAGCTGCTTCATAAGCTCCCACACGAATTGCTTGATTCATTGAAGAAGACGATAGAAGCAGCTTTAAGCTCCAAGCTGATAGCTCTGAGCTAACAGTTACAAGCTCGAAATTGGGTCTGTAGCTCAGTTGGTTAGAGCGCACCCCTGATAAGGGTGAGGTCGGCAGTTCGAATCTGCCCAGACCCACCAATTTTGTTATGGGGCCATAGCTCAGCTGGGAGAGCGCCTGCCTTGCACGCAGGAGGTCAGCGGTTCGATCCCGCTTGGCTCCACCATAAACTGCTTCGAAGTTTGAGAGTTTAGAAATGAATATTCGATTTGAATATTGATTTCTAGTCTTTTGATTAGATCGTTCTTTAAAAATTTGGGTATGTGATAGAAAGATAGACTGAAAGCCACTTTCACTGGTGGTGATCAGGCTAAGGTAAAATTTGTGAGTTCTCTTAGTTGAGAAATTCGAATTTTCGGCGAATGTCGTCTTCACAGTATAACCAGATTGCTTGGGGTTATATGGTCAAGTGAAGAAGCGCATACGGTGGATGCCTTGGCAGTCAGAGGCGATGAAAGACGTGGTAGCCTGCGAAAAGCTTCGGGGAGTCGGCAAACAGACTTTGATCCGGAGATGTCTGAATGGGGGAACCCAGCCATCATAAGATGGTTATCTTGTACTGAATACATAGGTGCAAGAAGCGAACCAGGGGAACTGAAACATCTAAGTACCCTGAGGAAAAGAAATCAACCGAGATTCCCTTAGTAGTGGCGAGCGAACGGGGACTAGCCCTTAAGTGGCTTTGAGATTAGCGGAACGCTCTGGAAAGTGCGGCCATAGTGGGTGATAGCCCTGTACGCGAAAGTCTCTTAGTCATGAAATCGAGTAGGACGGAGCACGAGAAACTTTGTCTGAATATGGGGGACCATCCTCCAAGGCTAAATACTACTGACTGACCGATAGTGAACTAGTACCGTGAGGGAAAGGCGAAAAGAACCCCGGAGAGGGGAGTGAAATAGATCCTGAAACCGTATGCGTACAAGCAGTGGGAGCAGACATTGTTCTGTGACTGCGTACCTTTTGTATAATGGGTCAGCGACTTATTTTCAGTGGCGAGCTTAACCGAATAGGGGAGGCGTAGCGAAAGCGAGTCTTAATAGGGCGTCTAGTCGCTGGGAATAGACCCGAAACCGGGCGATCTATCCATGGGCAGGTTGAAGGTTAGGTAACACTGACTGGAGGACCGAACCGACTACCGTTGAAAAGTTAGCGGATGACCTGTGGATCGGAGTGAAAGGCTAATCAAGCTCGGAGATAGCTGGTTCTCCTCGAAAGCTATTTAGGTAGCGCCTCATGTATCACTGTAGGGGTAGAGCACTGTTTCGGCTAGGGGGTCATCCCGACTTACCAAACCGATGCAAACTCCGAATACCTACAAGTGCCGAGCATGGGAGACACACGGCGGGTGCTAACGTCCGTCGTGAAAAGGGAAACAACCCAGACCGTCAGCTAAGGTCCCAAAGTTATGGTTAAGTGGGAAACGATGTGGGAAGGCTTAGACAGCTAGGAGGTTGGCTTAGAAGCAGCCACCCTTTAAAGAAAGCGTAATAGCTCACTAGTCGAGTCGGCCTGCGCGGAAGATGTAACGGGGCTCAAACCATACACCGAAGCTACGGGTATCACGCAAGTGATGCGGTAGAGGAGCGTTCTGTAAGCCTGTGAAGGTGAGTTGAGAAGCTTGCTGGAGGTATCAGAAGTGCGAATGCTGACATGAGTAACGACAATGGGTGTGAAAAACACCCACGCCGAAAGACCAAGGTTTCCTGCGCAACGTTAATCGACGCAGGGTTAGTCGGTCCCTAAGGCGAGGCTGAAAAGCGTAGTCGATGGAAAACAGGTTAATATTCCTGTACTTCTGGTTATTGCGATGGAGGGACGGAGAAGGCTAGGCCAGCTTGGCGTTGGTTGTCCAAGTTTAAGGTGGTAGGCTGAAATCTTAGGTAAATCCGGGGTTTCAAGGCCGAGAGCTGATGACGAGTTGCCTTTAGGCGACGAAGTGGTTGATGCCATGCTTCCAAGAAAAGCTTCTAAGCTTCAGATAACCAGGAACCGTACCCCAAACCGACACAGGTGGTTGGGTAGAGAATACCAAGGCGCTTGAGAGAACTCGGGTGAAGGAACTAGGCAAAATGGCACCGTAACTTCGGGAGAAGGTGCGCCGGTGAGGGTGAAGCACTTGCTGCGTAAGCCCACGCCGGTCGAAGATACCAGGCCGCTGCGACTGTTTATTAAAAACACAGCACTCTGCAAACACGAAAGTGGACGTATAGGGTGTGACGCCTGCCCGGTGCCGGAAGGTTAATTGATGGGGTTAGCTAACGCGAAGCTCTTGATCGAAGCCCCGGTAAACGGCGGCCGTAACTATAACGGTCCTAAGGTAGCGAAATTCCTTGTCGGGTAAGTTCCGACCTGCACGAATGGCGTAACGATGGCGGCGCTGTCTCCACCCGAGACTCAGTGAAATTGAAATCGCTGTGAAGATGCAGTGTATCCGCGGCTAGACGGAAAGACCCCGTGAACCTTTACTATAGCTTTGCACTGGACTTTGAATTTGCTTGTGTAGGATAGGTGGGAGGCTTTGAAGCGTGGACGCCAGTTCGCGTGGAGCCATCCTTGAAATACCACCCTGGCAACTTTGAGGTTCTAACTCAGGTCCGTTATCCGG
Organism: Pseudomonas sp. IAC-BECa141; assembly: GCF_020544405.1. Lineage (NCBI taxonomy): Bacteria > Pseudomonadati > Pseudomonadota > Gammaproteobacteria > Pseudomonadales > Pseudomonadaceae > Pseudomonas > Pseudomonas sp. IAC-BECa141. Next base: position 5,208,007 of record NZ_CP065410.1, on the reverse strand, counting down.
ATCGAGGACAGTGTATGGTGGGTAGTTTGACTGGGGCGGTCTCCTCCTAAAGAGTAACGGAGGAGTACGAAGGTGCGCTCAGACCGGTCGGAAATCGGTCGTAGAGTATAAAGGCAAAAGCGCGCTTGACTGCGAGACAGACACGTCGAGCAGGTACGAAAGTAGGTCTTAGTGATCCGGTGGTTCTGTATGGAAGGGCCATCGCTCAACGGATAAAAGGTACTCCGGGGATAACAGGCTGATACCGCCCAAGAGTTCATATCGACGGCGGTGTTTGGCACCTCGATGTCGGCTCATCACATCCTGGGGCTGAAGCCGGTCCCAAGGGTATGGCTGTTCGCCATTTAAAGTGGTACGCGAGCTGGGTTTAGAACGTCGTGAGACAGTTCGGTCCCTATCTGCCGTGGACGTTTGAGATTTGAGAGGGGCTGCTCCTAGTACGAGAGGACCGGAGTGGACGAACCTCTGGTGTTCCGGTTGTCACGCCAGTGGCATTGCCGGGTAGCTATGTTCGGGAAAGATAACCGCTGAAAGCATCTAAGCGGGAAACTTGCCTCAAGATGAGATCTCACTGGAACCTTGAGTTCCCTGAAGGGCCGTCGAAGACTACGACGTTGATAGGTTGGGTGTGTAAGCGCTGTGAGGCGTTGAGCTAACCAATACTAATTGCCCGTGAGGCTTGACCATATAACACCCAAGCAATCTGCAGACTCGAAAGAGATCAGATTGCGGTGTGTGAAGACGCAATGAACCGAAAGTTCGACGCTCACAAAACACCGAAAGCTGTCACATACTCAATTTGCTGAAGCGAGGCCATCTGGTCACGAGTCAGTACCCGAATTTCTTGACGACCATAGAGCGTTGGAACCACCTGATCCCATCCCGAACTCAGAAGTGAAACGATGCATCGCCGATGGTAGTGTGGGGTTTCCCCATGTGAGAGTAGGTCATCGTCAAGATTAAATTCCGAAACCCCAATTGCGAAAGCAGTTGGGGTTTTGTTTTGCCCGCAGGAAAGTTTTTGCTCGCGTCAGCGAACAAATTTGCACAGTTATTTTCGAATCAGAACACTAGAATAGATCCCAACTTTTTCGGAGTCAGAGCCCTTATGTCAGATTCGGTTGACGCCCCCGGGCTGTCAGATTTACCGCTGGATGACTTGGTGGCCTGCCATGAGTGCGATCTGCTGATGCGCAAGCCCAAGCTTGCTCACGGCGAAAAAGCTCTCTGTCCACGCTGCGGTTACGAACTGTACGCTCACCGTCATAACGTGGTGCAGCGCAGTCTCGCCCTGGTCATTGCCGCGTTGTTGCTCTACGTGCCGGCGAACTTTTTACCCATCATGCAGCTCAATCTTCTCGGGCAATCGTCGCAGGACACTGTCTGGAGCGGTGTGATCGGTCTTTTCAACACCGATATGCGCGGTGTTTCAGTGGTGGTATTCCTTTGCAGCATGGCAATTCCGCTGCTGAAACTGCTGTGCCAATTGATTGTGTTGCTGACGATCCGTTTCAACACCGGACGCAGTTATGGCCTGCTGCTCTACCGCATTTATCACCACCTCAAAGACTGGGGCATGCTCGAGGTCTACCTGATGGGCGTCCTGGTCGCAATCGTCAAACTGGCGGACATGGCAGCTATCACCGTGGGCCTCGGTCTGGCGTGTTTCATCGGCTTGTTACTGGTTCAGGTCTGGCTCGAAGTGGTGATGTCGCCGCACCAGATCTGGCAGGCGTTATCAGGAGAAGATGCCCATGCGGGCGATTGATGCAGGCATTCTGATCTGTACCGAATGCCACGAACTGAACAGGCAGGATACCGACAGCGATGTGCAGACCTGCACCCGATGCGGTGCGCTGGTTCACGCCCGGCGGCCCAACAGCCTTGCGCGAACCTGGGCGCTGTTGATCACGGCCGCGATTATCTACATCCCGGCCAACGTACTGCCGATCATGACCGTCAGCTCACTGGGGCAGGGTGATCCGAGCACGATCATGTCCGGCGTCATCCAGCTGGTGCAGCACGGCATGATTCCGATTGCCGCCGTGGTGTTCATCGCCAGCATCCTGGTGCCGACGTTCAAGCTGGTGGGCATCGCGCTGCTGCTGTTTTCCGTGCAGCGCCGCCAGCCCTTGTCCGCCCGTCAGCGGATCTGGATGTACCGCTTCATCGAGTTCATCGGCCGCTGGTCGATGCTCGATATTTTTGTGATCGCCATTCTGGTGGCGGTCGTCAACTTCGGCCGGCTTGCCAGCGTCGAAGCCAATCTTGGCGCCATCGCCTTCGCCAGTGTGGTGATTCTGACGATGCTCGCCGCTGTCACTTTCGATCCCCGACTGATTTGGGATAACACGGAGTCGGACGCCGACCATGACTGATTTGCCTGTAGCGAAAACCCGACCGGCTTCGAACTGGTCCGCCATCTGGGTGTTGCCCCTGATCGCCCTCATTATCGGTGGCTGGCTCGGCTGGCGTGCCTATACCGAAACCGGCATCGAGATTCAGGTGCGTTTTGAAAGTGGTGAAGGCATTCAGGCCAACAAGACCGAAGTGGTCTACAAAGGCATGCCGGTCGGCAAGGTGAAAGCCCTCAAGCTCGATGATGAAGGCAACTCCAAAGGTGTCATCGCGACTATCGAGATGAACAAGGATGTCGATCAGTACCTCAAGACCAGCACCCGATTCTGGCTGGTCAAGCCAAGCGTGACCCTGGCCGGGATCACCGGTCTGGAAACTCTGGTTTCGGGTAACTACGTCGCCATCAGCCCCGGCGAAGGCGAGCCGACTCGCAAGTTCAAGGCCCTGGCCGAAGAGCCACCGCTATCGGATTCCAAGCCCGGCCTGCACCTGACCATCAAGGCCGATCGCCTCGGTTCGTTGAATCGTGGCAGCCCGGTTTTCTACAAACAGATCAAAGTCGGTCAGATCAAAAGTTATGTGCTGTCGGAAGACCAGAGCACGGTCGAGCTCAAGGTATTCATCGAACCGACCTACGCCAAACTGGTGCGCAAACACACCCGTTTCTGGAACGCCAGCGGCATCAGCATCGACGCCAACCTGTCCGGCGTGAAAGTGCGCAGCGAATCTCTTGCCAGTATCGTCGCCGGCGGTATCGCCTTCGCCACCCCGGAGAACCGCAAGGACAGCCCGCCCACCGATCCGAGCCTGCCGTTTCGTCTCTATGAAGACTTCGACGCGGCCGCCGCCGGCATCCGTGTGAAGGTCAAACTCAGCGATTTCGAAGGCCTGCAGGCCGGGCGTACCCCGGTGATGTACAAGGGCATTCAGGTCGGTAACCTGAAAGCGCTGAAGATCGATCCGGACCTGTCCAGCGCAACCGCCGAGCTGACCCTCGATCCGCTGGCTGAAGACTATCTGGTCACCGGCACGCAATTCTGGGTGGTCAAACCTTCGATCTCACTGGCAGGCATCACCGGTCTGGAAGCGTTGGTCAAAGGTAACTACATCGCGGTCCGTCCAGGCGACAAGGGGGGTGCGCCACAACGTGAATTCGAGGCCCGGCCAAAAGCACCGCCGCTGGATCTGCGCGCCCCCGGGCTGCACCTTGTGCTGTTCACCGACACCCTCGGTTCGATCGATGTCGGCAGCCCGATTCTCTACAAGCAGGTCAAGGTCGGTTCGGTGCAGAGCTATCAGTTCTCCAAGACCCGCAAGCAACTGGTGATCGGCGTCCACATCGAGAAGGAATACGAAAACCTGGTCAACGCCTCGACCCGGTTCTGGAACGTCAGCGGCGTCACGCTGACTGGCGGTCTGACGGGCGGCATTCAGGTCAAGAGTGAATCGTTGCAGACCCTGATGGCCGGCGGTATTGCCTTCGAAACGCCGCAAGCCAAGGCACCGCTGCAAAAACGCATTCCACGCTTCCGTCTGTTCGCCAGCCACGACGAAGCGAATCAGAAAGGCGCTGTCGTCACCATCAAGGTCGATCGCGCGGACGGTCTGCGCAGCGGCACACCGGTTCGCTTCAAAGGCCTGGACGTCGGCAAGATCGAAAGTGTCGACCTGACCGATGATCTGCAATCGGTGATCCTCACCGCGCGCATCACTGAAGTGCCGGAGAAGATCGCCCGGGTCGGCAGTCAGTTCTGGGTGGTCAAACCGGAGTTGGGGCTGATCAAGACCTCGAACCTGGAGACCCTGGTTACCGGCCAGTACATCGAAGTGCAACCGGCGGCCAAGAACCTCGGCCCGCAGAAGAACTTCGTGGCCCTGGCCAATCCACCGGAGGTCACCAAGCAAGAGGCTGGTTTGAGTCTGGTATTGAGCGCTGCTCGTCGTGGCTCGCTGAAACCGGGTGTGCCGGTCACCTACCGCGAGATCACTGTGGGCAAAGTCACCGGTTACGAACTGGGCCAGACAGCGGATCGCGTGCTGGTGCACATCCTGATCGAACCGAAGTACGCGCCACTGGTGCGCAGCGGCAGTCGCTTCTGGAACACCAGCGGCGTCGGTTTCGATATCGGCTTGTTCAAAGGCGTGACCATGCGCACCGAGTCGCTTGAAACAGTGATTCAGGGCGGTATCGCCTTCGCCACCCCGGACGGCGAGAAGATGGGCAATCCGGCCCGCGCCGAACAAACCTTCCCGCTGTTCGACAAGTTCGAAGACGAGTGGCTGAACTGGGCGCCGAAAATCCCCCTCGGTAAATAATCCGGGAAATATGGGGCGTTGTTGAGGGCGCCTTCGCGGGCTTGCCTGCGAAGAGGCCCTGTCATTCAGCACAAAATTCCAAGACATAGAAAAGGGCCGCGATCCAATGGATCGCGGCCCTTTTTTGTACCCGTCAGTTACGCATCAAACCGCATCCAGCTCCGGCTCGTCCGCGTCGACGTTGATCGTGGCCTTCACCACATCGTGGCGGCGGATGTACTTCCAGTCCGCCTCGTCGATGTAGATACCGGCCGGGCCGCTGCCACCTTCCAGGTCGATGGCGACACTGGCGCAGACCTGCGGCTTCACGCTCGCCAGAATCGGCACGAAGCCCAGTTGCAGGCTGGTTTCCAGCAGGGCGGCCTGGTTCTTCTCGTCGATGTCCGCCGCCTCGTCGAGATAGTACGGCAGACGCACGCGGCCGGCCAGGTCGCGGTCCATCAAGTGCAGCAACAAGTACATGTTGGTCAGCGCCTTGATGGTCATCGTGGTGCCGTTGGACGCCGCGCCGTCGATATCGGTGTGGATCACCGGCTGGCCGTTGACCTTAGTGATCTCGAACGCCAGTTCGAACAAGTCCTTGAGGCCAAGCTGGTTGTGGTTCGCCGCCACCAGCCGTGCCAGGTATTCCTTGGCCTCTTCGTTCTTGTTGTCCTGTTCCGCACTTTGGCTCAGGTCGAACACCGACAGGGTTTCGCCTTCTTCGTACTGGCCGGCGCTGTGGATGATCTGGTCGATGTGCTTGAGGGCTTCCTTGTTCGGTGCGAGCACGATGCGGAAGCTCTGCAGGTTGGACACCTGACGCTTGTTGATCTCGCGGTTGAACAACGCCAGTTGGTGCTCGAGGCTGTCGTAGTCGCTGCGGATGTTGCGCAGGGTTCGGGCAATATCGGTCACGGCTGCACGACGGGCCTTGCCGAGGGTCAGGGCTTCGTCGGTACGGTGCGCGTAAGCGTTGATCAGCAACGACAGGCGGCGCTCCATGTCGTCTTCGCTGTCGAACTTGGCCACGCCCTTAAGGCGAACCTGTGCGTAAAGCGCTTCAATCTGACCGTCGGCACGCAGCAGGCCTTGCCAGCTGTCCTGATAGTCGTTGAGCAGCGGCAGCAGGTTGTCCATCGAATCGTCGACCGGATCCATGAACGGCGTACCGAACGGCAGGTCTGCCGGCAACAGCTGACGGCGACGCAGGGCGTCGTCGAGGGTGCGTTGCTTGGCTTCCATGTCGGCGATCTGCCGGCCGACCAGTTGCAGCTTGGCCGACAGTTGCTGGACGCGCTCGGTGAACGCATCGCTGGAGCGTTTGAGTTCGTCCTGCGCGGCCTCCATCTGCGCCAGTTGCTCGAGCTTGTCGCCTTCTTCGGCGCTCAAGGTCTGGGTGCGACGGAAGTCTTCCAGCGCCTTCTGCGCATCCAGTACCTGCTGGTACAGCGCCTCGGTCTGGGTCTTGCTCGCAGCGCGGTCGGCGGCTACGGCTTGTTGGGTCTTGAGCTGTTTGAGCTCTTTTTCCAGGCGTTCTTTCTGATCGCGCAGCGCGGCGCGGTCGGCCAGCGCTTGCAGCGCCGGTGGCTCGATGTGCGAGATGTCGATCGACAGACCCGGCACTTCGAAACGCTCGCCCTTGAAACCGTCGAGGATCAGCTCGACCGACTTCACCCATTCGCCATCCTCGTCGAGGGTGATGCCATGTTCGCCCAGCGGCAGGCTGAACAGCGCGCTGTTGAACAGGCGCATCAGGCGTTCGACGTCCTGTTGCGAGAACTCTTCGCGCAGGCGGGCGTAGCTGTTGTTGTCGGCGTGATCGAGTTGCTGCTTCACCGACTTCAGGCGTTTTTCCAGATCGCGAAGACGTTCTTCCAGATCCTCGGCGCTGAACTGACGGGACTGCGCCAGTGCACCGGCCAGTTCATCGTGAGCGTCCTTGGCCGCCAGCAGTTGCTGCTCCAGCACCTTGACGTCATCGACCAGCGCAAAGCGGTTTTTCAGTACCGACAGTTCGCCGAGCCAGCGCTGGATGCCGGAGATTTCCCGTTCCAGACGCATCAGCTCCTGAGTGCCACCCCGCTGATCGTTTTGCAGGTCGTCCTGCTCGCGACGGTAGTGCTCGGCCTGAATGGTCAGCTCTTCCTTGCGCGCCGTGGCGTAGTCCGACCAGGTGCCGAGCAACGAGTCGAGCAGCGGCGACAGGCGATGCAGTTTGCCGCGCAGCACATCGCGCTGCTTCACGCCATTGGACAAGGCTTCGACCAACGGGCCGGCAGCCACCAGCGAGTTGTAATCCTGTTCCATGCGCCGCACGTCGCGGAAGGCTTCTTCGCACGCCGCGATGTAATCGACGCTGCCGGAACGCAGGCTATGTTCGAAGGCATCGAGGAACAATTGCTTGAGCTTGGCTGCGGTGATTTCGCGCATGTGCAGCAGGTTGATGAACAGCGCGCGGAAAGTCTTCAGGCTCTGCTCGCTGGTGGAGCGCAGCGGAATCAGAGTCAGGTCGAGCGGGATCGACGTATGACCGCCGACCAGCAAACGACGCAGCTCGTCAGGTTTGAGTTCGTAGGCTTTCAGACCTTCTTTCTCAAGGTTGCTGAACAGCTCTTTCTGACGCAGGCAGGTGTCGTTTTTCTGGTAGTGAGCCAGGTCGAGCTTGCCGGCGTAGGCGAAGAACTGGTGACCGAAACCGCCACCCGGGCCGCGACCAACCACGCCGATCACGTGCGGGCCGTGGGGCAGGTTCACTTCAACGAGGATGTAACTGGTGTCGGAGGCAAAGTAGAAGCGCCGGGATTGTTCCAAGCTGTACTTGCCGAAGCTCATGTCCGACATGCGCGCCAGGATCGGGAACTGCAAGGCGTTGATCGAGGCGGATTTGCCGAGGTTGTTCGCGCCGTAGACCGACAGCGGCTCTTCCAGCGGGAACAGGCCGAGGCTGTAACCGGCGGTGTTCAAAAGGGCAAAGCGGCGGATGCCGTAGCGTTCCTGGCTCATGCATCGGACTCCTGTTCTTCGGCAATGGCGCGGGCCAGTGCGTCTTCTTCGCTCTCTTCCTCAAATTCGCTGAGATCGAGCGGGTCGTCGGTGGCGAGGAATTTGGCCTCGGCGGCCTCGTCGATCAGCACCGGTGCCGGCAGCGGCAGAACGCTGTGCACGCTGGCCGCCAGGTCGCGGTCCTGCTGAACCGACAGGCAGACGTCTAGGAAGCGGTGCATTGGCGGCAGGAAACGGTACACGCCGTTTTCCTCGCTGGCGAAGCCGAGCTGGGTCATGCGGCGCATGATCTTTTCTTCCAGCTCTTCAACGGTCTGCACTTCGGCCTGGATGAACAGGTCGCGGTACTTTTCCAGCAGCGACGGCAGTTCTTCGCGGCCGAGGCTGCCGCCGTCGAGCACGGCGATCGGATCGCGGCCCTGATCGGCCAGATGCTCCACCAGGATGAAAGTGAACAGCGCCAGACGCTGAGCGGTCTTGTTCACCGCTGCGGCAGCCATGTCCGGTACGAAGTAGTAGAAACCACGGGTGTCGCAGACCAGTTCAAAACCCAGTGCCTTGAACAGCGTGCGGTACTGGTCCTGGAAATTCGACAGTTGTGCATACAGCTCAGGATCACGACGGCTGACGTGGTAACCCTTGAACAACTCGCGGAAGATCGGCGCCAGTTGCGACAGTTCGGAAAGATCAAGATGCATTAGACGTACCTGCAGAGAGGGTGCTCGCAGAATCCTCGGTGGCGTCGCCGGCCGAGAGCAGGGCGAAGGAGCGCAGACTGACCTGGTGCTCCTGAGTGTGGTATTCGCGGCGTTCCAGACGCTCGCGCTTGAAGCGTTTTTCCCGCGACAGGCGCGAGAACCAATAAAGCAATTCGTCGGTCGCGCCGTCCGGCTCCTGCTCCAGCAGCCAGGTCATCAGATCCGGCATCGGCAGGGATTCTTCGCAGCGGTCGACCATCTCGCGCACGGTGCGCGGTGCGCGCGGGGCATCGCCGGTTTTCTGCGACTTGTGTGCCTTGGGGAAACGCGCCGGTTTCGGCTCGAAACGGGCGAGGGCGTAGACGTAGGCTTCGACCTGACTGGCGCTGCCGAGGAAGGTGCTTTGCGGCCGGGTGAACAGCGGCATCGCGGCTTGCGGCACGGCGTCGATGCCTTTGCGGCGGATCGCCGCCAGCGCCAGCGCGGCACCACGGGTCACAGCGTTGTGTCGGCGCGCTTCCTCACGCAGTGGCAGCAGCAGTTCCCGGGCGTGACGCAGGGTCAACTGGGCGCTGGTCTGCATTTCGAGGATGCGCGCGTGGGTGCGCAGCAGCATGTCGTCATCGACCAGATGGCCCAGGCGCTGCTGTTCGCTGAGCATTTTCAGCAGCACGGTTTCGACCTTGCGCACGCCTTGTTCGAAGGCGCCGTCGGCGTTCACCAGATCGATCATCGGCTCGACGTATTCGTCCCAGGTCGCCAGTACTTCAGCGTAACGCTGACGCAGCGGAATCTGTCGGTCGCTGGTCTTGGCCCGTTCGGCCACGGCCACCAGCGCCTGTTCGTCGTTATCGAGTTTCTTCAGAACGTCGCGCACGCGCATGTCGAGCAGGCGCAACTGACGGGCCAGATCATTGCCGTCACGGACGTCGAACGCGTCCTGGATATAACCGGCCAGACGCTCGAGGTGGCGCAGATAGGCTTCGATCTCCAGGCACAGGCCCAGACGGTGCTCGCGGCGCAGGTAGGCCAGGAAATCGTGGATCTGCGCATTGAGCTCGAAACGGTTCGGGCTTTTCGCCACGGGAACCAGAATGTCGAGGCGGATCCACACGTCGAGCAGGCTGGTGATGTCCTGCGGCGTGCTGTCCAGTTGTTGGGCGGCCAGTTGCGTGCGCAGTTCGTTGAGGCTCAGGGTGCCCTGGTCGAAGTGCTCGCACAGTGGCTCCAGAAGTGCCCAGTGTTCAGCGAGGGCGCGCAAGACGCGCTTGGGTTCGATCATCGGAATGGCCGGCTGGTTGGCGATTAAAAGCCGCGATTGTACTGCATCACGAAGGATGCGATTCACTCTCGGGACGGGCTGTCGCTTTTCTTTGCGTCAAGTTATCGGTCAAGACTATCGATCAACAGCGCGCGATCTTGAGCGAACGGCGGTAGAATCGGCGCACTTCAGTTATCCACAAGTGGCCGACCCTTGCTAATCGAGTCCCGCCGCCGCGCCTATTTGAACGCCATGCAGGTGGTCAACTGGCTGCCGCGCACCGAATTGCCCTTTGCCGCCCCGTCGCGGCCCGAGCTGCTGGACATGCCCGAGCCCGAAGTTGCCGCGCCGCAGATCCCGGCAACCCCGGTCGAAGCGCCGGTGCAGCCGGCCGCGCGTCCGGTCGAACGGCCGAAGATCGAGATTGCGCGACCTTCGCCGGCCAGTCCCCGCACGGGCGCCAAACCGGTCGAAGAAGTCGACGAAACACCTGTGGTGTCCAGGCCGGCACCGGTGCCGCCACCGCGGTTTGCCCTGCAATTGCTGCGCGCCGGCCGTTGCCTGCTACTGGTGGAGTTACCCACAGGCGAAGCTTTCCAGTCCCGCGATCCTGCCTATCTGTTACTTAAGGACATGCTGCGTGCCGCCGGTCTGCCGGACGCGCCGCAGATTGTCGGTGAGCCGGTGCGTTGGCCATGGCTGAACCGCGGCACGATGGATCAGGGCCCGGAAGCGGCCCGGGATTTCGTCCAGGGTTTCCTGTCGGTGCAGATGGAGGCGGCGCCGTGCGCCTGCCTGTGGCTGATCGGACTGCCGGCGGTGCGCTTTGCCGGTGAAGCGGATGCCGAGGCGTTCAACCGTGAGTTGCAGATCGAGGGTCTGGGCCTGGCGTGGGCGGTGCCGGGGCTGGAATTGTTGATGGAAGAGCCACAGCGCAAGGCCGCCGTGTGGCAAGCCATGCGTCGGCTGATGGCGCGCTGGAAAGAATCGAATGAGTGACGCTGTATCGTTTCGCCCGATGACCGAGGCGGATCTGGACGCTGTGCTGAAGATTGAATACGCCGCGTACAGCCATCCGTGGACCCGCGGGATTTTTCTCGACGGCCTGGGCAAGTACCAGATCTGGCTGATGTTCGAAGGTGAGCAGCAAGTGGGCCACGGGGTGGTGCAGATCATTCTTGATGAGGCACACCTGCTCAACATCACGGTCAAGCCGGAAAACCAGGGGCGCGGACTGGGGCTGACCCTGCTCGAATACCTGATGTCCCGCGCCTACGCGGCCGATGCCCGGGAATGTTTCCTGGAAGTGCGCGACAGCAACACGTCAGCCTTTCGCCTGTACGAACGCTATGGCTTCAACGAGATCGGCCGGCGCCGGGATTACTACCCGGCGGTCGGCGGGCGTGAAGATGCCGTGGTCATGGCCTGCACGCTGGTCAATTGAAACGTTGAAGCATCGCGGGCAAGCCCGCTCCCACAGGTTTTAGTGTCGTATACATAATTTGAGTACGACCCGGCTCTCTGTGGGAGCGGGCTTGCCCGCGATGGCGTCCTGTCAGGCAATACAAATCAACGCTTGCGATCCAGCGGATCGCGGCGCGCCAGCTCCGCCTCATCCAGTCCGTTGCCGCCGCCGATGTCGTCCTCGTCGACCACGCTCAGATCCCAATCGGCCTGATTGTCGCCGCCGAGCTCCTGGGCATCCCGGGCACCGTCCTCACGGATCAGGGTTTCCGGGCTCAGGTCATCGTCGGTGGGCTCATGGTCGGCGGTCGATGCCCCGGTGAGACCCGCTTCGCGCACACGCTCACGGGGCAACAACTGTTCGCGCTCGCGCTCGGGCAGTTCCTCGCCGATCTTTGCGCTGGGCTGTTCGTCGTCGAAGTCCAGCTCATGCACTGAACCCATGCGGTCTTCGTTATCATCGATGGGCTCCGGTTGCACCGCATCGAAGGGACGTCGTGAATCAGTCATGGCAATTCCTCATACTGTGGGCCTTACTGGGATGGACTCACCGGGCGCACCAGAAATTCAAAGCAAATCACCCTTGATTCCGGAGTGACCCCGACCGGCGGTCGACTGTCATACCAGCGCATCTTTCTTGAGGCCTTACAGCATGCATGACTTACAAGACCTGATTGATAACAACGAGCGTTGGGCTGACGCGATCACCAAGGAAGACCCGGATTTCTTCGCCAAGCTGGCCCGCCAGCAGACACCGGAATATCTGTGGATCGGCTGCTCCGACGCGCGGGTGCCGGCCAACGAAATCGTCGGCATGCTGCCGGGCGATCTGTTCGTTCACCGCAACGTCGCCAACGTGGTGCTGCACACCGACCTCAACTGCCTGTCGGTGATCCAGTACGCGGTGGACGTGCTCAAGGTCAAACACATTCTGGTGACCGGGCACTACGGCTGCGGCGGTGTGCGGGCGTCGATGCAGGATCGCCAGTTCGGCCTGATCGACGGCTGGCTGCGTTCGATCCGCGACCTGTACTACGAAAAGCGCGAAGAACTGGCCAAGCTGCCGACCGAAGAAGAACAGGTCGATCGTCTGTGCGAGCTCAATGTGATCCAGCAAGTGGCCAACGTCGCCCACACCAGCATCATCCAGAACGCCTGGCATCGCGGGCAGAGCCTGTCGATCCACGGCTGCATCTACGGCATCAAGGATGGTCGCTGGAAGAGCCTGAACACCACGATCAGCGGTTTCGAGCAATTGCCGCCGCAATACCGCTTGCGCCCGGTCGGCGCGCCTTGATCGGTCGTTCAGCGTAAACCTTGCCGACGCCGCCAGCTCAGCAGATAGCGCTGGCCTTCAAGATTGGGTGATTCGTCGTAACCGGTGATCCACCCACGGCAGCGCGAGGACCCGCAACCGCAGGCGAACTGGCGCAGCAGTTTGTCTTCGGTGGCGGTGTAGTCCACCGTCAGCCGTTCTCCCTCGACAATATCTCGCAGGGCCCACAGCCATAACTCGCTCATGTCGAGAAAGGTGTTCGGGTCGCAGCAATGCTCGAACGCGCCGCAAAAGCGCGGATCGTAGAGATGGATACCGGCCAGCATCTGCCGGGTCTGCCGACAGCGATAAGGCAGCAGTTGGCCTGAAACCCGACACATTCGGGTGATTCGCAGGAATGCCCGGCACGCTATGACAGCGGTGGCCACCCCTTCGGGGTCGTGAACAATCTGGAAATCCTGCTTCGACGGAAATCCGAGGCGGACGGGGAGTCCGGCAAAAGGATAAATGCCTTCGGTATCGCGTGCCGGTTTGCCCGGTAATGCGTATGTGTTCATAACGGTCCCTGTTGGCTTCGGTGTCGCGACTTCCGTCGGCTGACGTCCTGTCAGTCCTGCAACACGCTGATTGGATCCAAGATCCTGCAAATTACCCTAGCGGTCTACTGTCAGATCTGACAGTCGAAATAGACGCTTTCCCGCGTCAGCCAGGACTGACACGGGAGCACCACATGTCCGTTCAGAGATGGGCGGCGGGCGCGGCCATGTCCGGCAGCGGGCTTTTCAGCTGTTGCAGCTGGGATTTGATCGGTGCGGTCGAGCAGGTCTTGTCCGCTTGTGCCACGGTCTGGTTGCGGATCGTGGTGTAGAACAGCTCGCAGGTCTTGGCTTTCTGTGTCACTTGCCAGGTCTGGGTGCAGCTGTTGAGCAGGGTCTTGGGATCGGTGCCGGGTTTGCTGCCCATTCCGGCCTGCCAGCAGGCAGCGCTCAAATCTTGTCCCATCACCTTCAGACCGGCTGCATCGGCCTTGGCCTGGGCATCGTCGCCGGTGTAGTTGCTCGGATCGGCGGCGTACCAGATGTAGCTCGGGTGGTTGGAACCCAGCACCGGCACGTTCACGCCCGCGCTCGGGCTGATGGTTGCCAGACCCAGTACATTCACGGTCGCACCGTATTGCTGCTTGATCCAGTTACGCACCGGCGCACCAAAGGCAACCATTGGCAGCACGGCGCCGCTGGCGTTCTGGCTGACCTGCTTGACCATGGTGGTCTGGTAATCCTTGAAGTAGTCGTACACGCCTTCCAGATCCTTGCCGGCGCTGGCGGGCGCGGCGATCGGGGCGATGTCGATGATGGTCTGGTAAGCCGGCGTCTGATCGGCGGGGATGCCATTGTCGGTCAGCAGCGCGGCCCAGCGGTCGGTGGTGTTCGAGCGCAGGTAATCCTGGGCCTGGGTCAGCGAGTAATCCGGCGGGAAGTGCAGCAGCTCGACACTTTTGCGGTTTTCCAGAGCCATGCCGAGTGGCAGGAACAGGTACCAGCTGTACGCCCATTTGCCGTCGGCGTTGAGTTTGCTGGCGCCGTTATAGGCCAGGTCGCCGGCGTCCAGCAGCGCGGTCAGCGGTTTGTCGTAGCCCTTCGGTACGCCGCTGATTTCGGCGTAAAGCTGATTGTTGTCGTTTTTCACCAGCACTTTGGCGTTGGTGTAGCCGTCGCGCTGCACGCTCTGGCTCAGGTAATGGGCGACGGTCTGCTCCAGCGTCCAGTTGCGAAAGCAGATCACGCTGCAATTGTTGGGGTAGGCGAAGAGACGGGTAACGCGCTCGGTGCTGCCCAGTTTCAGGTCGACATCGGCGTGGGCGGCGGCGCTCAACGTGAGCGCCGCGAGGGTGAGGCCTGCAAGTTTCAACATGCTCAGATCCTTTTCAGCGAGGGTAAAACCTTGGTGGAGGGGCAATCCGGCCCGCATCTAGCCTAGCCGGGGAACAGGAGTTTCAGCGAATAACCGAGCTGACTGGCGAGAATCACGCCGGTCATGACCACCAGAAACAGCAGTTGCAGCGGACTGAAATGCGCCCAATGCAGCGCAGTCAGCCAAGGGTGCTTGTCGCTGAACTCCGGGTCGAGCGTACCGATGCGCCGCTTGTGCCAGAGCCCGATCAGGATCACCCCGATATAGGTGAAGGCTCCCAGACCTCCGAGCATGACCGAGAACAGCAGGATCATGACGGCTTGCGGCAGGCCATGGCGCAGCACGAGCCAGCGTGTATCAGGGTTCCATCGGCGTGGAATGATCCTTTCGGTCAACCACAGATCCTGAACGATCAAATGGGCGCTGATCAGAAACCAATAACTCAAGCCGATCCGGAAAAACCAGACAGGAACACAGGCGAAGGCCAGGGGAATGACGATGCTCATGGCCGTGCTCTTGTGCTCGGCAGGCAGATAGAACAGCCACAGCGCCAGCGCAATCGCAGCCCATGACCGCAACCAGGTTTCGGCGGCGATGTAGCGTGGCAAGAACCGTCGCCAGTAGAAAACGTCGGCGTACGGCAAACGGGCGAGCAGGTCGGGGAAGCGCCACTTGAGGGTTTCCGACAGTTGCTGGCAGGCCTGCCAGTCAGCCGGAATGAACCGGTCGGTCATGTCTTTCTGTTGCCGCGGCTTCATCGGGCTGATCAGCATCCGCGCGGCGAGCGCGTCGGGCGACCCGTTGCGCTGATCTTCGGCCCGGGCGCACAGGGTGTCGTAGAGGCTTTCCTGGTTGCAGCGCTCAATCAGCGCCTGCCAGAGCCAGTCCGGTTGCGGATGAATGCCCTTGGTGTCGTCCCAGCCGAACAGTTGGGACACACGGTCGAACAGCGGCACGCTCCATTCCGTGTCCTGCAGCAGTTGCAGGATGATCTGCTGCCAGTGTTCCCGACGGTCGAACACCTGGAGCCAGGGTTGGGCCGTATAAGTCTTGAGCTGCACGAGAAATTCACGCTCGTTCTGCGAGGCGAGCAATGCCTCCAGCGATTGCCGGTAGTCCATCAGCAACTCGGTGGCAAGAATGCCGCGCTGCCCGTCGCCGATCACGATCTCCTGCCACGGGCCCAGCCATCCGAGGTGCTGCACTGCCCAACGGGCAATCGAAAGGCGCAGGGCGGGATGGTCGAAGCACAACGTCAGCAACAGTGTCTGGAACGCTTGCGCACAATCCTGCTGGCGCGCTTGCTCCCAGCGTTGGTCCAGATTGGTGTCCGAGAGGCCGTTCAGCAATTGCGACGCGGCTTCAACGGCCGGATCAACGGTCGGTTCCACAGGCTCCGGATTCAGGGGCTGTACCCGCAAGACCGGAGACTCGAGCGGTGCTTCGGGCGCGGCCGGGGTCACCGGCTCGAATGGCGGCGAAGGGTAATCCCACGCATCGGTTCCGGTCTTCTGCAGTGGCTGAGCCATGGACTGCTCTTGTACCGCCAGCGCGGCGATCCCCGGAGCCAGCATGACGTCGCCGTGCTCCTCGGTCTCCTCGTTTTCAAGGCGCCATTGGGCAATCGACAGCGCGCGCTCATAGGCTTCGCGCAGGCGCTGAAAACCTGCGGCATCCTCATCGGGCCGAAAGACTTTCAGCAGGCGCGCATAGCTGCGCTTGATATCACGCAGCCCGGCGTCTTCGGGCAGTTGCAGGACAGACCAGCATTCCATGTCGTGCTTCCTTACTGCCAAGGGTTACGGTCGAGGGCGCTCAACTGTTTGCTCAGTTCGGTACGGGTTTCACGGATCTGCCGCTCGTCCTGGGAATCCAGCGCCTGCTGGAATTGCTTGGCCCAGTAGCCGATCTGATCGCGCAGGTCGCCCAGGCTTTCCTGATAGAGACGTTCCAACCGTGCACTGAGCAGAGTGTTCACCTGCTGCTCGCGCGGATGGATCTTCAGTTGCGCCAGGGCTTGCAGGCGCTGCTGGATCTCCTCGGGCGTCAGCACGCCGGGGTTGTTCTCGATGACCAGCGAGTGTTGCTGACCGGTCAGGGGAATGCTGACCTGGGCTTCGAGCAAGCCGTTGTTGTCGTAGGTGAAGCGCACATCCAGCTCGACTTCGCCGGCCTTGCGCTTGGGCACCTTGATGTCCAGTTGGCCGAGCGCCACGTTGTCTTTGACCAGGCGGCTTTCGCCCTGAAAGATCTTCACGACGACCTGTTCCTGGTTGTCGTGAAGGGTCTGCACGGTTTTCACCCGGCTGACCGGGACGATGCTGTTGCGTTCGATGATCGGCAAGTAGTGACCGCTTTCATACTGGCGACCGACCTGCGTGGAAGTCTCGATCCCCAGGGTGTAGGAACAGACATCGGTGAGCACCACTTCTTCCAGCGCGGCCGAACGGGCCTTGAGTGCTGCCTGAATCGCGGCGCCCTGAGCCACGACCTGATCCGGATCGAGGCTGATCGACGGGAAACGGCCGAACAGCCCGGCGGCAAGTTTGCGCACCAGCGGCATGCGGGTGGTGCCGCCGACCAGCAGGATCTCATCGAGGTCGCTGACGCGGATGCGTGCGTCCCGCAGGGCCCGTTCGATCGGCGCGCGCAGGCGTTCGAGCAGCGGCATGTACAACGTCGCCATCTGCGCCTGAGTGATGGTCTGCGTCCATTGTTTTTCGCCGACCTGCAATCTGAATTCGGTGCTGGCGTCCTGGCCCAGTGCGCGGCGTACGCGCTCGGCTTCGCGGCGCAGCGGCTGGAGGATGGTGGAGCGCTCGGGGAAGTCCGAGACGTTGCGATGCTGATCGATAAAGTGCTCGAGCAGCACGTTGTCGAAATCCTCGCCGCCGAGGAAGTTGTCACCGGCGCTGGCGCGCACTTCCATGACGCCCTCGAAGAGTTCGAGAATCGACACGTCGAACGTGCCGCCACCCAGGTCGAACACCAAAAACGACGTTTCCTTGTCCCGTTGGTGCAGGCCGTAGGCGAGTGCGGCGGCGGTGGGTTCGTTGATCAGCTTTTCGACTTTCAGGCCCGCCAGTTCACCGGCGATGCGCGTGGCCTTGCGCTGGGCGTCGCTAAAATAGGCCGGCACGCTGATCACGGCTTCCGTGACGGTATGGCCGTAGGTGCGCTCGACGTCTTCTTTGAGGCTCTTGAGCACCAGCGCCGACAGCTCTTCGGGACGGAATTTTTTATCCCCGAGGTAGACCTCCGTCGCACTGCCCATATGGCGTTTGAACAGCGACGCAGTCAGGCGCGGATGAGTGTGCAGGCGTTCGCGGGCGGCTTGCCCGACCAGAATCCGGCCCTGATCGTCCAGGCCCACCACGCTGGGTGTCAGAAACTGCCCCAGGGCGTTAGGCACCAACTCAGTGGCATCGCCGCGCCATACGGCAACAAGGCTGTTGGTGGTTCCCAGGTCAATCCCGACGATCATTGCAACGAACTCCCTTTGCGCTCAGACAAAAAATGAAACAGATATTGGGCGCGCAAGAATATTACCGAGGCAGTGGCGCGGTAAAGAAAGATGATGGCTCTGAGCCATTATTTGCGACAGGCAGCCGCAGGAAGGATCGTTTTTGTCGAAGGGAAAGACAGGGCGCCGGAGCCGGCGTCCTGTCGTCATCGTTTACGGCATGACGGGCGGCAGATACGAAAGCGTCGTACCCAGCGCCCACAGCAGTACCAATACCAGCGGCGTATGCACGAGTAATTGCACAAACGAGAAACCGATCAGATCCCGCGCCTTCAGCCCCAGCACGCCCAGCAGCGGCAGCATGTAGAACGGGTTGATCAGGTTCGGCAGGGCTTCGGCGGCGTTGTAGATCTGCACCGCCCAGCCGAGGTGATAGTTGAGATCGTTGGCCACCTGCATCACGTATGGCGCCTCGATGATCCACTTGCCGCCGCCAGACGGAATGAAGAAACCGAGAATCGCCGAGTACACGCCCATCAGCAACGCATAGGTGTCGTGGGAAGCGATGCTGACGAAGAACGTCGAGATGTGATGGGCCAGGGTCTGGGCATCGGTGCCCTTGACCGTGGTCATCAGCGCGGCAATCGAGCCGTACAGCGGGAACTGGATCAGCACCCCGGTGGTGGTCGGCACGGCGCGCGACACCGCATCAAGGAAGCTGCGCGGGCGCCAGTGCAGCAACGCGCCGAGCATGATGAACAGGAAGTTATAGGTGTTGAGCCCGGAAATCGCGGTGATCGCAGGTTTGGTCGAGAACTCGTGGAACAGCCAACCGGCCGCCAGCAAGACCAACAGGATGATCAGCAGCGGGCTGTGCTCCAGCCACTCGCCGGGCCGGGTGCGCGGTTGCAGCGGCGGCAGGTTGAAGGCCGGATCGATGCCGCAGGCCCTGGCGTCACGCGCCGAGTTCGGGCCGGGCGCGGTGGCGTAGGCGATGATGATCGAAATCACGATCAGTGCCAGCAGCATCACCCCCGACTGCCAGAGGAAAATCGTCTGGGTGAACGGGATCACCCCGGTGATCGACAGGATCGACGGCGGCAGGCTGGCCGGGTTGGCCTGCAACTGCGCGGCGGACGACGACAGGCCCAGCGCCCACACGGCGCCGAGGCCAAGGTAGGCGGCCGCACCGGCGGCGCGGTAGTCCATTTTCAGATCGGTGCGGCGGGCGAGGGCGCGGACCAGCAAACCGCCGAACACCAGCGACAGGCCCCAGTTCAACAAGGACGCGACCATCGAGATCAGCGCGACCCAGGCCACGGCCGAGCGACCGTTCTTCGGGATCCGCGCCAGGCGATCGATCAGTTTCACGGCGGGCGGCGAACTGGCCACGACATAACCGCCGATCACCACGAAGGCCATCTGCATGGTGAACGGGATCAGGCTCCAGAATCCGTCCCCGAACGCCATGGCGGCGTCGGTGGGTCTGGCGCCCATGGCCAGGGTCGCCAGTGCGACGATGATCACGGCAAGTGCGGCGAACACCCAGGAGTCGGGAAACCAGCGTTCGGCAAAACTGGAGCAGCGCAAGGCAAAGCGCGCAGAGCGGCTATCTTCGATATCAACGGCCACGGGAGTACCTCGGATTTTTATGTTTATTGTGGTCTTCGGGGCTTGGCCGGCCCGTCTGGACAGGTGCCAACAGTAAATCAACCGGCGGATTTTTGTGACCGTGTTTCACTGAATCAGACTATGGTCTAACGGGTTGTCCGGCGGACCGTTTGCGTAGACCATGGGCGCCTTGGTTTTTTGCCTGCCAGAGTTCTTTGCCATGACTGCCCATTCCACTGCCCGACCGGCGCCGTTCAGCCGTTCCGACTACAAGACCCTCGGCCTTGCGGCACTGGGCGGGGCGCTGGAGATCTACGATTTCATCATTTTCGTGTTCTTCGCCCTGACCCTCAGCCAGCTGTTCTTCCCGACGGAAATGCCTGAGTGGCTGCGCCTGCTGCAAAGTTTCGGGATCTTTGTCACCGGCTATCTGGCGCGCCCGCTGGGTGGAATCCTGATGGCGCATTTCGCCGACCGGCTGGGGCGCAAGAAAGTTTTCAGCCTGAGCATCCTGATGATGGCGCTGCCGTGCCTGCTGATCGGGATCATGCCGACCTACGCGCAGATCGGCTATTTCGCACCGCTGTTGCTGCTGGCGCTGCGCATCCTGCAAGGCGCGGCGGTGGGCGGTGAAGTGCCGAGCGCCTGGGTGTTCGTCGCCGAGCACGCGCCGGCCGGGCATCGCGGTTATGCGTTGGGCTTTCTGCAGGCCGGGCTGACCTTCGGTTATCTGATCGGCGCGTTGACCGCGACCTTTCTTGCGCAGGTGTTCACCCCGGCTGAGGTGCTGGATTACGCATGGCGTTATCCGTTTCTGCTGGGCGGTGTATTCGGCGTGATCGGCGTCTGGCTGCGCCGCTGGCTGAGCGAAACCCCGGTGTTCATGGCCATGGAGGCGCAGCGCGAGGCGCGGGTCGAACTGCCGCTGCGCACTGTGCTGCGCGACCATCGCCTGGCCATGTTGCCGGCCATGCTCCTGACCTGCGTGCTGACCTCGGCAGTGGTGGTGTTCGTGGTCATTACCCCGACGATGATGCAGAAAACCTTCGGCATGACTGCCGGCCACACCTTCGCGTTAAGTGCGCTGGGCATCGTCTTTCTGAACATCGGCTGCGTGATTGCCGGACGACTGGTGGATCGCATCGGTGCCTGGCGCACGGTCATGCTCTACAGCCTGCTGCTGCCGCTGGGGATCGGCCTGCTTTACACCTGCCTGATCAGCGGTGGGGATTGGGTCGGTCTGGCCTATGCCATCGCCGGGTTGTGCTGTGGCGTGGTCGGTGCGGTGCCGTCGGTGATGGTCAGCCTGTTCCCGGCGCGGATCCGCGTTTCCGGGATCTCCTTCACTTACAACATTGCCTACGCCGCCTGGGCCAGTGTCACACCGTTGCTGCTGATCGGTCTGATGCCATGGAGCCCTTGGATCTGTGTGATGTTCTGCACAGCGATGGGCACAGTGGGCGTCTTCACTGCGGCGTATTTCGGTTCGCGCATGCCGCGCGCAGAACAGTGTCCGGTAGCCGGCACTGCCTGATTTGTCGAGGCGTAACTATTTTTGTAGGACAAGCCTCAAGCGCTCTTCAGAAAAGATTTCCAAGGCCGATGGTTAGGCTGCATACCCGCTATCCATCCAGTCCATCGGTGCTTTCCCATGTTCAACAAACGCCTGAAGCAAGAGCTGGCGGCTCTTCGTGAAGAACTCTCCAGCCTTCTGCAAGTGAAGGAAAGCCTGGAAAGCGAGATGCTGGTGCTTACCCTTGAGCCCGACGGACGGATTCAGTCGGTCAACCAGAATTTCCTCAGTGAAATGTTCTACAAGAGTCAGGACCTGATCGGCCGAGCGATCGAAGACATCGTGCCGGCGCATGTGAAGTCCGACGATTTTCATCACCGCTTCAAGGCCGCTTTGACCCGTGGCGAGCATTTCGCCGGCGCTGTGCGTCTTTCCCGCGGTAATGGCGAAGAGGCGTGGTTGCGTTCGATCGCCCAGCCGATTCGTTCATCGGATGGCCGGATCAAGCATTTCTCGATTTTCTCCAGCGACCTGACCCGCACCATCGAGGCCTCCCGCGAACACGAGAACCTGATCGGCGCGCTGGTACGTTCGACCGCCGTGATCGAGTTCGACCTCAGCGGAAATGTGCTGACTGCCAACGACCGGTTCCTCCAGGGCATGGGTTACAGCCTGGCGCAGATCAAGGGCAAACATCACCGCCAGTTCTGTGAGCCGGAGGAGTACAACAGCGCCGAGTACCAGAACTTCTGGCGTCGCCTGAACAACGGCGAATTCGTCGCCGGCCGTTTCAAGCGGGTCGACAGCCATGGCCGGACAGTCTGGCTGGAGGCGTCCTACAACCCGGTGCTCGACGCCAACGAAAAACTCTACAAAGTGGTGAAGTTCGCCACGGTGATCACCGATCAGGTCAATCAGGAACAGGCTGTCGCCGACGCCGCCAACATCGCCTACAGCACGTCCCTGCAAACTGACAGCACCGCCCAGCGCGGCACCCGTGTGGTAACTGAAGCAGTCAACGTGATGCGCGATCTGTCGAAACACATGCAGACCGCCGGCGAGGGCATCGAGGCGCTGAACGAGCAATCCCAGGTGATCGGCACCATCGTCAAGACCATCAGCGGCATTGCCGAACAGACCAACCTGCTGGCGCTGAACGCCGCCATCGAAGCCGCTCGCGCCGGTGAGCAGGGTCGAGGCTTTGCGGTGGTGGCCGACGAAGTGCGGCAACTGGCTTCGCGCACCAGCCAGGCGACCGAAGAAATTGTCGGTGTGGTGCGCCAGAACCAGGACATGGCGCGCAACGCCGTGGCCCTGATGACTGACGGCAAGCAACAGGCCGAACAAGGGTTGGCGCTGGCGGCGGAGGCGGGTACGGTAATCGTCGAGATTCAGGACGGCGCGCAGAAAGTGGTGGATGCGGTCGGCCAGTTCGCCAACCAGTTATCGAGCTGATGCCTGTCGGGCGAAGGGATGGTTCGCGGTCATCCCTTCGTTGTTTCTATCCCGCTACAATCGGCTCTTTTTCCCGGAGCAGATCCCATGCGCGAGTCCTTCCGTCGCCCGGTTCCCCTGAACAAAGCCTACCGCCTGCTCAATCACGGGCCGACCGTGCTGGTCAGCGCCGCCCATGACGGGCAGCGCAACATCATGGCTGCTGCGTGGGCCATGCCGCTGGATTTCGATCCGCCGAAAGTGGCGGTAGTCCTCGACAAATCCACCTGGACCCGACAACTGCTCGAAGCCTCGGGCACCTTTGTTCTCAACGTTCCCTGTGTGAATCAGGCTGACATCGTGCAGACCGTGGGTTCGACTTCGGGTCTTGAAATCAATCGGGATCAGGGGCGGGACAAGTTCCAGGCTTATGGCCTGCCGACTTTCGCCGGTGAGCAGGTCGAGGCACCGTTGCTGGACGGTTGTGTCGCCTGGCTCGAATGCCGGTTGCTGCCGGAGCCGCGCAATCATGAACAGTACGATCTGTTCCTGGCCGAGGTCATTGCGGCGCACGCTGATTCGCGAGTCTTCAGCGATGGACGCTGGCACTTCGAGGGGCATGACGGCTTGCGCACGCTGCACCATGTGGCCGGTGGACACTTCCTGACAATTGGCGATCCGGTGGATGGCAAGACGCTGTCGGTGTGAGCGCCGCCTGATGACAGGTCATGGCCGGATGTTGCAATACAAAAAAGGCTTGCCTATCGGTAAGCCTTTTTCAGTTGGCTGGTAGGGAATTCAATCCCCTAACGCTATTCCTTCGCGCCGAGGATCTGCCCCACCCGTCAGTGTTGCATTCCCCTGGGCATCCTTGACCCGCACGATGGCCTGGGTGCCGCTGGTCATGTCGATTTCGCTCACAGCGTGGCCCTTGTCCTTGAGTGCCTGGATCAGCGTCGGGCTGAACTGGCCCTGTTCCAGTTCAGTGGGGCCATTGCGGCTGCCGAAGTTGGGCAGGCTGATGGCGCTTTGCGGGTCGAGGTTCCAGTCGAGCAGACCGACGGTGGTTTTGGCCACGTATTCGATGATCTGCGAGCCGCCGGGTGAGCCGACGGTGGCGACGAATTCGCCGCTGTTGCGATCAAAGATCAGGGTCGGTGCCATCGACGAGCGAGGGCGTTTGCCGGGCTCTACGCGGTTGGCGACTTTCTGTCCGTTCTCTTCGGGGATGAACGAGAAATCGGTCATCTGATTGTTGAGCAAGAAGCCCTGAACCATCAGGTGCGAGCCGAACGCTGCTTCGATGGTGGTGGTCATCGACACGGCGCCACCGAAGTCATCCACCGCGACCACTTGCGAGGTGGAAATGCGCAGCGGCGAGCGATCCGGCGCGTAGGCGACTTCCACGCCCGGCGGTGTGCCGGGTTTGGCGCTGCCCATGCTGCGTTCGCCGATCAGGCTGGCGCGGCTGGCCAGGTAACCCGGATCGACCAGGCCTTTGACCGGCACCGGCACGAAGTCGGTATCGGCTACGTATTGCGCGCGGTCGGCGTAGGCCAGACGTTCGGCTTCGGCGATCAGGTGCACGGCTTGCGGCGCGGGCTCGATAGCGGCGGGTTTATCGGTTTGCACAGGCTTGAGCGGCGTCAGGGACAGGCGCGGATCGCGGGTTTCCAGCGCCTGCAAGGTGCCGAGAATCTGCGCCACCGCAATCCCGCCCGATGAGGGTGGCGGCATGCCGCAAACCTGCCAGCGCTTGTAGTCGGTGCACAGGGGCGCGCGCTCCTTGGTCTGATAGTGCTGAAGGTCGGTCAGTGACAGGCTACCGGGGTTGGCGTGCCCCTGAACCTTGGCCACGATCTCTTCCGCGATCGGGCCTTTGTACAGCGCGTCCGCACCTTCATTGGCGATGCGTTTGAGCACGCCGGCCAGCGCCGGGTTTTGCAATCGCGTGCCGACTGCCTTGACGCTGCCGTCGCTGTTCAGAAAGTACCTGGCCATGTCCGGCGAACGGCGAATCACCGGATCGGATTCCAGCAGCGAATGCAGGCGCGGGGAAATTGCAAAGCCCTGTTCCGCCAGTTTGATCGCCGGCTCGAACAACGTCGCCCACGGCAAACGGCCGTGCTTTTTGTGCGCCAGTTCCAGCGCTCGCATCACGCCCGGTGTGCCGACGGAGCGTCCGCCGATCTGCGCCTGCGGGAACGGCATCGGTTTGCCGTCGGCCTGAAGAAACAGCTTCTCGGTCGCGCCGGCCGGTGCGGTTTCGCGACCGTCGTAGGTGCGCACCTGTTTACCGTCCCACAGCACGATCATCGCGCCACCGCCGATCCCGGAGGACTGCGGCTCGACCAGGGTCAACACGGCTTGCATCGCGATGGCGGCATCGATGGCGGAACCACCCTGACGCAACATCTCGCGACCGGCCTCGGCGGCCAGCGGATTGGCAGCGGCGGCCATGTGTTTTTCAGCGTGGCTGGCTTGCAGGCCGGTGCGGTAACCGGAGGCGGCTTCCGGTGCCAGCGGCAGGGTCGAGGAGGGCGGTGCGTTACAGGCCGTGAGGGCGATGGCGCTGACGATCAGAGCCAGGGCGGGCAGGCGAAAACGGTTCAGGGGCAGGGCTGGAAACACGCGGGCTCTCCGTCCGTGGGATAAAAGTCTGACGGACTGTATCGGCCGACCGTGTACGACGCAAACCGCAGGTATCTTTGTCCTTCATGCCTTGGCGGATTTTCTGTAGGGTCATGGGCAAACGTGAAGCCAGAACAATCAACAAGAGGTCGCCATGCACAACGAGTTTCCGACCCGGCCCAGCTATCGCGAACAGCGCGAGCGCTTTCTGGCCGCCGCGAAGGGGGCGGGCGCAACGCTCTCTTCGTACGCGCATCCGCTCAATGGGCCGTTTGGCGAGTCTTTGAGTACCGATGTCGCGGTACTGGGGGATCCATCGGCCAAGCGGCGCCTGGTGGCGCTCAGCGGCACCCACGGGGTTGAGGGTTATTACGGTTCGGAGTGCCAGATCGACTGGCTCAAGCATTTCACGCAGGAGTCGCTGGCGAAGGATGTCGCGGTGGTGATGATTCACCTGATCAACCCGTGGGGCACGGCATGGCTGCGGCGGGTCAACGAAGACAACATCGACCTCAACCGCAATCATCTGGATTTCAACCGACCGCTTCCGGATAACCAGGCATACGCCACTCTGCATGAAATTTACGCCTGCACCGATTTGAACGGCCCCGAGCGGCAAAAAGCTGATGGCTTGCTTGATGCGCAAATCGCCAAGCATGGCTGGCCGGCCGTCATGTCGATTGTCGAGGGTGGCCAGCACAGTCATCCCGACGGACTGTTTTTTGGCGGACTTGCGCCGAGCTGGTCGAATCGCACGTTGCATTCAATCATCGAGAATCATCTGGCCGGTGCTGAAACCGTGATGTGTTTCGACTTGCACACCGGCGCCGGCGAGTATGGCCATCCGATGCTGCTGACGATCACCCGAGGGCCGTATCCGGCGTTAGCCAAAGCGCAATCGATCTATGGCCCATGGCTCTATACCCTGCACACCGGTGCCGAAACCTTGAGCGAAACCGGTGTTGCGGCGACCGCCACCGGGTACACCTCGCAGGCGCTGCTCGATGCGCTGCCGGGAGTGCAGTTGATGCCGTTTGTGATCGAGTGCGGGACTTACCCGGGGCCGGATGTACATCGCTACTTGCGCGATGATCACTGGCTGCATCTGCACGGCGATCCGCTGGATGCGACCGGGCGGGCGATCAAGTTGAACCTGCTGGAGCAGTTCTATCCGGCGGATCCGGACTGGCGGGCGATGGTGGGATTGCGCACGCGGCAGATATGGGCGAAGGGGCTCAGGGCTTTAGCGGGCGAGGGATAAACAAACGGCTTGCCTTTCGGTAAGCCGCTTTGGCGGCCTGGTGGTGCGCAGCGGTTTTGACTATGAATGCCGGATGGTTACTGCTAGAAGCCAGGCAGTCCGTTGGTAGCGCGCCACTTTTTCACCGTTTCTGTGATGCCTTCGGGAGTGCATTGCGCGCCATCCTTTGGCCAGTAAATCAAGTCAGATCCTGCCGGGTGCTCACTGAGACGTTCAAACTCAAAAATTAGAGGGTCAAGTATTTCATCAGGTCTTGTATTGGCCGCCAGCACGGAGTTCAGAAACTCAATGAACTCGGCTTCCGTGTAGTCAGAAATGGTTTTCTCATAGATCTTCATTTCTTGAATCCTGGCAGCCCGTTTGCTTCACGCCATGTCGCGACTGTGCGGGCTATGCCAGAGGATGACGTGTCAGCACCTGGCTCAGGGTAGTAGATAAGGTCCATCTTGCTCGGATGCCCAACGATCTCGTTGAAGTGCAGCAATAGAATATCTGCACGGTCATCTGTCGGTGCTTTGTCTTCCTTTCTGATCTCGTCAATGAACTCAACGAAGTCTTGTTCGGTGTAATCAGAAAAGTTGTTTTTGATGAAAGGGTCGCTCATGCAGTTACCTCAATCCTGGTGTACTTCGACGTGATTTTTGGGGGTGTGGACTCTGAGGTTGTCAACGTTATAGACCTCGCCGCCTTGAGATATCAGTTCCACATGATGAATTTCGTGAGAGATTCTCTTGCCGACTGCATCAGCTAATCGGGCGCGAGGTGCCTTTCCGTTGCGCATGCGCTCCAGGCTGTCTTCGCTGAGCTGCTCGGCTAGCCTGGTATCTTTTGAGGCTTCGGCCCAGAAGGCGCGCCTGAATGAATCAAAGCTGGAATATTCACGGCCTCTTAGCGAATCGGCAATGCTGGTTGGGATCGGCGCGCCAGATCCCGCCCGGGCATGGTCAAGCCATACACCGGTAACATCCTCCCCAACCCCCGTCACCATCCCCGGCATCAACCTGGCCGGTTTCGAAAACACCACATACAACGACTTCAGTCCGGTCTCCGCCGGAAACACCAGAATGCAATCTTCGGCGGTGATGTCTTCGCCGGGCAGGATTTCTATCTGGCTGTCGGTGTTCGCGGCGATCGGGTGGACGAGGATCGTGCTCAGTGGCTCGCCGTGCTCCGGATAAACCAGCGGCGGCATCGCTCCCAGCGGCCCGCGTTGCGGTGTCCACAGAATGGTGATGCCGTTGAGCTTCGCCTCCATGGCGGTCTTGTCGCTGTTCCACTGGACTTTTACGGTACGTACCGAGTCGTCGTCTGAGGCTCCGGTGTGGATGCCGTAGACCTGCATGACGCCTTCGGCATCGCGTCGGAACTGGAAGCGCACGCGAGTGGTTGCGCGAGACAAGGTGCGTAGTTGATCGTCGGTGTAGAGCGTGCCGTCGCCCATTCGGGTCGGCAGCATCCCGAGGATGAGCATACTGGCCGGGCCGCCGGCGACACGCAGGGCCCAGTTGAGACGCTGCTGCAGGATGCCACCACCGGCCATGCGCCCCAGGGCCAGATCAGCGCCGATTGCCTTCGCTACGTCATGGCTGGCAGCAGGAACACGCATGGCGCCCGCCACCATGACCTTGCCAAAACTTGAGGCGGGCTCGGGTGTCGTGCCGGCATCCGTTCGACACCAGTTATCCGGTGTGCAGGATTTGGCGAAAACCAGATCGTCGCGGGGTTTTGGGGTGGGCCATTCATCTGTTGGAACGTAGAGGGGTTCTGGCTCTTGGGGTGGATTCCAGGTGGCCCACGAGGCACCGCCATTCCAGCGCTTTCGATGCCATTCATCGTCGAAAAGGTATTTGTCCAGGTCCATGACAATTCCCTGTCTTGGGATCGAGACAGGGGAGCTTGTCGGTCAGGCTGAACGGCGATCAATTCGATTCCGGTGCTTGCTCGAACGAAAAATCCTCTTCGTACGTCTTTCGCACCCTGGTCCTACGGAATCTGGTCAGTTCGCCCGGAGGATCGCTTTTCTCGAGGCATAAAAAAACGGCCTACCTTTCGGTAAGCCGTTTTTAGTACTTGGTGGCTACACAGGGACTTGAACCCCGGACCCCAGCATTATGAATGCTATGCTCTAACCAACTGAGCTATGTAGCCAAGTGGCGCGCATTATTCCCCTGAAATGGAAAAGCGTCAAGCGTAAATTTCAAAATTTTTTCTACGCTTTCAACCGTTTATCAAAATCAGGCGTTCAACAGTGGCGAAGGGCAGCGCAGGAACCAGCGACTGGCCTGCTCATACGCGTGCGCCAGTTGCAGAACGGCGAAGTCCGCCTGATGCCGGCCGATGATCTGCAACCCCATCGGCAAACCCCGGGCATTGAAGCCGGCCTGGACGTTCGCCACCGGGCAACCGGATAACGTGCCGGGAATCACCACCTCCATCCAGCGATGATAAGTGTCCATGCTCACTCCCTCGATCGCGGTCGGCCAGGGTTGTGTCTTGTCGAACGGGAAGACCTGCGCGCTGGGCAGCAGCAGATAGTCGTATTGCTCGAACAAGCGTGAGATCGCCCGATACCAGTCGCTGCGCACCACCGAGGCGGCGAACACTTCGCTGGCCGAGAGCTTCAGACCGTTTTCCACTTCCCAGCAGGCTTCCGGTTTCAGCAGCGTCCGTTTTTGCGGATCGGCGTAAGCAGCGCCCAGGGATCCGGCGACCATCCAGTGGCGCAAGGTACGCCAACTGCTCCACAGCTTCTCAGGGGCAAACTCCGGACGCACCGACTCGATATGGCAACCCAGGCTTTCAAAGTCGGCAAAGGTCCTTTCACACAACGCGAGAATGCCGTTCTCCATGGGCAGATACCCGCCGAAATCGCCGAGCCAGCCGATCCTTGTACCGGTGAAGTCGCGTTCCAGCGGCGCGGCAAAGGCCTCACCGGGTTCACTGATCGACAGCGGTGCCCGCGCATCGCCACCGGCCTGCACCGACAGCAGCATCGCGGCATCACGCACACTGCGCGCCATGGGCCCTTCATAGCCGAGTTGATCGAAGAACAGATCGGCGCTGTCATCGAACGGCACGCGGCCCTGAGATGGACGAAAACCGAAGATGTTGTTGAACGCTGCCGGGTTACGCAGCGAGCCCATCATGTCGCTGCCATCGGCCACCGGCACCAGATGCATCGCCAGTGCCGCCGCCGCGCCGCCACTGCTGCCGCCGGCGGTTTTGCTCGGGTCAAAGGCGCAGCCGGTGGCGCCGAACAGCGGGTTGTAGCTCTGCGAACCGAGGCCGAATTCCGGGGTGTTGGTCTTGCCGATGATGATCGCGCCGGCAGCCTTGATCCGCTCGACCATGATCCCGTCACGCTCGGGAATGAAGTGCTTGAACAGCGGTGAGCCCAGCGTGGTGCGGATGCCGCAGGTCAGCGACAGATCCTTGATGGCGTGGGGCAGGCCGTGCATCCAGCCTCGGTACTGGCCCCGGCTCAGTTCTGCGTCACGTGTGTCGGCCTGGGCCAACAGATCCTCCGGCGCCTGCAGACTGATCAGTGCATTGACTGACGAGTTGTACCGGTCGATGTGGGCAAGATAGGTCTGCATCACTTCGCGGCAGGAAACCTGCCGCAGACGGATGCGTTCGGCGAGCTCGATGGCCGGCAACAGGACCAGTTCGCTGATGTTATTGGAGTTCATGACGACGGCGCCCTTCAGACGGCTGGAAAAACGCCCCGGCCTCGTGCCGGGGCGGTAGAAATCAACGCATCAGGTTGGTCCACATACGATCGGCCAGACGGATCGCGCCTTCACCGCAGGTCTTGCTGAACACCACATGGGTGCCCTCGGGAATATGCAGTTCCGGTGCATCCTTGAGGCTCGCATCGAGGAACGGTTCGACGCCTTTGATCGGGCTCTGATGCTTGAGGAAGTTCTGGGTCATCGCCGAGTTTTCCGGCTGGCTGAGAAACGCGATGAACGCCTTGGCATTCGCCGGGTTCTTGCTGCCGGCGGGGATGACCATGTTGTCGACCCAGGCCAGCACTCCTTCTTTCGGATACAGATATTTCAGGCTCGGTTTCATCTCGCGGGCGCGCATGGACGAACCGCCCCAGAACATCGACATATCGATTTCGCCCGAGGCGAGGTTCTCGCGGATTGAGCCGGCCTTGGAGCTGTAGGTCTTGACGAATGGCTTCTGCGCCTTGAGCAACGTGAGGATCTGTTGCATCTGTTTCGGGTCCTCGCTGCACAGAGGAATGTTCAGGTACAGGCTGGCCATGTCGACCATGTCACTGACCGAATCGAACATGTTGATCCGCCCCTGCAACTCGGCCGGCGGCTCATAGAGCACTTTGTAGCTGTCGGCCAGGCCTTTGTAGCGGCCACTGTCGAGCACCACGCTGGTGGTGCCCCAGATGAACGGCACCGAATAGGCGCCTTCCGGATCCCAGGTCGGTTTTTTCAGGTTGTCGACCACACTGGCGTAGTACGGCTCCTTGACCGGATCGAAGCGCTCCAGCAGGTTTTCCTTGATCAGGATCGGAATGAACTGGTGCGAGGGAATCGCCACGTCGTAACCGGCGCCGCCCTGTTTCAGTTTGGCCAGCAGCGTCTCGTTGGAGTCGTAGGAGTCGACGGTGACTTCGATGCCGGTCTGCTTCTGGAATTTGGCGAGAATTTCCGGTGAAAAGTAACCGCTCCAGCTCACCACGTTGAGTTTTTCGGCGGCTTGAACACTCCCGGCCATGACCAGCGGCACAGTCAGAAACAACGAAGTGCCGACGCTTTTTATCCACTTGCTCATGCTATTTCCCCACGGTTCTTGGAAGGTTCAGGCGTTCTTTTTGCCCAGCAGGTAAGAGAGGCTGACAAACAGCACCGAGACGCCCAGGATCAGGGTCGACACGGCGTTGACGTCGGGTGTCACGCCCATGCGCAACAGGCCGAAGATGAAGATCGGCAGCGTTGTGGTGCCGGCCTGGGAGACCATCATCGAGATCACGAAGTTATCCAGCGAGACGATGAAGGCCAGCATCAGCCCGGAGAAAATCCCCGGCATCAGCAACGGCAGGGTGACTTTGCGAAAGGTCCGCCACGGGCCGGCATACAGGTCGGCCGAGGCTTGTTCCAGCGACAGGTCCATGTCGTTGAGCCGAGCCCGGATCGGCAGGTAGGCAAACGGAATGCAGAACACCGTATGGGCGATGATCAGATTGCCGTAGCCGAGCGACAGGCCGATGGTTGAGAACAGCGCGAGCGTGGCGACGCCGACGACGATTTCCGGCAGAACCAGCGGCAGCATGATCGCGCCCATCGACAGTTGCAGGCCCTTGAACTTCGCGCCCCGTGAGGTACCGAGGGCCGCCAGGGTGGCAATCGCCGTGGCGACCATGCTGGCGCACACCGCGATCAGCAGACTGTTGCCGGCCGCCTGGCGCAGCGCCTGATTGGCGAATGCGGCGCGATACCAGTCGAGGCTGAAACCGGTCCATACCGTGGCCGACTGGTTGGCGTTGAACGAGAACACCACCAGCACCACGATCGGCGCGTAGAGGTACAGGTAGAACAGAAAACTGAAACCGCCGAATCTTGGGAAATCCTGTACGCCCAGTCCCTTGCGTTTGAGCAGACCGATCATCACGCACCTCCTTTGGCGATGCGCTGGCGTTCGGCGCGCAAGGCATAGACCGTCAGCACCAGCATCACTGCCGCCATCAGCACCAGCGACAGCGCCGCGCCGAACGGCCAGTTACGGGCATCGCTGAACTGTCGGAAGATCAGGTTGCCGAGCATCATCCGCGTGCCGCCACCGAGCAGTTCCGGGGCGATCATCGCGCCCAGGCACGGCACGAAGGTAAGAATGGCGCCGGCGAGAATTCCCGGTCTGGCGATCGGCAGCACCACTTTGCGCAAGGTGCGCAGGCGTCCGGCATACAGGTCCTGAGCGGCCTCGAGCAGGCGGATATCCATTTTTTCCAGCGTGGCGTAGATGGGCAAAACCACGAAGGGCGCATAGGTATAAACCAGCCCCAGCAACACGGCGCCGTCGGTGTACAGCAACTGCAGCGGCTCATGGATGACGCCCATGCCCATCAGACTGTTGTTGATCACCCCCGTGTTACGCAGCAGCAGAATCCACGCGTAAGTGCGGATCAGCAGGTTGGCCCAGAACGGCACGGTGATCAGAAAGATCAACAGACCGCGCCGATGCGCCGGCTGCATGGCCAGCCACACCGCCACCGGAAACCCGATCAGCAGCGTGATGACGGTGGTCAGGCCGGCGATCCCGACCGAGCGCAGGGCGATGATCAGGTAGGAGTCGGCGAAGGCCAGGCTATCGTCCATTTGCCGTTCGAACAGCAGTGAGGTGTAGGCGTCGCTGCTGAACACCTTGTTCACCCCGCCGTAGGGGTTGGCTTCCATCAGCGAATAACCGATGACGATCAGGATCGGTACTACCAGAAACAGAGCGATGGCGATCAGCGCCGGACTGACACCGAGGAAGCTCTGCAATGCCCGTCGGCGTTCAAGCGTGTTGGTTATGGGTAAGGCGTGCATGACAACTCCTCGGGTTCAATCGTGCAGGACGCTGGCGCTTCCCCGGTCGAACAGCAGACCGGCCTGGCTGCCCACGGCAAAACGCAGGCTCTGATCGACGCAGTTGGGTGTGCGCACTGTGAGGCGCGAACCGTCGCCGAGGCTGACCTGGTATTGCAGGTCGGTGCCCAGATAAATCTGCGCTTGGACCCGGCACGGCAACGCCGCCTCAGTATTGGCAGGCACCAGGTGCAGGCGCTCGGGGCGCACCGACAGGGTGACGCCGGCACCCGGTTGCACGTCGTTGCACGGCTGCGCCGGCAGAGGGTGCCCGGCCGGCCCGGCGAACCACGCCATACCGTCCTCGACGCGAGTGACGCTGGCCTGGATGAAGTTGGTTTCGCCGATGAAGTCGGCCACGAAGCGATTACGCGGCCGTTCGTAGATGTCTTCCGGGCGACCGACTTGCTGCACTTCGCCTTCGGACAGCACGGCGATGCGGTCAGACATGGTCAGCGCTTCTTCCTGGTCGTGGGTGACGAAGATGAAGGTGATGCCGGTCCTGGCCTGGATGGTTTTCAGCTCTTCGCGCATGGCCTGGCGCAACTTGAGATCAAGTGCCGACAGCGGCTCGTCAAGCAACAGGACCTTGGGATGCGGCGCCAGGGCGCGGGCGAGAGCGACGCGCTGCTGCTGGCCGCCGGAAAGTTGCACCGGCTTGCGATGGGCGAAGCGCTCCATCTGCACCAGAGCAAGCATCTCGCGCACGCGCTCGGCGATCTGCGCCTTGGTCAGGACCTTGCCCATCGGGTGCGATTCAAGGCCGAAGGCCAGGTTTTCGGCGATGGTCATGTGCGGGAACAGTGCGTAGTGCTGGAACACCGTGTTGACCGGGCGCTGAAACGGTGGGCGTTCGGCGATGTTTTCGCCGTAGAGCAGGATCTCGCCCTGCGTTGGAAACTCGAACCCGGCAATCATCCGCAGCAGCGTGGTCTTGCCACAGCCGGAGGGCCCGAGGAGAGTGAAGAATTCGTTGTCGCGGATATCCAGATCGATATTTTTCAACGCCACCGGACCGCTGTCCGGATCGCCGTAGACCTTGCGCACCGAGCGGATCGACACCGCCAGCGTTTGCAGCGAATGCAGGGCATTCATGCGTTACCTCCGATTCCCCCATCGCCTGCGATTGCGCTGCAAGTCAGCGAATCTGTCGGGCCATGGATATTATTTTTCTGGGCAGGATCGAGATTGCGTACGGGGTGAAACCAGCTGTCTTTGTTGTTCTGCTGTGGCTCGATTATCGGCGAGGGGTTGCGCGGGGCGAAACTTCAATTTAAACATGGCAGGTGTTAGTTAATTTAATACCGACAGGTGCCAGAAACATGCCCGACCACCGTTTGCCGCCACTCAATGCAGTGCGAGCGTTCGATGCTGCTGCCCGCCTGGGCAGCTATGTCGAGGCCTCGAAAGCCTTGCACGTGACTCAGCCGGCGATTGGCCGGCATGTGAAGTTGCTGGAGGACTGGCTGGGCATTCAGTTGTTCGAACGCACGTCGCGCGGGGTCAACCTGACGCCGGCCGGTGAGAAATACCACCGCAAGATTGCGGCCGCCCTGCAGTTGATCATCGAGGCCGGCAAGGAGGCGCGCCCCAGAGAAGCCGAACGCTGGCTGCGGATCATGGTGGTGCCGGGTTTTGCCAAGCGCTGGCTGATGCCACGCATCGAGGCCATGCGTCACTTGCGCCCGGGGTTGAAGTTCGCCATCGAACCGAACTCGACCTTCACCGAAGTCGATGGCAAAAGCGCCGATCTCGGCATCGTCTACGGTCTCGACGGGCAGTACGCGGACTCCCGTGAAGCATTGATCTGTCCCCGTGTGTTTCCGATCTGCACCCCGCAATATCTGGCAAGCATCGAGCCGCTCAGTGGCCCGGCCGACCTGGTCCGGCACGAGTTGATCCACGTTGATGATGGCGAGTGGTGGAACCTTTGGTTCGCCGCCCATGACCTGGATATTCACCTCAATTCCGACATGCTCTACGTCAACAACGATCACGCGTTATCGGTGGCCGAGAGCGGGCAGGGCATTGCGTTGGCCAATGAGGTGCTGGTCCGCGAAGAGCTCAGGTCCGGCAAACTGGTGCGCGCAGTGGAGGCTCAGGTGAAGCTGGAAAGCTATCGGGTGCTGACGCCGTCCGCCGAGCTGTCGGCGGATGCGGCGTGGTTCATTCAATGGCTCAAGTCTGAACTGGAACAGGACTTTCCCGAAGCGTTGATCAACTGAGCCGGAAGCGTGCGGTGTTGTCACTCAAGGCCTTGCTGCCCTGGCTCAAGGTGTCTGCCGCCAGGTTGACTGCCCGTGCGCCGTCGAGCAGGCGAACCGCCGCCTGATCCACCTGCTGGATATTGCCGCTGACTTCATCGGCGGTGCTGGCCTGTTCTTCGACCGCCGTGGCGATCTGGGCGAGGGTGTCGGTGACGCTTTGCACGGCGCTGGCGATTTCCCCGAGTCGTTCACCAAGTCCGGTGACCGCTTCTGCGTCCGATTGCGCCTGGCCGCACGCAGCCTCCATCAGGCTCACGGCTTCGTTGACCGTGTTGCGCAGACTGTCGACCGTCGCGGCGATCTGCGCCGTGGACGATTGCGTGCGTTGCGACAGGCTGCGCACCTCGTCGGCCACCACGGCAAAACCGCGACCTTGTTCTCCGGCGCGAGCGGCTTCGATGGCGGCGTTGAGCGCCAGCAGATTGGTCTGTTCGGCGACACCGCGAATGGTATCGACCACCAGTTGAATCTGCTGCCCTTGCTCACTGACCCGACCCAGCGCTGCTGCGGTTTCGTTCAGACGCTGATTGAGCTGTTGAATGCTCGCCGTGGTCCGTTGACTGTCACGGCTGCTGTCGGTAGCGATGCGTCGGGTCTGCTGGGCGCTGCCGGAAGCCTGTTCGCAACTCTGCGCCACGCCTTGAGACGTCGCCGCCAATTGCGTGGCTGCTGCGGCAATCTGGCTGATCTGCAATTGCTGTGCTTCGACTTCGCTGAGCGCGCCGCTGGAGTGATCGTTGAGGCTGCGCACCGCGTTGCTCAATTGCGAAGTCTCGTGATCGACGCCCAGCAGGCTGGTGCGCAACTGCACCACGGCCACGTTGAGCGCGGTGCTGATCGAGGCCAGTTCATCACGGCCCACGACAGGCACTTGCAGGCTCAGATTACCGTCACGCAGGGCTTCAGCCAGCAGCGTAATGCCGCTGGCGCTGCGGCGGATCGAGGCTTGCAGGCAGACGAACAGGTACAGCGCCGCCAGCAACAGAACCCCGAAGACCGCCGCGACAACGATGAACTGACGAATCGCCGATCCGTGATAGTCATCCAGCCGCTGATCCAGCGCCACCAGCGATTGCTGGCGCAGCGTGGCGAGGTTGCCGAGCAGAGCATCGAGAGTGCGCTCGAATTCTTCAGGCTTGAGATTGATACTGCCGCCGAACACGCCGTCATCCAGCACTTTCAAACCGGCATCCAGTTGCTTGAGGCTGTCGTGATATTGCCCGGCCCAGCCTTGCAGGGCTGGCGGCAGACGCGACTCCAGCAGATTTGCGGTTTTCACCAGTTGCTCGCGGGCATCGCCGATGCGGCTGCGCAGGTCACGCAGTTGCAGACGGCTTTGCAGGGTGAACTGGCCGGACACCACGGACGCCTGACCGACGGCTGCGAGTCGGCCGACCCGCTCGATCAGATCCGGTGCGTGCTGGGTGGAAATCTGCGTCAGCAGATAGGTTTCCAGCCACGGTGCAAGGATCAGGCGATTGTCCATCGCGATCTGCTCGCGCAAGGCTTGCAGGGCGCTGAGGGCATTGGTGAACCGGTCGTAACCGTCCGGCCACCAACCGACACCGGAAAGGCTTTTCGAGTCCAGACCATCGAGCGCGGCTTGCAGGGCCTGATAGCGAGCCAGGGTTTCGCCTTCCGCGCCTTCGGCTTGCAGGGCATTGCCCAAGTCCACTGTCGCTTGGGCGACAGCGGGTTGTACGCCATCGAACGCAGCCATCGCGGCAAGGGTCGCGGGCGTCGGCTGGCGGTTGGTTTCCGTGGCGCGCCAGCGGGCGGCGCGGTCGCGTTGGGCGGCGAGCAGGTTGTCGAGTGCATCGAGGGCGAGCAATTGCCGCACACCGGCGCGCTCGCCGGCGATCAGATTGAGTTTGTCGCGATAATCCTGGCCGATCATCAACAGGCTGCCGGCCAAAGGCAGGATAAACAGTAGAAACAACAACTGGAATTTACGCGCGAAGCCAAACCGCCCCAGCAATCCGATCCCCGGTGATAAAAAAGCCTGCATGCCTCATGACTCCTCTGGACACCACGCACCATCGGCGTGCATCGCGGTCGTTGCGACCGGGATTGGTGCCCTGCTAAAAGGCCTCGAAAGTTCACCCTTGCCCGCTCTGTAGGCCGGCTCTGTAGCGAAACTTCCCATTCTCGATGCCCTTTGTAAGGGCGCCGCGTTCAAGCGGATAAGCAAGGCAAGATTCAGACCATGGCGTTGCGCTATCACTTGCGGCGCGACGACTGAATAGTTCGTTAGCTGGCTAAGGGGATGGCGCTGGCGCACCGAAAAATGGCACATTGACGCACCTGCCCGCGTGCACCCATCTGCAGTCCGGAAAATTTCATGGCTATCAGCAACGTTCAGACCGCCGCTGCCTCGGCGTCCGCTCCTCCCCAGAGCAGTCCATTGGTGATGCGCATCATCGGCGCGGTCGCGCTGGCGCATTTGATCAACGACCTGATCCAGTCAGTGCTGCCGTCGATCTATCCGCTGCTCAAGGCCAACTATGGCCTGAGCTTCACCCAGGTCGGCCTGATTACTTTGACGTTCCAGCTGACCGCTTCGCTGTTGCAGCCGTGGGTCGGTTATCACACCGACCGGCATCCGAAACCGTGGCTGTTGCCGGCAGGTTCGGTGTGCACGCTGATCGGCATTGTGATGATGTCGATGGTCGGCAGTTTCCCTCTTATCTTGCTGGCGGCGGCGCTGATCGGTATCGGCTCTTCGACCTTTCATCCTGAAGCTTCTCGTATCGCACGGCTGGCGTCGGGTGGGCGTTTCGGTCTGGCGCAATCGACGTTCCAGGTCGGTGGTAATGCCGGTTCGGCGTTCGGTCCGTTGCTCGCCGCGGCGATCATCATTCCCTTTGGGCAAGGCAATGTGGCGTGGTTCGGGCTGTTCGCGGTGTTTGCGTTGTTCGTGCTCTATCGCATCAGCCGCTGGTACGCCCATCACCTGAACCTTTTCAAGCTCAAGGCTGGCCAGGCCGCCACTCATGGACTGTCGAAGGGCAGGGTGATCAGTGCATTGGTGGTGCTCGGGCTGTTGGTGTTCTCCAAGTACTTCTACATGGCCAGCCTGACCAGTTACTTCACTTTCTACCTGATCGAGAAGTTCGACCTGTCGGTGGCCAGTTCCCAGTTGCATCTGTTCCTGTTCCTCGGTGCGGTGGCGGCGGGCACATTCTTCGGCGGGCCGATTGGTGACAAGATCGGGCGCAAGGCAGTGATCTGGTTCTCGATCCTTGGCGTGGCGCCGTTCACGCTGCTGATGCCGCATGTCGACCTGTTCTGGACCAGCGTCCTGAGCGTGGTGATCGGCTTCATCCTCGCTTCGGCGTTCTCGGCGATCGTGGTGTACGCGCAGGAACTGGTGCCGGGCAATGTCGGAATGATTGCCGGGGTGTTCTTCGGTCTGATGTTCGGCTTTGGCGGGATCGGCGCGGCGTTGCTCGGTCATCTGGCGGACATTCACGGCATCGAATACGTGTACTTCCTGTGCTCGTTCCTGCCGCTGTTCGGGGTGCTGGCGATCTTCCTGCCAAGAACCAAAAAGGCCTGACGGGCTGAATTTCAGGCATAAAAAAGCCGCGTATCAAACGCGGCTTTTTCTTGGGTGCAGCTTTTACACGTTGAAGCGGAAGTGCATCACGTCGCCGTCCTTGACGATGTAATCCTTGCCTTCCAGGCGCCACTTACCGGCTTCCTTGGTGCCCGCTTCGCCCTTGTACTGGATGAAGTCGTTGTAGGCGATCACTTCAGCGCGGATGAAGCCTTTTTCGAAGTCGGTGTGGATCACGCCAGCGGCTTGTGGTGCGGTGGCACCGACGCGGACGGTCCAGGCGCGGACCTCTTCGACACCGGCGGTGAAATAGGTCTGCAGGTGCAGCATTTCGTAGCCGGCGCGGATGACGCGGTTCAGGCCAGGCTCTTCCAGGCCCAGGGCCTCGAGGAACATGTCTTTCTCTTCGCCGTCGTCCAGCTCGGCGATTTCCGCTTCGATCTTGTTGCAGACCGGAACGACCATGGCGCCTTCTTCTTCGGCGATGGCCTTGACCACGTCCAGGTGCGGGTTGTTCTCGAAACCGTCTTCAGCGACGTTGGCGATGTACATGACCGGCTTGGTGGTCAGCAGGTGAAAGCCCTTGATGATCGCCTTTTCTTCGGCGCTCATGTTCTTCATCAGGCTGCGTGCAGGCTTGCCTTCGGTGAAGTGCGGGATCAATTGCTCCAGCAGGGCTTTCTGGGCCACTGCGTCCTTGTCACCGCCCTTGGCGTTGCGCGCGACTTTCTGCAGTTGCTTCTCGCAGCTGTCGAGGTCGGCGAAGATCAGTTCCAGGTCGATGATTTCGATGTCGCGCTTCGGGTCGACGCTGTTGGAAACGTGGATCACGTTTTCGTCTTCGAAGCAGCGCACAACGTGAGCGATCGCGTCGGTTTCGCGGATGTTGGCCAGAAATTTGTTGCCCAGGCCTTCACCTTTCGAAGCGCCGGCTACCAGACCCGCGATGTCGACGAACTCCATGGTGGTCGGCAGGATGCGCTTCGGATTGACGATTTCCGCCAGGGCGTTCAGGCGTGGATCGGGCATCGGCACGATGCCGCTGTTCGGCTCGATGGTGCAGAAGGGGAAGTTCTCGGCCGCGATCCCGGATTTGGTCAGGGCGTTGAACAGGGTGGACTTGCCGACGTTAGGCAGGCCGACGATGCCGCAATTGAATCCCATGGTGTTTCCCCTCGGATTAGAGTCAGGCCTTCTGGCTGTGCAGGTTTTTCATCGCGCGGTTCCATTCACCGGCGAGGATATCCGGCAGCACGCCGAGGGCAAAGTCGATGCTGGCATCGAGTTTTTCCTGTTCGGCGCGAGGCGCACGACCCAGGACGAAATTTGAAACCATACTGGCAACGCCCGGGTGGCCGATGCCAAGCCGCAGGCGGTGGAACGTATTCTGATTGCCCAATTGCGCAATGATGTCGCGCAACCCGTTGTGACCGCCATGACCGCCGCCAACCTTGAGCTTGGCGACGCCCGGAGGCAGATCGAGTTCGTCGTGCGCCACCAGGATTTCTTCAGGCTTGATGCGGAAGAAACCGGCGAGTGCCGCCACGGCCTGGCCGCTGCGGTTCATGTAGGTGGTGGGAATCAGCAGACGAACATCCTGACCCTGATGCGAAAAGCGCCCGGTCAGGCCGAAATACTTGCGATCGGCCACGAGATTCACGTTCTGTGCGTGGGCGATGCGCTCAACAAAAAGGGCCCCTGCGTTATGCCGGGTCTGTTCGTATTCAGCGCCTGGATTTCCCAGGCCAACGATCAGTTTGATGGCAGTCACGATAGGGGCCCTTCCTTTGAGTGGTGGATAACATCGCCGCAATCCGTGAAGGCGGCGAAAGTGGACGAAAAATGCTCATTTACCATGGATGTAAACTCCGCGTTCCCGCCCGCTTTCTCGCTACGTTCCAGTCCGCGATGTTACCTGCTCACTCAGGCATGACAGAGTGAATTACTCTGCTGCGCCTTCTTCGGTAGCTTCTGGAGCAACACGTGGAGCGTGGACGTTGGCAACAGCCTTGTCATCGCCGTGTGCCAGAGCAACGAACTCGACACCTTTAGGAGCTTTGAGGTCCGACAGGTGAACGATGGTGCCGATTTCAGCGTCAGCCAGATCGACTTCGATGAACTCAGGCAGATCTTTTGGCAGGCAGGAAACTTCGATCTCGGCAATAACGTGCGAGATTTCGCCGCCTTTCTTCACTGGAGCAGCTTCGTTGATGAAGTGCACAGGAACGATAGCGGTCAGTTTCTGGCCAGCTACAACGCGTACGAAGTCAGCGTGCATCACGTGGCCTTTGGCCGGGTGACGCTGCAGAGCCTTGATGATCACGTTTTGCTTGGTGCCACCAACGTTCAGTTCGATAACGTGGCTGTAGGCAGCTTCGTTTTCGAGCAGTTTGGCAACTTCTTTGGCCAGCATGCTGATGGATTCAGGGGCTTTGTCGCCACCGTAAACAACAGCTGGAACCAGGTTGGCGAGACGACGCAGGCGGCGGCTCGCACCTTTCCCCAGGTCGGAACGCAGTTCAGCATTCAAAGTAAAATCGTTCATTTTGTATCTCCAAAATAGCCATGACCGAGTGGCGTTTGCGACCAGCGCCGAACACGGTATGGGCAAAAAAGCCCCGCCCCGGCAGGAATGCCGGGGCGGGGCGCTTTTCGTCAACGAGACATTTCGAGAAGGGCAGGGCCCTTAACGGAACATCGCGCTGATCGATTCTTCATTGCTGATGCGGCGAACCGCTTCGGCAACAACCGGTGCGATATCCAGTTGACGGATACGTGCACAGGCTTGTGCTGCAGCGGACAGCGGGATGGTGTTAGTGACCACCAGCTCGTCCAGCACGGAATTTTCGATGTTCTCGATGGCCCGACCCGACAGCACAGGGTGTGTGCAGTAGGCAAAGACCTTGGCTGCGCCATGCTCTTTCAGGGCCTTGGCCGCATGGCACAGAGTGCCGGCGGTATCGACCATGTCATCGACCAGGATGCAGGTACGCCCTTCGACATCACCGATGATATGCATCACTTCAGAGTGATTGGCTTTCTCACGGCGTTTGTCGATGATCCCGAGATCCACGCCCAGGGATTTGGCAACGGCACGTGCACGCACGACGCCACCAATGTCCGGGGACACGATCATCAGGTTCTCGAAGCGCTGATCTTCGATGTCATCCACCAGAACCGGGGAGCCGTAGATGTTATCTACCGGAATATCGAAGAAACCCTGAATCTGGTCAGCATGCAGATCAACCGTGAGAACACGGTCGATGCCGACTACGGTGAGCATGTCAGCAACGACTTTCGCGCTGATAGCCACACGTGCGGAACGCGGACGGCGATCCTGACGGGCATAGCCAAAATAAGGAATAACAGCAGTGATACGAGTAGCCGAGGAGCGGCGGAAGGCATCAGCCATCACTACCAGTTCCATCAGGTTGTCGTTGGTCGGAGCGCAAGTCGGCTGAATAATGAAGACGTCTTTACCGCGAACGTTTTCATTGATCTCGGCTGTAATTTCGCCGTCGGAGAATTTACCGACAGAGATGTCACCGAGAGGGATATGCAGCTGACGTACTACACGCCGAGCCAGATCGGGGTTAGCGTTCCCCGTAAAGACCATCATCTTGGACACGCGCAGTACCTGAAGGCTGAGGGTATACCTGGATGAGTATAGGAAAATGGCAGGGGCGGCTGGATTCGAACCAACGCATGGCAGGATCAAAACCTGCTGCCTTACCGCTTGGCGACGCCCCTGTATCTGTTGCTTGCAAGTGCCGGGCACTTGGTTCCTTTAGAGCAGACTTTGCAGCTTGCGATGCAACATCGAAACGTTGCTTCCTTTTGCTACAAACCCTGTAAGGGTCTCTGTCAGAAGGGCCGAGACTTTATCAGCTTCAGCTTTGCTTGGGAAGCCCCCAAACACACAACTTCCAGTTCCGGTGAGTTTTGCTTCAGTAAAATTACCTAGCAAATTCAATGCGTTACGTACTTCTGGATAACGCCTTGCGACCACCGGCAAGCAGTCATTTCGACTGTTTCCCTCGGGAACGGGGCGCACTTTAATGGGCGGCGTGTTACGTGTCAACAATGGATCTGAAAAAATTTCTGCCGTACTAACAGAGACTTGCGGAACGAGTACAACGTACCACGGTTCGGCAGGCTCGACCGGGGTCAGTTTCTCGCCAACACCTTCGGCAAAAGCCGCATGGCCACGCACGAACACCGGCACGTCGGCGCCCAGCGTCAGGCCCAGTGCAGCCAGGCGATCCTCATCCCAGCCCAATTGCCACAAATGATTGAGCCCGAGCAGGGTGGTGGCCGCGTTCGAGCTGCCGCCACCGATGCCGCCGCCCATCGGCAGGATCTTGTCGATCCAGATATCGATGCCGAGCGAGCAGCCGGATTGCTCCTGAAGTTTTTTCGCCGCGCGCACGATCAGGTTGCTGTCGTGGGGAACACCCTCGAATTCGGTGTGCAGGCGAATCACGCCATCGTCACGCACGGCGAAGGTGATTTCGTCGCCGTAGTCGAGAAATTGAAAAAGCGTCTGCAACTCGTGATAACCGTCTTCACGGCGACCGAGGATGTGCAGCATCAGGTTGAGTTTGGCTGGCGATGGCAAAGTGAGGCGTGGAGCGGTCATGCGTTATTGCCCCAACTTGCGCGGTTGCCAGGTCTTGATGACCAGCGTCACGTCCAGATCGGCGCCGTGCAGCTTGATCCGCTCGGGCAGCCAGTAACCGTTCTGTTCGGCATAGCTGAGGTATTGGACCTGCCAGCCATCCTGATCCAGATTGGCCAGACGACTGTTTCCGTCCAGGGTCAGGCGGCTTTTGCTGTCCGGTGCCGGGAGGCCGCGAACCCACCAGGCCAGATGCGAGACCGGCAGTTTCCAGCCCAGTTGTTCCTCGACCAGCGCTTCCGGTGTCGGCGCTTCATAACGGCCCTGATTCGCCACTTCCAGCGACACCGCGCCCGGACGGCCGGTCAAACGCGCCGCGCCACGACCCAGCGGGCCGGACAGACGGATGTCGTAGTAATCCTGACGTTGCAGCCAGAACAGCGTGCCGCTGCCCGAATCTTTCGGGGCGCGGATGCCGATCTTGCCGTCGATCTGCCAGCCATCAAGGCCGGTCAATTGCTGTTTGTGCTCGCGCCATTGGCCAGGATTGCCGTGGCCTTCGACCGATTCACGGGCGCCGAAGCCCGCGCAACCGGCGAGCAGGGCGATGAAGCTGAAAACTATGACGTGGCGCAAAAACATGAGTTAAAGAGTCTCGGATCCGGTCAGGCGCTTGATGGTGCTGCGCAGGATGGTGCTGTCAGGCTGGTCCTTGAGGAACTTGCCCCAGATTTGTTTCGCTTCGCGCTGCTTGCCCTTGGTCCACAGCACTTCGCCCAGGTGCGCGGCGACTTCGTGATCGGGGAAGCGCTCGAGGGCCTGACGCAGGTATTTCTCGGCGTCTTCCAGATTGCCCATGCGGAAGTTCACCCAGCCGAGG
Organism: Pseudomonas sp. IAC-BECa141; assembly: GCF_020544405.1. Lineage (NCBI taxonomy): Bacteria > Pseudomonadati > Pseudomonadota > Gammaproteobacteria > Pseudomonadales > Pseudomonadaceae > Pseudomonas > Pseudomonas sp. IAC-BECa141. The sequence continues at coordinate 5,163,911 of NZ_CP065410.1, read as the reverse complement.
CTGTCGAGCACCGCCGGGTCTTCCGGGTTGATCTGGTGGGCCTGCTCGATCAGCGCCTTGGCTTCAGCGTAGCGGGTGGTGCGGTCGGACAGGGTGTAGCCGAGGGCGTTGAGGGCCATGGCGTTGTCCGGATCTCGCTTGATGATCAGGCGCAGGTCTTTTTCCATCTGCGCCAGGTCATTGCGTTTTTCCGCCTGCATCGCGCGGGTGTAAAGCAGATTCAGATCGTCCGGGTACTGCTGCAACGCTTGTTGCAGGACTTTCCAGGCCTTGTCGCCCTGATTGTTGGCGGACAGGGTTTCGGCTTCGATCAGATACAGCTGGATTGCGTAATCCGGCTGCTCGTCACGCTCGGCGGCCAGCTTGCTCTGGGCTTCGGCGGTCTTGCCGTTGTTCATCAGAATATCGGCCTGACGCAATTGCGCCGGCAGATAGTCATTGCCGGGGCCAACCTGGGCGTACTCGATGAGCGCGCCTTGCGGGTCGTTGCGTTCTTCGGCGATGCGCCCCAGGTTCAGGTGCGCCGAATCGACATGACTTTCCCGGGCGATCAGGTCTTCCAGATAACCCTTGGCCTCGTCCCAGGCCTTGGCTTCCAGGCAGACCAGCGCCAGCGAGTAACGCAGTTCGTCGTCTTCCGGGTATTGCTGAACCAGGGTGGAGAACTCGACCTTGGCGTCGTCCATCCGGTCCTGTTCCACCAGCATCCGTGCGTAGGTCAGGCGCAGGCGCTTGTCGTCCGGATACTTCTTGATGCTCTTTTGCAGCAGTGGCAGCGCTTCGTCGCCGCGGTTGAGCCCTTGCAACAGGCGTGCGCGCAGCAGGATCGGGGCGATCTCGCCGTCTTCCGGCGGATTGTCTTCGAGCAGGGTCAGCGCGCCTTGGGTGTCGCCGTCCTGCTGCATCAGCAGGGCCTTGCCGAAAATCAGCTGATTGTTGTTCGGGTGACGCTGCAACAGGCGGTCGAAACTTTTCATCAGGCCGTTGCGGGTTTCCTGATCGGTGTCGGCAGCCGACAGCGCGAGGAAGTCGAAATGGGTGTCGCCCTTGCCCTGCAGGACTTTCTCCATATAGACCATCGAGTCGTCATAGCGCCCGGCGCGGGCCAGTTGCACGGCGGCTGCGCGTTGCGCTTCGAGGTCGTCCGGGGCGTTTTTCGCCCAGATCAGCGCCGTATCGAGGGCCGGCTGGTCGGCGCCCAGGTACTCGGCGATGCGGAACGCGCGCTCGGAAACGCCTGGATCCTGGGTGTTGATGGCCTGGGTCACGTAGTTGTCCAGGGCAATGTCGAAACGATTGCGCTGGCCGGCGAGTTCGGCAGTCAGCAGGCTGAACACCGTTTCCTGGCTGAACGAGCTGTAAACCTTGGGCTTTTCAGGAGCCGGCGTGGTGTCTTCGACCGGTGAGGCACCGTCCTGCGAAACGGGGGCCAAGGCCTGGCAGCCGCTGAGGAAGACAAAAGCGAGGAGCAACGCGGAAGATCTATTCATATAGGAAGAGGACGACTAACCTGCGGTCGGATCATCATGACACAAGCCTTCGGCCAAACATAACCGAGTCTCGATTGTGGCCATTACAGGGGCCGACAATTGGGACAATAGTCAGCGGTAGTTGTTCTGAATCTGACGAAGTAGGACAATTGCCGGCTTCACGTCACCATCAGCGACCTTGAATGGCCTTCCTTGCACTCGGTATCAACCACAAGACTGCTTCAGTAGACGTCCGCGAGCGCGTGGCCTTTACCCCTGAGCAGCTGGTGGAGGCCTTGCAGCAGCTCTGCCGACTCACCGACAGCCGCGAAGCTGCGATCCTCTCCACCTGCAATCGCAGCGAGCTGTATATAGAACAGGATCAGCTTTCGGCCGATATCGTGCTGCGCTGGCTGGCCGACTATCACCATTTAAGCCTCGATGAGCTGCGCGCGAGTGCTTATGTGCACGAAGATGATGCGGCAGTTCGTCACATGATGCGCGTCGCCTCCGGGCTCGACTCGCTGGTGCTGGGCGAACCGCAGATTCTCGGCCAGATGAAATCGGCCTACGCCGTGGCCCGCGAGGCCGGCACCATCGGGCCGCTGCTCGGGCGTCTGTTCCAGGCGACCTTCAATGCCGCCAAGCAAGTGCGTACCGACACCGCCATCGGCGAAAACCCGGTGTCCGTGGCGTTCGCCGCGGTCAGCCTGGCCAAACAGATTTTCAGCGACCTGCAGCGCAGCCAGGCCCTGCTGATCGGCGCCGGCGAGACCATCACCCTGGTCGCCCGCCATCTGCATGACCTCGGGGTCAAGCGCATCGTGGTCGCCAACCGGACGCTGGAACGCGCCAGCCTGCTGGCCGAGCAGTTCGGTGCCCACGCGGTGTTGCTCTCGGACATCCCGGCCGAACTGGTGCGCAGCGACATCGTGATCAGTTCTACCGCCAGTCAGTTGCCGATCCTCGGTAAAGGCGCTGTGGAAAGCGCGCTGAAGCTGCGCAAGCACAAGCCGATCTTCATGGTCGACATCGCCGTTCCCCGTGACATCGAGCCAGAAGTCGGCGAGCTCGACGACGTTTACCTCTATAGCGTCGACGATCTGCACGAAGTGGTCGCCGAAAACCTCAAGAGCCGTCAGGGTGCAGCCCAGGCCGCCGAGGAGATGGTCTCGGTCGGTGCCGACGACTTCATGGTGCGTCTGCGCGAGCTGGCAGCGGTCGATGTGCTCAAGGCCTATCGTCAACAGAGCGAACGCCTGCGCGACGAGGAGCTGCAAAAGGCCCTGCGCCTGCTGGCCAACGGCGGCAACGCTGAAGACGTGCTCGGGCAATTGGCCCGTGGCCTGACCAACAAACTCCTGCACGCCCCGAGCGTACAGTTGAAAAAGCTTTCTGCCGAAGGCCGCCTCGATGCGCTGGCCATGGCTCAGGAACTCTTTGCCCTCGAGGGCTCACCGGATAGCTTTTCGGATAAAAAACCGCAATGAAAGCGTCACTGCTCAATAAGCTGGACATCCTCCAGGACCGTTTCGAGGAACTGACCGCGCTGCTCGGCGACGCCGAAGTCATTTCCGACCAGGCCAAATTCCGCGCCTATTCCAAGGAATACGCCGAAGTCGAGCCGGTGGTCGAAGCCTATAAAAAGCTGCTCAGCGTACAAAGCGATCTTGAAGGCGCGCAGGCGCTGCTCAAGGACAGCGACCCGGACATGCGTGAAATGGCCGTGGAAGAAGTCCGCGAAGCCAAGGAACTGTTGATTACGCTGGAATCCGACCTGCAACGCATGCTGCTGCCCAAGGATCCCAACGACGGGCGCAACGTGTTCCTCGAAATCCGCGCCGGCACCGGTGGCGACGAGGCGGCGATCTTCTCCGGCGACCTGTTCCGCATGTACTCGCGTTACGCCGAACGACGTGGCTGGCGCGTGGAAATTCTCTCGGAAAACGAAGGCGAACATGGCGGCTATAAAGAAGTCATTGCCCGGGTCGAGGGCGACAACGTCTACGGCAAGCTGAAGTTCGAGTCCGGCGCTCACCGCGTACAGCGCGTGCCGGCCACCGAATCCCAGGGCCGGATCCACACCTCGGCCTGCACCGTGGCGGTGCTGCCTGAGCCGGACGAGCAGGAAGCGATCGAGATCAACCCGGCGGACTTGCGCGTCGACACTTACCGTTCCTCCGGGGCCGGTGGTCAGCACGTCAACAAGACCGACTCGGCGATCCGCATCACTCACTTGCCGACCGGCATTGTGGTCGAGTGCCAGGAAGAACGTTCCCAGCACAAGAACCGTGCTCGGGCGATGGCCTGGCTGTCGGCCAAGCTCAACGACCAGCAGACCGCTGCGGCGGCCAACGCCATCGCCAGCGAACGTAAATTGCTGGTGGGTTCCGGTGACCGCTCCGAGCGTATCCGCACCTACAACTTTGCCCAGGGCCGGGTGACCGACCATCGCGTCAACCTGACCCTGTATTCCCTCGACGAAATCCTCGCCGGTGGCGTCGAAGCAGTGATTGAGCCGTTGCTGGCCGAATACCAGGCCGACCAGCTCGCAGCGATAGGTGAGTAAATGACCATCATCGCCAGCCTGTTGCGCGCCGCCGAACTGCCGGATTCGCCCACCGCGCGTCTGGACGCCGAACTGCTTCTGGCCGCCGCGCTGGGCAAGTCGCGCAGTTTTCTTCACACCTGGCCCGAGCGCATCGTGCCCAGCGAAGCCGCACTGGTCTTCGCCGAGTACCTGCAACGTCGTCGCAGTGGTGAGCCGGTGGCTTATATTCTGGGCCAGCAGGGTTTCTGGAAGCTCGATCTGGAAGTCGCCCCGCACACGCTGATCCCGCGCCCGGACACCGAACTGCTGGTGGAAGCCGCGCTGGAACTGCTGCCGGCAACCCCGGCCAAAGTGCTCGATCTGGGCACCGGCAGCGGGGCGATTGCCCTGGCCTTGGCCAGCGAGCGCCCGGCGTGGCAGGTCGCCGCCGTGGATCGGGTGCTGGAAGCCGTGGCCCTCGCCGAGCGCAATCGCCAGCGCCTGCACCTGAACAACGCGACGGTACTGAGCAGTCACTGGTTCAGTGCCCTCGAAGGCAAGCGTTTCGAGTTGATCATCAGCAATCCGCCGTACATCCGCGCCGCCGATCCGCATCTGGTGGAAGGCGACGTGCGTTTCGAACCGGAAAGCGCCTTGGTGGCCGGCGTCGACGGGCTCGACGATCTGCGTCTGATCATCGCCCAGGCGCCAGCCCATCTGGAGGCCGGTGGCTGGCTGATGCTCGAACACGGCTATGATCAAGCCGAAGCCGTGCGCGATCTGCTGCTGACCCAAGGTTTCGAAGAAGTCCACAGCCGCACCGATCTGGGCGGCCATCAACGGATCAGCCTGGGGCGTCTGCCGTGCTGAATGATCAGGAATTGTTGCGCTACAGTCGGCAGATCCTGCTGCAACACATCGACATCGATGGTCAGTTGAAGCTCAAGGACAGTCGGGTGTTGATTGTCGGCCTCGGTGGTCTCGGTGCGCCGGTTGCCTTGTATCTGGCGGCGGCGGGTGTCGGTGAGTTGCACCTGGCGGATTTCGACACGGTCGATCTGACCAATCTGCAACGCCAGATCATCCACGACACCGACAGCGTCGGTATGACCAAGGTCGACTCGGCGCTCAAGCGCCTGAGCGCGATCAATCCCGAAATCAAACTGGTGCCCCATCGCCAGGCGCTGGACGAGGATTGCCTCGCCGCAGCCGTGGCGGCGGTGGACTTGGTGCTCGACTGCTCGGACAACTTCTCCACCCGCGAAGCGGTCAATGCCGCCTGCGTGGCCGCGCGCAGGCCTTTGGTCAGCGGCGCGGCGATTCGCCTCGAAGGACAGCTTTCGGTGTTCGATCCACGTCGCGCCGATAGCCCGTGCTACCACTGCCTGTACGGTCACGGCAGCGAAGCCGAACTGACTTGCAGCGAAGCCGGAGTGGTCGGGCCGCTGGTGGGTCTGGTCGGCAGCCTGCAAGCGCTGGAAGCCTTGAAGTTGCTGGCGGGGTTCGGTGAGCCGCTGGTGGGCCGTCTGCTGTTGATCGATGCATTGGGCTCGCGTTTCCGTGAACTGCGGGTCAAGCGCGATCCCGGTTGCAGCGTCTGTGGTTCGCAGCATGCGTGAAGCGCCGATCGCCGTATTCGATTCCGGCGTCGGTGGTGTATCGGTGCTGGCGGAAATCCAGCACCTGCTGCCGAATGAGTCGCTGCTGTACCTCGGCGACTGCGGCCATATTCCTTATGGCGAGAAAACCCCTGAATTCATCCGCCAGCGTTGCAGCGTGATGGCCGGTTTTTTCCGGGAGCAGGGCGCCAAGGCGCTGGTGATCGCCTGCAACACTGCGACCGTGGCCGGCGTCGCCGATCTGCGCCGGGATTTCCCCGAGTGGCCGATTGTCGGCATGGAGCCGGCGGTCAAACCGGCCGCTGCTGCCACTCGCAGCGGGGTGGTGGGGGTACTCGCCACCACGGGCACCTTGCAGAGTGCGAAATTTGCGGCGCTGCTCGACCGCTTCGCCACGGATGTGCGGGTCATCACTCAACCGTGCCCCGGACTGGTGGAGCTGATTGAAAGCGGCGATCTGCACAGTCCCCAGTTACGAGCCTTGCTCAAGCACTACGTCGATCCACTTCTCGCCAACGGATGCGACACGATCATCCTGGGCTGCACCCACTATCCGTTTCTCAAACCGATGCTCAAGTCGATGATCCCCGAGAGCATCAGCCTGATCGATACGGGCGCGGCGGTAGCGCGGCAATTGCAACGGTTGCTGGCCGAGCGTGACCTGCTCGCCGAAGGGCCGAACCGGCCGGTCAGATTTTGGACCAGCGCCGACCCCGCGTCTTTGCGCAGCACGCTGGTGCTGTTGGGGCAGGTCGCCGGCGAAGTCGAAAAATTCACCTTGTAAAAAAATGTGAAATATCTAAAAAGTCAGCTGAACTTCTGACCAAGCGCAGATTTCTATAGCGCAGAGTGACCTAGAAAACCAAACGATCGTTCCGAAAAGGAAGTTTCAACGTGAAGCGACTATTCTGCTTGGCCGCGATTGCGGCTGCACTGATGGGGCAAAGTTTTACCGCACAAGCTGCTGGCGTCGAGTTTGCAGTGGGTGGTACCAGCGATTCGACGATGACTTATCGCCTGGGTATGAATTTCGATTGGGACAAAAGCTGGCTGCAAAGCGACGTCGGTCGTCTGACCGGTTACTGGAGTGGCGCCTACACCTACTGGGAAGGTGACAAGACCTCCAGCAACAACAGCCTTTCGTTCTCGCCGGTATTTGTGTACGAGTTCGCCGGTCAATCGGTCAAGCCGTATGTCGAGGCGGGGATCGGCGTGGCGCTGTTTTCCAACACCGAGTACGAAGACAACAAGCTCGGCGGTTCCTTCCAGTTCGAGGACCGTATCGGTTTCGGCCTGCGCTTCAATGGCGGGCATGAGGTGGGGATCCGTGCGACGCACTATTCCAACGCCGGTCTGAGCAGCGACAACGACGGGGTTGAAAGCTACGCACTGCATTACACGATGCCGCTGTAAACCTCGAAAGTTAAGCCCAGGAAAAAAGGAGCGCTCAGCGCTCCTTTTTTTTGTAATCAGCGATACGCCGTGGCAATACCCTGGCGCTCATCGATGCATTCCGGCGCGCCCATTTCAAACTCGCGGCAGATCAGCGGGCGCTTCTCGTAGATCGTACACATCATCGTGTCGCGATCCAGCGCCGCGCACCAACCGTCGTCCAGACGCAGCATCACTTCACCACCCCAATCGTCGGTATCGATAAAACGCTCGGGTACGCCGGTGTCGGTGATCAGCATCACTTCGAGCTGACAACAGCAGGCTGCGCAGGTCGAGCAGGTGACCTCGGGCTCGGCGATTTGCCGATGGGGAATGGTTTTCATGGCGCCAGTGTACGGCAGTGACCGGCGACCGTGTGAAAGGCCTGACAGGCGTTCAGCGCGCCAGCCGCCGGGACAATTGGTGCAGCAGCGGAAACAGCAACGCCCACAGCAGCGCGATGCCAATCAGGCTGGGGAGTTCACCGAAAGGAAATTGCACGCCGGCCAGTCGTCCGCCGGCGCCATAGGACAGCGCGCCCCCTGCCGCGCCAAGCAGACTGGCCAGCCACCACGGCCGTGCGCTCCATTGCAGGCAATGACGCAACGTCGTGGCAAACAACGCCCACAGCAACATCAGCCACAGCGGAATCAGTGGCGACATATCCTTGAACTCGAAAACCCCGAGGCCGCGCAGCGCGCTGTCCACCGCCGTGCCGATAATCACCACGCTGAGGATCAACCGGCCTTCATCCGCCCAACTGCTGATCCAGCGCAGATGAACCACCAGTACCATCAGCGCCAGTAGCAACCACAAACTGTTACCGCCGAGCACGCAGGCCAGCCAGCCGATCTGGAACAGGGCTGCGTTGGCCAACCGCTCAAGCATCGAACCGGCCCAGCAAAGGCGCGGTCATGGCCGCCGGTTTGGCCAGCACCAGTTGCGCGGTGCCGATGGTGCGTTCGAGGAATCCGCCCTCGCAATAACACAGGTAGAACTCCCACAGCCTGAGGAAGTAATCGTCATAGCCCAGCTCGGTCAGACGCCCGTGAGCCTGCCGAAAATTCTCGTGCCACAGACGCAGGGTGCGGGCGTAGTGCAGGCCGAAATCTTCCATGTGCAACAGATTCATGTCGGTGTCGCGGCTGACGATCTCGAGCATTTTCTGCACGCAGGGCAGGGCGCCGCCGGGAAAAATGTAACGCTGGATGAAGTCCACGCTACGGCGCGCCTGCTCGTAGCGCTGTTCGCGGATAGTGATCGCTTGCAGCAGCATCAGGCCGTTGCTCTTGAGCAGGTGTGCGCACTGTTTGAAGTAAGTCGGCAGGAAGCGGTGGCCGACCGCTTCGATCATCTCGATCGACACCAGTTTGTCGTACTGGCCGGTAAGGTCCCGGTAGTCCTTGAGCAACAGCGTCACCTGATCCTGCAAGCCGAGGCGTTCGATACGGGCGGCGGTGAAGGCGAACTGCTCCTTCGACAGCGTGGTGGTGGTGACTTTGCAGCCGTAACGCTGCGCCGCGTACAGCGCCATGCTGCCCCAGCCGGTGCCGATTTCCAGCAGATGGTCGTCGGGCTTGAGCGCAAGCTTCTGGCAGATCCGCTCCAGTTTGTTCAGTTGCGCCTGCTCCAGGCTGTCGTCCGGGCGGAGAAACTGCGCGGCCGAGTACATCATGGTCGGGTCGAGAAACTGCTCGAACAGGTCATTGCCGAGGTCGTAATGAGCGGCGATGTTTTTCTGCGAGCCCTTGCGCGTATTGCGATTGAGCCAGTGCAGCCCGCGCACCAGCGGGCGACTGAGCCGGGCCAGGCCACCTTCCATTGCGTCGAGCACTTCAAGGTTGCTGACGAAGACCCGCACCACTGCCGTCAGATCCGGCGAGCGCCAGTAACCATGAATAAAGGCCTCGCCGGCACCAATCGAACCATTGCTCGCGACCAGGCCCCAGGCGGCGGGATCCAGCACCTGAATTTCCCCCACCAGCGCGCTGCCCGGCGTACCGAAGACGTGACGTTCGCCGTCCTCGATGACGATCAGTTGGCCCTGTTTGAGCTGCTCCAACTGGCGCAGTACTCCCCGGCGCAGCAGCGAACTGCTCAAACCGTGGGGGCTGAACAGGCTGGCTTTGGCCGAGACGCTAGTGGATTTCATGGTGGCGTTCCTTGGTCGGTACGGTGGCGGTTCGAAAATGGTCGTCGGCGCGCTGGTGGTCATACACCGGGGTGCGCTTGAGCAGCAGGCGCAATGCTTGCCAATAGATCGCCAGCGCGGTCTTGGCGGTCATCCAGGGAAAGCGCCACAGGTGTTGATGTAATCGGCGCCGATCAAGGGTTTCGCGGCGCAGATTGAGGGTGGCGTCGAACAGTTTTTGCTCGCCTTGCCAGTCGGCCATGTGCACGCCCAAGGTCTGCGCGGCGGGGCTGAAACTCATGCGGTATTCCAGATCCGGCGGCAGGAATGGCGACACATGAAACGCCTTGGCCACCGCAAAGTGCTGGTGAAAGTCCTGCAGGTTGGTCGGTGCTCGGGCCGGCAGCACGTAGTGATAACGCTCGCGCCACGGGGTGTTGCTGACTTCGCAGAGAATCGCCGCCAGTTGACCGTCGGCCTCGTGGCAATAGAAAAAACTCACCGGGTTGAACGAAAGGCCCCAGCTGCGCGGTTGGGTCAGCAGGCAGATAGAACCTTTTGGCGCATGGCCCAAGGCTTCGCCCACCAGTTGCCGAACCGCATCGCTCAGGCGCACGCCCCGGCCGGTGAAAGTTTTCAGGTAGTCGGTTTCGCGAAACGAAAACGCTGCAAAGCGGCTGGAACCCGCCAGTGGGGACAGGCCCAGCACCGCCTCCTGTTCAGCCAGATCGAGGTACAGCATGCCGATCCGGTAACGGAATTCATGGCGGCGCGGAGCAAATCGCCGATGGGCGATCCAGCCACTGTAGAGCGCGCTGTTCACAGGCTTTCTCCGAAAGCGGCGGCGACGCGCAAGGCGCTGACCACGCCATCTTCATGGAAACCGTTGGCCCAATAGGCACCGCAATAATGTGTGTGCTGCGAGCCGTCGATTTCGGCCCAGCGTTGTTGCGCCGCCACGGCTGCAAGGCTGAATTGCGGGTGGGCGTAGGTGAAGCGCGCGAGCACCTTGGACGGGCTGATGCCGGCGCTCTGGTTGAGGCTGACGCAGAACGTGGTGTCGCTCTGGATGCCCTGCAGAATGTTCATGTCGTAGGTCACGGCAGCCCGGGTATGGCCAGCACCGCCGAGGCGATAGTTCCAACTGGCCCAGGCCCGTTTGCGTGTGGGCAGCAGACGGGTGTCGGTGTGCAGCACCACTTCATTGTCGGCATAGGGCAGGGCATGGAGGATTGCCCGTTCTTTATCGTCAGGATTTCCCAGCAGTCGCAACGCCTGATCGCTGTGGCAGGCCAGCACCACTTTGTCGAAACGTTCGATGCCGGCGGGGCTGTGGATAACCACGCCGTGCGCATCGCGATCGATCCGGCCTACCGAGCAGTTCAGGCGGATGCGCTCCTTAAACGACGCGGTCAGCGGCGCGATGTAGGCACTGGAGCCGCCCTCGATCACCTGCCACTGCGGCCGGTTGCTGATCGACAGCAACCCGTGATTCTCGAAAAAGCGCACGAAGAACTGCAACGGAAAATTGAGCATCTCGGCCATCGGCATCGACCAGATCGCCGCCCCCATCGGCACGATGTAATGCAGGATGAAGCGCTCGCCGTAACCGCCAGCCTTGAAGTAGTCGTCGAGGGTGGTGTCGGCGGCGATTCGCTGCTCGGCAAGGTCGCGCCGGGCTTCTTTATTGAACCGCAGGATGTCACGCAACATGCCCCAGAATCCGGGCGACAACAGATTGCTGCGCTGGGCGAACAGGCTGTTCAGGTTATTGCCGTTGTATTCCAGGCCGGTGTCGGGATCGTTCACCGAAAAACTCATTTCGGTAGGCTTGAACGCCACGCCCAACTGGCCGAGCAAACGAATGAAGTTGGGATACGTCCAGTCGTTGAACACGATGAAGCCGGTGTCCACTGCGTAGTCGCGTCCGTCCACGGTCACCGGCACCGTGTGCGTGTGACCACCGACCCGGGCGTCGGCTTCGAACACGGTGATTTCATGTCGACGAGCGAGCAGATACGCGCAGGTCAAACCGGCGATGCCGCTACCGACGATGGCGATTTTCATGTTGCATCCCTGAGCGGCGGGTTGCTGCGCACCATGCGTTTGCCAATCGCCAGTTGTACGCGCGCGGGCATTTTCGACAAGGGCCACAGGGCGGCGATGAACAGCGCCGGGAAAGCGATCTCCAGCGGGCGATCCTTCAGTTTGGCGAAGATATGCCGCGCGGCTTTTTCCACAGGCCAGCTGAGCGGCATCGGAAAATCATTCTTGGCGGTCAGCGGTGTGTCGACGAAACCAGGGCTGATTACCGTGACGTCAATGCCTTCGTCGGCGAGGTCGATACGCAGGGATTCGAACAGATAACGCAGCCCGGCCTTCGATGCGCCATAGGCTTCGGCGCGGGGCAGCGGCACATAAGTCACCGAGCTGGCCATCCCCACCAGATGCGGCGCCGTACCTTTGCGCAGCAAGGGCAGGGCGGCTTCGATGCAATAGCTGCTGGCAAGCAGGTTGGTGCGCACCACGTGTTCGATGATCGTGGCGTCGAACTGACGAGCGTCGACGTATTCGCAAGTGCCTGCGTTGAGGATGACCGAGTCCAGCGCCCCCCAGTCGTGTGCGATCTGTTCGCCGATCTCGCGCACGGTCTGGCTGTTGGTCAGGTCGCCGGGTACCACCAGCACCTGTCCCGGATAACGTTGCGACAACACCTTGAGCGGCGCGACCTGGCGGGAACTGACCGCCAGATGTGCGCCGGTCTTGAGGATTTCTTCTGCCAATGCTGCACCAATGCCACTGCTGGCGCCGGTCAGCCAATAACGCCGTGGAGCTGTACGACTCATCCCAATCTCCTTTTCAGCCAAGCGATCACTCGGCCCAATACAGGTAAATGTTCATAAAGCAGCGCTCCGGCATCGAAGTAATCCCGGTGGCGGTAAACCTTGTCGCTCCAGAGCAAATGTGAGCAGCCGGCGACGCGGATCAGCTGCCCGCCGCTCAGACGCGGGTGGCGGTAGCTCATGACCCAACGCAAATAACCTTCGCCGTCGCCGATCTGGTCGAATCCGTGGAAATCGAAGCGCAGTTCGTTGACGTTGGCGTACAACTCGCTGAAATAACCGCGCAAGTTCGTCAGCCCCTGCACTTCATGCAGTGGATCGGTGAAATGAATGTCTTCGCTGTACAGTTCGTTCAGGTTTCGCAGGTTGTCTTTGTTCAACTGTGCGAACCGCTGGGCAAAACCGCGCAGAAATTCACTCATCGCTCTCTCCTTGCGGCGATCGCGACGGCAGGTTCTTGAAGGCTGCCAGCGCCCGTTCCCGTGATGCACCCAGATTGACGATCGGCGCCGGATAGTCCGCCACGCCGAACAGCCCGCCGGCACTGGCCGGGTCGTGGACTTCTTTCTTGTTCAGCCCGGCCAGCTCCGGCAGCCAGTGCTTGATGAACAAGCCTTCGCTGTCGAATTTTTCCGACTGGCTGACCGGGTTGAAGATGCGGAAGTAAGGCGCCGAATCGGTACCGGTCGAAGCACTCCACTGCCAGCCGCCGTTGTTGGCGGCCAGGTCGCCGTCGATCAGGTGGCGCATGAAGAAACGCTCGCCCTCGCGCCAGTCGATCAACAGGTTCTTGGTCAGAAACATTGCCACCACCATCCGCAGGCGGTTGTGCATCCAGCCGGTTTCCAGCAGTTGGCGCATGGCCGCGTCGATGATCGGCAAGCCGGTGCGGGCCTCTTGCCAGGCGGCCAGGTCCTCGGGGGCGTCGCGCCAGGCCAGGGCTTCGGTTTCCGGGCGGAATGCGCGATGCCGTGAAACCCGCGGATATCCGACGAGGATGTGTTTGTAGAACTCGCGCCACAGCAGTTCGTTGATCCAGGTGACAGCCCCGACCTTGCCGCTTTCGAATTCGCCCTGATTGCTTTGCAGGGCGGCGTGCAGGCATTGGCGTGGCGAAATCACGCCAGCGGCCAGATAGGCCGAAAGCTGGCTGGTGCCGGGTTTGGCTGGAAAGTCGCGCTCGCTCTTGTAGTAATCGATCTGCGCATCGGCGAACGTGTCGAGGCGCCGTCGGGCCTCGACTTCACCGGCGGGCCACAGGCTGCGCAGGGATTCGTCGGGTGTCGGGAATCCTTCGATGGCTTGCGGAACGGTGTCGCTGGCGATGTTCAGCGCCGATTGTTTGCCCGGCGCTTGTTTGAGCGAAGGCATCGAGCGGTGCAGGCGTTCGTAGCAAACCTTGCGGAACTGGCTGAACACCTGAAAGTAGGTACCGGTCTTGGTCAGAACGCTGCCTGGCTTGAACAGCAATTGGTCGAGGTAGCTGTGGAAGGTTATGCCTGCCGCTTGCAACGCCTCGGCGACGGCGGCATCGCGACGGCTTTCGTGGATGCCGTATTCCTCGTTGACGTGCACTGCCTCGATCTTCAGCTGCCGGCACAGTTCGAGCAGCACGTCGGGTGCCTGATCCCAGTGAGGCGCGGTGCGGATCAGGAGCGGGATGTTCAGGTCGCCCAGGCTTTTGCTCAGCTCGCGCAAATTGCGCAGCCAGAAATCGACCTTGCACGGCGCGTCGTCATGTTCCTGCCATTGCTGCGGGCTCAACAGATACACGGCCACGGTCGGGCCACGCTCGGCGGCGGCCGCGAGGGCGGTGTTGTCGTGTTGGCGCAGGTCGCTGCGCAGCCAGATCAATTGCATGTCGGTCTCTGCCTGAATCACTAAATCAACCCACGCTGAATGAGTACCCGATGCGCCGAAAGAGGGTCCTCGGCCAGGAGCAGGTCAGCGATTTCGGAAGTTCTTGCGGACAACTCGGCGTGGTGAATGCACACCGTTGGTCCGGCAATCAGTTTTGGGCAGTTGATGCCATTCAACAGTTTCGGCAGCTGCGCAAGGCTCAGGGCTTTGCTGGAATACAGCAGGACGCCACGGGCTTGCAGGGTATCGGTTGCCAGCGCCAGCTCTCCGGCAGGCAGCGGCCAGTCAAACACCTGCACCGGGCAATCGGCGCTGCTGATCAGCCAGGCGCAGAGCCACAGGTGCGGTTCCAGTGGCAGATCCGACTGATTGACCAGCAGCAGCGGCGCGGTGCGCAACTGACGATTGTTATGGTAGATGCGCGCGCCGAATTTGCTGCGCAACCAGGCAAAAAAGAACACGCGCTCCATCTGCGCGCCAAACTGGCCTTGCCAGCGCTGTTCGAGATCGCCCAGCAGCGGCAGCAGCAATTGCTCGCACAGGGTGCGCGGCGGGTACAGCGCCATCGCCTGGTTGATGCAGTCGTCGAGGCTGCGCTCGTTCAGGTGAGTGACTGCCAGAAGGGCGGCCTGGCGCAGCGGATGCCATTCGTTCTCCACCGGTTCGTTGAACGCCTGCGCCGTGTCGAGCAATGGTTTGACCTGGCTAACCGCAACGCCCCGGTTGAGCCAGGTGAGGATGTTCTGGATCCGCTGCACATGGTCGGCGCTGTACAGGCGATGGCCCTTGGGCGTGCGGTGCGGAACGATCAGCCCGTAGCGGCGTTCCCAGGCGCGCAGGGTCACGGCATTCACGCCGGTCTGGCGTGCGACTTCTCGAATCGGCAGCCAGCCTTCGTCGAGGGCTTTCTTGAAGTCAGCGCCGAGGTCTTCACGGGCGCTGGTGTCGAGTGAGTCGTTCATCAAATGGCGTTTCGCAGGCTGAGGTTTTCCGGATGCGGTTGCAGGTACACCTGCTGCGCAATGTAGGGATCCGGGTGGAGGCGAAAGTGATGCTTGAGCAACGTCAGCGGCACCACCAGGGGCACGATGCCGTGCCGGTACTGACCGATGATGTGTTGCACTTCCTGTTTTTCTTCGGGGCTGATGACCTGCTTCAGATAGCCACTGATGTGCTGCAGGACGTTGCTGTGGGTGCGGCGGGTGGCGCATTTCTTCAGCGCCGCCATCAGTTCGCTGAAATAGCGTGGGCCGAGCTCGATCGGGTCGGTCCGGCCCATGTTGCCCAGCAGACTGCCCAGCGCCTTGTATTGCACCGGGTTGTGGGCCATCAGCAGGTATTTGTAGCGCGAGTGAAAGTCGGTGAGGGCGCGGCGGCTCAAGCCTTGCTTGAGCACTTGCTGCCATTCGCGGTAGGCGAGTACGCGGGTGATGAAATTTTCCCGCAGCACCGGATCGTTAAGACGCCCGGCTTCTTCCACCGGCAGGTCCGGGTGCTGTGCACAGAACGCGTCGGCGTAAATGCCGCGCCCGCCGCCATTCACCGGTGCGCCGTTGGCGTGGTAGACCTTGACCCGCTCCAGTCCGCAGGATGGCGATTGCTGCATGAAGATGTAGCCGCAGATGTCACTGAGCTCGCCGGCCATTTTCTCGCCGTAAGCGGCCAGTGGCTGAGTGACATTGATCGCTGGATTGACGGTGCCGACCGCTTCAGGCCGGGCGGGGTCGCCCACCAGCCGGATCGGCTCGCGAGGAATTCCCAGGCCGATCGCTACTTCAGGACATACCGGAACGAATTCAAAATGCTCGGCCAGGGTGCGGCTGCACAGCCGCGACTCCTTGTGGCCACCGTTGTAGCGAACTTCGGCCCCCATCAGGCAGGCGCTGATGGCGATTTTTGGCAGGGACGTCGATGAGTCGGACATGCAGCAACCTCGAATCTGAACCTGTACAGACGAGTAAATCTGTACAACATTCTTCAAGCATAGATTCAAAGGTGTACAAGTCAAATGGTTTGTACAAGTTTATGAGTTTTTCAGCTCCAGCCCATTTTCCAGCGTGAATCATCTTGCAGAGCATGCCAGTCGCATTGCTCGGTACGCCGGGTCAGCACTGCCTGCAACTCGATTTCCAGCACCGTGCCGTCCTCGTCGCGGAACAGTTCGGTCACCAGAAAATGCTTTTCACGGTTTTGCGGGTGGGCTGCTGTCCATTTCGACAGCAGCAATTTGCGCGGATTGATGCGATTCACTGCAGGTGTTCGTGCAAGCGTCTTGCCGCCTCCTGACCACTGAGCCAGGCCCCTTCGACGCGACCCGACAGGCACCAGTCGCCACAGGCGTACAGGCCCAGATCGGCGTCGGCCAGGGTGCCCCATTCATGGCTGCTGGCCGGGCGGGCATAGAGCCAGCGGTGGGCGAGGCTGAAGGTCGGGGCCGGCATGGCGCTGTGCAGCAATTCGGCGAAGGCGCCGTGCAATTGTTCGATCACCGCTTCCTTGGGCAGGTCGATGTGTTGTCGGCTCCAGGCGCTGGTGGCGTGCAGGACCCAGGTATCGCACGTGGTGTCGCGGCCAGGTTTGCTGCGGTTGCGGGCCAGCCAGTCGAGTGCGCTGTCCTGGACGAAGCAGCCTTCGATCGGCGTATCCAGCGGCGTGTCGAAGGCCAGGGCGACGGCCCAGGTCGGGTCCATTTTCACCCCGGCAGCGGCACCGGCGAGTTTCGGCGCAGCGGCCAGCAGGGCAGTGGCCTGCGGCGCCGGCGTGGCGATCACCACATGGCTGAACGGCCCATGGGTAAAGCCTTCGGCGTCCTGCAGATGCCAGTGTTCTTCGCCGCGATAGACCTCAGTGATCCGGCAGGCGAAATGCACTTCCAGCCCATCGAGCAGTCCCCGGGTGATGGCGCTCATGCGCGGCGTGCCGACCCAGCGGGTCTGTTCGTCCGGTGACAGATTCAACTGCCCGCCGTGAAAGGTGTAGAGCTGCGGGGCCCATTCGGCGACCCAGCCTTTGCTTTGCCAGCGCTGAACTTCAGTCACGAAGCGCCGATCACGGGCCGTGAAGTATTGCGCGCCCATGTCCAGAGAGCCTGCGTCGCTGCGTTTGCTCGACATGCGTCCGCCGCTGCCGCGGCTTTTATCGAACAACTGAACGGTATGCCCGGCATCCGTCAGGGCCTGGGCGGCGGAGAGTCCGGCGATGCCGGTGCCAATGATTGCGATAGGTACAGTCATAGGGGCCTCGTTTACCTTTCTGTACAGACTACGCCGTCGATGAAACCTGTACAATTTTGTTTTTTGGTATAACTTCCAGCGTTCTGGTTCTGACAGCTTGGCCTATGGTTAAACAATAGAGCCTGCCCGATAGAAAAGATCCCTGTTTATAAAAATAGACTAGTGATCGGGGTAAAACGCCACGCGAGGAAGAAGTCATGCACATATTGCTGACCGGCGGTACTGGATTGATCGGACGTCAGCTTTGCCGGCACTGGTCCGGGCAGGGGCATCGCCTGACAGTCTGGAGTCGTCGTCCGGAAAAAGTCGCGAAAATCTGTGGCGCCCAGGTGCGTGGAATCGCGCGTCTGGAGGACCTTGGCGATGAGCCGGTCGACGTGATCGTCAACCTCGCCGGCGCGCCGATTGCCGACCGGCCATGGACCCATCGACGCAAGGCGCTGTTGTGGAGCAGCCGGATCACGTTGACCGAATCGTTGCTGGCGTGGCTGGAAAATCGCGGGCAGAAACCATCGCTGCTGATCTCGGGTTCTGCCGTGGGTTGGTATGGTGACGGCGGCGAGCGCGAGTTGACCGAAGACTCGCCACCGGTGATCGATGATTTCGCCAGCCAGTTGTGCATCGCCTGGGAGGAAACCGCGCAGCGCGCCGAAGCGATGGACATTCGCGTGGTGCTGGTGCGCACCGGGCTGGTGCTGTCGGCCGAGGGCGGCTTTTTGTCGCGCCTGCTGCTGCCGTTCAAGCTTGGGCTGGGCGGGCCTTTGGGCAACGGTCGGCAGTGGATGCCGTGGATTCATATCGATGACCAAATCGCCCTGATTGATTTTCTTCTGCACCGCAATCAGGCGAGCGGTCCTTATAATGCGTGCGCGCCGAACCCTGTGCGCAATCGCGAATTTGCCAGGACGCTGGGCAGCGTGCTGCACCGCCCGGCGTTCATGCCGATGCCGGCCCTCGCCTTGAAGGTCGGGCTCGGCGAGATGTCATTGTTGTTACTGGGTGGCCAACGGGCCACGCCGAAACGCTTGCTGGAAGCGGGATTCACTTTCCGGTTCACGGATTTACGCGCGGCCCTGGATGATCTTTCCGGCCGCCTCTGAAATAGGACGTTGCATGACCGATCACGCCTTGCTTCTGGTCAACCTGGGTTCGCCGGCCTCCACTTCGGTGGCCGACGTGCGCAGCTACCTCAATCAATTTTTGATGGACCCATACGTGATCGACCTGCCGTGGCCGGTACGACGTCTGCTGGTGTCGCTGATCCTGATCAAGCGCCCCGAGCAGTCGGCCCATGCCTACGCCTCGATCTGGTGGGAGGAAGGTTCGCCGCTGGTGGTGCTCAGCCGTCGTCTGCAACAGCAGATGAAGGCGCAGTGGACTCACGGCCCGGTTGAGCTGGCCATGCGTTACGGCGAGCCGTCGATCGAGACAAGCCTGTTGAAGCTGGTCGCGGCGGGTCACAAACGCATTACCCTCGCACCGCTTTATCCACAGTTCGCCGACAGCACCACGACCACGGTGATCGAAGAGGCCAGGCGCGTGCTGCGCGAGAAGAAGCTCGATGTGCAACTGTCGGTGTTGCAGCCGTTCTACGATCAGCCGGAATACCTCGACGCGCTGGTGGCGAGCGCCAAGCCGCACTTGCAGCAGGATTACGATCACCTGTTGCTCAGCTTCCACGGTTTGCCGGAGCGGCACCTGACCAAGCTCGACCCGACCGGCAATCATTGCTTCAAGAATGAAGATTGCTGCAAAAACGCTTCGGCTGCCGTCTTGGCCACCTGTTATCGCGCCCAGTGCCTGCGCACGGCGGCGTTGTTTGCTGAGCGCATGGGGCTGCCGGACGGCAAGTGGTCGGTGTCATTTCAATCGCGGCTGGGCCGGGCGAAATGGATCGAACCCTACACCGAAGCGCGCCTGGATGAACTGGCCAAAAGCGGCGTGAAGAAGATTCTGGTCATGTGCCCGGCGTTCGTTGCCGATTGCATCGAGACCCTGGAAGAGATCGGCGATCGCGGCAAGGAACAGTTCCGAGAGGCGGGGGGAGAGGAGTTGGTGCTGGTGCCATGCCTGAATGATGACCCGCAATGGGCGAAGGCATTGGCAACGCTGTGCGAACGGGCGCCACTGGCCCTTTGATGATCGTCGATGATTGATCGTTCCCACGCGTGGGAACGATCAGTGTGGGGTGATCCGCGTGGGAACGATCTTGAAGCTAGGGCTTAGATCAGCGGCTCATCCGCTTTCTTCTGCTTCCAGCCGTCATTGCCCGGCAGCAGCAGGTTCAGCGCAATCGCCACCACCGCGCACAGCGCGATGCCTTTGAGGCCGAAGTCGTCGGGACCTGTGCCGGTGCCGACCAGCACACCGCCGATACCGAACACCAGGGTCACCGAAACGATCACCAGATTGCGCGCCTCGCCCAGGTCGATCTTGTGACGGATCAGGGTGTTCATCCCCACCGCCGCAATCGAACCGAACAGCAGGCACAGAATCCCGCCCATCACCGGTACCGGAATGCTTTGCAGCAGGGCCCCGAACTTGCCGATGAACGCCAGGGCGATGGCGAAGATCGCCGCCCAGGTCATGATTTTCGGGTTGTAGTTCTTGGTCAGCATCACCGCGCCGGTCACTTCCGCGTAGGTGGTGTTTGGCGGACCGCCGAACAGGCCGGCTGCGGTGGTGGCGATGCCGTCACCCAGCAGGGTGCGATGCAGGCCCGGCTTCTTCAGGTAGTCGCGACCGGTCACGCTGCCGACTGCAATCACGCCGCCGATGTGTTCGATGGCCGGGGCCAGCGCCACCGGGACGATGAACAGGATCGCCTGCCAGTTGAATTCCGGTGCGGTGAAGGCGGGCAGGGCGAACCACGGTGCCGCGGCAATCTTCGCGGTGTCGACCACGCCGAAGTAGAAGGACAGGGCAAAGCCCACCAGCACGCCGGAAATGATCGGCACCAGACGGAAGATTCCCTTGCCGAACACCGCCACGACCAGCGTGGTCAGCAGCGCCGGCATCGAGATCATCATCGCGGTCTGGTAATGGATCAGCTCCGAACCGTCGCCGGCCTTGCCCATCGCCATGTTCGCGGCAATCGGCGCCATGGCCAGGCCAATGGAGATGATCACAGGGCCAATCACCACCGGCGGCAGCAGACGGTCAATGAAACCGGTGCCTTTGATCTTCACGGCAAGGCCGAGGAAGGTGTAGACGAAACCGGCCGCCATCACGCCGCCCATGGTCGCGGCGAGGCCGAACTGGCCCTTGGCGAGAATGATCGGGGTGATGAAGGCGAAGCTCGACGCCAGGAATACCGGCACCTGACGCCCGGTGACGATCTGGAACAAAATCGTGCCCAGACCTGCGGTAAACAGTGCCACGTTCGGGTCCAGGCCCGTGATCAGTGGCATCAGCACCAGGGCGCCGAAAGCCACGAACAGCATCTGTGCGCCGGACAGCACCGTGCGCCAGAGCGGATCGTTAAACTCTTGCTGCATGCTTACGCGTCCTTCTGCTTGGTGCCGAAAATCTTGTCACCGGCATCGCCAAGCCCAGGAATGATGTAACCGTGCTCGTTGAGTTTCTGATCGATGGACGCGGTGTAGATGATCACGTCCGGGTGAGCCTGCTCGACAGCGGCAATGCCTTCCGGCGCGGCCACCAGCACCATCGCGCGGATGTCCTTGCAACCGGCCTTCTTCAGCAGGTCGATGGTCGCAACCATGGAGCTGCCGGTGGCGAGCATCGGGTCGATGATCATCGCCAGGCGTTCGTCGATTTCCGGAACCAGTTTTTCCAGATAGGTATGGGCCTGCAGGGTTTCTTCGTTACGGGCAACGCCGACGGCGCTGACCTTGGCGCCCGGGATCAGGCTCAGCACACCTTCGAGCATGCCGATGCCGGCACGCAGGATCGGCACGACGGTAATCTTCTTGCCGGCGATTTTCTCGACCGACACCGTGCCGCACCAACCTTCGATATCGTAGGTTTCCAGCGGCAGGTCTTTGGTAGCTTCATAGGTCAACAGGGCACCGACTTCCTGAGCGAGCTCACGGAAATTTTTGGTGCTGATGTCTGCACGGCGCATAAGGCCAAGTTTGTGACGGATCAGCGGATGGCGGATCTCTTGGATGGACATGGGGAAAGGCTCCGGCGGCGGGCAAAAAAACCGGCCTAGATTAATCTATCCGAGGGTGATGTCCTATAGGACATACAGTACGTTAGTCCACAAATGCTTGATTCGGCTCCGGTTGATGCGTACCTTTGCCCGCTTTTCCGAAATCCGTCCCCCCTGGAGAGCGCCATGTCCGCTGATCTCGAGCATATCCGTCAAATCATGCGAGAGGCTGACTGCCTGTACACCGAAGCTGAAGTCGAGGCTGCCATTGCCCGCGTCGGTGCACAAATCAACGAACAACTGGCCGACAGCAACCCGGTGGTGTTCTGCGTGATGAACGGCGGCCTGATCTTCTCCGGCAAACTGCTGACTCATCTGCAGTTCCCGCTGGAAGCGTCCTACCTGCACGCCACCCGTTATCGCAACGAAACCAGCGGCGGCGACCTGTTCTGGAAAGCCAAGCCGGAAGTCTCGTTCATCGACCGCGACGTGCTGATCATCGACGACATCCTCGACGAAGGTCACACCCTGGGCGCGATCATCGACTTCTGCCGTCACGCCGGCGCGCGCAAAGTGCACACCGCCGTGCTGATCGACAAGGACCACGACCGCAAGGCCCGTCCTGACCTGAAAGCCGACTTCGTCGGCCTGCCGTGCGTTGACCGCTACATCTTCGGTTACGGCATGGACTACAAAGGCTACTGGCGCAACGCCAACGGGATCTTCGCCGTCAAAGGCATGTAATTGCGGGTAACCCCCGATCCCTGTGGGAGCGGGCTTGCCCGCGATGGCGGATTGTCTGACACATTGATGTCGGATAGATCGACGCTTTCGCGGGCAAGCCACGCTTCCACAGTTGTTTTGCGTGTGCTGATCCATCCGCAATACCCATGCTAGAGTGCTCGGCCCCGCCCCCCGGAGCCTGTCATGAGCCTTTTGATCCGCAGCTGCGCCGCCCTGTTGCTGACCCTCAGCCTGCCTTTGGCCGCCGCCCCGATGCACAGCCAGTTCCTGCCGCCGGACGACCTGACCCTGCGCGATGCCGAACCCGAGCAGCAGCAACTGTTGCAGGTCACCGATTATTCGGTCGTCGTGGGCGCCCAGCGTCAGTCCAATCAGCAGCCGATCCCGGTGACCTCGCCGCTGATGATCCGCCTCAAGGGCAAGTTCCTGAACAAGGGCGCGACGATCAATCAGGTGCTGGTCAACTTCGATGGCGAAAGCAAAAGCCTGAAAAAACCGGTGTATGACGACAAGAGCAAGACGCTGACGCTGTTCTATCCGCTGGCCCAGTACCGGGTAATCATCGACCTGCTGCGCAATGACACCGTGTACGTGCAGTTCCTCAGTTACGCCAACGGCCACATCTGGGCCGATTTGCACACCGGCAGCACGCGCTCGCGTTGAGCCTTGTGCCTGCGCAGGGGTAAACTGCCCGCCCCGTGAAATGTCTGCGAGCTGGAGTCGGCAATGCGTAAAGATAAGAAGCAAGTGATTGGTGACGAGATCGGCGATGAGCAGATCAAGCTGTTCCTCGATTTTGAGCCGGTCGACGCCACCTCGCCGTCGCTGCACAAGCTGGTCAAGGCTTACCGTGGCCTGCGCATCGACGATTTCGAGCGTTTCCTGACGTTCTTCGTTGCAGCCGGTTATGACCTGGATGGCAAGGACGAGCACGGCAAGACCTTCGTCGACCAGATCCGCGATCAACGCAACGCGGCGGAGTACATCGAGCTGATCGAGAAAGCCCGCGGCTGATAGCCCGAAGTTTTCCACAGGCATGAAAAAACGCCCCGCACTCACCGAGTGCGGGGCGTTTTTTCATGGAGCCGAATCAGGCGTAGCTTTCGGTCTCGTTGCTGGCTTCAACCAGTTCCAGCGCGACGTTGTTCTGCGTGTTGATCTTGCGATACAGCGCAGCGTCGGTTTCCAGGACCTTTTCGCGGGCCGGGAAGATTTCCGCCAGTTTGGCAGCCCACTCACCCTTGGCCTTTTCCGGGAAGCATTTCTCGATCAGTTCCAGCATGATCGAAACGGTCACCGAAGCGCCTGGCGAAGCGCCGAGCAGGGCGGCGAGCGAGCCGTCCTTCGCCGCGACCAGTTCGGTACCGAACTGCAGGATGCCGCCTTTTTTCGGGTCTTTCTTGATGATCTGCACCCGTTGGCCGGCCACTTCCAGGCGCCAGTCTTCAGCTTTCGCCTCCGGGTAGAAACGACGCAGGGATTCCAGGCGCTGCTCCATCGACTGCATCACTTCGCTGACCAGGTACTTGGTCAGGTCCATGTTGTTTTTCGCCACGGCCAGCATCGGGCCAATGTTGCCGGCGCGAACCGACAGCGGCAGGTCCATGAAGGAACCGTGCTTGAGGAACTTGGTGGTGAAACCGGCGTATGGCCCGAACAGCAGGGATTTCTTGCCGTCGACCACGCGGGTGTCCAGGTGCGGCACCGACATCGGCGGCGAACCCACGGCGGCCAGGCTGTAAACCTTGGCCTGGTGATGCTTGACCACTTCCGGGTTGTCGCAACGCAGCCACTGGCCGCTGATCGGGAAGCCGCCGAAGCCTTTGCTTTCTTCGATGCCCGAGGCTTGCAGCAGCGGCAGGGCCGCGCCACCAGCGCCGAGGAACACGAACCTGGCGTCGACTTCACGGGTGTTGCCGCTGTTGACGTCCTTGATGCTGACGGTCCAGCCGTTGGCGTTACGCTTGAGGCCGGTCACGCGCTTGCAGTACTTGACCTGAGCATCGGGTGCGCTGGTCAGGTGCTTGAGCAACTGATTGGTCAGGGCGCCGAAGTTGACGTCGGTGCCGTTGATCACGCGGGTGGCGGCGAGTACCTGGTCTTTCGGACGACCCGGCATCATCAGCGGCATCCACTCGGCCATCTTCGCCTTGTCTTCGGTGTATTCCATGTCGGCGAAAGCGTGGTGCTTGTGCAGCACGTTGAAGCGTTCCTTGAGGAACGACACGCCTTTCTCACCCTCGACGTAACTCAGATGCGGCACAGGGCTGATGAAGGATTTGCATGAGCCGAACGTGCCCTTTTTGGTCAGGTACGACCAGAACTGCTTCGACACCTCGAACTGGGTGTTGATGTGCACGGCCTTCTTGATGTCGACGGTGCCGTCGGCAGCCTGCGGCGTGTAGTTCAGCTCGCACAGGCCGGCGTGGCCGGTACCGGCGTTGTTCCATGGGTTGGAACTCTCCGCGGCACCGGAATCCATCAGCTCGACGACTTCCAGCTTGATCGCCGGGTCGAGCTCTTTGAGCAGTACTGCGAGGGTGGCACTCATGATGCCGGCCCCAACCAGAACTACGTCGACTGCTTCGTTATGCGCCATTTAACGCGTCTCCAAAATCTGCAGCACCAAATTGTCGGCATGGCTGCCAGGCGTCCAGGGCAGGTCAGTTGGGCCCCGGGTATCCTTGGTCAGGTGTGCCATGTCCGAATCTTCGCAATTTTTCGCAACTTCGACGGATGCGTGCGGCCTGGCTTAAAGAGTTCCATGAACTCATTTCGGCACGCGGCTGGCAATTCGACTTATGGTCGAGACATCCGTTTGTGCAACCAAATCCGTAGCGGACAGGCTTCAGGCTCCGGTATTCGAGGCGTTCCCGTTCCTGTGTCGTTGGGCTGTTTCAGACGCTAATGGTGCATGTTCAGACGCAAAACTATTCATTTGCTCGCCACACTCTTGTGAAGTTGTGAAAACCCGTTTTTTTCACGCTCTTTTGAAGACGTGAACCTCAAAAAGGGCTGTCCGGGGCTGGCACCGTGCCCGGAGGGGCAAACAACTCAGTGGCCGAGCGTCATGACAGCTCTGCAGATTCGCGAAAAGCGGGATTTGCCAGGGAAACAGCAAGCACGCCAGCTTCACTCGATCTGTGTGGGCGGCTCTCTGTGGGCGATTTGGATGCCAATGCAAGCGCATTGACGCTGTTGCGAGGCCCGATCAGGAGACGTCCTTATAATCGGGGGGAGATTGTATCGAAGAAATGCGGGGAGTTGGTCGAGTTTAATGACTTTTATTAGGCATCCGGTCAGATGCTCAACATCGCCTGAGCGCGTGCGCGTGGGCGCTGCTGTTCGACCCGGGCGCTGGCAGGCAGTGGCTGGTGCAACCAGTTGAGACGGATTTCCTCGATTTCCACCCAGCCGTCACCCATTGGCTGCAGGCTGCACTGTTTGAAAGCCTGGCAATGGCCGTTGCGGTCGAGCAGGGCGAAGCTGCGGTGCAGCGGGCGTGGAGCGAACAACGAGATCAGATAGCGCATGGCAGTGTTCCTTTTGGGGATCTGTGAGGAAGCTTGTCAAAACGCCGTGACGCGAACGTGTATGGGGGGTGAAGAATGTGTGACAGGAACCGCTGGCAGCGGGTTTTGTCTGAGATTTCAGTGCTGGTGACCCACAGTGGCCCACCGCTATACTGCCGGCCTGTCTGTGCCTGATTCTGGAGAGAAGAGCATGTTGCAACGCCTGTTGTTCGGTTTGATCACTGTGACCAGTTTGACCCTGGTTGGCTGCGCCCACAGCCCGCAACAACTGAGCCCGGAACCGAAGCTGACCACTCAGCTGGCACCGGTCGGCCACGGCCAGCCTGTCGTGGTTCGCGTCGTGGACGGTCGTCCGTCGCCAACCCTTGGCACCCGTGGCGGTCTGTACCCGGAGACCAGCGCCATTACCGTGCAGCGCGAGCAGATCCTGCCGAAGTTGCAGGCCCAGGCCGAAGCGGCGGTGCGTCTGCTGGGCTTCACCCCGTCCAATGGCGCGATGAATGCTCCACAGCTGACCGTGACCCTGACTGAACTGAAATACCAGTCGCCGAAAGAAGGCATGTATGTGACCGAAGCCACCATCGGCGCGACATTCCGCTCCGACGTGCAGAGCGGCAACCGTCGCTACAGCGGCCGTTACGGCGCGTCGCTGGACCAGCGTTTCGGCATGGCGCCGAATCAGGAGACCAACACCAAACTGGTCAGCGACGTGCTGAGCGATGCGCTGACTCGTCTGTTCAAGGACCCGAGCATCGGCCAGATCCTCGCCGAATAAGGCATGCGCCAGATGTGAAAAAGCCCGGAGCCAGTGATGGCCCCGGGTTTTTTTCGTTCAGGCGGCTTGCGAATAGAAGTCGAGGACGCTGACGCCGGTCAGCAGATCGGTCTCGGGCAAGTCCGCATGCTGGTGCCCGCCGAGGGCGCAGTACACGAGCCAGTGACGATCCTGAACATTGAAGGCCAGGCTGCCGACGAGGGTCTGCTGTTCGTCGGACGGAGAGATGAGGTACAGGCGATCCTGGTTTTCAGCGTGAAGCATGTCGCGTTCCGTGTCGGTTTCGAGGCGCGCAGGGTGACTGAAACAAATGACGATGCCGTGACACAGGACAGCCATCGGTCGATTGACGGGTTATTTGTCGCAAAGGGTAGGGCAGTCGGGGAGTGTTTCGGTAGAATCCGCGCCGCGGTCGTCGGTCTGGCGTTCGCCAAACCGGTCTAGATTGAGGTCTGTGATGTCGCTGCACTTGATGACGCTGTTTACCGCCCATCCCGCCAAACTGATCAACCTGCTGGCCCTGCTGTTGGCCTTCCCCGGCGGTTGGCTGCTGCATGCGACCCGTC
Organism: Pseudomonas sp. IAC-BECa141; assembly: GCF_020544405.1. Classification (NCBI taxonomy): domain Bacteria; kingdom Pseudomonadati; phylum Pseudomonadota; class Gammaproteobacteria; order Pseudomonadales; family Pseudomonadaceae; genus Pseudomonas; species Pseudomonas sp. IAC-BECa141. Next base: position 5,137,060 of record NZ_CP065410.1, on the reverse strand, counting down.
GCCGTGAACAACGGGCCATGGCCAGTATCGCGGCCCAGCGTCAGCAGAAGCCTGATCAGGAGCCGGTGCTCGATTGGGCGACCCTGCGCATGAACCGCTTTTTCTACCGCTTCGGTTTCGCCTGCCTTGGTCTGGCGTTATTGGTGTCCTGGATCAGTACCCGCTTCTGAACGAAAAACGGCGCCCGAAGGCGCCGTTCCTGTATCTGGCCGATACCGCTTACAGCGGCAGTCCAGCCTTGACCCGGTACTGATTGCGCACCGGCGTCGCATATTGCAGCACCAGATACGGACGATGCTCCTCGGGGCAGGCGTCCAGACGGTTCTGCCATTCTTCCTGGGCCTTGGCCAGTTCTTCGGCACCGAACACTTCGGCAGCCTTCGGCACGTTCAACTGCGGATCGGCATCGGCCCACTGTGCGTACGCCAGGTAATGCACCGGGAACAGCCGGTAGCCGCCGAGAATCTGCTTGTCCATCTCGACCGCCAATTGCTTGGTGTCTTCGAACAGCTCGGTGATCGGCGCGGCGAAGTTCACGTGCACCCGGCCCTTATAACCGGTGATGCCCTTGGCGATGCTCACGTCATCCTCGCCCGGCGCCTTGCTGTAGGTGCCGGTGGTGGCGCGGATATATAGCTCGCGGGCCTTGGCCTGATCGCACGGATCGTATTCGTAGCTGATCGACACCGGGGTCAGGTTCAGCGACCGGATGACCTCGCCGAACGGCTCGTCCTTGCGGCTCATGTGGAACATCTTGAGGATCGCCGACTCGGTACGGTCGTCACCGTCCTTCGCGCGGCCTTCGGCCTGGGCGATCCAGATCGAGGCGCAGTCGTTGCGGATCGAGTGGTTGATATAGGCCGACAGCAACTGGTACGCGGCCATTTTCTCCCGGCGCCCGGTGATCGAGCGGTGCACGATGAAGCTCTTGTTCAGGCGCATCAGGTCGCTGACGAACGGCTTTTGCAGCAGGTTGTCGCCAATCGCGATACGCGGCGTCGGCAGGCCCGCGTGGTACACGGCGTAGTTGACGAAGGCCGGATCCATCACGATGTCGCGGTGATTGGCGATGAACAGATAGGCGCTGCCGGACTTGAATTGCTCGACACCGGTGTAGGTCACGCCATCGGTGGCGCGCTCGATGGTGTGGTCGACGTAGAACTCGACCTTGTCCTGCAATGTGGCCACGGAGGTCACGTCGGCAAACTCACGACGCAGCCGATGGGCTATAAGTGGTTTGAGCATCCAGCCGAAGGCACCGGCAAAACGCGGGAAGCGGAAGTGGGTGAGGATATCTAGAAACGCCTTGTCGCCGAGCAGTCGCGCCAGTACCGCAGGTACTTCGCTGTCGTCGTAAGGTCGGATGGCATCGAATTCGCCCATCATGCTCTCTTGTTGGAAACGGCTAGGGTAAGTAAAGGTTTTGATCGAAAACCAACGGGGCACGGTCTGAAAAAGTAGCCAGACAAAAATAGCCCTGCAAATAGACCGGCGATTATACGCACAAGTCACTTGGGAGACCGCGATGCTGGAAAGCGCAGTATATGAATGTCCGTATTGTGGTGAAGAGGTCGAGACGACCGTGGATCTCTCCGGTGGCGACCAGACTTATATTGAGGACTGTCAGGTCTGTTGTCGGCCGATCACCTTTGTGTTGCAGGTCCATGGAGAGGACTGGTTTCTGGAAGTCTTCAGCGAAAACGAGTGAGGCGCGCCCATGCAGCGAATCTACGAGCCGGAAAACCTGATGGAAGGCGAGATGCTCAAGGGCATGCTCGCCAGCGAAGGCATCGAGGCGCACCTGGTCGGGCGCGATCTGCTGGGCGGTACGGGCGAGTTGCCGATCTTCGGTCTGTTGGGCCTGTCGGTGGATGACGACCAGGCGGAATACGCCCGCGAGCTGATCAGTGCGTACAATGCCGCGCTGCCGCTGCCCGGCGATGAACCGGACAGCTATCCCGGGACGCTGGTCTGTTAGGCTGGCGTTCGTTTTATTTGTGAGTCGTGTTGCCCCATGTGTGGACGTTATGCCCTGTTTCGCTGGAACCGCGATTTCGCGAACCTGCCCGGTTTTCCTGCCGACCAGCAGGCGCAGTGGAACATTTCCCCCAACGATTCGGTATTGATGCTGCGCGCCGAACCCGACGGCCAGCGCGCGCTGGCCCGTGCCCGTTGGGGGCTGACACCGCCGTGGCTGACCGATCTTTCTCGTACGCCGGCCCACGCCCGGGCCGAAACCGTCGCCGAGCAACCGATGTTCCGTGAGGCCCTGCGCCTGCGCCGTTGCCTGTTGCCGGCCAACGGCTTCTACGAATGGCGCGGCACCACGCGCAAGCGTCCGTACTGGCTGACGCCGGGGGAAGGTTCTTCGTTGTTTTTTGCGGCGATCTGGGAAGCGTATCCGGTGCAGGAACAAGTCTGGCTGAGCACGGCGGTCATTACCCAGCCTGCGGCCAGTCAGCGCCGACCGTTGATTCTTGATGAGGCCGGGCAGGAAGCGTGGCTCGATCCCGAAACGCCACTGCATGTCCTGCAGGGTTTGCTCGCCAGCGAACCTGCGACTTTGCGCGAGCGGGTGCTGGCGAACCTGGTCAATGATCCGAAGCTCAACGGGCCGGAGTGTTTGACCCCGGCCTGATGTGTCGCTGCTCGCGGCCCAATCGCGAGCAAGCTCGCTCCCACACTGGATTTTCGGTGCTCACACACTTTGTGATCACACGCTCCCCTGTGGGAGCGAGCTTGCTCGCGATAAGGTCCGAAGGACCTTCCGGCGTCTTTACACCTTGAACTGGTTGATCAACCGCCGCTGCTGCTCCGCCAGTTTGGTCAGATCGGCACTCGCCGAACTCGACTCATCCGCGCCACCGGCCACTTCATTGGCCACCTGACCGATATTGATCACGTTGCGGTTGATGTCGTCGGCCACCGCGCTCTGTTCTTCGGCAGCGCTGGCGATCTGGGTGTTCATGTCGTTGATCACCGACACTGCCTGAGTGATGGTCTCCAGCGCCTCGGCGGCCTTGGCCGCGTGCTGCACGCTTTCATCGGTGCGATTCTGGCTGTCTTCCATGACCCGCACCACATCGCGGGTGCCCTGTTGCAGTTGCTGGATCATGCTCTGGATTTCTTCGGTGGCCTGCTGGGTTTTCTGCGCCAGATTGCGCACCTCATCGGCCACTACTGCAAAACCGCGTCCCTGCTCACCGGCACGGGCGGCTTCGATCGCCGCGTTGAGGGCCAGCAGGTTGGTCTGCTCGGCGATCCCGCGAATGGCGATGAGGATCGCGTTGATGTTTTCGCTGTCCTTGGCCAGCGTCTGCACTACATCCACGGCCTTGCCGATTTCCACGGCCAGCACGCCAATCGAATTGGAGGTGTCGCGCACGATCTGCATGCCTTGCGCCGCTGCCTGATCCGCATGGCTGGCGGCTTGCGCCGCCTGGGTCGCATTGCGCGCCACGTCCTGGGCGGTGGCGGTCATTTCCTGCACGGCAGTGGCGACCTGATCGATTTCTGCCATTTGCTTCTGCACGCCGATGTTGGTGCGGATGGCGATATCGGCGGTGTGCTCCGAAGAGTCGCTGACGCTCTGCACCGAAGTCACCACTTGGGTGATCATCGCCTGCAACTTGGCCAGGAAGGTATTGAAGCCCTTGGCGATCGAGCCCAGTTCGTCATTGCGGTCACTGCTCAAACGACGGGTCAGGTCGCCTTCGCCCTGGGCGATGTCATCAAGCATGGTCACCATTTGCTTGAGCGGTCGGGCGATGCCGTGGCCCACCAGCCAGATCACCAGCAGGCCGAGGCCGGCGATGAGCAGGCCGACCATGGCCATGCCGAACGTGTCGGATTTGCGCTGGGCGTCGAGGTCGCCTTGCAGCTTTTGCAGATCGGCCATCACCGCGTCGAGCGGCAGTTGCAGCATCAGCGTCCAGCGCGCGTCGGTCTGGCCGATGCCGAACGGCAGGTACAGCTCGATCCGGCCTTGCTCTTTATTGACGGAATAGGTCACTTCGCCGCGCTTGAGGTTGGCCATGCTGGCAATCTGCTGGGCGTCGAGGATGTCGCTGACCTTCTCGCCGAATTTGCTCGGGTCCTTGGTGTAGGCGACGATCCGGCCGTTGCCGCCGATCAGGGCCATTTGCCCGGCGCCGCTGTACAGCTTCTGGTTGGCGCCCAGGAGCATTTCCTGGATGAAGTTCACCGACAGGTCGGCGCCGACGATGCCCTGGAAGGCGCCGTTGAGCATGATCGGTTCAATGAAGGAGGCGAGCATGACGATCTTGTCGCCGACCTTGTACGGGGCGGGATCGATCACGCAGGATTTTTTGGTTTCTTTCGAGCACAGGTAGTACTCGCTGGCGCGTATGCCGGTGGACAGGACTTTCTGGTCATCGACGTCCACCAGTTTGTCCAGGCCGAGGGTGCCGTCGTCGTTGCGGAACCACCATGGCAGGAAGCGCCCGTTGGCAGGGTCGATACCGACCACACTAGTGCCGACGAAAGCCGCGTCATTGTGATCCAGCGCGTTCTTTTCCCAGCCGATGTAGGTGCCGAGAATCTTCGGGTTCTTCTCGACGTTTTCTTTGATCAGGCTGATCAGTTGCTCGCGGCTGACGGTCAGTCGCGGCTGGCCATCGGCGCCCGGCGTGCCGAGCAGGGCGTTGACCCGCACCAGTCCGCCGGCGATCAACAGCGGCGCTTCCAGTTCGCGCTGGATCTGGCTGACCTGGGTCTGTGCCAGCGAGGTCAGGCGTTGTTCGATGACTTGCTCGAACTGGGCCTGGGTCCGTTGCTGGACCATTTCCTGGGTACGGGCACCGGAGAACAGCGCATACAGCACCAGCGCGGCGACTACGCTGAGTACGATGGCGCCTGCCAGGGCGGCCACGGAAAACTGGATCGACTTGAACTTCATGGGAGCTCCGCACGCGAGAGGACGTCTGCGCTGTTGTATCGGCAGCCGCTATTGCGCCATGAGGTTGCGGACGAGTAATTGCAGGCGGATGTCGCAAATGGACTCGTGCGCGACGCGGATGCGCAGGATTTGCCGGTGGGTATGAATTTTTTCCTACAGGTCAGAGGGCGTTTTCTGAAAGTGCGTGCAACACGTCCGTTGTATCTGGCGTCGATACAATTACCCGCCTAGGATACGCGGCAGGTTTTCAGGGAGCTTTTGAATGAACAAGACATTGGTTGTAAGTGCACTGAGCGCGGCGCTGTTGCTGGCCGGTTGTCAGTCGGTCAACACCACCAGCGGCGGTGCCGTGGGCGTGGAGCGCAAGCAGTACATGTTCAGCATGCTGTCCTCGCAAGAGGTCGACCAGATGTATGCCCAGTCCTATCAGAAGACCGTGGGCGAAGCGTCCAGCAAGGGCGTGCTGGACAAGACCAGCAACGATGCCAAGCGCATTCAGGCCATCGCCAACCGGCTGATCGCCCAGGCACCGAATTTCCGTCCGGATTCGGCGCAGTGGAAGTGGGAAGTGAACCTGATCAAGAGCGACGAACTCAACGCCAACTGCGGTCCTGGCGGCAAGATCATTTTCTACACCGGGCTGATCGACAGCCTGAAACTCACCGACGACGAAATCGCTGCGGTCATGGGCCATGAAATCGCCCACGCCCTGCGCGAGCACGGTCGTGAAGCAATGTCCAAGGCCTATGGCATCGAAATGGCCAAGCAGGGCGCCGGTGCGTTGCTCGGCCTGGGTCAGGACAGCCTGGCGCTGGCGGACACCGTGGCCAACTACGGCATGACGCTGCCCAACAGTCGCGCCAACGAAAACGAAGCCGACCTGATCGGCCTGGAACTGGCCGCACGTGCCGGCTACAACCCGAATGCCGCGATCACCCTGTGGAACAAGATGAGCAAGGCGTCCGAAGGTGCACCGCCAGAATTCATGAGCACTCACCCGGCGTCGTCCAGCCGGATCGCTTCCCTGGAAGCGGCAATTCCGAAGGTCATGCCGCTGTACGAGAAAGCGCCCAAGTCCTGAAACAATGATCGCTCCCGCACTGAGTGCGGGAGCGTTCTGCCGGATCAAACCCAGCCGCTGCTCTGCATCGCCTTGTACACCGCAACGATCGCCAGGATCAGGAACGCCGAGGCGGCCAGTCGACGGATCAGGGTCAACGGCAGTTTCTCTGCTGCAAAATTACCCGCCAGTACCACCGGCACGTTGGCGATCAGCATGCCCGCCGTGGTGCCGATAATCACCAGCCACAGCTCCGGGTATTGCGCGGCCAGCATCACCGTGGCGATCTGGGTCTTGTCGCCGATTTCCGCCAGGAAGAACGCGATCAGCGTGGTCAGGAATGGCCCGAACTTGCGGGCGGTGCTGGCTTCATCGTCATCCATCTTGTCCGGCACCAGCGTCCACAGGGCGGTGGCGGCGAAGCTCGCGGCGAGAATCCAGTGCAGGACGGAATCCGAGAAGAAGCTGCCGAACCAGGCGCCAACCGCACCGGCTGCTGCGTGGTTGGCCAGGGTCGCAGCGACGATACCGGCAATGATCGGCCAGGGTTTGCGGAAGCGAGCGGCGAGAATCAGCGCGAGCAGTTGCGTCTTGTCGCCGATTTCGGCCAAGGCAACGATTGCGGTGGGAACGAGTAACGAGTCCAGCATCAGGATTTCCTAAGGGGCGGGTCGACACGGCTATGACACGTACAGCCTTCCCGCCCCGGGTAAGGTGTGCGTGTCATAGGTCTTGTCAAACCCTGCGATCCGTCTGCTGCGGACGCTTGGGTCGCATACGCCATGATCTGAGGATCAAGTATGTTGACGTATGCCGGACGAGCTTGGCGCTCGTGGGAGACTACTCCCCTAGGACGGAGCGGATTCTGCCTAGGCCGAATCCATTCGGCAAGTGCTAATTTTTAGCCGCGCTTGGCCCGGTAAATCCGGAAACCATTGCCTTCGGCCTTGATCGCGCAGACTCCGAGATGCTCTTCGATCAACGGTTGATACTTCAGGAAGCTGTTCGCAACCAGGCGCAGTTCACCGCCGTTTTTCAGATGTTTGGCCGCTTTTCGCAGCAAGTTCTCGGTGGCGAAATAGTCGGTGTGAACGCCGACATGGAACGGCGGATTGCTCAAAATCGCGTTCAAACCCATCGGTGCGGCGTCGATGCCGTCACCGGTCAGCACATCGGCTTCCAGACCGTTGGCCGCCAGAGTCAAACGGCTGCTGGCGGCAGCGAAGGCGTCAACATCGAGCAACGTGACCTGATTGTGCGGGTAACGACGCTTGACCGCCGCGCCGAGCACGCCGGCGCCGCAACCGAAGTCCAGCAAATGTCCGCTCGGCAGTTTGTCCAGGTGTTCCAGCAGCAGGGCACTGCCGCGATCCAGTCGGCCGTGGCTGAATACGCCCGGCAGGCTGATGACCTTCAATGGGCCTTCGGCCAGCGGCAGTTCGTAAGTCTGCGCCAGGCTTTCCAGTGGTTTGGCTTGCGGGGCATTGGCCACGGTCACTTGCCACAATTGGCAATGGCGCGCGCTGTCGAGCTTGCGTGGTTTGCCGAACGGGTTGAGCTGTTTGGACGCGCCTTCGATGCCGCTGCGCTTTTCCCCGACCAGATACACCTCGCGCCCGGCCAGACGCGCAGCCACGGCATTGAGGATGTAATCGGTCAGGTCCTTGGCCTTGGGCAGGAACACCACGGCGCTGGTGAATTCGCGTTCCGGCACGTTTACGCCAAAATGGCTGCGACCTTCGAAACGCGCATCGAGTGCGGCCTGATCGCCGGCGTGCCAGCACCATCCAAACGCGTCGGGCAGACGCCCCAGCAAATCATCGGCAGGCAAACCGGCCAACAATACCGAACCCTGGAATAACTCGGCCTGACGAAGCAGTACTTCACTGCGCGGATCCATAACTGCTCCTGTGAAAAAAAGTGCCGCAGTTTATCAACTGACGACCCGCAGCGCCTTACCGCTGTAGAACGCCTGGGTGTTTTCCACCAGTTGGCCGACGATTCGTTGCCGCGCTTCGCGGCTGCCCCAGGCGTTGTGCGGCGTGACGATCAGGCGTGGGATGTCGACCGCCAGCAGCGGATTGCCGTTGGTCGGTGGTTCGATGCTCAGCACATCGGTGGCCGCGCCGCCCAGATGACCGCTGCGCAGGGCATCGGCCAGGGCCTGTTCGTCGATCAGCCCGCCACGGGCGGTATTGACCACGAAGGCGCCGGGTTTCATCGCGGCGAGTTCGCGGGCTCCGATGAAATGCCGGGTATGTTCGTTGAGCGGGCAGTGCAGGGTCAGGGCGTCGATCTGCGGCAGCAATTCTTCCAGCGGCAGGCGATCCGGACGGGCCGGGCGCCCCGGAATCTGCCCCAGCAACACGCGCATGCCGAAGGCTTCGGCCAGTCGCGCGACTGCGCCGCCGAGTTCACCGTGTCCGAGCAAACCCAGGGTTTTGCCTTCCAGCTCGACGATCGGGTAATCCAGCAGGCAGAACTGTTTCGCTTGTCGCCAGCGGCCCTCGCCGACGGCTTTTTGATAATCGGCCAGGCGCGTGGCGAGGTTGAGCAGCAGCATGATCGTGTGCTGCGCCACTGACGGCGTGCCGTAACCCTGACAGTTGCACACGGTGATGCCGTGGGCACGGGCGGCGGCCAGATCGACGTTATTGGTGCCGGTAGCCGTGATCAGGATCAGTTTCAATTGTGGGTTGGCGGCCATGGCGGCGGCGTCGATCAGGACCTTGTTGCTGATCGCCACGGTCGCCCCTTGCAGGCGGTCGCTCACTTGCCCAGGCAACGTCTGGGGGAACAGTTGCAGATCGCTGAAGCAGTCACGCAAAGGGCTCAGATCGAGATCGCCAAGATCCAGCGACGGGTGATCGAGGAATACGGCGCGGTGGGCGTTCGTCATCAACTGTACCTGTTGTGCTTTGAAGGGAAGGCGTAATCTGCCGAGCCTACCAGATGAAACAACTCGTTACGCTTGGCCGAAAGGAGCCCCCATGTACTGGACCGAATTCTTGACCGTTGCCCTGATCCACCTGTTGGCCGTCGCCAGCCCCGGTCCTGATTTCGCCGTGGTGGTGCGCGAGAGCGTGACCCACGGGCGTCGCGCCGGCACCTGGACGGCACTGGGTGTGGGCACGGCGATTTTCCTGCACGTCGGTTATTCGCTGCTGGGGATCGGCCTGATCGTTTCCCAATCGATCGTGCTGTTCAACGCTCTGAAATGGGCCGCCGCCGCTTATCTGCTGTACATCGGTTTCAAGGCCCTGCGTGCGCAACCGGCGAAAACCGTGACCGATGATCTGCACAAAGAGGCCGGCGAGCGCACCGCACGTGGCGCCTTCACCTCAGGCTTCGTGACCAACGGCCTGAACCCGAAAGCCACGCTGTTTTTCCTGTCGCTGTTCACCGTGGTGATCAATCCGCACACGCCACTGGCAGTGCAGGCCGGTTACGGCATTTACCTGGCGGCTGCGACTGCAACCTGGTTCTGCCTGGTGGCGATGCTGTTCAGCCAGCAGCGCGTGCGTGCCGGTTTCGCCCGCATGGGCCACTGGTTCGACCGCACCATGGGCGCGGTGCTGATCGCCATCGGCGTGAAACTCGCGTTCACCGAGATGCATTGATCCTTCTGAGCTGTCATCTGTTTCGGCAAATGCTGGCGCAAAGCTAGCATTTGTACGGCTCTGCAAATCATTCCTTTGGCTGATTTGGCTGACGTATAACGGTTCTAGAGTACGAAACTCCAAAGCCAACACCGTGCAGTCAGAAAAGGGATTCTTATGTTGCAGACTCGCGTTATTCCGCCCGCCGAAGGGGCGTACCAGTATCCACTGCTGATTAAACGGCTGCTGATGTCGGGCGCCCGTTACGAGAAAACCCGCGAGATCATCTACCGTGACCAGTTGCGCTACAGCTACCCGACCTTGATCGAGCGGGTCGCGCGGCTGGCCAACGTGCTGACGGCGGCCGGCGTAAAGGCCGGTGATACCGTGGCGGTGATGGACTGGGACAGCCATCGCTACCTCGAATGCATGTTTGCGATCCCGATGATCGGCGCGGTGATCCACACCATCAACGTGCGCCTGTCGCCGGAACAGATTCTCTACACCATGAACCACGCCGAGGACCGCTTCGTGCTGGTCAACAGCGAGTTCGTCGGGCTTTACCAGGCCATCGCGCCACACCTGACCACGGTGGAGAAAACCCTGCTGCTGACCGATCTGCCGGAAAAAAACGCCGATCTGCCGAACCTGGTGGGCGAGTACGAGCAACTGCTGGCGGCGGCGAGTCCGCTGTACGACTTCCAGGACTTCGACGAAAACTCGGTCGCCACCACGTTCTACACCACGGGCACCACCGGCAATCCGAAGGGTGTGTACTTCACCCATCGGCAACTGGTGCTGCACACCATGGGTGTGTCGACCATCATGGGCGCCATCGACAGCGTGCGGCTGCTGGGCACCAACGACGTGTACATGCCGATCACCCCGATGTTCCACGTGCATGCCTGGGGCCTGCCGTATGTGGCGACCATGCTCGGGCTCAAGCAGGTTTATCCGGGGCGTTACGACCCGGAATTTCTGGTCGAGCTGTGGCGCAAGGAAAAGGTCACGTTTTCCCACTGCGTGCCGACCATCCTGCAGATGGTTCTCAACGCCAAGGGCGCGCAAGACACCGATTTCGGCGGCTGGAAAATCGTCATCGGTGGCAGTGCGCTCAATCGCACGCTGTATGAAACGGCCAAGAGCAAGGGCATTCAACTGACGGCCGCGTATGGCATGTCGGAAACCGGGCCGTTGGTCTCTTGCGCGCATTTGAACGATGAGTTGATGGCGGGCACCGAAGACGAGCGCACTACTTACCGGATCAAGGCCGGCGTGCCGGGACCGTTGGTCGAGGCGGCGATCATCGACAGCGAGGGCAATTTCCTCCCGGCCGACGGTGAAACCCAAGGCGAACTGGTGCTGCGCGCACCGTGGCTGACCGAAGGCTATTTCAACGAACCGCAGAAGGGCGCCGAGCTGTGGGCCGGAGGCTGGTTGCACACCGGTGACGTCGCCACGATCGACAGCATGGGCGTGATCGACATCCGCGACCGGATCAAGGACGTGATCAAGACCGGCGGCGAATGGATTTCCTCGCTGGATCTCGAAGACCTGATCAGTCGCCATGTCGCGGTACGTGAAGTAGCAGTGGTGGGCATTGCCGATCCACAGTGGGGCGAGCGTCCATTTGCCTTGCTGGTGGTCCGCGAAGGGCATGCCATCGGGGCGCGCGAGCTCAAGGAACACCTCAAGCCATTCGTTGAATTGGGGCACTTGAGCAAGTGGGCGATCCCGAGCCAGATCGCGCTTGTTACTGAAATTCCCAAGACCAGTGTCGGCAAGCTCGACAAGAAGCGCATCCGCCTCGACATCACCGAATGGCAGGCCAACAACAGCACCTTCCTCTCGACGCTCTGAGCGTCCGCTGGCGCGCCGAAAACGGCGCGCCAGACCCACCAAGCAAGCGCTTGGCTTGTGAAATCCGAATTTTCAGCCATCCTTGCCGTGCCGACATGTGTCGGACTGGCGAAAGGACTGTTCCAGAGTGGCCGGCAGCTGCAAATCACACTTTAGAGGGATCAAGCAGTACCCCCTGCTGGCTATAGTCCGCTCAAGGATTTTTAAGAACGGGGCACACGCACTAACGGGGCGATGCAACATTGAAGCGATTTCGGTAAGCCTCTGGCGCCCGGTCCTTCAGGCGTTTTTAAAAGTACTCACTGCCATAACAATAATGCACATGGAGTAGCGTCGATGACCTCAGTAAACCAGTTCTGGCGCCGGGCAAAGCTGCCTCTGGCCGTCAGTCTTGCTTCTTCGCTCGCCGGGCCCGCTTTCGGCGTCAGTTTCAACGTCGGTGAAATCGAAGGCCAGTTCGACTCCTCCCTGTCGATCGGTGCCAGCTGGTCCACCCAGAGCCCGAACAAGAACCTCATCGGCGTCAACAACGGCGGCCACGGTCTGTCCCAGACTTCCGACGACGGCCATGCCAACTTCAAGAGCGGCGAGACCTTCTCGAAGATCTTCAAGGGCATCCATGACCTCGAGCTGAAATACGGCGACACCGGCGTGTTCGTCCGTGGCAAGTACTGGTACGACTTCGAACTGAAGGACGAGAGCCGCGAGTTCAAGGACATCAGCGACAGCAACCGCAAGGAAGGCGCCAAGTCCGCCGGCGGTCAGATCCTCGACGCCTTCGTCTACCACAACTACGCGATCGCCGATCAGCCAGGCTCCGTGCGTCTGGGCAAGCAGGTGGTGAGCTGGGGTGAAAGTACCTTCATCGGCGGCGGCATCAACTCGATCAACCCGATCGACGTTTCCGCGTTCCGTCGTCCGGGCGCCGAGATCAAGGAAGGCCTGATCCCGGTCAACATGTTCTATGTGTCCCAGAGCCTGACCGACAACCTGTCGGCCGAAGCCTTCTATCAGCTCGAGTGGGATCAGACCGTCGTCGACAACTGCGGCACGTTCTTCTCTCAGCCGGACATCATTGCCGATGGCTGCACCGACAACCTGCGCGTGCTGAACAAGCGCTCGCAGATCCCGGCCATTGCCCTGGGGCCATTGGCGGCCAACGGCGTCAACGTCAATGAAGAAGGTGTGCTGGTGCCGCGCGGCGCCGATCGCGATGCGCGCGACAGCGGCCAGTGGGGCGCGTCCCTCAAGTACATGTTCGAACCGCTGGACACCGAGTTCGGTGCCTACTTCATGAACTACCACAGCCGTGCGCCGATCTTCAGTGCCACTGGCGCGCCGCAATCGGTCTACAACGGCGTGGCCGCATTGCCAGGTCCGTTCCAGGCGCTCGGGCCTCTGCTGGTCGCCGGCAATTCGAAGTACTTCGTCGAATACCCAGAGGACATCCGCCTCTACGGTCTGAGCTTCTCCACCACCCTGCCTACCGGTACGGCGTGGAGCGGTGAGATCAGCTATCGCCCGAATGCGCCGGTACAACTGAACTCCACCGACATCCTGTTCGCCGGTGTGCGTCCATTGGGCGGCCCGTATGCCAACGCTTCGCTGCTCAACGGTGTGCCAGGCCAGGATCTGCATGGCTACGAGCGCAAGGAAATCACTCAACTGCAAACCACCTTCACGCACTTCTTCGATCAGGTCATGGGCGCTAGCCGTCTGACCCTGGTGGGTGAGGTGGGCATGACTTACGTGGGCGGTCTGGAAAGCCGGTCCGACAAGCGCTATGGCCGTGATCCGGTCTTCGGCCCGGGCGAATTGCCAGCCACCGGTACCACCAACACCTGCGTCAACATCCTCAACAACGGCACCATCAATGGCGCCGGACCTGGCTCACCGCAGAACAACCGTAGTCGCAATTGCGACAATGACGGTTTCACCACGTCGATGTCCTGGGGTTATCGCGGTCGTGCGATCTGGGAATACAACGATGTGTTCGCCGGCGTGAACCTCAAGCCGAACGTGGCCTGGTCCCACGACGTCAGCGGCTACTCGCCAGGCCCTGGCGGCAACTTCGAGGAAGGTCGCAAGGCTGTCAGCCTGGGTGTCGATGCCGAGTACCAGAACACCTACACCGCGAGCCTGGCCTACACCAACTTCTTCGACGGCAAGTACAGCACCGTGGATGACCGCGATTTCGTGGCGCTCAGCCTCGGCGTGAACTTCTAAGCACTGCATTTTCAGGACGAACGAATTTATGAAAATAACAAAAAGTCTGTTCCACGCCGGTGTTCTGGGCCTGTCGCTGCTGGCGACCGGCGTCATGGCGGCGGTGCCTGCCGCCGAAGCGGACAAGCTGGGCAAGAGCCTGACCCCGATGGGCGCCGAAATGGCCGGTAACGCGGACGGCTCGATCCCGGCCTGGAAACCGATGCCGAAGAATGCCGGCACCGTCGACAGCAAAGGCTTCCTGTCCGACCCGTACGCCAGTGAAAAGCCGCTCTTCACCATCACCAAGCAGAACGTCGATCAGTACAAGGCCAAGCTTGCGCCGGGTCAGTACGCGATGTTCCAGCGTTACCCTGACACCTTCAAGATGCCGGTCTACCCGTCTCATCGTGGTGCCACCGTGCCGGATGAGGTATTCGCCGCCATCAAGAAGAACGCCACCACCACGACCCTGGTGTCGGGTGGCAACGGCCTGGAAAACTTCGATACCGCCGTTCCGTTCCCGATTCCGAAAAGCGGTGTGGAAGTCATCTGGAACCACATCACCCGCTATCGCGGCGGCAGCGTGACCCGTCTGGTGACCCAGGCCACGCCGCAACCGAACGGCTCGTTCAGCCTGGTGTACTTCCAGGACCAGTTCGTATTCCGCGACAAGATGAAGGACTACGATCCGGCGAACCCGGGCAACATCCTGTTCTACTTCAAGCAGAAAGTGACCGCGCCGGCACGTCTGGCCGGTGGCGTGCTGCTGGTGCACGAAACCCTCGACCAGGTGAAGGAACCGCGTTCGGCGTGGGTCTACAACGCCGGTCAGCGTCGTGTGCGCCGTGCACCGCAAGTGTCCTATGACGGCCCGGGTACCGCGGCGGACGGCCTGCGGACTTCCGACAACCTGGACATGTTCAACGGCGCACCGGACCGTTACGACTGGAAACTGATCGGCAAGCAAGAAATGTACATCGCCTCCGACAGCTACAAGCTCGACGATCCGAAGCTCAAGTACGCCGACATCATCAAGGCCGGGCACATCAACCAGGATCTGGCGCGTTATGAACTGCGTCGCGTCTGGCACGTGACCGCGACCCTGAAGGAAGGTCAGCGTCACATCTATGCCAAGCGCGACTTCTTCATCGACGAAGACACCTGGCAAGCGGCGGTGATCGATCACTACGACGGTCGTGGTCAATTGTGGCGCGTGGCGGAAGCTCACGCTCAGGACTACTACAACGTTCAGGTACCGTGGTACACCCTGGAGACCCTTTACGATCTGCAGTCCGGCCGTTACCTGGCGCTGGGCATGAAGAACGAAGAGAAGTCGGCGTATGACTTCGGTTTTACCGCCACCACCAGCGACTTCACTCCAGCCGCTCTGCGTCAGGATGGTGTTCGCTAAGCTCCTGTAAACCGAGGCCGCATCCTCGTGAAAACGCCCCGACAGGTTCGGGGCGTTTTTTTGTCTGTCGCTTTTTCCGTAGCCTTTTTGTAGCCATTTGTAGCAACGACCTTCATAACCGCTCCGTTTAAGGCTAGTCTGCGGGCATCTGCTACGCCGCCAACAGCCATACGAACAAGAGCCGGCCATGACTGATCTGTCCCCACTTCCGGGTCCCGCAAGCGTTGCCGTCGCGGCACTGGACGGACGTTTTTTTCGCCCGCCATTACCCGATGGCTACGTGCTGCGACCCCGTTTGTGCGAACGCCTTGGCGCCGGACTCGGAGGGCGCCTGTTGCTGGTCAGCGCTCCGGCCGGGTTCGGCAAGAGCTCGCTGGCGGTGGAGTTCTGTCAGAGCCTGCCGGCGCACTGGCAAAGCCTTTGGTTGGGGCTGAGCCCGCGGGATAACGATCCGGGGCGGTTTCTCGAACGACTGCTCGAAGGCCTGCAGGACTACTTCCCGGAACTCGGCAGCCGCGCACTGGGGCTGCTGAAAATGCGTCAACGCCATCAACCGTTTGCCTTCGAAGAATGGCTGGACGGCCTGTTGGATGAGTTGACGCTGCATCTGCAACCCACGGCCCCGCTGCTGTTGGTACTGGATGATTACCATCTTGCTCAAGGGCCGGTGCTCGATCGATGCCTGCAGTTTTTCCTCAATCATTTACCGGACGGCCTGGTGGTCATGGTCACCAGTCGGCAGCGCCCGGACTGGCACCTGGCCCGTCTGCGGCTGTCGCGCCAATTGCTGGAACTGCACGAACAGGATCTGCGCCTGACCCACGACGAAGCTCTGGCACTGCTTGATCGTCACAGCAGTTCCCTGCGCGGTGAAGCGCTGGAAAACCTGATCCAGCGCAGCGAAGGCTGGGTGGCCGGCCTGCGCTTCTGGCTGCTGGCAATTTCCGAAGTCGGCACCGAGTCGGCGTTGCCGCAAGCGCTGAACGGTGGGGAAGGGCTGATCCGCGAATACCTGCTGGAGGAAGTCATCGATTGCCTGCCCGCCGAGGTGCAGGCGTTTCTTTATGACACCGCACCGCAGGAGCGCTTTTGCAGCGAGTTGTGTGACGCGGTGCGCGAGGCCCATGACAGCGCTGAAATCCTGCGTTTCCTGCTGGCGCATCAGGTGTTCCTGGTGCCGCTGGACGAGCACGGGCACTGGTACCGTTATCACCACCTGTTTTCCGACCTGTTGCGCAGCCGGCCTATCGCCCGGGCACTGGTCCCCGCCGCGACGCTGCATCTGCGCGCCTGCCGCTGGTTCAACGCCCAGGGCCTGCTGGATGAAGCCGTCGAGCAGGCCTTGCGCGCGGGGCATCTGGACGTCGCGGCCAATCTGGTACAAAACCTCTCCGAGGAGCAACTGCTGGCCGAGCAGAACGTCGGCATGCTGCTGCGCTGGAAAATGGACTTGCCTGACAGCCTGCTGATCAGCACCCCGCGCCTGATTGTGTTGTACAGCTGGGCGTTGGGGCTTGCCTGTCAGCTAGATGCGGCCGAAGAACTGGCCAGCCATTTGAGCCGGTTTCTGCCAGCACCCTCGGCCACCGCACAGAAATCGATGCTGGCCCAATGGCTGGCGCTCAAGGGCATCATCGCCCGTGGGCGAGGCCATCGCGAGCAGACCATCGAGTATTGCAGCGAGGCACTGGAAAGCCTGCCGGCCAAGCGTTACGGCCAGCGCCTGATGTGCCTGTCGACCTTGTCCAACCTGGCAATTGCCGACGGCGATCTGTGGCGCGCACGGGGTCTGAACCGCGAGTCGCTTGAGCTGGCGCAGCGGGTCGGCAATCCCTTGTTCGAGGCGTTGGCGCATTATGATCGTGCCCGCGTCCTGCAGGCGCGCGGCGAAATCCTGCGCGCGCTCGATGAAGTGCGCCAAGGGCTGGAGCGCCTGCGAGGATTGTCTGCACAGCGTTTGTACGCCGTGCGTGCGCGCCTGACGCTGTATGAGGGTTTTCTGCTGGCCATGCGATTGCAGCCCGAAGCGGCGCGCCAGCGATTACAGGCGGGTTTGAGCGAAGCTCGGGCCTGTCGGGATATCAGCGTGTTGATCGGCCATTGCGTCATCGCCCGACTTGACGGCAGCAGCGGCGACTACGCACGGGCCTTCGCCGAGCTGGCCGAAGCCGAACGCCTGATGCACATCTGGGACGTCCCGCCAATTTACTACCTGGCGATGATCACCCTGGTCAAATGCGAATTGTGGCTGGCGCAGGGGCGCATCGATCTGGCCGAAGCGTGGCTGGCACGACTGGGGCAGACCTACACGGGCGAACGTGCAGCGGCTCCGCCGGAATTTCATCCGCAGCTGCCGTTGCATGTCGAGTTGCAGCAGGCGTTGCTGGATGTCATTCAGGGGCAGCCGATGCTCGCTGAAGGGCGGTTGAATGTCCTCCTGGAAAACGGTCAGCAGACCGGGAGGCAATTGTTGAGCGTGATGGCGTTGACGCAAAAGGTTTCACTGCTGCTGGCCGGTGGCCGCGAACCTGAGGCCCGCAAGGCTTTGGCTCAAGCATTGGAAGCGGCGTCCGGCGGTGTCCTGCAGCCTTTCGATCTACTCATCAAAGAGCATGCAGACTGGTTGCGCGGGCAACTGTCACTGACTGCACCGGCAGCCGTCGGTCAGCAATTGCTTGAGCAATTCCCTCAGACCCAGGCTCGCCCCACTGCGGAGTCTGCCGCTACCGAACAGCTCAGCAGCCGCGAACTGGCGGTGCTGCGTCTGATCGCTCAGGGTTGCTCGAATCAGGAAATCAGCGATCAACTGTTCATCTCTCTGCACACCGTGAAAACCCATGCCAGTCACATCAACAGCAAGCTGGGTGTGGAGCGGCGCACGCAGGCGGTGGCGCGGGCGAAAGAGTTGGGAGTGTTGAACTGAATCTGCTGTTTTGCGCTGTGTCGTCATCCTGCGAGCCAACAACGTAAAATGGCGCAAATCAGCCTCTGCGCATTGTTTCGAATGTCTTTTCAGGATCCCCCATGACCGCTGCAAATCCCGCGCTCATTCGCGAAACCTTCCCCGTCGGCCCGCTCCAGTGCAACTGCACGATCATCGGCGACCCGATCACCAAAAAAGCCATCGTCGTTGACCCGGGCGGCAATCCTGACCTGATCATGGCCCGCGTCGATGCGCTGGGCCTGAAAGTGGTCAGCATCATTCACACCCACGCGCACCTCGATCACTTCCTGGCTTCCGGCCAGATGAAGGAGAAGACCGGCGCCACCTTGCATCTGCACAAGGAAGACCAGTTTCTCTGGGACAACCTCGAAATGCAGTGCCAGATGTTCGGCGTGCCGTACACTCCCGTGCCGTCTCCCGATCGCTGGTTGAACGACGATGAAGAGCTGGCCTGTGGCTGTGGCGTGGCACTGCACACACCGGGGCATACGCCAGGTTCCATGAGCTTCTGGTTTTCCGAGGCTAAGCTGTTGATTGCCGGCGACACGTTGTTTCGTCGCGGAGTAGGGCGCACGGATTTGTGGGGCGGCGATCAGGCGACCATCGTGCGATCGATCAAGCAGCGGCTGTACACCCTGGATGAAGACGCGACTGTCGTGGCCGGGCATGGTCCGGATACGCGTCTTGGAGATGAAATGCGCGAGAACCCGTTTGTGCGTGCCTAAACATTTTGTCACGGGTGTGCAGCGGAATTTTTGTGCATTGTCATGATCCAACGCCCGCATGGGCCAGTTGCCAATGGCCGCTGCACCACAGAATGCAAAATGTAGGAGCTCTCCATGTTCACCACGCGTCGTTTGATTATTGTCGCTACTGCCGTGGCCGTTTTGTCCGGCTGCGCCTCGCCCAACCCGTATGACAATCAGGGTCAGGCCGACGGTGGCTCCCAGGGCATGAGCAAAACCGCCAAGTACGGTGGCCTCGGAGCACTGGCCGGCGCGCTGGCCGGTGCCGCCATCGACCACAACAACCGCGGCAAGGGAGCGCTGATTGGCGCAGCTGTCGTCGGTGCCTCGGCCGCCGGTTACGGCTACTACGCCGACCAGCAGGAGAAAAAACTGCGCGCCAGCATGGCCAACACCGGGGTTGAAGTGCAGCGTCAGGGCGATCAGATCAAGCTGATCATGCCGGGCAATATCACCTTCGCCACCGATTCGGCGAACATCGCTCCCAGCTTCTATCAGCCGTTGAACAACCTGGCCAACTCGCTCAAAGAGTTCAACCAGAACCAGATCGAAATCGTCGGCTACACCGACAGCACTGGCAGCCGTCAGCACAACATGGACCTGTCCCAGCGTCGTGCGCAGAGCGTGGCGACCTACCTGACGTCGCAAGGTGTCAGCGGTGCCAACCTGAGTGCTCGTGGTGCGGGTCCGGATAATCCGATCGCCAGCAACGGTGACGTCAATGGCCGCGCGCAGAACCGCCGCGTCGAGGTCAACCTCAAGGCAATCCCGGGCCAGCAGTACGGTGGCCAGCAACAGCCGGGCACCGTTCAGCAATACCCGTAACCGTCAGGTACAAAAAGCCCCCGGACAAGTGATTGTCCGGGGCTTTTTGTTGGCGCGAAGGCTGATTACTTCTTCAGACCGTAATGCTCGTCGAGCATGCCCGGCGAGTTCGGGGTCTTCGGCGCGTAGTCACGCGGCGGTTCCTGATCCCGTGGCGGCGTCAGGCGTTCCCGTGGGGCCTGTGCTGCCTCGGAGTGCAAGGAAGCCAGCAGGCGTTGACGAGTCTGCTCGTCCAGGGCCAGGCGGTTGGCGCCCTCGGCGAGGTGGTCCTGCACTTCCTGATAGCTCTGGGTCAGTTTCTTGACCAGATTGGCGGTGCTGTTGAAGTGGGTCACCACTTCGTTCTGATAACTGTCGAAACGTTCCTGAATATCATCCAGTTGACGCTGCGTGCGGCTGGGCGCGGCGTTCGGCGCAACGCGAGCGATCAGGAAACCAATGGCGACACCCACAACCAGGGCAAGAGTCGGTAACAACCAAACTAAGAGCGAGTGTTCCACGAGTCCTTCCTCTATAAACGGCTTTGCTTTACGTTAACGGCTCGAACCTGCGCTGTATACCGCGATTCACTCGCAATAGACTGGCACAGACAATTTGCTAGACGAGTCGACCCGATCCGAGGTCACGGAGTTCCTTCCTTGCTGATGCGTGAAACCCCTGTAGTGATTGATGGCCCGGTGGGGCAACTTGAGTCTTTGTACCTGGACAATGAGCAGCCGCGAGGCATCGCGCTGATCTGCCATCCCAACCCGGTGCAGGGCGGCACCATGCTCAACAAGGTCGTCTCGACCCTGCAGCGCACCGCGCGCGATGCCGGCCTGATCACCTTGCGTTTCAACTATCGCGGCGTCGGTGCCAGCGAAGGCTCTCATGACATGGGCACGGGTGAGGTCGACGACGCCCAGGCTGCCGCTGCATGGCTGCTGGACAAACATCCGGGTCTGCCACTGACCCTGTTCGGTTTCTCCTTCGGTGGATTTGTTGCAGCAAGTCTCGGCGGCCGTCTCGAAGCCCAAGGCATCACGCTCAAGCACTTGTTCATGGTCGCACCGGCGGTGATGCGCCTGGGCGAGCAGGATCAACTGCCGCAGCAGGGCGAACTGACCGTGATCCAGCCGGAAACCGACGAAGTGATCGAGCCGCAGCGGGTCTACGACTGGTCCGACAAACTCCAGCGCCCCCATGAGCTGCTGAAAGTGGCAGAATGCGGACACTTTTTTCATGGCAAGCTGACCGATCTCAAGGATCTGATCCTGCCGCGTCTCTCGAATTGATTGCAGTCTGACAAGCGATTACCCATGACGAACCGTACCCGCATCCTCACCGGCATCACCACCACCGGCACCCCGCACCTGGGCAACTACGCCGGTGCCATTCGCCCGGCGATTCTCGCCAGCCGCGACAGCAATGCCGATTCGTTCTACTTCCTGGCCGACTATCATGCCTTGATCAAATGCGATGACCCGCTGCGCATTCAGCGCTCGCGTCTGGAAATCGCCGCGACCTGGCTGGCCGGTGGCCTGGATGTGGATCGCGTGACCTTCTATCGTCAGTCCGACATCCCGGAAATCCCCGAGCTGACCTGGCTGCTGACGTGTGTCGCGGCCAAGGGCCTGCTCAACCGTGCCCACGCCTACAAGGCTTCGGTGGACAAGAACCTCGAGACCGGCGAAGACCCGGATGCCGGCATCACCATGGGCTTGTACAGCTATCCGGTGCTGATGGCGGCCGACATCCTGATGTTCAACGCACACAAGGTGCCGGTCGGTCGCGACCAGATCCAGCATGTGGAAATGGCTCGTGACATCGGCCAGCGCTTCAACCACCTGTTCGGCCAGGGCAAGGAGTTCTTCACCATGCCCGAAGCGCTGATCGAAGAAAGCGTTGCCACGCTGCCGGGCCTGGACGGTCGCAAGATGTCCAAGAGCTACGACAACACCATTCCGCTGTTCTCCAGCGCCAAGGAAATGAAGGACGCGATCTCGCGGATCGTCACCGACTCCCGCGCGCCGGGCGAAGCGAAAGATCCGGACAACTCGCACCTGTTCACCCTGTTCCAGGCTTTCTCCACGCCGGCGCAGGCCGACGAGTTCCGCAGCGAACTGCTGGGTGGTCTGGGCTGGGGCGAGGCGAAGAACCGTCTGTTCCAGTTGCTCGATAACGAGCTGGGCGAGTCCCGCGAGCGTTATCACCAGTTGATCGAACGTCCGGCCGATCTGGAAGACATCCTGCAACACGGTGCCAAAAAGGCCCGTGCGGTGGCGACGCCGTTCCTCAACGAGCTGCGCGAAGCGGTCGGCCTGCGCTCCTTCGTCAATCAGGTTCAGGTCGCCGCGACCACCAAGAAGAAAGCCGCTAAAGCCGCACGTTTCGTCAGTTTCCGCGAAGACGACGGCAGTTTCCGTTTCCGTCTGTTGGCGGCCGATGGCGAGCAACTGCTGCTGTCGCGCAACTTCGCCGACGGCAAGACCGCCGGTCAGGTGACCAAGCAGCTGCAGTCGGGTCAGGCACTGGATGTGCGCAGCGAAGACCTGAGTTTCAGTGTCTGGCTGGAAGGCGAGTGTGTCGGCGACAGCCCGGCGTTTGCCGACGTGGCAGCGCGGGACGCGGCCGTCGAGGCCTTGCGGATCGCTCTGACACCGGTTCAGGAATAATCAACGGGCCGGCCCGACCAAGGGCCGATTGCCATTCCCACGGGCCATCGCTACAGTGACGGCCCGTTTTTGTTGCCTTGCTAACGAATTATGACGCCCCTAGAACGATATCAAGCTGATCTGAAACGCCCGGACTTCTTCCACGATGCGGCGCAGGAAACTGCCGTGCGTCATCTGCAACGCCTGTACGACGACCTGATCGCGGCCGAGCAGAACAAGCCGGGTTTGCTGGGCAAGCTGTTTGGCAAAAAGGATCAGACGCCGGTCAAGGGTCTGTACTTCTGGGGCGGCGTGGGTCGTGGCAAGACTTACCTGGTGGACACCTTCTTCGAAGCGCTGCCATTCAAGGAAAAGACCCGCACTCACTTCCACCGCTTCATGAAGCGCGTGCACGAAGAGATGAAAACCCTCGGCGGCGAGAAAAACCCGCTGACCATCATCGCCAAGCGTTTCGCGACGGAATCGCGGGTCATCTGTTTTGATGAATTCTTCGTCTCCGACATCACCGACGCCATGATCCTCGGCACGCTGATGGAAGAACTGTTCAAGAACGGCGTAACGCTGGTTGCCACTTCGAACATCGTGCCGGACGGTCTGTACAAGGATGGCCTGCAGCGCGCGCGCTTCTTGCCGGCCATCGCGCTGATCAAGCAGAACACCGAGATCGTCAACGTCGACAGCGGCGTCGACTACCGTCTGCGCCACCTGGAACAAGCGGAACTGTTCCACTTTCCGCTTGACGAAGTTGCCCACGAAAGCCTGCGCAAGAGCTTCCGCGCACTGACGCCGGAATGCACCGCCGCCGTGGAAAACGATGTGCTGATCATTGAAAACCGCGAAATCCGTGCCCTGCGTACTTGCGATGACGTGGCCTGGTTCGACTTCCGCGAGCTGTGCGACGGCCCGCGCAGCCAGAACGACTACATCGAGCTGGGCAAGATCTTCCACGCCGTGCTGCTCAGTGGCGTGGAGCAGATGAGCGTCACTACCGACGACATCGCCCGACGCTTCATCAACATGGTCGACGAGTTCTACGACCGTAACGTCAAACTGATCATTTCTGCCGAAGTCGAATTGAAAGATCTGTACACCGGCGGGCGTCTGACGTTCGAGTTCCAGCGTACCCTCAGCCGTCTGCTGGAGATGCAATCGCACGAATTCCTGTCCCGGGCACACAAGCCTTAAGCGGAATCGGCAAACAAAAAGGCCTGCAGATGCAGGCCTTTTTTTGTGTCTGGTCGAATCGTCAGGCAGCTTGCTGGAACTGCTGCCGGTACTGGTTCGGCGACAATTCGGTGTGCTGGCGGAACAGCCGCGCGAAGAAGCTCGCATCGTCGTAGCCGACTTCGTAGCTGATGGTCTTGATGCTCTTGCGACTGCCGGAGAGCAGGCCTTTGGCAGTCTCGATGCGCAGCCGTTGCAGGTAGTGCAGCGGCTTGTCGCCGGTGGCGGTCTGGAAGCGGCGCATGAAGTTGCGAATGCTCATGCCGTGCTCGCGCGCCACGTCTTCGAAGCGGAACTTGTCGGCGAAATGCTCTTCAAGCCAGTGCTGGATCTGCAGGATGATCACGTCCTGGTGCAGCTTCTGACCGCCGAAGCCGATGCGGCCAGGTGCGTAGCTGCGTTGCACCTCATAGAGAATGTCGCGGGCCACGGCCTGGGCCACATTGGCACCGCAGAAGCGCTCGATCAGGTAAATGTAGAGATCGCAGGCTGAGGTGGTGCCGCCGGCGCAATACAGATTGTCGGCGTCGGTCAGGTGCTTGTCCTGATTGAGATAGACCTTGGGGAAACGCTCGGCGAAGGCATTGAAGAAGCGCCAGTAGGTGGTCGCTTCCTTGCCGTTGAGCAACCCTGCCTCGGCCAGCCAGAACACCCCGGTGGCCTCGCCGCAGAGCACGGCGCCCCGGGCGTGCTGTTCGCGCAGCCACGGCAGGATCTGTGGATAACGTTGGCACAGCGTATCGAAATCGTCCCAGAACGCCGGGAGGATGATGACGTCGGCGTTTTCCAGGCCGCCGTCCACCGGCATGACCACATCACTGAAGCTGTTCACCGGTTTGCCGTCGGGGCTGACCAGGCGGGTTTCGAACACCGGAGTCAGGCCGTGGCCCAGTTGTTTGCCGTAACGCAGGCTGGCCAGATGGAAGAAATCCTTGGCTTGCATGAGGGTGGAAGCGAAAACCCGGTCGATCGCCAGGATGCTGACGCGCCGCAAGGGCGTGGAGACTTGCTTGGACATAATTCAACTTTTGTTTTTATAAGGGAAAGTGGTCACCAGACGGCTGGATCGTCTTATTTTTTGTCGGATGTGTCCAGTGTCCTGTATCGGAAGCGAGGCTTAGTCTCTGAAGGTCTGATCCCTCCAACAATAAAGAAAAGGTGCCGCATGATTCCCAGAACCTTGTTCAGCTCCGAGCACGAATTGTTCCGCGACAGCGTACGAACATTCCTCGAAAAAGAGGCCGTGCCGTTCCATGGACAATGGGAAAAGCAAGGCTACATCGACCGCAATCTATGGAACAAGGCGGGGGAGGCGGGGATGCTCTGCTCGCATCTGCCAGAGGAATACGGCGGGTTGGGGGCGGACTTTCTCTACAGCGCGGTCGTGATCGAAGAAGTCGGGCGGCTGGGCCTGACCGGCATCGGTTTCTCGCTGCATTCGGACATCGTCGCGCCGTACATCCTGCATTACGGCAGCGAGGCACTGAAGCAGAAATACCTGCCGAAACTGGTGTCCGGCGAGATGGTCACCGCGATCGCCATGACCGAGCCGGGCGCCGGTTCCGACCTGCAAGGGGTCAAGACCACGGCCGTGCTGGATGGCGACGAATATGTGATCAACGGTTCGAAAACCTTCATTACCAATGGCTTTCTGGCGGATCTGGTGATCGTCGTCGCCAAAACGGATCCCAAGGCCGGCGCCAAGGGCACCAGCCTGTTTCTGGTGGAGGCGAATACGCCGGGCTTCGACAAGGGCAAGCGTCTGGAGAAGGTCGGAATGAAGGCTCAGGACACGTCGGAATTGTTCTTCCAGGACGTGCGCGTGCCGAAGGAAAACCTGTTGGGGCAGGCCGGGGCGGGGTTTGCCTATCTGATGCAGGAATTGCCGCAGGAACGTCTGACCGTGGCCATTGGCGGACTGGCTTCAGCCGAGGCGGCGCTGCAATGGACGCTGGATTACACCCGTGACCGCAAGGCGTTCGGCAAGTCCATTGCCGACTTCCAGAATACCCGCTTCAAACTGGCGGAAATGGCCACCGAGATTCAGATCGGCCGGGTGTTCGTCGATCGCTGCCTGGAGTTGCACCTGCAAGGCAAGCTTGATGTGCCGACAGCGGCGATGGCCAAGTATTGGGGCACCGACCTGCAATGCAAGGTGCTCGACGAGTGCGTGCAACTGCATGGCGGCTACGGTTTCATGTGGGAGTACCCGGTGGCCAGGGCATGGGCGGATGCAAGGGTGCAGCGGATCTATGCCGGCACCAATGAAATCATGAAAGAGATCATTGCGCGGTCGCTTTGAGTTTTGCGGTGAGCATGATCGTTCCCACGCAAAGTGGGAACGATCATCGTCCTTTATTACGGCGCCGGATTCGGATGATCCTTGTGGATCGCTTCGATCCCTTCCAGTACTTCCTTCGATAGTTTCAGTTCGTAGCTGGCGATGTTGCTGTCCAGTTGCTCCAGCGTCGTCGCACCGATGATGTTACTGGTGACGAACGGTTGCTGATTTACAAACGCCAGGGCCATTTGTGCCGGATCCAGGCCATGTTCCCGGGCGAGGGCCACGTAACGGCTGCACGCCACTTCCGATTGCGGGTTGAAGTAGCGACTGAAACGGCTGTAGAGGCTAAGACGGCCTTTCGGCGGACGCGCCCCGCCTTCGTACTTGCCCGACAGGAAACCGAACGCCAGCGGCGAATAGGCGAGCAGGCCGCACTGTTCGCGGATGGCGATTTCCGCCAGGCCGATCTCGAAGCTGCGGTTGAGCAGGTTGTACGGGTTCTGGATCGACACCGCGCGCGGCCAGCCACGGGCTTCGGCCAGAGCGAGAAAGCGCATGGTGCCCCACGGCGTTTCATTGGACAGACCGATGTGGCGGATCTTGCCGGCCTTCACTTGCTCATCGAGTGCTTCGAGTGTGTCTTCAAGCGGCGTCAGGTTGGCTTCGGTCTGGTGCTTGTAGCCCAGTTGTCCGAAAAAGTTGGTGCTACGCTCCGGCCAGTGCAATTGGTACAGATCGATGTAGTCGGTCTGCAGGCGCTTGAGGCTGGCGTCCACCGCTTCGGTGATGTGCTGGCGGTTGTGGCGCAGGTTCTTGTCGCGGATGTAGTCGATGGTGTTGCCGGGGCCGGCGATCTTGCTGGCGAGGATCCAGTCGGCGCGGTCGCCGCGGCTCTTGAAGTAATTGCCGATGTAGCGCTCGGTGGTGGCGTAGGTTTCGGCTTTCGGTGGCACCGGGTACATCTCGGCGGTGTCGAGGAAGTTGATCCCGGCCTCTTTTGCCCGTTCGATCTGGGCGAAGGCTTCAGCTTCAGTGTTTTGCTCGCCCCAGGTCATGGTGCCGAGGCAGATTGCACTCACGTTCAGGTCGGTACGGCCTAGCTGGCGATAGTCCATCGGGTGCTCCTTGGGCAAAACAAGCATAAAAGCAGGTTGAAATTTTTTCGCAATCTGCATAATTGCCGACCTCTTTCTGCAGTGGAAGTGATGCCCCGCCGCCGAAGAATCTTGCCGTTGAACGGACGCGCCGACCCGAGCCCCCGAAAGCGTCTGTATCCGGCTGCCTTTGACTTGTCAAAGTACGCACTATTCAGTAAGATCCGCCGTCTTATTTACAGGCGGCCCCTGAGGCTATAAAGAATGAAAACTTTTACTGCTAAACCGGAAACAGTAAAGCGCGACTGGTTTGTCGTCGACGCTGCTGGTCAGACCCTGGGTCGTCTGGCCACCGAAATCGCGAGCCGTCTGCGTGGCAAGCACAAGCCTGAGTACACTCCTCACGTTGACACCGGCGACTACATCGTCGTAATCAACGCCGAGCAGATCCGTGTTACCGGCGCTAAAACCACTGACAAAATGTACTACTCCCACTCCGGTTTCCCGGGCGGTATCAAGTCGATCAACTTTGAAAAGCTGATCGCCAAGGCCCCTGAGCGCGTGATCGAGACCGCGGTTAAAGGCATGCTGCCTAAAAACCCACTGGGTCGCGACATGTACCGTAAGCTGAAAGTCTATGCGGGCGCTGCACACCCTCATACTGCTCAGCAGCCCCAAGAACTGAAGATTTAACGGAATAGTTCATTATGTCGGCGACTCAAAATTACGGCACTGGCCGTCGCAAGACCGCAACCGCACGCGTTTTCCTGCGTCCGGGTACTGGTAACATCTCCATCAACAACCGCTCGCTGGACACGTTCTTCGGTCGCGAAACTGCCCGCATGGTAGTTCGTCAGCCGCTGGAGCTGACTGAGACTGTCGAGAAGTTCGACATCTACGTCACCGTCATCGGTGGTGGTGTAAGTGGTCAGGCTGGCGCAATCCGCCACGGCATCACTCGCGCTCTGATGGACTACGACGAAACCCTGCGTAGCGCTCTGCGCAAAGCTGGCTTCGTTACTCGCGACGCCCGTGAAGTTGAACGTAAGAAAGTTGGTCTGCGTAAAGCGCGTAAGCGTCCGCAGTACTCGAAGCGTTAATTTCGCTTCCACGTTCAAAAAGAACGCCCGATTCCTCACGGAACCGGGCGTTTTTTTATGCGTGCGATTTCTTGAATAATTGCGCTGTGACAACTTGCCACATTCGTAGACCCCCTATACTACAAGGCTTGAGGGCCAGCCCTCCGGGTAATTACCTTGTCAGAATTGGGGGTTTTCATTACCATTCGGCAAAATTTTTATAAGTACATAGTTTCAATTTAGTAGATGCCTGATTTAACAGGCCACAAAGCTGATGGGAGAGGACTGAATGAGCAATGACGGCGTGAATGCAGGCCGGCGTCGCTTCTTGGTAGCAGCCACATCCGTGGTGGGTGCTGCAGGAGCGGTGGGGGCTGCGGTCCCGTTCGTGGGGTCATGGTTTCCCAGTGCCAAGGCGAAGGCTGCCGG
The DNA here is from genome assembly GCF_020544405.1 of Pseudomonas sp. IAC-BECa141. Lineage (NCBI taxonomy): Bacteria > Pseudomonadati > Pseudomonadota > Gammaproteobacteria > Pseudomonadales > Pseudomonadaceae > Pseudomonas > Pseudomonas sp. IAC-BECa141. Next base: position 5,108,725 of record NZ_CP065410.1, on the reverse strand, counting down.
AGCACCGGTGAAAGTGAATGTCAGCAAAATCGAGCCAGGGCAGCAGATGATTGCTGAATGGCGCGGCCAGCCGGTGTTCATTGTCCGCCGTACCGAGGAAATCCTGGGGAATCTCAAAAAGATCGAGGGCCAGCTCTCCGATCCGACCTCCAAAAACTCCACGCAACCCACTTATGTCGACCCAGAAGTGCGATCGATCAAGCCGGAAATCCTCCTGCTGATCGGGATCTGTACTCACCTGGGTTGCTCACCGACCTTCCGTCCCGAAGTTGCACCCGCGGATCTGGGCAAAGACTGGGTAGGCGGCTATTTCTGCCCTTGCCACGGTTCCCACTACGATCTGGCTGGCCGCGTCTACAAGTCGCAACCTGCGCCTTTGAACCTGCCAGTACCCCCGCATTCCTATGAGACCGATGAGCTGATTGTCATTGGCGTCGATACGGAGAAAGCGTGATGAGCAAGTTCATGGATTGGGTTGATGCGCGCTTCCCCGCCACCAAAATGTGGGAAGACCATCTCAGCAAATATTACGCTCCAAAAAACTTCAACTTCTTCTACTTCTTCGGCTCGCTGGCGCTGCTCGTTCTGGTCAACCAGATCGTCACCGGTGTCTGGCTGACCATGAGCTACACCCCGTCGGCGGAAGAAGCGTTCGCTTCTGTCGAATACATCATGCGCGACGTCGAGTACGGTTCGATCCTGCGTCTGCTGCACTCCACCGGCGCTTCGGCGTTCTTCATCGTGGTCTATCTGCACATGTTCCGTGGTCTGCTCTACGGTTCGTACCAGAAACCCCGTGAGCTGGTGTGGGTCTTCGGCATGCTGATCTATCTGGCGCTGATGGCCGAAGCCTTCATGGGTTACCTGCTGCCGTGGGGCCAGATGTCCTACTGGGGTGCCCAAGTGATCATCTCGCTGTTCGGCGCGATCCCGGTCATCGGCAACGACCTGACCCAGTGGATCCGTGGTGACTACCTGATTTCCGGGATCACCTTGAACCGCTTCTTCGCCCTGCACGTGGTTGCCCTGCCGATCGTGATTCTCGGTCTGGTGGTGCTGCACATCCTGGCGTTGCACGAAGTCGGTTCGAACAACCCGGACGGCGTGGACATCAAGAAACACAAGGACGAAAACGGTGTTCCGCTGGACGGCATCGCCTTCCACCCGTACTACACCGTGAAAGATATCGTCGGCGTTGTGGTGTTCCTGTTTATCTTCTGCTTCATTGTGTTCTTCTTCCCGGAAATGGGCGGCTACTTCCTCGAAAAACCTAACTTCGAGCAAGCCAACCCGTTCAAGACGCCTGAGCACATTGCACCGGTCTGGTACTTCACACCGTTCTACGCAATCTTGCGTGCGGTCCCTGACAAGCTCATGGGCGTTATCGCCATGGGCGCAGCGATTGCGGTGCTGTTCGTTCTGCCGTGGCTCGACCGCAGTCCGGTCAAGTCGATGCGCTACAAAGGCTGGATGAGCAAAATCTGGCTGGTGGTGTTCTGCATTTCGTTCGTGATCCTCGGCATTCTGGGCGTTCTGGCCCCGACGCCAGGCCGTACGCTGTTGTCGCAGGTCTGCACCTTCCTGTACTTCGCCTACTTCATTCTGATGCCGTTCTACACCAGGCTCGAGAAGACCAAACCGGTTCCGGAAAGGGTGACTGGCTGATGAAAAAGTTATTTTTTGCTCTGATTTTTGCTGCTCTGCCAGTGCTGTCCTTTGCCGCCGAACACGGTGGTCCGGAACTGGAAAAGGTCGACATCGACGTTTCCGACAAGGCTGCCCTGCAGGATGGTGCGCGTACTTTCGCCAACTATTGCATGGGTTGCCACAGTGCCAAGTTCCAGCGTTACGAGCGTGTGGCCGATGACCTCGGAATCCCGCACGAACTGATGCTGGAAAAACTGGTGTTCACCGGCGCCAAGATCGGCGATCACATGAACATCGGCATGCAGCCGGCCGACGCCAAGACCTGGTTCGGCGCAGCGCCGCCTGACCTGACCCTGGTGGCTCGTGTTCGCGGCACCGACTGGCTCTACGGTTACCTCAGGTCGTTCTACGAAGATCCTGCGCGTCCATGGGGCGTGAACAACAAGGTCTTCCCGAACGTCGGCATGCCTAACGTGCTGGTCGGCCTGCAAGGTCGTCAGGTTGTGGGTTGCAAACAGGTACAGATCGTCGAAGACGGCAAGAAACAATATGACCCGCTGACCGGTACGCCTCTGACTCATGAAGCGTGCGATCAACTGACCATCGTGCCGAAAACCGGAACCCTCAACGAAGAGCAGTTCGATGAGAAGGTCAAGAATCTGGTAACCTTCCTGGCTTACTCGGCTAACCCGGTTAAGCTGCAACATCAGCGCATCGGTACTTACGTCTTGCTGTACCTGGCGTTCTTCTTTGTGTTCGCCTACCTGCTCAAGCGTGAATACTGGAAAGACGTGCACTGATAACGCTTCAAGCAATTGCTGTTAATCGCGCGCGCCCAAGGGCGCCTCTGAAAACGCAACGCCTGGTTCGCCGGCCGTTGCGGGAGGCGCCCTCTGGGCGCGCGCGTTTTTCCGGCTCCGACTATTTCAACAAGCGAGGAGGATCGCCATGGGCGTGACCAATCGGTTGGCCTGTTACTCCGACCCCGCCGACCACTATTCCCACCGAGTGCGCATCGTGCTTGCAGAGAAGGGTGTCAGCGCCGAAATCATTTTTGTGGAGGCTGGTCGTCAGCCGCCTAAACTGATTGAAGTGAACCCTTACGGCAGTCTGCCCACGCTGGTCGATCGTGACTTGGCGTTGTGGGAGTCGACCGTGGTGATGGAGTACCTGGATGAGCGTTACCCGCATCCGCCATTGATGCCTGTGTACCCGGTGGCGCGTGCCAACAGCCGTCTGCTGATTCACCGCATTCAGCGCGACTGGTGTGGTCTGGTGGATCTGATTCTGGATTCGCGCACCAAGGAAGCGGCTCGTGCCGTGGCGCGCAAGGAATTGCGCGAAAGCCTGACGGGCGTGTCGCCGCTGTTTGCCGACAAGCCGTTTTTCCTCAGTGAGGAACAAAGTCTGGTGGATTGCTGCCTATTGCCAATACTCTGGCGTTTACCGATTCTGGGTATAGAACTGCCGCGGCAGGCCAAGCCGCTGCTTGATTATATGGAGCGTCAGTTTGCGCGTGAGGCTTTCCAGGCGAGTCTGTCTGGTGTCGAACGCGACATGCGCTAAGGCTTAAGGAGCCGCTATGAACTCCAGTCGACCTTATCTGGTCCGCGCGCTCTACGAGTGGATTGTGGATAACGATTGCACCCCGCACATGCTGGTCAATTCCGAATACCCGGCAGTGCAGGTGCCGCAGGGTTTTGCCAGCGACGGGCAAATTGTCCTGAACATTTCGCCAAGTGCCGTGCGGCACTTGCACATGGACAACGACGTTGTGACCTTTGAAGGTCGCTTCGGCGGCGTCCCGCACAGCCTTTATGTGCCGATTGCTGCAATCCTGGGGATCTACGCCCGGGAAAACGGTCAGGGCATGGTGTTCGATCTGGAGTCGCCGATGGATGACGGAGACGAGATCGAGCAGGATGACGATGTTCCTCCACCGGACAGCGAGCCACCGCGCCCAAGCGGCCGGCCAAGCCTGAAAGTGGTGAAGTAATAAAAAAGGCGATCCAGTTGGATCGCCTTTTTTTGTGCCTGCATTTTGCGGTTCAGTCGATGTACTCGAATAGCTTCACAATCTTCTGCACACCGGAAACACCCTGAACCAGGTTGGTCGCCTGGGCGGCTTCCTGTTTGGTCAGCAGGCCCAGCAGATAGACGATACCGTTCTCGGTCACGACCTTGATGCGCGAGCCGGGAATGCTGGCATCGGTGAGCATCTGGGTCTTGATCTTGGTGGTCAGCCACGAATCGTTCTGGCGGGCAATGAAGCCGGAAGGGGGGATTACTTGCAGTTCGTTATGGACCTTTTTCACGCGCTGAACGTTGGCGGCGGCTTGTTCGGCCTTTTCCTTGAGGTCTGCACGCGGGGTCTGGCCGGCCAGCAGCACGACGCCGTTGAAGCTGGTGACGACAATGTGCGAGTCGTTGTCCAGGGCCGGATCGGCCTTGGCCACGTTGACGCCGACTTTGGTTTCGATCAGCGAGTCATCGATCTTGCTGCCGAATGTGCGGGTACCACGGTCGTCTTCGATCGGCGCTTCACGGCTGGCATTCACCACCGACGTGCAGCCGCTGATGCCGAGGCACAGGGTCAAGGCCAGAAGGCCAAGGCGATTAGGGGTCATTCTTCACTCCCGAACAGTTGGCTGTCGATCAGATCGCAAAGGCAATGGATCGCCAGCAAGTGGACTTCCTGAATACGTGCGGTGACGTTGGCCGGTACGCGAATCTCGACGTCTTCGGGCAGCAGCAGCGAAGCCATGCCGCCGCCGTCGCGTCCGGTCAATGCTACGACAATCATTTCGCGATCATGTGCGGCCTGGATCGCCTGAATAATGTTCGCCGAGTTGCCGCTGGTCGAAATGGCCAGCAGCACGTCACCCGGCTGGCCGAGTGCGCGGATTTGCTTGGAGAACACTTCGTTGTAGCTGTAGTCGTTGGCGATCGAGGTGATGGTCGAGCTGTCGGTGGTCAGCGCGATCGCCGGCAGGCTGGGGCGTTCACGTTCGAAACGGTTGAGCAGTTCCGAAGAAAAGTGCTGGGCATCGCCGGCCGAGCCGCCGTTGCCGCACGAGAGCATTTTGCCCTCGTTGAGCAGGGCGTTGACCATCACCTGGCTGGCTTGCTCGATGTGCGGTGCAAGTACGTCCATCGCCTGTTGCTTGGTGTCGATGCTGGCCTGGAAAAGCTGGCGAATTCGGGATTGCATGTCCATCTGTGTGACCTTAATTAGCGCGGCTGTCCGGCACGTGAATGTGCAGCCCGCAAAGCAAAGAGCAAAAGTGTTGAGTGAAAATGTCCGGGTCGGAGCAGGTGCTCAGCTGTCGAACGCATTCTGCAACCAGTTCAGCTGACCCTGGTGGCTGTCGATGGCCACCACGTCGAAGCGGCAGGGGGAATTGGCCCAACGCGACTCGCGCTGAAGAAAAAACTGCGCGGCGAAAATCAGTTTCTGCCGTTTGCGCCCATCGATGCTATCGAGTGCGCCGCCCCATTGAGTGTTCTTTCGGTAACGAACCTCGACGAATACTACTGTATCGCCATCAAGCATGACCAGATCAAGCTCACCGCGTTTGCATGACCAGTTCTGCGCCAGAAGGCGCAGACCCTGGCACTGCAGATGCTCGAGCGCCTGGCGCTCGGCATCCTTGCCGCTTTGCAGGTGTGACCTGTCGGGCATCAGCGTGGAGTGTCCGGCAGGCGCTGGATCTGGCCGCTGACAAACTGCGCCCATGGCAACTGACGTACGACGCGTTGGGACTGGGTCATGCCCAGGCTGCCCGACTGACCTTCGATGCGGCTGTCCGGCAGTGCCTTGAGCTGATCCAGGCGCGGCGCCAAGCGATAGGCATCGACGCCCATCGCATAAAGACGGCCGAGGCTGCCGGCGGCTTGTGGCCATTGCGCGGTGACCTGCTGACGCAGCGGGTCGCTGGTTTCCAGCAGCCATGGGGTTTCGCAGAAGCGCACGCCGTTCATGTCGTTGTACTGGTTGACATCACCGCTGGCGCTGAACACGTGGGAGGTTGCGTAGACCGGCACGTCACCGGCGTACTGGAAGTTCAGGGTCGGCTTGATCTGCTGCGCCTGCTGCGGGGTGGCGGCGAGGAAGATGAATTCGATGTCCTGGCGACGCGAAGGCTGGGCGGCAACGTTGGTGCCGGCAGCGTTCTGCAGGCTCTTGGCGCGGGCTTCGCTCTGACGCAGCTGGAACATGTCGGCGATCTGCTGGGCCAGTTGCACCGGCTGGTCGACACGTTCGGTGGCGACGATGCTGCCGCCGTTGGCCTGCCAGTCCTGGCTGAAGGCACGCAGAACGCGGTCGCCCCATTCGCCTTTCGGCACCATGATGGCGGCGCGATGCAGGCCGTCGGCACGGGCGCGGCGGGAGACTTCGCGGGCTTCGTCCTCAGCGGCCAGGCCGAACTGGAACAATTGCGCCGGGCCTTGATCGCCTTCGCTGTAGTTCAGGGCGAGGGTGGTGATCGGCAGTTGCGGACGGGTGCTCAACTGTTTGACCAGCGGCTTCTCCAGCGGGCCGACGACCAGTTGCACGCCATCGGCCTGGGCCTTGCGGTAGAACTCGTCGAGGTTGGTCAGCTTCGAGCTGTCATAGAACTCGATGGCTGGTGGTTTCTGGCCGGCTTGCTGAGCCTGGTAGTGCGCAGCCATGAAGCCGTCACGCAGGGCCTTGCCGACCGAGGCCAGTTGGCCGTCCTGTGGCAGCAGCAGGGCGATCTTGCTCAGGGGCTGGCTGGCCAACTCCTTGAGTTTGGTCAGGGGTAGAGGCAGATTGATCGCGGCCGGGTGTTTTGGATGCTGGTTGCGCCAGTTGTCGATGGCGGCTTGCTGTTGTTCCAGAGTGCCGGCGGTTTTCACTGCCAGGGCCAGGCTCATCCAGCCACCGAGATCATCGGTGGTGTTCGCTTGCAGTTGATCGGCCGGCAGCGATGCGATCAGGGTCCAGATCGCCTCGTGGTTCTTGCTGGCGGCTTCGCCCTCCAGCATCGGCGCGATGAAGATGCGCTCGCGGGCGGCGGCCAGAGTCTGGCCGTCGGCCTCAAGGGCGCGGGCGTGAACGGTGCCGGCGCGAACTTGCAGCGGTACGGACATTTCGCTCAGGCGTTGCAGGCTTGGATGGCTCAGGGCAGTCAGCGCGGCTTTCGGCTGGTTACGGGTCATGGCCAGTTCAGCTGACAGCGTGCTGGCGAACGCCTGCTGGCCAGGCTGGAGTTGATCCATCGGTACTTGCTGCAGGATTTGCGCGGACTGTCCGGCATTGCCCTGACGGTAGGCCATGTCTGCCGCACTCAGGCGCAGCAGCGCAGCCTTGTCCGGCGATTTGGCCTGGGCAGCCTGTTCGAGCAGTTGCTCGATGGTGGCATCCGGGGTCCGTGGAAGTTCGCCAAGGCTGGAGGAAGGGGGGCTGGCGCAAGCCGCCAGCAAGGCAGCGAGGCAGAGGGCAGTGAACAGCCGCAGGCAAGCGATCATGTAAGTGTTCCTGATACTCGATCAAATTAGCGTCGAATTGTACCCAAGCACTGGCCGGGGCGCGATGTTACTGGCGTGAAACCGTGAATTTAGCTGATACAAAGACTGCGCAGCCTCACAATGGTGCGACAAACCGTTTCCGACCCGGACGCATCGTCCGGCGCACGACGCGCTACAATGGCGGCTTTTACCGATCATGAGGTGTGCGCTTTGACTGCTCCAGGTCCTTTGAATTCCGCTGCGGGCTCGCTTTATGTGGTGGCGACGCCCATCGGCAACCTGGATGACATCAGCGCCCGGGCGTTGAAGATCCTGCGCGAGGTGGCACTGATTGCTGCGGAAGATACGCGCCATTCCCAGCGCCTGATGCAGCACTTCGGCATCTCCACTCCGCTTGCAGCCTGCCACGAGCACAACGAGCGGGATGAAGGCAGTCGCTTCATTACCCGTCTGCTGGCGGGTGACAACGTCGCGCTGATTTCCGACGCCGGTACGCCGCTGATTTCCGATCCGGGCTATCACCTGGTGCGTCAGGCGCGTGCCGCCGGGATCAATGTGGTGCCGGTGCCGGGCGCATGCGCGTTGATCGCAGCGTTATCGGCTGCCGGCCTGCCGTCCGACCGTTTCATCTTCGAAGGCTTTCTTCCGGCCAAGGCCGTAGGGCGCAAAGCGCGCCTGGAAGCTATCAAGGAAGAACCGCGCACACTGATTTTCTACGAGGCGCCGCATCGTATTCTGGAGTGCCTGCAGGATATGGAGGCGGTATTCGGCGCTGATCGTCCGGCATTGCTCGCTCGTGAAATCACCAAGACCTTTGAAACACTCAAGGGATTGCCGCTGAGTGAGTTGCGGGCATTCGTCGAGGCCGACAGCAATCAACAGCGTGGCGAATGCGTCGTGGTGGTGGCGGGCTGGACCGCGCCGGAATCCGAAGACGCCGTCAGCAGCGAGGCGATGCGCATCCTCAATCTGTTGCTGGAAGAGATGCCGCTCAAGCGTGCGGCGGCCCTGGCGGCGCAAATCACCGGTGAGCGCAAAAACGTGCTGTATCAGGTGGCGCTGGATCAGCAAAAAGACGCGTAACCCGTCGCGCAGACCGGTTTGCGGGCTATTAGCGCTTGTTCTTCGGCCGCTCTGCCGTTAACCTGCGCGGCGGAGAGTCGATCGGACAGTCGCTGCCCTCTATGAAAATTAGAGGGGGGAGGAAAGTCCGGGCTCCATAGGGCGAAGTGCCAGGTAATGCCTGGGAGGCGTGAGCCTACGGAAAGTGCCACAGAAAATAACCGCCTAAGTGCTTCGGCGCCGGTAAGGGTGAAAAGGTGCGGTAAGAGCGCACCGCACGTCTGGCAACAGTTCGTGGCTAGGTAAACCCCACTTGGAGCAAGACCAAATAGGGTCCCAAGGCGTGGCCCGCGCTGGGACCGGGTAGGTTGCTAAAGATGTCCAGTGATGGCCATCGTAGACGAATGACTGTTCAAGACAGAACCCGGCTTACAGATCGACTCTCCACCTTTTTCTTTTCCCTGCTTGAATTAAAGGCGACAGGGCTGTTTATTATCAGCAGGCCTGCGCTGGAAATCCGGCAGCGGCAAACGCAGTAATAGCCATTTCCCACCTTGCTTCAATCAACAGCAGAAGCGCTTTTGTAATACCGAAAAAATCTTACTCTTAACAAATTACTTTAACTTTCGAGCGCAGCTTTCAGTGCTGCTTCAAGTTATTGGATAAAAGCATCCGCCAGATTCTCGTTGCTCCTCCTTTTATGCTCCTAAATCTCCGTTCTGTAAGGGTTTTCCTTTAATCCGCGCCTTGACGGTGTGGTGGGCGCATTCCTATAGTGTGCGCAAGTGGCGGAAAGTGGCATGAAGTGGGTTTTTTGAGCTCAAAACGATAAAAATTGGAGAAACGCTGACGTGTTTCGCGGAGCTAACGCTATCAGTCTCGACGCAAAGGGCCGTCTCGCCATGCCGAGCCGGTACCGTGACGAGCTCGTTTCGCGCAGCTCCGGCCAGTTGATCGTGACCATTGATGCCGTTGATCCGTGTTTGTGTGTCTACCCGCTCGATGAGTGGGAAATTATTGAAACCAAGTTGCGCGCGCTTCCTTCTCTTCGCGAAGAGAACCGTCGTCTGCAACGTTTATTGATTGGTAATGCCGTTGACCTCGAGCTCGACGGCAGTGGTCGTTTCCTGGTGCCGCCGCGTCTGCGCGAATACGCGAAGCTCGACAAGCGCGCAATGCTGGTGGGCCAACTGAACAAGTTCCAACTGTGGGACGAAGATGCCTGGAACGCGGTTTCTGCCGCTGACCTGGCTGCCATACAACAACCGGGCGCCATGCCTGACGAACTGCGTGATCTGATCCTGTGACTATTGATAGCGGCTTCAACCACATCACCGTACTGCTTGACGAAGCCGTCGAGGCTCTCGCCGTACGTCCTGATGGCTGCTATCTGGACGGCACGTTCGGACGCGGCGGGCACAGCCGGTTGATCCTGAGCAAGCTCGGGCCGGATGGTCGGCTCATCGGATTCGACAAGGATCCTCAAGCGATTGCCACCGGGCAAACGCTAGCGGCCGAAGACGGCCGCTTTGTCGTTGTGCAACGCAGCTTTGCCGAGCTCGGCTCGGTGGTTGCCGAACAGGGGCTTACAGGCAAGGTCAGCGGCATTCTGTTGGATCTGGGCGTGTCTTCGCCTCAGCTCGATGATGCCGAGCGCGGCTTCAGTTTCCTCAACGACGGCCCGCTGGACATGCGCATGGATCCGTCCCGTGGCATCAGCGCCGCCGAGTTCGTCAACACCGCGCCGGTGGAAGAAATCGCCCGTGTCTTCAAAGAATACGGCGAAGAACGTTTCTCCGGTCGCATGGCCCGTGCCGTGGCCGAGCGTCGTGACATCACGCCGTTCGAGCGCACCGCCGATCTGGCTGAAGTCCTGAAAGTCGCCAACCCGGCGTGGGAAAAGGGCAAGAACCCGGCAACCCGCGCTTTCCAGGGCCTGCGCATTCACGTCAACAACGAACTGGGCGATCTGGAAGCGGGCCTCGAAGCCGCGATCGAATGCCTGGAAGTGGGCGGTCGTCTGGTCGTAATCAGCTTCCACTCGCTGGAAGACCGTATCGTCAAACTGTTCATGCGCAAGCTGGTGAAAGGCGAAGCCGACAACTTGCCGCGCAACCTGCCGGTTCGCCACGTTGCGTTCGAACCGAAAATCAAAGTCCATGGCAAAGCGCAGACGGCCTCCGACGCCGAACTCAAAGCCAACCCACGTTCCCGTAGCGCCGTCATGCGCGTCGCGGAGAAATTGCGGTGAGCAAGCTTTTCGCCAAGCCATTGCCCGGCGGCAGCTTTTTGATGCTGCTGTTGTTCATCGGCGTGCTGGTGTCGGCCATCGGCGTGTCTTACAGCGCCCACTGGAACCGGCAATTGCTCAACACCCTTTACAACGAGCTGAGCGTGCGCGACAAGGCGCAGGCCGAGTGGGGGCGCCTGATTCTGGAACAAAGCACCTGGACCGCCCATAGCCGGATCGAAGTGCTGGCTACCGAACAACTGAAGATGCACATCCCCGGCGCAGCTGACGTGAAGATGGTGGCGCCATGATGAAGCTCGAAGGGGCACTCTTCCCGTGGCGCTTCCGTCTGGTGGTCGGTCTGCTGGGTATGATGGTGGCCGCGATCTGCTGGCGCATCATCGACCTGCAAGTGGTCGACCGCGACTTCCTCAAAGGCCAGGGTGATGCGCGCAGCGTTCGTCATATCCCGATTCCGGCGCACCGTGGTCTGATCACCGACCGTAACGGCGAGCCGCTGGCCGTCAGTACGCCGGTGACCACCCTGTGGGCCAACGCCAAGGAAATGCAGCTGGCCAAAGAGAAGTGGCCGGCACTCGCTGCGGCGCTGGGGCAGGATCCTAAAGCACTGGCCGAACGTCTTGAAGCACAGGCCAACAAAGAATTCATTTATCTGGTGCGCGGGTTGACCCCTGAGAAGGGCCAGGCCGTGCTCGACCTGAAAGTGCCGGGCGTCTACGGCATCGAAGAATTCCGCCGGTTCTACCCGGCCGGTGAGGTGACGGCGCACATGGTCGGGTTCACCGACATCGATGACCACGGTCGTGAAGGCGTCGAGCTGGCCTACGATGAATGGCTGGCCGGCGTGCCCGGCAAGCGGCAAGTCATCAAGGATCGGCGCGGACGGCTGATCAAGGATGTCCAGGTCACCAAAAACGCCAAGGCCGGCAAGCCCTTGGCGTTGTCGATTGACCTGCGTCTGCAATATCTGGCCAACCGCGAGCTGCGCAACGCGATCATCGAGAACGGCGCCAAGGCCGGCAGTCTGGTGATCATGGACGTGAAGACCGGCGAGATCCTCGCCATGGTCAACCAGCCGACCTACAACCCGAACAACCGTCGCAACCTGCAACCGGCGATGATGCGTAACCGCGCAATGATCGACGTGTTCGAACCCGGTTCGACCATGAAAGCGATCTCGATGAGCGCCGCGATCGAAACCGGCCGCTGGAAACCGAGCGACACCGTCGAGGTGTATCCGGGCTCCCTGCAGATCGGTAAATACACGATCAAGGACGTATCGAAAACCGAAGGTCCGGTACTCGACCTGACCGGTATTCTGATCAATTCCAGTAACGTCGGCATGAGCAAGGTCGCGTTCGATATCGGCGGCGAAACCATTTTCCGCCTCGCACAGAAAGTCGGCCTCGGCCAGGACACCGGCCTCGGCTTCCCGGGCGAGCGTGTCGGCAACCTGCCGAACTACCGCGAGTGGCGCAAGGCCGAGACTGCAACGCTGTCGTACGGCTACGGTATTTCGGTGACCGCGATTCAACTGGTGCACGCGTTTTCGGCGTTGGCCAACAACGGTCGTCTCGCACCGCTGACCCTGATCAAAACCGACAAGGCGCCGCAGACCACCCAGGTGCTGCCGGAAGCCGTCGCCAAAACCATGCAAGGCATGCTGCAACAAGTGATCGAAGCCCCGCGCGGGGTGTTCCGTGCGCAGGTGCCGGCCTATCACGTGGGCGGCAAGTCCGGTACCGCGCGTAAGACATCGGTCGGTACCAAGGGCTACGCCGAAAACTCTTACCGCTCGCTGTTCGCCGGCTTCGGCCCGATGAGCGATCCACGTTATGCAATCGTCGTGGTGATCGATGAACCGACCAAGGCCGGTTACTTCGGTGGTCTGGTCTCGGCACCGGTGTTCAGCCGCGTGATGTCGGGCACCCTGCGCCTGATGAACGTCACTCCGGACAACCTGCCGACGACACAACAGGCCAACGCCACCCCGGCCGTTCCGCTGAAAGCCAATGGAGGGCGCGGCTGATGTCTCTGAGTCTGAACAAGATTTTTCCCCACGCCGGCCACGATCTGTTGATCCGTGAACTGGCGCTCGACAGTCGCAACGTGCGCGCGGGTGACCTGTTCCTCGCGGTGCCGGGCGGCAAGTTCGACGGTCGTGCGCACATCGCCGACGCCTTGCAGCGCGGCGCGGCTGCCGTGGCTTATGAAGTGGAAGGCGCCACCGTGCTGCCGATCACCGAAGTGCCGCTGATTCCGGTCAAAGGCCTGGCTGCGCAGCTGTCGGACATCGCCGGGCGTTTTTATGGTGAGCCAAGTCATCATCTGAATCTGATTGGCGTCACTGGCACCAACGGCAAGACCAGCGTGACTCAGTTGGTGGCGCAGGCGCTGGACCTGCTCGGTCAGCATTGCGGCATCGTCGGCACCTTGGGCTCCGGTTTCCACGGCTCGCTGCAAAGCGGCCTGCACACCACGCCGAACCCGATTGCCATGCAAGCGACTCTGGGCGACCTGAAAAAGGCCGGCGCCAAAGCCGTGGCCATGGAAGTCTCGTCCCACGGTCTGGATCAGGGCCGGGTTACCGCGCTGGCGTTCGACGTCGCGGTGATGACCAACCTGTCCCGCGATCACCTGGATTACCACGGCACCATGGAAGCGTACGCCGAGGCCAAGGCCCGGCTGTTCGCCTGGAATGACCTGAAGTGCCGCGTGGTCAACCTTGACGACGATTTCGGCCGGCAACTGGCCGCTGAAAAACGCGAATCGCGGTTGATCACTTACAGCCTGCTCGACAGCAGTGCCTATCTCTATGTGCGTGAAGCGCAGTTCGACGACCATGGCGTGCGCGCCACCCTGGTGACGCCACAGGGCGAGCATCATCTGCGCAGCACGCTGCTCGGTCGTTTCAACCTGAGCAATGTACTGGCCGCCGTCGGCGCCTTGCTCGGTCTCGACTACGCGCTCGACGAAATCCTCAAGGTGTTGCCGAAACTCGAAGGTCCGGCCGGACGCATGCAGCGTCTCGGCGGCGGTACCCAGCCGCTGGTGGTGGTCGATTACGCCCACACGCCGGATGCCCTGGAAAAAGTTCTGACCGCATTGCGTCCGCACGTCAAAGGCCAATTGTTGTGCCTGTTCGGCTGCGGCGGTGATCGCGATCGCGGTAAGCGTCCGCTGATGGCCGAAGTGGTCGAGCGTCTGGCCGACCGCGTGCTGGTGACCGATGACAATCCGCGTACCGAAGATCCAGCCGTCATTTTTGATGACATCCGCGCCGGTTTCACGGCTGTGGACAAGGTGACGTTCGTGGCCGGTCGCGGTCAGGCCATCGCGCAACTGATCGCCGGCGCTTCGGCGGATGACGTGATCGTTCTGGCCGGCAAAGGTCACGAGGACTATCAGGAAATCAACGGCGAACGCCATGCATTCTCGGATCTGGTCGAGGCCGATCACGCCCTGACCGCGTGGGAGGTGGCCCATGCTTAAGGCCCTGAAACTCAGCGAATTGACCAACGCGCTCGATGCCCGTCTGATCAGTGCCGACGCCAGTTTTGACGGCGTGAGCATCGACAGCCGCGCGATCAAGGCCGGCCAACTGTTTATCGCCCTGACCGGCCCGCGTTTCGACGGTCATGACTATTTGAATGAAGTCGCTGCCAAAGGCGCCGTTGCTGCATTGGTCGAGCGCGAAGTCGCCGACAGCACGCTGCCGCAGTTGCTGGTCAAGGACACCCGCCAGGCGCTCGGCCAATTGGGTGCGCTGAACCGTGCCGCGTTCACCAAGCCGGTCGCCGCCGTTACCGGTTCCAGTGGCAAGACCACAGTCAAGGAAATGCTCGCGAGCATCCTGCGCACGCGCGGTTCGGTACACGCGACCCGTGGCAACCTGAACAACGACCTCGGCGTACCGCTGACCCTGCTCGAACTCGCCCCGGAGCACAGCGCGGCGGTGATCGAACTGGGTGCTTCGCGTCTGGGTGAAATCGCTTACACCGTAGGGCTGACCAAGCCGCACGTGGCGATACTCAACAATGCCGGAACCGCCCATGTCGGCGAGTTTGGCGGGCCGGAGAAAATTGTTGAAGCCAAGGGCGAAATCATCGAAGGACTGGCAGCCGATGGCGTCGCGGTGCTGAACCTCGATGACAAGGCGTTTGGCATCTGGAAGACCCGCGCTGCCGGTCGCAAGGTACTGACGTTTGCTCTGAGCAACTCTCAGGCGGATTTTTACGCCAGCGACCTGGCCACCGATGCCCGTGGCTGCCCGGCGTTCAACCTGCACACTCCTGAAGGTGTGGAACGGGTTCAACTGAACCTGCTCGGCACCCATAACGTCGCCAACGCCATGGCTGCCGCCGCTGCCGCGCACGCCTTGGGCGTGTCGCTGTTCGGCATCGCCACGGGGCTTGGCGCGGTACAACCGGTCAAGGGTCGCACCGTCGCGCAGCTGGCGAAAAACGGCATGCGCGTGATCGACGACACTTACAACGCGAACCCCACCTCCATGTGCGCGGCCGTTGATATACTCGCCGGCTTTTCCGGCCGCACCGTCCTGGTGCTCGGGGATATCGGCGAGTTGGGCGACTGGGCGGAGCAGGGGCACCGCGACGTGGGCGAGTACGCCCGGGGCAAGGTTTCCGCGCTTTATGCCGTCGGGCCGAACATGATCCACGCCGTGAACGCATTCGGCGAACAGGCGCATCACTTCGGCACTCAGGCCGAACTGATCCAGGCCCTCGACGCCGAGCAGGACACAAACACCACCATTTTGATCAAGGGTTCGCGCAGCGCGGCGATGGAAAACATCGTTGCGGCCCTGTGCGGGTCCAGTCTGGAGAAACATTAATGCTGCTGCTGCTAGCGGAGTATCTGCAACAGTTCTACAAAGGCTTCGCGGTCTTCCAGTACCTGACCCTGCGCGGGATTCTCGGTGTGCTGACCGCGCTGGTCTTGTCGCTGTGCTACGGCCCGTGGATGATCCGCACCCTGCAGAACCGTCAGATTGGTCAGGCCGTTCGTAACGACGGCCCGCAATCGCACCTGTCCAAATCCGGTACGCCGACCATGGGCGGCGCGCTGATTCTGTCTTCGATCGGTGTCAGCACCCTGTTGTGGGCCGACCTGAGCAACCGCTACGTGTGGGTCGTGTTGCTGGTGACCCTGCTGTTCGGCGCCATCGGCTGGGTCGACGACTATCGCAAGGTGATCGAGAAGAACTCCCGTGGTCTGCCGAGTCGCTGGAAATATTTCTGGCAGTCAGTGTTCGGCCTCGGCGCGGCGATCTTCCTTTATATGACCGCCTCCACGCCGGTGGAAACCACCCTGATCCTGCCGATGCTCAAGGACTACAGCATTCCGCTGGGCGCAGGCTTCATCGTGCTCACGTACTTCGTGATCGTCGGTTCGAGCAACGCGGTCAACCTCACCGACGGCCTCGACGGTCTGGCGATCATGCCGACAGTAATGGTCGGCGGCGGCCTGGGCATCTTCTGCTACCTGTCGGGTAACGTGAAATTCGCTGAGTACCTGCTGATCCCTTACGTACCGGGCGCAGGCGAGCTGATCGTGTTCTGCGGCGCGCTGATCGGTGCCGGCCTGGGCTTTCTGTGGTTCAACACCTACCCGGCGCAAGTCTTCATGGGCGACGTCGGCGCACTGGCGCTGGGCGCGGCCCTGGGCACCATCGCGGTGATCGTCCGTCAGGAAATCGTCCTGTTCATCATGGGCGGCGTGTTTGTGATGGAAACCCTGTCAGTCGTCATTCAGGTTGCGTCCTTTAAGCTGACCGGTCGCCGTGTGTTCCGCATGGCACCGATTCACCACCACTTTGAACTCAAGGGCTGGCCCGAGCCGCGCGTGATCGTCCGTTTCTGGATCATCACCGTGATTCTCGTGCTGATCGGCCTTGCCACCCTGAAGCTGAGGTAGAACGAGTGTCTCTGATCGCTTCTGACCACTTCCGCATCGTTGTCGGCCTCGGCAAGAGCGGCATGTCCCTGGTTCGCTTCCTGGCGAACCGGGGCGTGGCGTTTGCCGTGGCCGACACGCGGGAAAATCCACCGGAACTGGCCACGCTCCAGCGTGACTATCCGCACGTGGAAGTGCGTTGTGGCGAGCTGGACGTCGAGTTCCTGTGCCGTGCCGACGAGCTCTACGTGAGCCCCGGCCTGGCGCTGGCGACCCCGGCCCTGCAAGCCGCTGCGGCCCGTGGCGTGAAGCTGTCCGGCGACATCGAGCTGTTCGCGCGTAACGCGAAGGCGGCGATCGTGGCCATCAGCGGTTCCAACGCCAAAAGCACCGTCACCACTCTGGTCGGCGAGATGGCGGCTGCGGCCGGCAAACGCGTCGCTGTGGGCGGCAACCTCGGTACGCCGGCGCTGGATCTGCTCAGCGATGACGTCGAGCTGTACGTGATGGAGCTGTCGAGTTTCCAGCTGGAAACCACCGACCAGCTCAACGCCGAAGTGGCGACCGTGCTCAACATCAGCGAAGACCACATGGACCGCTACAGCGGTCTGCCGGCCTATCACCTGGCCAAGCACCGGATCTTCCGTGGTGCGAAGCAGTTCGTGGTCAACCGTCAGGACGCCCTGACCCGGCCGCTGATGGGCGAGGGCCAGCCGTGCTGGACCTTCGGCCTGACCAAACCCGATTTCAAGGCATTCGGTCTGCGCGAAGAGAATGGCGAGAAATACCTGGCCTTCGAATTCCAGAACCTGATGCCGGTGCGCGAATTGAAGATTCGCGGTGCCCACAACCAGTCCAACGCCTTGGCGGCGCTGGCGCTCGGCCACGCGGTCGGGCTGCCGTTCGACGCCATGCTGGCAGCGCTGCGCACCTTCGCCGGTCTCGAACACCGTTGCCAGTGGGTGCGTGATCTGGACGGCGTCGGTTACTACAACGATTCCAAGGCCACCAACGTGGGCGCCGCACTGGCTGCCATCGAGGGCCTGGGTGCGGACATCACCGGCAAGGTCGTGCTGATCGCCGGTGGCGACGGCAAGGGTGCCGACTTCAAGGACCTGCGCGATCCGGTGGCGGCCCATTGCCGTGCCGTGATCCTGATGGGGCGCGACTCCGACAAGATCGGCGAAGCCATTGGCGATGCCGTGCCGTTGATCCGCGCCACCACACTGATCGACGCCGTCGAGAAATGCCGCGCCGCCGCCCAACCGGGTGACGTGGTGCTGCTGTCGCCGGCCTGCGCCAGTTTCGACATGTTCAAGAACTACGAAGACCGTGGTCACCAGTTCGTCCGCGCCGTGGAGGATCTGGCATGAGCTTGAGAAACATCATCAAGCCATACCCGTCGCCGCTCATTACCGGACGTGGGATCGACCTCGACTTCCCGATGCTCGCCGGTTGCCTGGCGTTGCTCGGCCTGGGCCTGATCATGATCGCCTCGGCTTCCACCGAAGTGGCCGCCGTGCAGTCGGGCAGCCCGCTGTATTACATGATTCGTCACCTGATTTACGTGGTGCTGGGCCTGGGGGCCTGCGTCGTCACGATGATGATCCCGATCGCCACCTGGCAGCGCCTCGGCTGGATGATGCTGATCGGTGCGTTCGGTCTGCTGGTGATGGTGATCATCCCGGGGATCGGTCGTGAGGTGAACGGTTCGATGCGCTGGATCGGTTTCAGCTTCTTCAACGTCCAGCCGTCCGAGATCGCCAAGGTGTTCGTGGTGATCTACCTCGCCGGTTATCTGGTGCGTCGCCAGAAAGAAGTGCGCGAGAGCTGGATGGGCTTCTTCAAGCCGTTCATCGTGCTGCTGCCGATGGCCGGCCTGTTGCTGATGGAGCCGGACTTCGGTGCCACCGTCGTGATGATGGGCGCCGCAGCGGCGATGCTGTTCCTCGGCGGGGTCGGGCTGTTCCGGTTCTCGCTGATGGTGGTGCTGGCCGTGGCGGCGGTGGTGTTGCTGATTCAGATGCAACCGTACCGGATGGCGCGTCTGACCAACTTCGCCGACCCGTGGGCAGACCAGTTCGGCGCCGGTTATCAGTTGTCGCAAGCCTTGATCGCGTTCGGTCGCGGTGAATGGCTGGGCGTAGGCCTGGGCAACAGCGTGCAGAAGCAGTTCTACCTGCCGGAAGCACACACCGACTTCGTGTTCTCGGTTCTGGCCGAAGAGCTCGGCGCCGTGGGTTCGCTGTGCACTGTGGCGCTGTTCGTGTTCGTGTGTATTCGTGGCATGTACATCGGTCTGTGGGCCGAGAAAGCCAAACAGTTCTTTGCCGCTTACGTTGCCTATGGGCTGTCCTTCCTGTGGATCGGCCAGTTCCTGATCAACATCGGCGTGAACGTCGGCCTGCTGCCGACCAAGGGCCTGACCTTGCCGTTCCTCAGCTATGGCGGCAGTTCCCTGGTGATCTGCTGCGCCTGCCTTGGCTTGTTGCTGAGGATCGAGTGGGAGAGTCGGACCCACCTGGGCAGTGAAGAGATGGAGTTCCATGAGAGCGACTTCGCCGAGGAGCCGAACCATGGGCGCTAACGTTTTGATCATGGCTGGCGGCACCGGTGGCCACGTGTTCCCGGCGCTGGCCTGTGCCCGTGAATTCCAGGCGCGCGGCTACACCGTGCACTGGCTCGGCACGCCGCGCGGAATCGAAAACGATCTGGTGCCGGCGGCGGGTCTTGAATTGCACCGCATCAACGCTACCGGCCTGCGCGGCAAGGGCAAGCTGTCGTTGCTCAAGGCACCGTTCATGTTGCTGAAATCGGTATGGCAGGCGCGGGCGATCATTCGCCGGTTGCGTCCGGTGTGCGTGGTCGGATTCGGCGGCTATGTGACCGGCCCCGGCGGTATCGCCGCCAAACTGGCCGGCGTGCCGGTGATCGTTCATGAGCAGAACGCCGTGGCGGGGACCGCCAATCGGTTGCTGGTGCCGTTCGCCGCCCGGGTGTGTGAAGCCTTCCCCGACACCTTTACCCTGTCGGACAGCCGCCGTACCACCGGTAATCCGGTGCGCAGCGAGCTGTTCCTCGAAACACCGCGCCCGGCCCTGGCCGGACGCAAGGCGCGTTTGCTGATCCTGGGCGGAAGCCTGGGCGCAGAGCCGTTGAACAAGTTGCTGCCTGAAGCCCTGGCACAAGTCGCTGCCGACTTGCGTCCGGAAGTGTTCCATCAGGCGGGCAGAAACCACGTTGAAGTGACTGCAGAGCGCTACCGCGCCGCCGGCGTGGATGCGCAGGTGCAGCCGTTCATCAAAGACATGGCCCAGGCCTATGGCTGGGCTGACCTGGTGGTGTGCCGCGCCGGCGCATTGACCATCAGCGAACTGGCCGCCGCCGGTCTGCCCTCGATGCTGGTGCCTTTGCCCCACGCGATCGACGATCACCAGACCCGCAACGCCGATTATTTGGCCCGCGAAGGCGCTGCCTTCCTGATGCCGCAAAGAACGACTGGCGCCGCGGACCTTGCCGCGCGCCTGACAGAGGTCTTGATGCAACCGCAACGACTCGAACAAATGGCCCAAGCGGCCCGCCGTCTGGCAAAACCCGAAGCCACCCGCAGCGTGGTGGATACCTGTCTGGAGGTGGCCCATGGTTGAGAATCAGAAAGCCATGCCGCAACCGGAAATGCGCCGCATCCGTCGCATCCACTTCGTCGGGATCGGCGGCGTGGGCATGTGCGGCATCGCCGAAGTGCTGCTGAACCTGGGCTATGAAGTATCCGGTTCGGACCTTAAAGCTTCGCCGGTGACCGAGCGCCTGGAATCCTTCGGTGCGCAGATCTTTATCGGCCATCGTGCCGAGAACGCCGCTGCCGCCGATGTGCTGGTGGTGTCGAGCGCCGTCAACACGTCCAACCCGGAAGTGGCGACCGCTCTGGAACGCCGCATCCCGGTGGTTCCGCGTGCCGAAATGCTCGCCGAACTGATGCGCTACCGCCACGGCATCGCCGTCGCCGGTACTCACGGCAAGACCACCACCACCAGCCTGATCGCTTCGGTGTTCGCGGCCGGTGGCCTGGATCCGACGTTCGTCATCGGTGGCCGTCTGAACGCCGCGGGCACCAATGCCCAGCTCGGCACCAGCCGTTACCTGATCGCCGAAGCCGATGAGAGCGACGCAAGCTTCCTGCACCTGCAACCGCTGGTGGCCGTGGTCACCAACATCGACGCCGACCACATGGCGACCTACGACGGTGACTTCAACAAGCTGAAGAAAACCTTCGTTGAGTTTTTGCACAACCTGCCGTTCTACGGTCTGGCAGTGGTGTGCCTGGACGATCCGGTGGTGCGTGAAATCCTGCCGCAGGTCAAACGTCCGGTCGTCACCTACGGCTTCAGCGAAGAAGCCGACGTGCGCGCCATCAATGTTCGCCAGCAGGGCATGCAGACCTTCTTCACCGTACTGCGCCCCGAGCGTGAGCCGCTGGATGTGTCCGTGAACATGCCGGGCAACCACAACGTACTCAACGCACTGGCAACCATCTGCATCGCCACCGACGAAGGCGTCAGCGATGAAGCCATCGTCCAGGGCCTGTCCGGGTTCCAGGGTGTTGGCCGGCGTTTCCAGGTCTACGGCGAACTGCCGGTGGACGGCGGCAAGGTGATGCTGGTCGACGACTACGGTCACCACCCGACCGAAGTCGCGGCAGTCATCAAGGCCGTGCGCGGTGGCTGGCCTGAGCGCCGGCTGGTGATGGTTTACCAGCCGCACCGCTACAGCCGCACCCGCGATCTGTACGACGACTTCGTGAATGTGCTGGCCGATGCCAACGTGTTGTTGCTGATGGAAGTCTATCCGGCCGGCGAAGAGCCGATCCCGGGTGCCGACAGCCGCAAGCTGTGCAACAGCATCCGTCAGCGCGGCCAGCTTGACCCGATCTACATCGAGCGCGGCGTCGACCTGGCACCGCTGGTCAAGCCGCTGCTGCGTGCCGGCGACATCCTGCTGTGCCAGGGCGCCGGTGATATCGGTGGCCTTGCACCAAAACTGTTGAAAAGCGAGTTGTTCGCCGGTGCCGTGGCGGCACCGGTCGAGGGGAAGTTGAAATGACTGCTGCCTACGCCAATCTGTTTTCCACCATCGCCCCGAAGGATTTCGGCCGGGTGGCCGTGCTGTACGGTGGCCTGAGCGCCGAGCGTGAGGTCTCGCTGAAGTCCGGCAACGCGGTGCTCTCTGCGTTGCAAAGCGCCGGTGTGGACGCGTTCGGCATCGACGTCGGTGCCGACATTCTGCAGCGCCTGCTGAGCGAGAAGATCGACCGCGCGTTCATCATCCTCCACGGTCGCGGCGGTGAAGACGGCAGCATGCAGGGTCTGCTCGAAGTGGCCGGCATTCCGTACACCGGCAGCGGCATCCTGGCTTCGGCGCTGGCGATGGACAAATTGCGCACCAAGCAGGTCTGGCACACGCTCGGGATTCCGACGCCGCGTCACGCCGTGCTGCGCAGCGAGGCCGATTGTATTTCGGCAGCGACGGAACTGGGCTTCCCTTTGATCGTCAAACCGGCGCATGAAGGTTCAAGTATCGGGATGGCCAAAGTGAGTTCTGCGTCCGAGTTGATCGACGCATGGAAAGCGGCCAGTACCTACGATTCGCAAGTGTTGGTCGAGCAATGGATCCACGGTCCCGAGTTCACCATCGCCACCCTGCGTGACCAGGTGTTGCCGCCTATCGCGCTGGGCACGCCACACACGTTCTACGACTACGACGCCAAGTACATCGCCAACGATACCCAGTATCGGATTCCGTGCGGGCTCGATGCCGCCAAGGAAAAGGAACTCATGGACCTCACGGCGCAAGCCTGCGAGGCGCTGGGCATCGCCGGCTGGGGCCGGGCGGACGTGATGCAGGACGCCGACGGCAAATTCTGGTTTCTGGAAGTCAACACCGCTCCCGGCATGACCGATCACAGCCTGGTACCGATGGCGGCGAAAGCGGCCGGTCTGGATTTCCAGCAACTGGTCCTGGCCATTCTGGCCGCCAGTGTCGATGCCGATGGCAAGAAAGAGGCGCGAGGTTAAGACCATGCAAGGCGCACATCTCAGACATCAGCCACCCGCACCCGGCCGCAAGCCGGTGCCGCGGGGTGCCAGCCGAATGGTGGCCAAAGAGCCGATGTCCGCGCGCCTGCCGAAAGCCAACTTCGGCTTCTTGAAAAGTCTGTTCTGGCCGGTGCTGCTGGTGGCCCTGGGGTTCGGTACTTACGAAGGCGCGCAGCGTTTGTTGCCGTACGCCGACCGGCCGATCACCAAGATCGCCGTGCAGGGCGACCTGAGTTACATCAGCCAGCAAGCGGTGCAGCAGCGGATCGCCCCGTACGTGGCGTCGAGCTTCTTCACCATCGACCTGGCGAGCATGCGCACCGAGCTTGAGCAGATGCCGTGGATCGCCCACGCCGAAGTACGTCGGGTCTGGCCGGATCAGGTGGTGATCCGCCTCGAAGAGCAACTGCCGGTGGCCCGCTGGGGCGACGAGTCGTTGCTCAACAACCAGGGCCAGGCGTTCACGCCCAAGGAACTGGCGAACTACGAACACCTGCCGCAGCTGTTCGGCCCGCAGCGGGCCCAGCAGCAAGTGATGCAGCAATACCAGGTACTGAGCCAGATGCTCCGGCCATTGGGCTTCTCGATTGCGCGGCTCGAGCTGCGTGAACGTGGCAGCTGGTTCCTGACCACCGGTGCCGGCAGTTCCGGTCCCGGGATCGAACTGCTGCTGGGACGCGGCAACCTGGTGGAAAGGATGCGCCGCTTCATTGCCATCTACGACAAGACGCTTAAAGACCAGATTACGAACATTGCGCGCATCGATCTGCGCTACGCCAACGGCCTCGCTGTTGGCTGGCGGGAACCAGTAGCGCCGACGACAGCCCAACCCGCTGTCGCAAAGAATTAAGAAGAGGCAGGACCCATGGCAAACGTGCAAAGCGGCAAAATGATCGTCGGTCTCGATATCGGCACCTCCAAGGTGGTGGCGCTGGTCGGCGAGGTTGCGGACGACGGCACGCTCGATATCGTCGGGATCGGCACCCATCCGTCCCGCGGCCTGAAAAAAGGCGTGGTGGTCAACATCGAGTCCACCGTGCAGTCGATCCAGCGCGCGATCGAGGAAGCCCAGTTGATGGCGGGCTGCCGCATTCACTCGGCGTTCGTCGGCGTGGCAGGCAATCACATCCGCAGCCTGAACTCCCACGGCATCGTCGCGATCCGCGACCGCGAAGTCAGCTCCGCTGACCTGGAGCGCGTACTCGACGCCGCCCAGGCCGTGGCGATCCCGGCTGACCAGCGTGTGTTGCACACCCTGCCGCAGGATTACGTGATCGATAACCAGGAAGGCGTGCGCGAGCCGCTGGGCATGTCCGGCGTGCGTCTGGAAGCCAAGGTTCACGTGGTCACCTGCGCCGTCAACGCTGCACAGAACATTGAAAAATGCGTGCGTCGCTGCGGTCTGGAAATCGACGACATCATTCTTGAGCAACTGGCCTCGGCCTACTCGGTCCTGACCGACGACGAAAAAGAGCTGGGCGTTTGCCTGGTCGACATCGGCGGCGGCACCACCGACATCGCGATCTTCACCGAAGGCGCCATCCGCCACACGGCGGTGATCCCGATCGCGGGCGACCAGGTGACCAACGACATCGCCATGGCGTTGCGCACTCCGACCCAGTACGCCGAAGAAATCAAGATCCGTTACGCCTGCGCCCTGGCCAAACTGGCCGGTGCCGGCGAGACCATCAAGGTGCCGAGCGTCGGCGACCGTCCGCCGCGCGAACTGTCGCGTCAGGCCCTGGCCGAAGTGGTCGAGCCGCGTTACGACGAACTGTTCACCCTGATCCAGGCCGAGCTGCGCCGCAGCGGCTACGAAGACCTGATCCCGGCCGGCATCGTGCTGACCGGTGGTACCTCGAAGATGGAAGGCGCTACCGAACTGGCCGAAGAAATCTTCCACATGCCGGTCCGCCTGGGCGTGCCGCACGGCGTGAAGGGGCTGGATGACGTGGTACGCAACCCGATTTATTCCACTGGCGTTGGCTTGTTGATGTACGGCCTGCAGAAGCAGTCCGACGGGATCTCGTTCTCGGGCATCGGCAACCGCGACAGCTACAGCAGCGATGAGCCGCAGGCGCCGTTGCTGGACCGTTTGAAGAAGTGGGTTCAAGGCAACTTCTGACGCTTTACCGCAGCACCGCAACAAATCAGCAGTAGGCGAAAAAACTAGAGAATGTAAGGAGAGGGAAAATGTTCGAACTCGTAGACAACATCCCCGCAAGCCCGGTAATCAAAGTTATCGGTGTTGGCGGTGGCGGCGGCAACGCTGTCAACCACATGGTCAAGAGCAACATCGAAGGCGTGGAATTCATCTGCGCCAACACCGATGCTCAAGCGCTGAAAAACATCGGCGCGCGCACCATTCTGCAACTGGGCACCGGCGTGACCAAAGGCCTGGGCGCCGGCGCCAACCCGGAAGTCGGCCGTCAGGCTGCGCTGGAAGATCGCGAGCGCATTGCTGAAGTGCTGGCCGGCACCAACATGGTGTTCATCACCACCGGCATGGGCGGCGGTACCGGTACCGGTGCTGCGCCGATCATCGCCGAAGTGGCCAAGGAAATGGGCATCCTGACCGTTGCGGTCGTGACCCGTCCGTTCCCGTTCGAAGGTCGCAAGCGTATGCAGATCGCCGACGAAGGCATCCGCATGCTCTCGGAAAGCGTCGACTCGCTGATCACCATTCCGAACGAAAAACTGCTGACCATTCTCGGTAAAGACGCAAGCCTGCTGTCGGCTTTCGCCAAGGCTGACGATGTACTGGCCGGCGCCGTTCGCGGTATCTCCGACATCATCAAGCGTCCGGGCATGATCAACGTCGACTTCGCCGACGTGCGCACCGTGATGAGCGAAATGGGCATGGCGATGATGGGCACTGGCTGCGCCAGCGGTCCGAACCGTGCACGTGAAGCGACCGAAGCGGCCATCCGCAACCCGCTGCTGGAAGACGTGAACCTGCAAGGCGCACGCGGCATTCTGGTGAACATCACTGCCGGTCCTGACCTGTCTCTGGGTGAGTACTCCGACGTGGGTTCGATCATCGAAGCCTTCGCTTCCGAGCACGCCATGGTCAAGGTCGGTACCGTGATCGATCCGGACATGCGCGATGAACTGCACGTGACCGTGGTTGCTACCGGTCTGGGCGCGAAAATCGAGAAGCCTGTGAAGGTCATCGACAACACCGTTCACACCTCGATGGCGGCTGCTCCAGTGCAGCAACCGGCACCCGCTCGTCAGGAACAGCCAGCGGTGAACTACCGTGACCTGGACCGTCCGACCGTCATGCGCAACCAGGCTCAGGCCGGTGCTGCGACTGCCGCGAAGATGAATCCGCAAGATGACCTGGACTACCTGGACATCCCGGCTTTCCTGCGTCGTCAGGCCGATTGATGAAATGTATCAGGGGTATTCAGGTGATTGGTGTTCAGCAAAGGCTCGGTCTGCTATCATCGCCAGCCTTTGTTGATACCAGTTCGCAATTTGCGCTGAAGCGGCCCATGCCATGATTAAACAACGCACACTGAAAAATATTATCCGTGCCACCGGTGTAGGTCTGCACTCCGGGGAGAAGGTTTACCTGACCCTCAAGCCTGCACCTGTCGACACCGGGATCGTCTTTCGTCGTGCCGATCTCGATCCGGTTGTCGAGATACCGGCTCGCGCGGCCAACGTCGGCGAGACAACCATGTCGACGACGCTGGTCAACGGTGACGTGAAGGTAGACACGGTGGAGCACCTGCTCTCGGCCATGGCTGGCCTGGGCATCGATAACGCCTACGTCGAGCTCTCCGCGTCTGAAGTCCCGATCATGGATGGCAGCGCAGGACCTTTCGTATTCCTGATTCAATCGGCTGGCCTGGAAGAACAGGACGCCGCCAAGAAATTCATCCGCATCCTGCGTGAAGTGACAGTGGAAGACGGCGACAAGCGCGCCACTTTCGTCCCTTTCGAAGGGTTCAAGGTGAGCTTCGAGATCGATTTCGATCACCCGGTTTTCCGGGACCGCACCCAAAGTGCAAGCGTGGACTTTTCCAGCACTTCGTTCGTAAAAGAAGTCAGCCGCGCCCGTACTTTCGGTTTCATGAGTGACATCGAGTACCTGCGCAAGCACAACCTCGCACTCGGCGGCAGCGTGGAAAACGCGATCGTGGTCGATGCCGATGGCGTACTGAACGAAGACGGCCTTCGCTATGAAGACGAATTCGTGAAGCACAAGATCCTCGATGCGATTGGCGACCTGTACCTGCTGGGCAACAGCCTGATTGGTGAGTTCAAGGGCTTCAAGTCCGGCCACGCACTGAACAACCAGCTACTGCGCAAGTTGATTGAGCAGAAAGATGCCTGGGAAGTCGTGACGTTCGAAGACGCCAGCACTGCACCAATCTCTTACATGCGCCCGGTTGCGGCGGTGTAAGTAAAAAACCTCTCTAGTTTTTTGAAGGCCACCTTTGGGTGGCCTTTTTTTATGCCTGTTCTCAGGCCATGACCACCCGGTTTCGCCCACCTTCCTTGGCTTGATACAACGCCTTGTCCGCCGCGAACAACAGCTGCTCCAGGCTGATCTCGCTGGTGGCTGTCCAGGTGCTGATGCCGATGCTCACGGTCATCGGTGACTGGTCTTGATTCACGCCCGGCAGTTGTTCCACCGCCGCGCGAATGTGCTCGGCGATCTGTTGTGCTCCCAGGCTGTCGGTCTCTGCGAGAATCACCGAAAACTCCTCACCGCCATACCGCGCCACCAGATCCGCCGGACGCCGCACATTGGAGGTGATTACCCTGGCCAGTTCACGCAACGCCTGATCCCCGGCCTGGTGCCCGTGTCGGTCGTTGAAGGCCTTGAAGTGGTCCGCGTCGATCATCAGCAATGACAGCGGCTTGCCCGAGCGCTGGGCGCGGAACCATTCGTGGCGCAGCGACTGATCGAGCATTCGCCGGTTGGCGACCCCCGTCAGGGCATCGGTCGCCGCCAATTGCGCCAGTTCCCGTTCGGCCCGCTGGCGCAGGCGCAGCTCCCGGGCCAGCAGCCAGGTCAGCCACAGCAGGCCGGCACACAGCACGCCGGTGGCGCCGCTGATCAGGATCGCCGTGCGTCGCCACGCGCCGAATACTTCTTCGCTGGACAGGGCAACGATCACCGTCAGCGGCAGATTGCCGACCCGCGAATAGGTGTACAGCCGTTGCTGATAATCCATGCTCGAAATGCTGTTGAAACTGCCGCTGCCGTTGCTGTCGCGCAGGATCCGCACCACATTGGGCCGGGTGGCGAAGCTCTTGCCGATCGAATCACTTTGCAGGTAAGGCTTTTGCGCCAGCAGGATGCCGTCGTTGTTGATGATGTTCAGGGTGCTGTCGATGCCGATATCGAGGCTGTTGAACAGCTGATCGAAGTAGTCGAGTTTCATCGACGCCACGGCCACGCCCAGGAAATCGCCGGTGTCCGAGGAAATCCGCCGGCTGAAACTGATCCGCCACTGGTTGGCGTCGTCGCAATCGCAACGGGGCTTGAACGGGCGGCTGATGAACATGCCGGCGTCGCGGTTGAAGGCGTGGGCCAGGAAGTAATCGCGGTCGGCGAAATTGCCCGGTAGCGGTTCGACCCGCGAGGAGTCGGCGATGACCTCGCCATGCTTGTCGAGCAGCAGAATGTCGCCCTTGAAACGCGCTGTGGTGGAGCGGTCGAACAGCGCAAGGTGACGGATCTGCGGCGACACGTTTTTCAGGTCGTCGCGCTGGGCGGCGGCAATCAGACCTTGCAGAGTCAGGTCGTACAGTTCGACGGTGCGCAGCACATCGGCGTCGATCAACTGGGCAATGGTAGTGGCGCTGCGGGTGGCCGATTCCTGAGCGTTGGCGTGTTCGCGGATCAGCAGGAACGTGACGATACACACAATCGCGATCACGCTCAGCAGGCTGCCGAGGATCAGCAGCAGCTCGGGACGTCCGGTCTTGCCCGCAGCAGGTGGGGTACGGCTCGCGATCATGGTTGGGTTGTCGGTTGAGGAGTCTTATAAGCGTAGTTGTACAAACGTCGCTGCCGCACACGCAAGAAAAAGGCCAGCGCATAAGGCCGGCCTCTCAACTGTAGCGCCGATCTTAGAAGACGTTGATCGGGTAGTCAATGATCACACGGTATTCATCCGTGTCCGTATCCAGCGCACCGTAACCGTTGCCGCCACGGTTGGTCGCCCATTGCAGGCGCACTGCGAGGTCTTTGGCCTGACCGCTCTGCACCACGTACTTGAGGTCGATATCGCGCTCCCAGTGTTTGGCGTTGCGGCCATCGGCGCTGTACCACGAGGCGTAACCCTTGCTCTGCGGATCGACCTTGGTCAGGTCCAGCGTGCCGCGCGAGTAAGACAACGAAGAGGTCAGGCCTGGCAAGCCGAGTCCTGCGAAATCGTAGGCGTACTTGAGTTTCCACGAGCGCTCGTTCGGTCCGTTGAAGTCCGAGTACTGCTGCGAGTTGTCGAGGTAAACGCTGTCGCCCTGGCTGATGTAATCGAACGGCGTGTTGCCGTTGACCCGCTGGTACGCGGCGGTGACGCTGTGATTGCCGATACCCACGGTGAAATGCAGGCTGTAGGTGTTGTTGTCGATGTTGCCCAGCAGCGCTTCGCCGGTGTCCTGCGTGTGATAGAAGTGCAGGCCCGGGTTGAGGGTCACCTGATCGTTCAGCGCCCAGGTGTAGTCGAGGTCGTAGTAGTACTGGTTCCAGATGTCCTTCAACTCGGAGGCGTACAGACTGCTGGTCAGGCCTTCGACACCGCTCCAGGCCACGCCGGCCCAGTTCAGATGCTGGCTCTTGTCGCCGTCGGCGAGGGTGCCGTAAGAAGTGCCGATGCGTTTGTGGCCACTCTGGTTGTAGGGTTTGGTGAAACTGGCCTGGCCGCCTTCGATCATCCAGCCGTCGAAGCTGTGGTTGGTCAGGCTGAGGCCACGAAAAGTCTGCGGCAGCATGCGCGTCTCGCCACCGGCGATCACCGGATTGGCGAGGAACAGGTCACCGGCCTTCAGTTCGGTATCGAACGCACGCATTTTCAGCGTACCGCCCGCCGTGGAGAGCGAGCCCGGCGCTTTGCCGTTGCCGTCGCTGACGGGCAGGATGCTGGAGTTATCGGTGCCACCACCGCCGTCGAGTTTCAGACCGAGCATGGCGTGGGCATCGATGCCGAAGCCGACCGTGCCCTCGGTGTAACCCGACTCGAATTTGCCGAGCAAACCCTGGCCCCACTCGATGTTGTCATCCGTCTGCTGCAGACGGTTGCGATTCATGTAGTAGTTGCGCGCGTTGAGGTTGAGACTCGCGCCTTCGATGAAACCTTGTTTCTCGGCTTCGGCAGCATGGGCGGCGGGGGCAATCGTTGCGGCAATTGCAATGAACAGCGGGGTAAAGCGAACTGGGTAACGCACGTGCGGTAAAGCTCCTTGGGTCAACTGACACTTCAATGTCTTGAGGTGCGGGATGTTTCAGTTGTTAAAGACGCACCAGACAGCTTTCACACCACAACGAAAAAAGGCCGCTGAAAATCAGCGGCCTGGAAGGACGACGGTTGAACGGGAAGAGCCAAACAACCGCGTCGAGGGAAACGGAGCGGTGCGCGCCTCAGCTGTCGGATCCGGAGTCGGACTGCGCTTGGGAAAGGCCGGCCTGCGGGGCTTGCGTGGCGTCTTTGGCCTTGGCCATCATTTCTGCCTGATGCTGTTCATACGCTTGAGCGCGAGCTGCATTGTGCGCTGCGAACAACTGCGATTCTTCAGCCATCGCCATCGGCGACAGGATCAATGAGGACAAAACGAAAGCGCTGGCAATACCCATACTGTTGGACATCTTGAAAACCTTCTTGCTTGGCAAGTGCTGTTTGGTGCGGGCAAAGATAAGGTTGCCGGGCGTTGGGAAACAGCGTGATTTTCATAAATGACTGTTACAGCGCAAGCAAAGATCAACAGGTGAACATTACTGGGTTCGGCGTGGGAACACCTTGATGGAAGCTCTGTGTTCGACTTTGGAATGGAACGCGGAGCGTCCCGGGCGGCATTCCCACGCAGAGCGTGGGAACGATGAGGGGTGGGGTCAGACCGGCAAGTGAATCCCGAAGGTATTGATCCCGCGATCACTGCGCACAAACACGTCGCCGCCATGCATCAACGCAATCGCCTTGACGATCGCCAGCCCCAACCCGTGATTGTTGCCGCTGTTGGTGCGCGATGCATCGACCCGGTAGAAACGCTCGAACAAGCGCGGTAAATGCTCGCTGGCAATCGGCGAGCCGGGGTTGGCCACGCCGATGCTGACCTGATGTTCCTCGACCGCGATCTGCACTTCGATCACCTGTCCGGGCGCGGTGTGTTGCACCGCGTTGCTCAGCAGATTGATCAACGCCCGGCGCAGATGAGCGATCTCGATCTGCACCTGCGCATCGCCGCTCACCCGAACCTGAACCTGCGCATCTTCGAGGATGAAGTCGAGGTATTCGAGGGTGGTCGCCACTTCATCGGCCAGTGAAGTCGAGGTCAGTTTGGTGGCCTTGCTGCCCTGATCGGCGCTGGCCAGAAACAGCATGTCGTTGATGATCGAGCGCAGGCGTTCCAGCTCTTCGAGGTTGGATTGCAGCACTTCGAAATAATGCTCGGCAGAGCGCCCGCGAGTCAGCGCGACCTGGGTCTGGCCGATCAGGTTGGTCAACGGCGAGCGCAGTTCATGGGCGACGTCGGCGTTGAAGGATTCAAGCCGCGAATAGGCTTGTTCAACCCGCTCCAGCGTCGAGTTGAACGAGTCGACGAACTGCTCCAGTTCCGGCGGCAATGGCGACATGCGCAGGCGCCCGGCCCGCAACGGCGGCGCCAGACGTTGGGCTTCATGGGACAGTTTGATCAGCGGTTTGAGGCCGATTCGCGCCACCCAGTAACCCAATGCCGAGGCCAGCAGCACGCCGATCACCGCCAGACTGATCAGCGCGATCAGCAACTGATGCTGGGTCTGGTGAAGGGTCTCGGTGTCGATGCCGATCATGAAGCGCAGCGGCGGGCGCTGATCCTTGGCCGGCAGTTCGGTCAGCAGCACTTTCAGCGGGTAAGGATGGTTGGGCAGTTGCAGGTCGCGCATGCCCGGCGCACCTTGGGCGAACGCACGGATCAAGGCATCCGGCTCGCCGAATTCGTACCCCGGATTGCCGCTGACCACCCAGAAATGGATGCGCTTGTCTTCTTCGCCGAGCAGCTTGAGCTTGGCATTGATCTTTACCCAATGCTCGGGAGTGCCATAGCGGTTGAGCGCGGATTCGAGCACGCTGTAACGCGCATCCAGTTCCGCTTCCGGCAGCAGGCCGAGGCCCTTGTCCACTTGTTGATACAGCGCGCCGCCGATCAACAGGAAGACCAGCAGCGCCACCAGCGTGAACATCCCGCTCAGGCGCAGCGCTATTGAGTTACTGGACACCGCGGCTCTCCAGCACATAACCCATGCCGCGGATCGTGTGCAGCAATTTCTCCTCGAACGGCCCGTCGAGCTTGGCCCGCAGGCGCTTGATCGCGACTTCGACGACGTTGGCGTCGCTGTCGAAATTGATGTCCCAGACCATTTCCGCAATCGCGGTTTTCGACAGTATTTCGCCCTGACGCCGGGCCAGCACACTGAGCAGCGAAAACTCTTTCGCCGTCAGATCCAGCCGGGTACCGGCGCGGGTGGCCTTGCGGCTGATCAGGTCGATCCACAGGTCGGCGATGCTCACTTGCACCGGTTCATGGCCACCGCTGCGGCGGGTCAGCGCTTGCAGGCGCGCCACCAGTTCGAGGAAGGAAAACGGTTTGCCGAGGTAATCGTCGGCGCCGTCGCGCAGGCCCCTGATCCGGTCCTCGACCCGCTCGCGGGCGGTGAGCATGATCACCGGTGTCTGCTTGCGCGCACGCAATGCGCGCAGCACGCCGAAACCGTCGAGGCCCGGCAGCATCACGTCGAGGACGATCACCGCGTAGTCGCTTTCCAGCGCCAGGTGCAGGCCCTCGATACCGTCGCGGGCCAGATCCACGGTGTAACCCTGTTCCGTCAGGCCGCGGTGCAGGTAGTCCGCGGTTTTCTCTTCGTCTTCGATAATCAGAACGCGCATGACCCGCCTCAGTCTGTCGTTGCCAGCGCCGCGACGGGCGCAGGTTTGGGCTTGTGGAACAGCCGCTCAAGCCACAAGTATATGACCGGCGTGGTGAACAGCGTCAGCATCTGGCTGACCAGCAAGCCGCCCACCACCGCGATCCCCAGCGGCTGGCGCAGTTCGGCGCCGGTGCCGTAGCCGAGCATCAGCGGCAGCGCGCCTAGCAGCGCGGCGAGGGTGGTCATGATGATCGGCCGGAACCGCGTGATACACGCTTCGAAAATCGCATCCTGCGGCGACAGCCCGCGATGACGCTGCGCCTCAAGGGCGAAGTCGATCATCAGGATGCCGTTCTTCTTGACGATACCAATCAGCAGCACCAGCCCGATCAGCGCCATGATCGAAAAGTACTGACCGCAGATCCACAGCATGATCACCGCGCCCAGACCCGCCGCCGGCAGGGTCGAGATGATCGTCAGCGGATGGACGAAGCTCTCGTAGAGCACGCCCAGGATGATGTACACCGCCACCAGCGCCGCGAGAATCAGCCACGGCTGACTTTTCAGCGAACTCTGGAACGCTTGGGCCGCGCCCTGGAAGTTGCCGCTGATTGCGGTCGGCATGCCGATTTCGGCTTTGGCCTGATTGAGCAGAATCACTGCATCGCCCAGTGCCACACCGGGCGCCAGGTTGAACGACAGGTTGGCGGCCGGGAACATGCCGTCGTGGGCGATGGACAGCGGGCCGATGGTCGGCGCGTCGAAGCGGGCCAGCGCCGACAGCGGCACCATTTCTCCGCTCAGCGGTGAGCGCAGGTAGAAATAGTTGAGGCTTTCGGCCTTGCCGCGCTGCTTGGTGTCCAGCTCCAGGATCACGTTGTACTGGTTGACCTGAGTCTGGAATTCGTTGATCTGCCGCTGGCCGAAGGCGTCGTACAGCGCTTCATCGACATCACTCGCCGTCAGGCCGAAACGCGCGGCGGCGCTGCGGTCGATGCTGATGTGGGTGATGCTGCCGCCCAGTTGCAGGTCGTTGGAAATGTCACGGAACGCCGGAATGCTGCGCAGCTTTTCGGTGAGTTTCTGGGTCCAGGTCGCGAGGGTCGGCCCGTCGTTGCTTTTGAGCACGTATTGATACTGAGCACGGCTCGGACCGGAGCTGAGGTTGATGTCCTGGCCGGCGCGCAGGTAAAGCACGATGCCGGGGACTTTCATCAGTTGCGGACGAATGCGGTCGATGAACTGGCTGGCTGAAACATCTCGGTCGCCGCGTTTTTTCAGCGCAATCCAGAAGCGTCCGTTGGCGATGGTCTGGTTGCTGCCGGATACGCCCACCGAGTGGGAAAACGCCTGGACGGCCGGATCGGCGGCGACGATTTCGGCCATCGCCAGGTGTTTTTTCACCATGTCGCTGTAGGAGATATCGGCTGCAGCTTCGGTGGTGCCGAGGACGAAGCCGGTGTCCTGCACCGGGAAGAATCCTTTGGGGATAAACACGTAGCCGCCAATCGCCAGTGCGACGGAAAGGCCGAACACGCCGATCATCAGTTTCTGGTGGGCGAGGGCGCGGCGCAGGCCTTTCTCGTACCAGCCGAGCAGGCGTTCGCTGAAGCCCGGTCTGTCATGGGCGTGATGCACCGGTTTGCGCATGAACAGCGCGGCGAGGGTTGGCGCCAGGGTCAGCGACACCACCACGGAAATCAGGATGGTCGAGGTGGCCGTCAGGGCAAATTCCTTGAACAACCGCCCGACCACGCCACCCATGAACAGCAGCGGAATGAACGCCGCCACCAGCGAGAAACTGATCGAGACCACGGTGAAACCGATCTCGCCGGCGCCCTTGATTGCGGCGTCGCGCATGCTGTCGCCGGCCTCGAGGTGGCGGTGAATGTTTTCCACCACCACGATCGCATCGTCGACCACGAAACCTACCGCCACGACGATGGCCACCAGCGTCAGGTTGTTCAGGCTGAAACCGAGCAAGTACATCAGGGCGAAACTGGCGGTCAGCGACACGCCGAGTACCGCCGAAACGATCATCGTCGCCGACAGCTGACGCAGGAACAGTGCCATCACCGCCACCACCAGCAGGATCGCGATCAGCAAAGTGATTTCCACCTCATGCAGCGAGGCGCGGATGGTCTGGGTACGGTCGATCAGGGTTTTGACCTGCACCGAGGCCGGCAGCATGGCTTCGAGGCCGGGCAGGGCGGCCTGAATCCGGTCCACCGTTTCGACGATGTTGGCGCCGGGCTGGCGGAAGATCACCAGGTTCACGCCCGGCTGATCGCCAGCCCACGCTTGGACGTAGGCATCTTCCGAACCGTTGACGACTTTGGCGACATCCTTGAGGTGAACCGGGGCGCCGTCCTTGTAGGAAACGATGAGCTGACTGTATTCCTCGGGGTGGAACAACTGGTCGTTGGTCGACAGCGTGGAAATGCTCGACTCGCCGTACAGCGCACCTTTGGCGAGGTTGAGGCTGGTCTGCTGGATCGCCACGCGAATATCGGCGAGGGTCAGGCCGATGGCCGCCAGTTTGTCCGCCGAGGCCTGTACGCGAATCGCCGGACGTTGCTGGCCGGTGATGTTGATTTGGCCTACGCCGTCGACCTGACTGATCTGACGCGCAAGGAGGGTTTCCACCAGGTCACTGAGTTCGGTGCCGGGCATTTGCGTGGAGCTGACGCTGAGGATCAGCACCGGGCTGTCGGCCGGGTTGACCTTCCTCCAGGTCGGCAGGGTCGGCATGTCTTTTGGCAGTTTGCCGGCGGCGGTGTTGATTGCGGCCTGCACTTCCTGGGCGGCGGTGTCGATGCTCTTGTCGAGGGTGAATTGCAGGGTCAGCAGAGTGGAGCCCAGCGCACTGCTGGAGGTCATCTGGGTCATGCCGGGGATGGCGCTGAATTGCACCTCCAGCGGCGTGGCCACGGACGAGGCCATGGTGTCCGGACTGGCGCCGGGCAACTGTGCGGAAACTTGAATCGTCGGAAATTCCGCTTCCGGCAACGGGGCGACCGGCAGGCGCGGGAAGGCAATCACTCCGACCAGTACCAGCGCGATGGTCAGCAGAATCGTCGCCACCGGATGATCGATGCACCAGGTCGAAACGCCTTTGTGCTGCTTCATGGCTGGGGCTCCGCTTGCACCACCTGCGGCGGTTCGCTCATGACCTGCACGGTCGAGCCGGGCTTGAGCCGCGACTGGCCATCACTGACCAATACGTCGCCGGGTTTCACGCCCTTGATGATGTCCTGGCCGCTGCCCTGATAGACCATCTGCACTTGCACGGCTTCAACCTTGTCGCCGTTGACCCGATACACGAAATGTTGATCGAGGCCGCGTTGTACGACGGTGGGCGGGACCACCAGCGCATCTTTATCCAGCGCTGTCTGAATCTTTACCGTCACCAGCAGGCCGGGCCAGAGCTTCTGATCCGGGTTGTCGAATTCGGCCTTGGCGCGGATGGTGCCGGTGTTGGCGTTGATCTGGTTGTCGATCAGCGTCAGGTGACCTTCGCCCAGCAGGTTGCCGGTTTCGCCGTCGGTGTCGGCGCCGATGTACGCCTTGACCTGAGCGCGCTGCGGATCGCTGATCAAGCCTTGCAGGGTCGGCAGCATTTGCTGGGGCAGGGAAAACTCGACGGCGATCGGGTCGATCTGGGTCACGGTGAACAGACCCTGGGTGTCGGTCATGCGCAGGAAGTTACCTTCGTCGACCGTGCGAATCCCGACGCGGCCGGTGACCGGGGAGCGAATCTGGGTGTAGGAAAGTTGTACCTGAGCCGCGTCAATCGAAGCCTGATTGCCCTGGGCGGTGGCCTTGAGCTGGTTGACCAGTGCCTGTTGCTGGTCGTAGGTCTGCTTCGATACGCCGTCGTCGACGCTCAGCAGTTTGTAGCGCTTGAGGTTGACCAGAGCGACTTGCAGTTGCGCCTGGCTTTCGCCCAGTTGCGCCCGGGCCTGGTCGAGGCTGGCGCGGATCGAGCGGTCGTCGATGGTGGCGAGCAGGTCGCCCTGTTTTACCAGTTGACCTTCCTTGACCAACAGCTTGGTGAGGATGCCGTCGATCTGTGGGCGCACCACCACGCTGTGCAGCGAGAGGACCGAGCCGATGCCGCTGGTGTAGCGGGGGACGTCTTTTTCGCTGACGGCGACGACCCGCACCGGGATGGCGGTGGGGGCGGCGAGTTTGGCCGGGGCGGGTTTGTATGCGTACCACAGACCGGCGGCTGCGAGGGCGATCAGCAGGGTGGCGAGCAGGGCCTTTTTCTTCTGGATTTGCATGCTTGTGGGGCGCCAGGGGGACGGGGTTTGGGCAGGTTTTGTCTTTATAAACTTGTTTGCGGGTCAGGAGGGTGACGGCTAACTGACGGCGCTGTCAGTTTCGGCTTTTGACTTGGCGGCCTTTGGGCCGACCATGCTGTTTTGGGTTTGGGTGTATATCCGTTTCTTCGGGTGTTGCGGCTGGCGGTTTCGCCCTTACGGCGAGTCCCTTTTTCAAACGCCAAAAAGGAACCAAAAGGCTTGGCCCCTGCGTTCGGCGCCTCGCTGTGGCTCGGCGTTCCTTCGTTCCGGGATTCATCCGGGGGCATCGCCTACGGTTTGCTTCGCTGCACCTCCTCTCGATGCATGCGGCTGCGCCGCACGGTCGCTGCGCTCCCACCCCCGGATAAATCCCTCCACTCAGCCTTCCGATGGGGCCGGCACGTCAAAAGCGGTACTCGAGCTAACGCTCATTGTGTTGAGTGGTTAGAAGCAGAAAGCAGAAAGCAGAAAGCGGACTGCTTTTGCTCTGATCGTTCCCACGCTCCGCGTGGGAATGCAGCCCGGGACGCTCCGCGTTCCATTTTCGGATGTTTGGAAATGTGGGGGGGGGGTACCGTTTGTTGTTGCAGTGCTTTTGATCGTTCCCACGCTCCGCGTGGGAATGCAGCCCGGGACGCTCCGCGTTCCATTTTCGAATGTTTAAAGATGTGTGGGATTCACTGAACCTTCCCACAAGGTTTTCAGGTTGTCCGTCGGAAGCACGCTCTCTAGTCTTTGGCTGTCGCTGCCAATTCAGCGAACAGGTGTGGAAACCTGATTTCAAGTAGTTGCAAAGCTTCTCCCCGTAACCGTTGCCGACGTCTTCTTTCGTCTGCAAACTGCGTCGCGGCGGCTGTGCGCAGGCAGACTTCGGTCTGGCCGGTTGCCTACTTATCGGTTTTCCACCCTGCGTACAGCTGCCACCTTTTGTCGTGTGGAAACGACGAGGGATGGCTCCATAGCCAAGTAGGAGTTTTTCATGGACAAACTGATACCCGATCCACCCTACGAATCCCCCACCCCCTCGAAGAAGCCATGCGCGCCGAAGACCTCGCCCGTAACCGCGAAGCCATCAAACGCGCCCTCGACTATTACCTTTGCCCGAAGCCCTCGAAACCACGCCCGAGCACGATGTACATGGTCACTCCCAACGTCGATACCGAAAGCCTGTTGGTCAATGCCTGCGAATCCCTGGCCTCGGCCAGTACCATCGCCAGCAATTTCGCCAACGAACTCACAGGCCCGCAGCGCAGTACGGCGCTCGGGATCCAGCAGATCATCATGCTGGCTGAGCTTGCAGTGAATCGGGCGCTGGATCGGGTTGATCCGCCAACGTGATCCGCTAGTCGAAGAGTCCCGAAAAGGCACCGGTCATGCCCTTTCGGGGACTCTTTAAAGTCTGCGCGCGCAGGTATACTGCGCGCCTTCGCGGCTCATCCACCGGGCCGGACTTTTGCTTCCCGGAGCTTTCATGACTTCCCCAATCGACAACGCTGTGAGCGATGTCCCGGCAGAGCTGGCCGAGGCCGGCGAATCCAAACCGACCATTCCTGCCTTCAAGTTTCCGTTCAAGCCAGGTGAGCTGGCCGCCGCCAAAGGCGCCAGGCAGCCGCAGTTCAAGGGCAAGGACGGTGACCGTCACGCCAGGACCCCGGGTGTGGCGCCGTCGGGCACGCGCCGTTCGATGGGCAAGCGCTGATTCATTCCGGCCTCGGCCGTCGCTGTGATTTTCGGTCACAGTGATGGCTAATTGCTCAGTTCCTGAGCCAGATCAACGTTTAACCGATGAGTGCGCTTAGAGTCAGCAGCCCTGCCGACTCTTTCCAATAAAACGAGCGCGCTTTCCATGAAGATCAATCTCCCGGTGACCGGGCGCAATGTTGATGTTGCGCCGGATGCGAACATTCTCTCGACCACCGATCTGACCAGCGCGATCACCTACGCCAACGACGACTTCATCAAGATCAGCGGTTACAGCCGCGATGAGCTGCTGGGCACGCCGCATAACCTGCTGCGTCATCCGGACATGCCCGCGCAGGCGTTTGCCCATATGTGGCAGACGCTCAAGCGCGGGCGGTCGTGGATGGGGCTGGTGAAGAATCGCTGCAAGAACGGTGATCACTATTGGGTCAGTGCCTATGTCACGCCGGTTACGCAGAATGGTGCGGCGGTGGAGTTTCAGTCGGTGCGCACGCGGCCGGATGCACGGCAGATTGCGGCGGCGGAGCGGGCGTATGCGCAGTTGCGCGAGGGGCGGGTGGCGCGGTGGCAGCGGCTGCCGGTGT
This sequence comes from Pseudomonas sp. IAC-BECa141, assembly GCF_020544405.1. Taxonomy (NCBI): domain Bacteria; kingdom Pseudomonadati; phylum Pseudomonadota; class Gammaproteobacteria; order Pseudomonadales; family Pseudomonadaceae; genus Pseudomonas; species Pseudomonas sp. IAC-BECa141. The sequence goes on along the minus strand of NZ_CP065410.1, from coordinate 5,069,591 downwards.
TGGGTTTGCGGGCGAAGATCATGGCGTTGACCAGTTCGGTGCTGGCGGTGGTGCTGGGGATGGAAGCCTGGCTGCGGCCTGAATCCATGGGCATCGAAGCCGCTGCGCTGGTGGCTGGCAGTGGGGCGTGTGCGCTGGGCGTGGGTTGGTTACTGGGGCCCTTGGAGCGGCTGACCGAGCGTGCTCGGGTGATTGCTGATAACCCGTTGAGCCAGGGCATTTATACCGGGCGGCGGGATCAGTTCGGGCAGATCGAGTTTGCCTTGCAGATGCTTGAAGCGCAGGTCGGTGCGGTGGTCGGGCGGATCGGTGATGCGTCGCAACGGCTGGCCGGGCATGCGGCGCAGTTGGCCGATCATCTGCACAGCAGTCATACCAGTACGCTGGCGCAGCAGGCGGAAACCGATCAGGTGGCGGCGGCGATTCATCAGATGGCGGCCAGTGTGGCGGAGGTGGCCAGCCATGCGCAGCAAGCGTCGGTGGCGGCTGATATGGCGGGGACGGAAACCCGTGAGGGGCATCTGTTGGTCGGCGAGAGTCGCAGTGCGGTGTTGCGACTGGCGGAAGAGTTGGGCCGGGCGACAGAGGTGATTCATCAGCTCGAAGGCCACAGCAGCGAGATTTCCGGGGTGCTGGAGGTGATTCGCAGCATCGCCGAGCAGACCAATCTGCTGGCGCTCAACGCGGCGATCGAAGCGGCCCGGGCCGGGGATGCCGGGCGTGGGTTCGCGGTGGTGGCCGACGAGGTGAGGGGGCTGGCCCAGCGCACCCAGCAGTCGACCAACGAGATTCAACGGATGATCAGCACCCTGCAGAACGGTGCGCGGGATGCGGTGCTGGTGATGCAGCAGAGCAGCGAGCATGTGGATAACAGCGTCGAACAGGCGCAACGTGCGGCGCGGGCGCTGGACGGGATCAGCGGGCGGGTCGAGCAGATTACCGAGATGAGTCTGCAGATTGCCGCAGCGGTCGAAGAACAGAGCGCGGTGAGCGAGGACATCAACCGCAACATCGTCAGCATTCGCACGGCTTGCGAGCTGACTGTGGATGAAGGGCGCCAGAGCCAGCTCAACTCACAGGATGTGGCGGGGCTGGCGGGGGATTTGCGTTCGCTGGCGCGGGAGTTCTGGGGGCGGCGGCAGGGCGTTTAGGCCGCCCGCAACGAAATGAACGCGTAAGTCTGCGGCGGCTCGGACACCACTTGTGCTCCGGCCGCGCGCACTTGCCCGGCGATGTCGTCGCCGGAGACATGGAACAGCCATTCGCTGTGGCCGGCAGTCAGTGGCTGCGACGTGACCTGATCGATCACCGAGGCAAACGCGCTCATGTCCGGCAGGTATGCGGTGAACCCGTCGCCCTTGAGCGCGGTGGTGCGGATGCCGAGCAAACCGCAGATCGCATCCTTGATCCGGATGTCGTCGCGATCTGCCTGACGGGAGCGCTGGATCAGTGTCAGCAGTTCCTGATCCACCAGTTCACCACCGACGATCAGGTCCGGCCCTTGCTCCCACGACTCTGGCGGGCAGTCCTTGGCGGCAGGGTTCAGCGCAATGTGCGGATTGATTTCGGCGGGGTAGATGCGGCACACCAGCGGCCGGCGCTCGTAGATGCGGCACAGCTTGTCTTCGTCAAGATTCCGGCAGGGGCCGACGTTGTAGGCGGCAAAAGTGATTGCCACATGGGCGTCGGACATTCCGCTGCGCACCACCGCCGAACGACGTTGCGCATGTTCGCGCTGCTGTTCCGGGAGGCCCAGGCCGTTGGCGAGAAACGCCTCCACCAGCACGATCACCTGACCGCCGTCGGCCGCCCACATACGGGCTTCGGCCAGGGTCAGGGGCACATGGTGATCGGTGCAGCATTTGCCGCAGCCTACGCAGGAAAAGGTCGTATTCATTGAGCGGGCAATCTTCAATCAGGGTGTGAATCGGCGACATAAAGCCGCCGTACAGGCCCGGAGTGAAGCAAGTTGTGCGCCACTCGCTCAGGGTTTGGCAGTCGGGCGGATCGAGTCCCACTCGGTGACAAACGCGGTTTTCGACTTTTTGTTGTACAGGCACAGCTCGGTGCCTTGCTGGCCCTTCATGTGTTTTTGCGGGTACTGGCCTTGCAGCAACAGCGCGGTGTAGCCGACGCGGTCATCGAATTGCGCGGCGTTACCGACTGGTTTGGCGTTTTTCAGGCCGCTGGCCTTGGTGCAACTGGCGAGCACGGTTTTGTCGTAGGCCGCCCAGGCGTCGGGGCTGGAGGCGTGGGTCAATGGGGCGATGAGGCAAAGTACGGAGAGGGCGAGGCGTTTCATGGTTCGGGCATCCTTGGGTTCAGTCCAGGATTGGAGTATGCCTGAGCGGGGAAAGTTGTCTTGCGGCCGTCATCGCGGGCAAGCCCGCTCCCACAGGGGATTGATGACGTATTCAGATTTTGCAAACACCCGGAAACCTGTGGGAGCTGGCTTGCCAGCAATGGCAGTCTGTCAGTCCGGCACCAGTTCCCGGCGGACCACATACATTCCAGACCTTTCGTACAAGCTCAGGGCCCGATGGTTGCTCTCCAGCACCTTCAGGTCGACAAACCCTTCACGCCGATCCTGAAATACCTTGAACGCATGCAGCAGCAACGCCCGACCCAGTCCATGGCCCTGGGCGCGAGGATGCACCACCAGATTCTTGATGTAGGAACTGGTCCAGCATTGCGCCACGCCAATGACGCCTGCGGCATCGCTTGCAATGAAACACAGTGCCGGATCGTATTCCGGATCGTTTTCGAACTGCTGTTGCCAGACGTCCAGCGCCGGCACCCGACCACCGCCTTCGCGGTAGCCGATCAGCATCAGTTCATGCACGACGGCCGCGCGTTCGGCGCTGTAGGGGGTGAGTTTGGTACCGTTCGGCCATTCGATGGCCGGCACGTCCTGGTTCAGGTCGCGCCGCATCAGAAAACAGAACGTCTCGCTCAAGACTCAGTGGCCGTGAGCAGCGACATGCTTGGCCGCTTCGATCAGGCAGTGAGTCAGCTCGGGCGAGGAGAACTTGGTCAGCACGCCGTTGGCCCCGGCGAGGCGGGCCTTTTCGCTGTTCATCGCGCTGTCCAGCGAGGTGTGCAGCAGCACATAGAGGTGGGCGAAGTCCGGGGTTTCGCGCAGGGTGCGGGTGAAGGCGTAACCGTCCATCTCGGACATTTCGATGTCCGAGACAATCAGGTTGATCTGCTGCGCCGTGCCTTGCAGGTCCAGCAGGCAGTCGATGGCTTCCTTGGCGCTGCGCGCGGTATGGCACTGCAGGCCGAGGTTGCGCAGGGTGTGCACCGATTGCTGCAGCGCCACCTGACTGTCGTCGACCACCAGGATTCGCGCGTTGCCCAGCACTTCGGCGTCTTCCATGCTCAGCTCGGTCGGGGCCATTTCGATCTGCGCCGGGGCGATGCCGTGGATGACTTTTTCGATGTCCAGCACCTGTACCAGCGTGCCGTCCACCGAGGTCACGCCGGTGATGTAGGCGCGCGAACCGCCGGAGCCGAACGGCGGCGGTTTGATGTCGGTGGTCAGGCAATGCACGATCTTGCTCACCGCCTGTACGTGCAGACCCTGTTTCGAACGGCTGACGTCGGTGACGATCAGGCAGCCGCCGTTCGGGTCTTCCAGCGGCCGCTCGCCGATGGCGCGGCTCAGGTCGATCACCGACAACGAAGCACCGCGCAGAGTGGCGATGCCTTTGACGTGCGGGTGCGACTCCGGCAGCTTGGTCAGCGGCGGGCAGGGGATGATTTCACTGACCTTCAGCAGGTTGATCGCCATCAGCTTGCCGCTGCGCAAGGTAAACAGCAGAAGCGAAAGTGAATCTGCGCGGGCTTTGTTGGAAGACATAAAAACCTTCTGTGGAAAAGGTGAGCGGCGATCGCACGGATCGCCAGCAGGTATCGATGCCGGGTTATCGACTTGTAACCGGCAGGCTTTAGGGATTCTGGCGCCAATCCGACGGCGGGACTTTTATTTCATCCCCAACCGCTTGGCCAGCCGCCCCAGGTTCGCCCGGTCCAGCCCCAGTTCGCGGGCGGCGCTGGCCCAGTTGTCCTGATTGCGCTCAAGCGCTGCACTGATCAACTGCCGCTGATACTGCTCGGTGGCTGCACGCAGGTCACCGCTGATCAATGGCGCAGTGGCAGTCGCTTCAGACGGCGCCGGCGAGTTATCCACAATCTCGCGCGGCAGATCGAGATCCATCGCGCTCAAGCTGAGGATCTTCGGCCGCACCTTGCAGTTACCCAGCGCCTTCAGTGCGCTGCGTCCGATCAAATGCTCCAGTTCCCGCACATTGCCCGGCCAGGTGTAGGCCAGCAGCGCTTCCTGGGCGTCGCTGTTCAGGCGCAGGCTGTTAAGGCCCATGCGCGAGCGGTTCTGCTCCAGGAAATAGCCGCTGAGCAGCAACACGTCGCGCCCCCGGTCACGCAGTGCCGGCACCCGCAACGGGTAGACGCTGAGGCGATGGTAGAAGTCGGCGCGGTAGCGGCCGCTGCGCACTTCTTCGGCCAGGTCGCGGTTGGTCGCGGCGATCAGGCGCACATCGACCTGATGCTCCTTGTCCGAACCCAGACGTTGCAACTGGCCGCTCTGCAACACCCGCAACAGCTTGGCCTGGACGGTCAGCGACAACTCGCCGACTTCATCCAGAAACAGCGTGCCGCCGTTGGCCAGTTCGAACTTGCCGCGTCGGTCGCTGGTGGCGCCGGTAAAGGCGCCGCGCACATGGCCGAACAGTTCGCTTTCCACCAGCGTGTCCGGCAGGGCTGCGCAATTGAGGCTGATGATCGGTTTGTCGGCGCGCTTGGAAGCGGCGTGGATCGCCTGGGCCACCAGCTCTTTGCCGACCCCGGTTTCGCCGGTGATCAGCACGGTCAGGTCGCTGCCACCGACCAGATTGATTTCTTCCACCAGCCGTTTATGCGCCTTGCTCTGGCCAATCATTTCGCGGTTCTGCTGGCCGCTGGCCTGGCGATAGACCTCGGCGCGCTGGTGTTCGTCCTCGGCACGAATCGCCAGGCGCTCAATGCGTTCGGCGGCATTGACCGTGGCCGAGGCGAGGCTGGCGAAGGCTTGCAGGGCGTCGAGTTCGATCGGTTCGAAACGTTCGGGATCGAGGGCGTCGAGGGTGATCAGCCCCCAGAGTTTTTCATCGACGAACAACGGGCAACCGAGGCAATCGTGAACTTCGAGGTGATCGTCGAGGCCGTCGACCAGTCCGTCATACGGATCGGGCAGATCGCTGTCGGCGGCGAAGCGGGTGGGCCCTTCGCCGGCCAGCAGCACTTCAAAACGCGGATGTTCGCTGACCTTGAAGCGGCGGCCGAGGGTATCGGTACTCAAACCGTCCACCGCCAGCGGCACCAGCCATTCACCGTCGAGACGCAGCAGGGCCGCAGCGTCGCACGGCAGCAGGGCGCGCATGGCTTCGAGCAGGCGTCGGTAGCGCTCGCCTTCGGGCAGTTCGCGGGACAGGTCGGAGACCAGTGGGAGCAGGGCGGTGAGCAATGATTTGGCGGACATAGATTTGTAGTCAAAGAGACATGTTGTAGTCGAAGCGACTATAGAGGTGTTTGTGTCGATCTGACTACATACTTTTCAAGTGATTGATTTGTATAGAAAAAATAGTTGGCACGAATACTGGAATGGATAAGGCACTTTTAGAGAAAGCTCAGGAGTCACCCTTATGCTTAGCGTCCAGGATCGTGCCATCGTCAAATCCACTGTGCCTCTGCTGGAAAGCGGCGGTGAAGCGCTGATCACCCATTTCTACCGCATGATGCTCTCCGAATACCCGCAAGTCCGCCCGCTGTTCAACCAGGCCCACCAGGCCAGCGGTGACCAGCCTCGCGCCTTGGCAAACGGCGTGTTGATGTACGCCCGTCACATCGATCAGCTCGACCAATTGGGCGATCTGGTGGCGAAGATCATCAACAAGCACGTGGCCCTGCAAATTCTGCCCGAACACTACCCGATCGTCGGCGCCTGCCTGCTGCGCGCGATCAGCGAAGTGCTCGGCGAAGAGATCGCCACCCCGCAAGTGATGAGCGCCTGGGGCGCGGCCTACGGTCAGTTGGCCGAGATCCTGATCGGCGCCGAAACCGCCATTTATGACCAGAAAGAGCAAGCCGTCGGCGGCTGGCGCGGGGCGCGGGAGTTCATCGTCGCAGCCAAGGTCGAAGAGAGTGCGGAAATCACTTCGTTCTACTTCGAGCCGGCGGACAAGGGCCCGATCCTGGCAGCCGAGCCCGGTCAGTACATCGGCATGAAGCTGATGCTCGACGGCGAAGAAATCCGCCGTAACTACTCGCTGTCGGCCCTGGCCAACAAAGGTCAGTACCGCATCAGCGTCAAGCGTGAACCGGGTGGCCGAGCTTCCAATTATTTGCACGATCAGTTGCATGTCGGTTCCAGCATCCAACTGTTCCCGCCATCGGGCGAGTTCACCCTGACTGCCAGCGACAAACCGTTGGTGCTGATCAGCGGCGGCGTCGGTATCACGCCGACGCTGGCGATGTTGGAAGCGGCACTGGAAACCGAGCGTCCGGTTTACTTCATCCACAGTGCCCGCAACGGCAGCGTGCATGCGTTCCGTGACTGGATCGACGGGCTCGCCGCGCGTCATCCGCAGCTCAAGCGCTTCTATTGCTACGCCGAAGATGACGGCGTGAGCCCGGCGGCGGACAAGGTCGGGTTGTTGAGCGAGGAGCAACTGGGCGAGTGGTTGCCGGCGGAGCGTGATGTGGACGCCTACTTCCTTGGGCCCAAAGGCTTCATGGGGGCGATCAAGCGTCATCTGAAGGCGCTGGGCGTGCCGGAGAAGCAGAGCCGGTATGAGTTCTTCGGGCCGGCTGCTGCTCTGGAATAATCCGGAATCGAGTCGCCTTCATTCGCGAGCAAGCTCGCTCCCACACTGGAATGCAATCCGTTGTGGGAGCGAGCCTGCTCCGGGCGGCGATCCGACGATTGGCCGTTATGCGGTCTTGATTCTTAAATTCTGTTTAAAGGTTAATCGTTTCTTAACCGGTTTATCGTTTATTCCCCGATGCTGATGATAGGCGCTCGTTCGTTTACATGATCAGGATCGCCCCATGTCGCACTTCGCCTCTTCCCGTCGTTTCAGCCTGGCCACGTTGGGCCTGTCGGTTGCCTTGCTGTCCAGCCCGTTTGCCTTTGCCGAGTCTGCCTTGATCGAACCCCGGACCCTGATCGTCGATCAGAGCCTGCCCAAGGCGCAGCGTGATGCGATGGAACTGGCGGCACGGCGTTACGGCAGTTTCTGGAACACCGGCGAAGAGGCGCTGGCCACTGCGGCCCTGTCGCCGCAGTTTGTCGACAAGACCCCGCCGGAAGGCCGGGTGCAGGGGCCGACCGGGCCACTGCTGGCATCGAAGTTCTTTCGCACGGCGGTGCCGGACTTGAGTTGCGAGATCGAGCAAATGATCGTCGCCGGGGATCGCGTGGTGGTGCATCTGCACTTTCGCGGGCATTTCACCGGCACGTTCAAGGCTCTCAAAGGGCAGGGCCAGCGTGTAGACTTCCGGGCTACCGATATCTATCAGATCGACAACGGTCGCATCGCGGCCAATTGGCATATCGAAGACAACATCAGCCTGATGGCGCAACTGCAAGCGCAGCCGCCGGCCAGCTGAACCATGGACATGAAAGGGAAACGCGATGAGCGAGGAAACGATTCGATTGGGACGTGAACGGCGCTATCTGGTGTTGCTGGGCATCATCTGCCTGGCGCTGATCGGCGGCGCGCTGTACATGCAGATCGTGCTGGGCGAGGCACCGTGCCCGCTGTGCATCCTGCAGCGTTATGCGTTGCTGCTGATCGCGCTGTTCGCGTTCATCGGCGCGGCCATGCGTACCCGCCGCAGCATCACGGTGTTCGAGGTGCTGGTGGTGATTTGTGCCATCGCCGGGGCCGGTGTTGCCGGGCATCACGTGTACACCCAGTTTTATCCGGCGGTGAGTTGCGGCATCGATGTGTTGCAGCCGATCGTCGATGATCTGCCGCTGGCGAAGATCTTCCCGCTGGGCTTCCAGGTCGACGGTTTCTGTTCGACGCCGTACCCGCCGATCCTCGGCCTGTCGCTGGCGCAATGGGCGCTGGTGGCCTTCGTGCTGGTGGTGATTCTGGTGCCGCTGCTGACCTCGCGTAACCGAAAAGCACTGCGCTGAATCAATTTTTCGGCGCTTGCGCCGATAAAACAAACGCCTCGATTTGCAGTGATGCGACTCGAGGCGTTTTGCATTTCAGGGTCTGTGTGAAAACACCGTGACGAACGGCAAGGAAGGGTGCGACAGGTGTGCGACATGTTGTCACACACGCCCTGTCGCAGGGCGATTCACAGGGCCGGATTGGAGTGCTGTTACAAAAAAGGATTGGTCTGTTTCAGCGTTTTTCGGTTTTTGCACGCGTGTGCCGGATCAGGCAGTTTTAACAGACTCCGACAGATGGCCAAAAGCCTTGGCATATCGGGCTTTGCGCGGATCGCGCGGTGGGAAAAAGCCCTCGGAGCTGTCTGAACTGATGCCGATAGGCCTACATTTTTTGGTGTTTTTGTTGAGAATCGATTTCGATAACATGCGGAACTTTTGCAAAAACGGTGATGGATTGTTGCTCTGAGCGATAAAAATTATTTCGGGATAAGACATGGTGTATAGGGCGCTACCTATCTACAATCGCCCGCACTGAATTCCCGGCACTGTTCAGCCTTTATTAAGGAGGCGAGCAGGAAGTCGGGTGTCGAGCAGCCGAGAGGCATGCGAGACACCCAGGTGTCGGTGCCTTCCAACTTTCCGCACCAAATGGAATTGGTCTGTAACAAGGCCTTTGACCACGAATTCGAATAAGAACTGAACGCTGTCCCAGGTTTTGTCGAGCGTCTGACGCGCGACGGGCGGCCCTTATTCAATCCAAAGAAAATGCCAACCCTTGGCAGGGTGAAGTGTTGGCGATCAAAACCCAACTGCATTGCGCAAGCTGCTTTAGAGGTCGTGAGATGAGTAAAAACAGGTACCCCAGATTACTAGGCCTAGTGCCGCTGCTCGGCACGTTGTTGCTGGGAGGCTGCAACATGACCTTGCTCAATCCAACGGGCCAGGTCGGCCTGGAACAGCGCAACCTGATCATCACCGCTACGCTGCTGATGCTGTTGGTTGTTGTGCCGGTCATCGTCATGACCTTCCTGTTCGCCTGGAAGTACCGCGCCTCGAACAAGAACGCCGTCTACACCCCGAAATGGTCGCACTCGACCAAGATCGAAGTGGCAGTCTGGACCATCCCGGTCCTGATCATCATTGCCCTGGGTTACATCACCTACAAGTCGACCCACTCGCTGGATCCGTATCGTCCGATCGAATCCGACGTCAAGCCGGTGACCATCGAAGTGGTCGCGCTGGACTGGAAGTGGCTGTTCATCTACCCGGAACAAGGCATCGCCACGGTCAACAAGATCGTGTTCCCGGCGCACACCCCGGTTAACTTCCGGATCACTTCGGACGCGGTGATGAACTCGTTCTTCATCCCGGGCCTGGGCGGCCAGATCTACGCGATGGCGGGCATGACCACCAAGCTGCACCTGATCGCTGACCGCAACGCTGAAATGGACGGTATCTCCGCCAACTACAGCGGCGCTGGTTTCACCGGTATGAAATTCAAAGCGATCGCAACTTCTCAGGAAGATTTCGACGCCTGGGTAAGTGAAGTCAAAAAGGCACCTAAACAGCTTGAACCAGCTGAATACGCAGCCCTTGCCAAGCCAAGCCAGAACAATCCAGTCGAGCTCTACTCCTCGGTCACGCCGAACCTGTTCCAGACCATCGTCGACAAGTACGAAGGCATGAAACCGGGCAAGCCGCTGAAGCACGAGAAGAAAGAGAAAGAAGTGGCGGCAACGGATATGGACTCGAATTCGCATTCAGCTGCCGGGGCAGAGGAGTAAACGATGTTTGGTAAATTAAGTTGGGAAGCGATCCCTTTCCACGAGCCGATCGTGATGGTCACCATCTCGATGATCGCGCTCGGTGGTCTGGCGTTGTTCGCTGCAATCACCTACTTCAAGAAGTGGACTTACCTGTGGACCGAGTGGCTGACGTCGGTCGACCACAAGAAAATCGGCGTGATGTACATCATCGTCGCCATGGTCATGCTGCTGCGCGGCTTTGCCGACGCCATCATGATGCGTACCCAGCTGGCCATGGCCACCGAGGGTTCGCCTGGCTACCTGCCACCTGAACACTATGACCAGATCTTCACCGCTCACGGTGTGATCATGATCATCTTCATGGCGATGCCATTCTTCACCGGCCTGATGAACCTTGCAGTGCCGCTGCAGATCGGCGCGCGTGACGTTGCGTTCCCGTTCCTGAACTCCCTGAGCTTCTGGCTGCTGGTGTCCGGCGTCGTGCTGATCAACCTGTCCCTGGGCGTCGGCGAATTCGCCAAGACCGGCTGGGTTGCCTATCCACCGCTGTCGGGTCTGCAATACAGCCCTGGCGTGGGGATGGACTACTACATCTGGGCGCTACAGCTATCGGGTCTGGGTACAACGTTAACCGGGGTTAACTTCCTGGCGACCGTGCTGAAAATGCGTACCCCGGGCATGAAGCTGATGGACATGCCGATCTTCACCTGGACCTGCACCTGGGCAAACGTTCTGATCGTGGCTTCGTTCCCGATCCTGACCGCTACCCTGGCACTGCTGACCCTTGACCGTTACATGGATTTCCACATTTTCACCAATGAACTTGGTGGCAATCCAATGATGTACGTCAACCTGTTCTGGGCGTGGGGCCACCCTGAGGTTTACATCCTGATCCTGCCGGCGTTCGGCATTTTCTCGGAAGTCATCTCGGCCTTCACCGGCAAGAAACTGTTCGGCCACCACTCGATGATCTACGCCTCGGGCGCGATCTCGGTACTGGGCTTCATGGTTTGGCTGCACCACTTCTTCACCATGGGTTCGGGTGCCAGCGTCAACGCCTTCTTCGGTCTGGCGACGATGCTGATTTCCATCCCGACGGGTGTGAAACTGTTCAACTGGCTGTTCACCATCTACCAGGGCCGTCTGCGCTTCACCAGTCAGGTTCTGTGGACCCTGGGCTTCATGGTGACCTTCGCCATCGGCGGCATGACCGGCGTACTGCTGGCCATCCCGGGTGCTGACTTCGTTCTGCACAACAGCCTGTTCGTGATCGCTCACTTCCACAACGTGATCATCGGCGGCGCGGTATTCGGCTACATCGCAGGCTTCGGCTTCTACTTCCCGAAAGCGTTCGGCTTCAAGCTGCACGAAGGCTGGGGTAAAGCAGCGTTCTGGTTCTGGATCTCGGGCTTCTTCGTCGCGTTCATGCCGCTCTACGCTCTGGGCTTCATGGGCATGACCCGTCGTCTGAACGCCACCACCAACCCTGAGTGGGTACCGTACCTGTACGTTGCCATGTTCGGTGCGATCCTGATCGCTGTGGGTATCGCTTGCCAGCTGATCCAGCTGTACGTGTCGGTACGTGACCGCAACAAGCCGGAAAACATGTGCGAACACGGTGACCCGTGGAATGCCCATACCCTGGAATGGTCGACCTCGTCGCCACCTCCGTTCTACAACTTCGCTGTACTGCCAAAAGCAGACTGCATCGATCCGTTCACCGAGGCCAAGGAAAACGGTACCGCGTACAAGGCTCCGGCCAAGTACGAACCGATCCACATGCCGAACAACACCGCCACTGGCGTGGTAATGGGCGCACTGCTGACCGTGTTCGGTTTCGCGATGATCTGGCACATCTGGTGGTTGGCGATCGCCAGCCTGGCCGGCACTGTCATCTACTTCGTGATCCACGCAGCACGTGACGATCAGGGCTACATGGTGCCGGTCGATGTGATCGAGCGCATCGAAGCCGAGCAGCACAAGCGTCTGGTAGCGGCCGGGAAGATCCCTGCTTCCGCAACCCGTGTTGAAACCAAGTTGGAACAGGCTTAAACAATGTCGAACTTAGTGACCAATGCTGGACACGCCCATGGTCATGACCATGGGCACGATGACCATCACCACGACTCGGGCGAGATGACCGTATACGGTTTCTGGCTCTACCTGATGACCGACTGCATTCTGTTTGCGTCGATCTTCGCGGTGTACGCGGTACTGGTAAACAACGTCGCCGGTGGCCCGTCGGGCCACGACATCTTCGAACTGCCATACGTGCTGGGCGAAACCGCTCTGCTGTTGTTCAGTTCGATCACCTACGGCTTCGCCATGCTGGCGTTGTACAAGGGTAAGAAGCAGCAGGTTCTGGGCTGGTTGTTCATGACCTTCCTGCTCGGCGCAGGCTTCATCGCCATGGAGATCAACGAGTTCCACCTGCTGATCTCCGAGGGCTTCGGTCCTAGCCGTTCGGGCTTCCTGTCGGCGTTCTTCACGCTGGTCGGTACCCACGGTCTGCACGTGTCCGCCGGTCTGATCTGGATGGGCATCATGATGTACCAGGTCAACAAGCACGGCCTGACGGCGACCAACAAGACCCGTCTGAGCTGCCTGAGCCTGTTCTGGCACTTCCTGGACGTGGTGTGGATCTGCGTATTCACCGTTGTTTACCTGATGGGGACCCTGTAATGGCTAATGCACACTCCCATGACAGCCATGATGCTGGCCACGGCAGCGTAAAGTCGTACGCCATCGGCTTCATCCTGTCGGTAATCCTGACCGTCATCCCGTTCGGCCTGGTGATGTACCCAACCCTGCCGAAGTCGACGACGCTGGCAATCGTCCTGCTGTTCGCCGTGATCCAGGTGATCGTTCACCTGTATTACTTCCTGCACCTGGACCGTTCCATCGCTCAACGTAACAACGTGATTGCGTTCGTCTTTACGGCCATCGTGATCGTGCTGCTGGTCGGTCTGTCGCTGTGGATCATGTTCAGCATCCACACCTACATGATGGCGAAGTGAGGTAAACCCGATGTCGCTCAAGCACTTTATCCAAATCACCAAACCGGGGATCATTTTCGGTAACGTGCTTTCTGTGGCAGGCGGGTTCTTCCTGGCCTCGAAAGGGCATGTAGATCTGGCGGTGTTCCTGGCCGCCATGATCGGCACTTCCCTGGTCGTGGCCTCCGGTTGCGTGTTCAACAACTGCATCGACCGCGACATCGACCTGAAGATGGAACGCACCAAGAACCGGGTGCTGGTCCAGGGCTTGATCTCCCTGAAACTGGCCCTGGTCTATGCGACCGTCCTGGGTGTCGCCGGCGTTGCGTTGCTGTACAAGGTGGCCAACCCGTTGGCTGCATTGTTCGCCGTGATCGGCTTCATCATCTACGTCGGCTTCTACAGCCTGTACCTCAAGCGCAAGTCGGTTCACGGCACGCTGGTGGGCAGTCTGTCGGGCGCCATGCCGCCGGTGATCGGTTACGTGGCCGTGACCAACAGCTTCGACATGGCCGCGCTGACCCTGCTGGTGATGTTCAGTCTGTGGCAGATGCCGCATTCCTACGCCATCGCGATCTTCCGCTTCAATGATTACCTGGCCGCATCGATTCCGGTGCTGCCAGTGAAGCGCGGGATCCAGGTGGCCAAGAAGCACATCCTGTTCTACATCCTGGCCTTCCTCGTGGCGACCTTGATGCTGACCTTCAGCGGTTACGCCGGCATGAGCTACCTCGCCGTCGCCGCGGCCATGGGCATGTACTGGCTGTACATGGCCTGGACCGGCTACAAGGCGGTGGATGACACGGTCTGGGCACGCAAGCTGTTCGTGTTCTCGATCTTCACCATCACCGCGCTGAGCGTCATGATGTCCCTGGACTTCAAGGTGCCGACCGAGCTGCTGCTGACGTACGCGCCGTAAGGTTCGAACGTTGTACGAGAAACCCCGTTCATCGAGAGATGAGCGGGGTTTTTTGTTGCTCGGATGCTGGAGAAACGACGTCAATTGTCGCCGACAGACCTTCTCCCGAAAGGGCGCGGTAACCAGCCATTCTCCCGAAGCGACTCGCTCGAAATCGACAGGTTGCGGTCGGTAGGCAAAAGCCCTAGATTCGGATCCAACGACATGCATCGATCAAGAGGCTGGGCGAAATGACTGAGAGGATGACCTGCGACGAGCGCTTCATTGCCCTTGCAAAAGAGCTGAATTACGACATCAATGGCGAGAACACGGTGGGCGGCAATTACGCGCCGCTGGTGCGTCATCGCGATGAGCTGTACATCAGTGGCATGGTGCCGCGCACCGAGGGCAAGATTCAGTATCCCGGCCGGGTCGGGCTGGAGCTGACGCTCAAGGATGCGCAAGCCGCCGCGAGCATCAGCGCCATGCGTTGCCTGGCGTTCATCGTCGATGCAGTCGGTTCGCTGGACAAGGTCAGGGCGTTGTTGCGGGTCACGGTGTACGTGAAGTCCACGCCGGATTTCGTTGACCTCAGCGAAGTCGCCAACGGCGCTTCGGATGTATTCAGTTATGTGTTGGGCGATGTCGGGCGTCACACTCGCACCACCGTCGGCGTTTATCAGTTGCCGAAGAATGCAGCCATCGAAGTCGACATGATTGCCGCCGTGCACCCATCGGCATAATCGCCAACCAGAGCCCAACAAAAAGCCCCGCCTGAATTTCAGAGCGGGGCTTTTTCGTCAGCGCCGGTATTACTGGGCGGCGATGCTGTAACCGTCGAACGCGGTCTGCTGTTGCAGGGCGGTGATGATGTTCTTGCGGTTGATCGCGTGCTCGGTGCCAGCGTTGTCGACGAACGTTTCGCCTTCGATTTCCGCCTCATCGCCTTCACCGACGAAGGTGAAACCGAGGAATTCCAGCGCCTCGCGATCCACGCTCAGGCGCGAACGTGGTGTGCGCATCGGCAAGGTCACGCTGATGCCGTCCTTGCTGATGCTGAATACTTCGACGTCTTTCTTGGCGCGTGCGGCTTTGCCCTTGCCGCCGCTCGGGTTGCTGATCGCTTGATGGGTCTGGTTCAGCACTTTGAGGGCCAGGCCGTAGACGATTTCCTGGAACGCCGGATCGTCCTTGAAGCTGGACAGGATGCGGCTGATCGGGAATTTGCTGCTGAGGTCTTCGAGGGCGGCGATGTCGGCGGCCTCGGCGTCCTTCAGGCGCTTGAGCTGACCCATCAGCTCGTAGGCCTGATCGTCATCGAAGCGATCGTGAGCCTGACGGATCGCGGCACGCAGTTCGCGGATCTGCTCGCTTTCGCGGGTCGATTGAAACGCGTCGAGCACCATCTCGCTGATGATCTTCGCTTGTGGAATGTGTTGTGAAAGATTGATGGAGTTTTCGTATTCCGCTTTGGACGACAGAGTGACTACGGATTCAGCGGTGTTGAAATCGGACATTGAAATTTCACTACTTTTTTAACTTGAGATGAGACGAGAAAGCGCTGAAGGCTTTTTCAGGCCGACTAATTTAGGGGAGCGCGGCGGCGTTGTCACGGAGCAAGGGGCCGGCGGTGCCGATTATTTATCCTGATGTTTTCTGATGGGTAACCAGGCACCGCGAGCGCCCTGCGTTATTCATTGGCGACGGCATTTATCGGCAACCGCCGGGACGCCAGGTCACGCAGCGACCAGTAGAGCTTCAACGAGCGGGTACCGATCAGGCCGCACATGAAACCTGCAATACCGGACTTGAGCAGCAGCAGGTCGGGGGAGGAGGAAAGCTCCGGATGCACGTCATGCTGATAATTGAAGTAGTAGTTTGCGAAAAAGAACATCAAATACATGATCAGGGTTTTTACCGTGCCGGGCATGATCAGCCCGGTCGCGGAGTCGTCGAGCACTACGCCCCGCCGGGAGAACACCAGCCAGGCCGAGATTCCACCCAACATAAGCGAACCGAACCAGATGCTCAAAAACAAGACCGGGTTGATCGTCAGATTCACGCAGTACAGCGACCACGCGAGAAACGCCGGGGGTGTTATGAGCATTGAGGCGCGGCTTTCACGGCGAGGAGAAAATGCCTTGATACCGAGACAGACCACCAGCAGAAGAATCAGGTAAACCCGCAACGGGGTGTTTTGCAGAATCGTGAGCATTGCGCAGCATCCATGCTGGAAAAGGAGGAGGGTGGAGCATAGCCGGGGTCACGGCAACCGTCGGCTATTTCAACCGCAAACGCTCCATTGCGATCACCGATGTTTCAAACCCCAGGCTGGCAAAAAATGCCTCCGCACCTTCGCGCCCGGCACGCAGGACCCAGGTGATGTCGGTGTTGTCGCCCATCACATGTTCAACCAGCGCCCGCCCGATGCCCGCGCGCCGATGTTGCCCGTCGACCACTACCATCGACAGGTAACCGTTGGACAAACCATCGGTGAGGCCTCGGGCGAAACCGACAATCTGCTGGCCGCTCAATGCAACGGCGGTGCGTTGGGAGTTCTGGATGAGCTGGGCGAAATGCTCGGCGGTGCCGGTGCGGTGGCCCCAGCCGTGCCGCTCGAGAAACTGCCTTGCCGCCTCCACTTCCGTGGGCAGGAGGTCGCGTATTGAAATGTCTTTGTTCATTCGTTGATCCCGTCCCTGGTGTATTTCCAACAGTAGTCGCGTTGCTTACGGTCTGCCCCACATCTGCATGGCGAACTCGACGAAGCGACGCAGTTTCGGCAGCCGGTAGCGATCCGGCGCGTAGAGCAGATGCATCGGGCGGTTTGGCGGCTGGTAGTCCGGCATCACGACGACCAGTCGGCCGTCGCGCAGGTCCTGCTCCACCAGCGCGTCCGGCAGCATCACGATGCCCATGCCGGTGCGCGCGGCCTGATGCAGGCCGGCGGAGCTGTTGATCAGCATCGGGCCTTTGACGTCGACCATGATTTCTCCGTCCGGACCGCTGAGGCGCCACTGTTTTTCCACCGATTGCCAGTCATCGCCGGCGGGGTAGGCGAAGGACAGGCAGTCGTGCTGACGCAGCTCTTCAGGCGTGAGCGGCATGCCGCGTCGGGCCACGTATTCCGGGGAGGCGCAGACGGTCAGGGTGTAGTCGATCAGGGGGCGGGCGATCAGGTTGGACTGGTCGAAGTGGCCCAGTCGGAAGGCCACGTCGAGACCGCTTTCCAGCAGGTCCGGGCGACGGTTGGTCAGGATCACGTCGAGTTTGACCTGCGGACATTGCAGGGAAAACTCACTGAGCGCCGGGGCCAGACGTTCAACGCCAAAGGTCAGCGGCGCAGTAACCCGCAGAATGCCGCGCGGTTCATCCAGCGTCTGCTCGGCGAGCCGTTCGGAGTCGGCGACCAGACCGAGCACTTCCAGACAGCGCTGGTAGTAAACGCTGCCGAATTCGGTCAGCCGCTGGCGGCGGGTGGTGCGTTGCAACAGTTGCACACCGAGCCGTTGCTCCAGCGCCCGCAGGTGGTTGCCCACCATGGTCGTGGACATTTCGCACTGCAGCGCGGCCGCCGTCATGCTTCCGGACTCCACAACCTTGACGTACACGCTCATCGACTGGAACAGATCCATTATCAAGCCCGGCTTTTAAATGATTGAAGTTTTGCCGAGTTTATCCAGTTCGGGTGGATAACCATACTGCCAGCACCTCTCACCTTGCTGGAGTTTGCCGACATGACTGCCGCCCTGATGAATACCTATCAACCGCTGGACTTGAGCTTCATCAAAGGCCTGGGCACCCGACTCTGGGATCAGGCGGGCCGCGAATACCTGGATGCGGTGGCGGGCGTGGCGGTGACCAATGTCGGCCATTCGCACCCGCGCATCGTCTCGGCGATCAGCGAGCAGGCGGGATTGCTGCTGCACACTTCCAATCTCTACAGCATCGACTGGCAACAATCGCTGGCGCAGAAGCTGACGCGGCTGGCGGGGATGGAGCGGGCGTTCTTCAACAACTCCGGTGCCGAGGCCAACGAAACCGCGCTGAAACTGGCGCGTCTGTACGGCTGGCGCAAAGGTATCGAACAGCCGCTGGTGGTGGTGATGGCCAACGCGTTTCATGGCCGTACCCTCGGCACCTTGTCCGCCAGCGATGGCCCGGCGGTGCGCCTGGGTTTCAATGACTTGCCCGGGGATTTCGTCAAAGTGCCGTTCGGCGATCTTCAGGCGCTGGAGCAGGTGCAGCGCAAACATGGCCAGCGGATCGTGGCGATTCTGGTCGAGCCGATTCAGGGTGAAAGCGGCGTGCAACTGGCGCCGCCCGGCTACCTCAAGGCCCTGCGCGAGTTGTGCAACCGCCACGCCTGGCTGCTGATGCTCGACGAAATCCAGACCGGCATCGGCCGTACCGGTCGCTGGTTTGCGTTCCAGCACGAAGGCATCGTTCCCGACGTCATGACCCTCGCCAAGGGCCTGGGCAACGGCGTGCCGATTGGCGCCTGCCTGGCTCGCGGGCGGGCGGCGGATCTGTTCACCCCCGGCAGCCATGGCAGCACCTTCGGCGGTAATCCACTGGCATGCCGGGTGGGTTGCACCGTACTCGAGATCATCGAGGAACAAGGCCTGCTGGAAAATGCCAAGGTCCAGGGCGAGCGCCTGCTGACCGGCTTGGGTGTAGAGCTGGCGGACAATCCGAATGTGTTGGCGATTCGTGGGCAAGGGCTGATGATCGGTATCGAACTCAAACAGCCGATCCGCGACCTGACACTGATTGCCGCGCGGGATCATGGACTGCTGATCAACGTCACTCGCGGCAAGACGATCCGGCTGCTGCCGCCGCTGACGATTGATGAGCGGGAGGTGGGGATGATTGTCAGAGGGGTGGCTCGGGTGCTGGGCGAAAGCTGATTGTCCCGGTCGCGTCTGAAATGGCTGCCGTTTTTTCGGCAGCCATTTTTTTTAATCAGGGTAGTCCGACAAATCCGGCGCCAGCATTCGGGTCTTCGGTGCGCCGTTCGCGTTGTGCTGAATGATGTCGTTCGGCTGTCCCTGTTGATTGAAAAACACCTGGCCGATCCCCGCCGAATTCCACAGGCGTTCACCCGCTTCGGCGTGCTCGGGCACATAAGGCACGATGCGCATGCGGCGGCGTTTGGTCAGCCAGTTGAGCGGTGAGCGCGGCGAGTAGAGCCAGCGGTTGAGGCGGTCGAACCATTCCAGCAGGGTCGGCGGGAATTCGTTTTTGATGCCGCTGCTGGTGATCTGCCAGATGCGCGGGCCGGCCTTGCGATGTCGGATCAGGACTTCGTAGACGAAGGAATAATGCACGTCGCCTGACAGCACCACGTAACTGCCCGGTGTACGTGAGTGTCGGAAAATGTTCAGGATCACCTGGGCCGCGCCGCGATGGGCCATCCAGTTTTCCGCGTCCACCAGCAGGGGATAACCGCACCAGCTGAAGACTCGTTGCACGGTTTCGATCAGCTTCACACCGAAGATCGGTGCCGGCGAAACGATGATCGCCGAAGGGTGGTCGAGCAGTTCCTGCTGCAGTTCGCTCAGAGCTTCCCAGTCCAGCAGACCCGACGGTTGCTTGAGCGCCATCTCGCTGCGCCAGCGTCGGGTGCGGGTATCGAGCACCACCAGCGCCGGGCTGGTCGGCAATACGAAATGCCATTGCTGAAAACGCAGCAGTTCCTCGATCAATGCGTCCTGCACGGGCGCGTCGAGGTAGCGATCGTCACCGCTCGCGCTCAGGCCTCGGGTTTTCTCCAGCACTGCGCTGAATGCATCCGGATGGTTGCCCCAGCCCTGACACAGCATGTAGGCGATCAGCGCGTTGCCGATGATGCGTTTGGAGAACGGGTGGCCGTAGGCCGTTTCCTCCCATTGCGCGGACAGGTTCCAGTCGTCGGTGATGTCGTGGTCATCGAAAATCATCAGGCTCGGCAAGTGCGCCAACGCCCGGGCAACCTGGCCGAGTCCGGCCTTGAACCCGTCAATGCGGGTCTGCTCGAGGGCATAGCGCTTGAGGCGTTCAGTCGTCAGCGCTGGCGGTTGCGGGTTGACCAGTGCCCAAGGGGTTGGCGACCACACCAGCAAATACATCGCCATCACTTCGGCAAACGTCACGAGGTGATTGTCGGCGCTGCTGCTGGTGAAGATCGGCTTGCGCGCCCCCCCGAAGAAACGCTCGCGCAGTGTCTCGTTACCTTCCAGTGCCGGCAGCAAATCCGCACGGTGGTAGTAACTGGCCGGGTGTTCGTAGAGCTTCGCGCTGTCGCTGACCACCGCGCCTTCGAGGTGCTCCCCAAACAGGCCGAGGCGCTCGATCAGGGCATGAATTGCCCGCAGCATCGGACCGGCCACGTCATCGGCGTAAACCTGATCACCACTCATCATCAACAGCGCGGGGCGCTGCTGCGGATCAGTTTCGGCAGCCAGCAACCGGTCAACGCAGAGCAGACCGTCGGCGGCCGGATGATGCGGCTTGCGGCAGGAACCGTGGAGCAACTGGTCGATGCGCGAGCGCAGGACGAAGTTCGGGCCGCTGGCGTTGTCGTAGAGCAGGTGTGGCGCCCAGTCGGCGATGGGCTGCTGGCCATCGATCAACAGGTCGTAGTCGATGCGGGTGTCGCAGGGCAGGGCCGTTTCCAGCGCAACGTCGATCAGGTGAACAAACGCCCCGGTGCCCACAGGAATGACCGTGCATTTCCCGGCATCCAGTGGAATGTCTCCTACGCCTTGCAGGCGCAAGGTCAGCGACAGCTCGCGGCTGCCGACCAGCCAAAGCACCAGGCGCGTCGGTTCCAGTCGGCGCAGCAGTGGCCCGGCCAGAACAGCAGGCAACGGGCTCAGGTCATCAGGTGTCGCAGGCATTGGGGAAAAAGCTCAAGGCGCACAGGCCGGCGATGATAGCGCAGCCGGCGCCTTGAACCCTTAAACCAGGCTTAAGAGCCGGCTTTTTCCAGCTTCAGCGCCAGCAGGCGCCATGCGGCAGGTGTCGCGTCGACGCTTGGCTGTTCCTTTACGGAGCAGTCGAAGCGGTACGTCACGTCGTCGCCATTCATATTCCGTGCGGTGACGGTGTTGCTGAACGAGTAAACCTGATCCTTGAAGCGCTGTGGCGTGAGGCTTTTGCTGTCGGCAAACCGGGCAGAGGCGGGGAAGCGCAAGGTGCTGGTCACAAACGGGCTGCACATCACATACGCGAGCATCGATTTGTCGCCCTGGGCGTCGGCGCGCGATTTTTTGCTCAGCGCCGTCAGGGCCTTGCGCCCCTGATCGTCACTCTGGTCGATCACGGTTTGCACCGACATCGTCTTCGGGGCGCGACTGGCGTAGTTCGGCAGCAATGCGGAATCCGCTGGAGAAGGCTTGTTGTCCGGCTCGATAGCGGCAAACACCGGTGCGTCTTTCAGCACAGCAGGGCTTGCGACCGCTTCGGCTTCCGGCAGCAACGAGGTCGGCTCGGCTTCCTGCTGTGCCACGACGTTTTCAGTCTGCGCAGTTTCGTAGCGATGCGCCGACGGGAACAGCGAAAAAGTGATCGCCAGCACCACCATCGAAACAATGAAACCGCCCGCTACACCGACCAGGTTGGCGTAAAACAAATGCCAGCTGCCGCGGTTTTTCACTACCCAGCGCCACATGAAACCCCAGGCCGCGACAAATGCCAGAAAACGCAGAAACTCCATTCGATCCTTTCCTTAACCTGCAAAAACCTGAAAACAGTGCGTCGCGCAGAGTGAGTCCCGACGATGGGGCGGCAAGATACCAAAATGGAAGTCTGACGCCACGAAGACATTTACATGCCGTTTTTGGGTGAATTGATGATTGCAAACAATATGATCGCCGCCAAGCACGCCCCCATGCCGCATGCGGCGCCTTGAAGCTGACGCATGGCGGGGTGTTCAGCCTGCGAGCGACGGGCAACCAGCATCCAGACACCCACCAGCGTGGCAACCGTTGCCATTATTTCCAGCAATATGCCCATGACGCCGTAAATCGGCGGTCGGGTTGATCCGAACAGGCCGATACAGAGCTCGCTGACCGCCACAGCCACCACCATGCCGCTGGCTGCGCCCAGCACATTGGCGAGAAGCAGATTCCACGCGCCGCGTTGCCGGACAACCCACACCCACATGCCGGCCCAAGCCATTAAGGCAATCACACCATCCATCGAATTCATCCTTTTGAATCAGTCGCGTTGCATGCGTTTGATAAGCCTGGCGACAGTGGACGGCACGATAGCAAAATAGTAGCTTCGCGCCACTCCTGATTCCTGTAATGGACTACTCATGTCAAAAGTCGCCCCTGCTCTGCGTCTGCTGTGTGCAATCACTTTCGCCAGCGCCATGACCCCGGTATTCGCCGCCTGGAAAGAGCACCCGGAAAACAGCTGGAAGTATTACCTTGCCAACTGTCAGCGCATGCAGGAAAAAATGGCCGACGTCCAGAGCGGTCGTGTATCCGGCGCCTTTGAGGTGATGGGCAATCTGGAGAACAGCCTGGGGAGCATGAATGAACACCGCACGAACCTGCCTCCCCAATACCTCGCCTCGCGGGAATTCGCTCAATGCGAAAACGTGGCAGTCGAGGCCGATGCGATGATTGCCCGTGGCAAAGCCGAGTTCGCCGACAGAATGAACCAGGCCGCCGAGCAAGGCCGCATCGCCCACCAGAACTCCCCGAATACCAACGCGCCCGTTCGCTCGGCTTCAGCGATGTCGGCGAAATTTCCTTCCTCAAACTCCACGAAGACACGGACGGTGAAGCACGCCTGAAAACCATGCTGATTACCGTCGATGAAGTCTGCGGCCAATACTTTCGCGCCACGCAATATGTGAAGCCTTATGTGATCTACACCGTTCGGCCGTCGGATGGCGGCTGTGGTGAGGAAAAACGCGTGGCGATCGTCGGCGGCAGGTCGGTGGAGAAGGGGGATTACATCGATGGGCGGGGCGAATTCCAGTATGTGGGCTGGAAGAAAATGGTCGGTGCAGACGGTTTTGCGACGGATGTTCGGGTGTTGAAGGCTCGGCGCTGACTGCAAAGCAGTCGCCCCGTTTCTCCGGATCGCGCGTCTTAATTACAGAATGTCCTTGAGATAACCCTTGAGCGCGAGGAGCGGCTGATCCAGCTGCTCCAGCGACTGCGCCTGACTGAGGTCGGTCGACAACTTGTGCAGTTCCCGCCCCAGCGGTTTCTCGACGCCACCCAAGGCATCCATCGCCAGCGCCAGGCACTCGTTCATCTTGAACTGGATCGTCTGGACATCACCCCGGCGCACCAGCAGTTCGAACACGTCTTTCTGATAATCGCCCATGACCATGTCATCGCGCAGAATCGGGCTCAGGCCTTCTTCCTCGTAAGCGAGTTTCAGGGAGAAAAGGGCGACGGTTTCCAGTGACGTTTCCATGGGGTGAACCTGTGCGAGATCACGCCGGAGGGCCAGCGGCACTTTCCGACAGACGAAAAAAAAGGCCTTGCTAAGCAAGACCTTTCTTGATTTTGGTGCCCCGAGGGAGACTCGAACTCCCACTCCTTTCGAAAACGGATTTTGAATCCGCCGCGTCTACCAATTCCGCCATCAGGGCTCAATGGCGGCGAAGTATAGAGAGGTGCCTACCGTTGGTCAATCACGTTTCATGGTCAATTTTCGATATTTCCGCTAGACTTTCCGGCCCTGCTAGACGAACCCCATCATGCGCGTTGCTGACTTTACCTTCGAGCTTCCTGATTCGCTGATTGCCCGCCATCCTTTGGCCGAGCGTCGCGGTAGTCGCCTGTTGACCCTGGATGGGGTCAGCGGCGCCCTGGCACACCGTCAATTCACTGATCTGCTGGAGCATTTGCGCCCCGGCGATCTGATGGTGTTCAACAATACCCGGGTGATTCCGGCGCGCCTGTTCGGGCAGAAGGAGTCCGGCGGCAAGCTGGAAATCCTCATCGAACGCGTGCTCGATTCCCACCGCGTGCTGGCCCATGTGCGTTCCAGCAAGTCGCCGAAACCGGGTTCGAAGATCCTGATCGATGGCGGCGGTGAAGCCGAGATGCTGGCGCGTCACGATGCGCTGTTCGAACTGGGGTTTGCCGAAGAAGTGCTGCCGCTGCTTGATCGCGTCGGGCATATGCCGTTGCCTCCTTATATAGATCGCCCGGACGAAGGTTCGGATCGCGAGCGCTATCAGACCGTGTATGCCGAGAAGCTCGGCGCCGTGGCGGCACCGACCGCCGGGCTGCATTTTGATCAGACGCTGATGGAGGCGATCGCCGCCAAGGGCGTCGAGACTGCGTTCGTCACGCTGCACGTTGGCGCGGGTACGTTCCAGCCAGTGCGCGTCGAGAAGATCGAAGATCACCACATGCACACTGAATGGCTGGAAGTCGGTCAGGAAGTGGTCGATGCGGTCGCGGCCTGTCGCGCCCGTGGCGGTCGAGTGATTGCTGTCGGCACCACCAGCGTGCGTTCGCTGGAAAGCGCCGCCCGCGACGGCGTGCTCAAGCCGTTCAGCGGCGACACCGACATCTTTATCTTCCCGGGCCGGCCGTTCCATGTGGTCGATGCGCTGGTCACCAATTTCCATTTGCCCGAATCCACGCTGTTGATGCTGGTTTCGGCGTTTGCCGGTTATCCCGAGACCATGGCCGCCTACAAAGCTGCCGTCGACAACCAATACCGCTTTTTCAGCTACGGTGATGCGATGTTCATTACCCGTAATCCCGCACCACGTGGCCCTGAGGAAACACTATGAGTCGCCAATGCCGTATGTCGTTTGAGCTGCTTGCCACCGATGGCAAGGCTCGTCGCGGTCGTCTGACCTTCCCGCGTGGCACCGTCGAGACCCCGGCCTTCATGCCGGTGGGCACCTACGGCACGGTCAAGGGCATGTTGCCGCGTGACATCGTCGCCACCGGCGCGGAGATCATTCTGGGCAACACCTTCCACCTGTGGCTGCGTCCGGGTACCGAAGTGATCAAGGAACACGGCGACCTGCACGATTTCATGCAGTGGAAAGGCCCGATCCTGACCGACTCCGGCGGTTTCCAGGTGTTCAGCCTCGGCGCCATGCGCAAGATCAAGGAGGAGGGCGTGACCTTCGCCTCCCCGGTCGACGGCTCGAAAGTGTTCATGGGCCCGGAAGAGTCGATGCAGGTTCAGCGCGATCTGGGCTCGGACATCGTGATGATCTTCGACGAGTGCACCCCGTACCCGGCTGACGAAGACGTTGCCCGTGTCTCCATGGAGCTGTCGCTGCGTTGGGCCCAGCGTTCGAAGAACGCCCATGGCGACAACACGGCGGCGCTGTTCGGCATCGTCCAGGGCGGCATGCACCAGGACCTGCGCATGCGCTCGCTGGAAGGCCTGGACAAGATCGGCTTCGACGGCCTGGCCATCGGCGGCCTGTCGGTGGGCGAGCCCAAGCACGAGATGATCAAGGTGCTGGATTACCTGCCAGGCATGATGCCGGCTGACAAACCTCGTTACCTTATGGGCGTTGGCAAACCGGAAGATCTGGTTGAGGGTGTGCGCCGCGGTGTGGACATGTTCGATTGCGTGATGCCAACCCGTAATGCCCGCAACGGGCATCTGTTCATTGATACAGGCGTGCTGAAGATCCGTAACGCGTTCCATCGCCATGATGATTCGCCTCTGGATCCGACCTGCGATTGCTATACCTGCCAGAACTTCTCCCGTGCTTATCTGCATCATCTGGACAAGTGCGGCGAAATGCTCGGCAGCATGCTCAATACCATCCACAATTTGCGCCATTATCAGGTGCTGATGGCTGGTTTGCGCGAGGCTATTCAACAGGGTACATTGGCCGCCTTTGTCGATGCCTTCTACGCCAAACGCGGGCTTCCCGTTCCGCCTTTGGACTGAGTTTTCTGACCCCAAGATTCAACATTTGCAACTGGAGTGCTAAATGAGCTTTTTTATCTCTAATGCCATGGCTGACGCGGCTGCACCGGCTGCAGCGCCTATGGGCGGCGGCTTCGAGTGGATTTTCCTGGTCGGCTTCCTGGTCATCTTCTACCTGATGATCTGGCGTCCACAGGCCAAGCGCGCCAAAGAGCAGAAGAACCTGCTGAACAGCCTGCAGAAGGGCGACGAAGTGGTCACCACCGGCGGCATCGCCGGCAAGATCACCAAAGTGGCCGATGACTTCGTGGTTCTGGAAGTTTCCGACACCGTGGAAATGAAGTTCCAGAAGGGCGCCATCGCCGCCACGCTGCCAAAAGGCACGCTGAAAGCGATCTAAGGTTCCAACTTCTACTCAATCGACGGGGCGCGCAAGGCGCCCCGCGTTCATAACGGGCGGCGTGATGCTGAACAAATACCCTCTGTGGAAATACATTCTGATCCTGGCGGTGCTGGCGATCGGTCTGATTTATTCCGCTCCGAATCTATACC
Organism: Pseudomonas sp. IAC-BECa141; assembly: GCF_020544405.1. NCBI lineage: Bacteria > Pseudomonadati > Pseudomonadota > Gammaproteobacteria > Pseudomonadales > Pseudomonadaceae > Pseudomonas > Pseudomonas sp. IAC-BECa141. The sequence goes on along the minus strand of NZ_CP065410.1, from coordinate 5,043,326 downwards.
CCGATGACCCGGCCATTCAGATCAGCGGCGCCAGCACGGCCCTGCAGGTCAATCAGGCCGATCTGGATCGCGCGAGTACCGCGCTCAAGGAATCCGGGATCAACGTCAAGGCTTCGAGCCTGGCTGCGAACGGCAAGGGCGGTCTGATCCGTCTGACCAAGGCTGAAGACCAGCTGCCGGCCAAGGACGTTGTCCGCAAGGCATTGGGTGATGACTACGTCGTCGCGCTTAACCTGGCGCAAACCACCCCGCAATGGTTGCGCAACCTGGCCGCGCACCCGATGAAGCTGGGTCTGGACTTGTCCGGTGGTGTGCACTTCCTGCTGGAAGTGGATATGGACAAAGCCCTCGACGCCCGCCTGAAAGTCTATGAAGGCGACGTCAAGAGCCTGCTGCGCAAAGAGAAACTGCGCTATCGCAGCCTGCCGCAACTCAATGGCGCCATTCAGTTGGGCTTCAGCGATGCTGACTCCCGCGAACAGGCCCGCGCGCTGATCCGCAAGAATTTCAACGATTTCGACATTGTTCCGGCCGACCTCAACGGTCAACCGGTGCTGCGTCTGGCGATGACCCCGGCCAAGCTGGCGGAAATCCGTGAATACTCCATCAAGCAGAACCTGACCACGGTACGTAACCGCGTCAACGAGCTGGGGGTTGCCGAACCGATCGTCCAGCGTCAGGGCGCCAACCGTATCGTGGTTGAGCTGCCGGGCGTGCAGGACACTGCCGAAGCCAAGCGTATCCTCGGCAAGACCGCCAACCTCGAGTTCCGTCTGGCTGCAGAGCCTGGCGCTTCGAAAGCCACTTCCGAAACCTTCGAGTTCCGTGAAGGCAAGCGTCCTCCTGCCCAGATCGAGCGTGGCCTGATCATCACCGGTGACCAGGTGACTGATGCCAAGGCCGGTTTTGATTCGCAGCACGGTACGCCTGAAGTGAACATCCGCCTGGATGGTCACGGTGGCGATCTGATGAACCGCGCGACCCGCAGTAACGTCGGTCGCAGCATGGCGGTGATCTTCATTGAGCAGCGTCCGGTCACTACTTACGTCAAGCAAATGGTTGATGGCGTCGAGAAAGACGTGCCGGTGCAGACCTTCAAGGAAGAGAAGAAAATCATCAGCCTGGCGACCATTCAGTCGCCGCTGGGTGCGCAGTTCCGTATCACCGGCCTGAACGGTCAGGGCGAGTCGTCCGAACTGGCGCTGCTGCTGCGTGCCGGTGGCCTGGCTGCTCCAATGTACTTCGCTGAAGAGCGCACCATCGGCCCGAGCCTGGGTGCGGACAACATCACCAAGGGTATCGATGCATCGCTGTGGGGCATGCTGTTCGTCTCGCTGTTCATCATCGCCATCTACCGTTTCTTCGGCGTCATCGCCACCGTTGCTCTGGCAGTGAACATGGTGTTGCTGCTGGCGCTGATGTCGCTGCTGGGGGCTACGCTGACCCTGCCGGGTATCGCCGGTATCGTGTTGACCATGGGTATGGCGGTCGACGCCAACGTGCTGATCTTCTCGCGGATTCGTGAAGAGATCGCCGCCGGCATGACCGTGCAGCGTGCAATCAACGAAGGCTTCGGCCGGGCATTCACTGCGATTCTTGACGCCAACCTGACCACCTTGCTGGTCGGCGGCATCCTCTTCGCCATGGGCACCGGCCCGGTGAAGGGCTTTGCAGTGACCATGTCCCTCGGGATCTTTACCTCGATGTTCACGGCCATCATGGTGACCCGCGCAATGGTCAACCTGATCTTTGGCGGACGTGACTTCAAGAAGTTGTGGATTTAAGGGGCTGCCATGTTACGTACAATCAACTTCATGGGCGTCCGCAACTTTGCGTTCGGCGTCACAGTATTTCTGACCTTGCTGGCCATCTTCAGTGTGTTCCACAAGGGCATGAACTGGGGACTGGACTTCACCGGTGGTACGCTCATCGAGCTGACCTACGAGCGTCCGGCTGACGTCACCAAGGTGCGCGAGCAGCTGGTGACTTCGGGTTACCACGAGGCCGTCGTGCAGAACTTCGGTGCAACCACCGATCTGCTGGTGCGCATGCCGGGTGAAGATCCGCAACTGGGTCATCAGGTTGCAGAAGCGCTGCAAAAGGTCGGCGGCGATAACCCCGCTACCGTCAAGCGCGTGGAGTTCGTCGGCCCGCAGGTCGGTGAAGAGCTGCGTGACCAGGGCGGCCTCGGCATGCTGCTGGCACTCGGCGGCATCCTGATCTACCTGGCTTTCCGCTTTCAGTGGAAGTTCGCGGTCGGCGCCATCGTATCGCTGGTCCACGACGTGATCGTGACCATCGGTATCCTGTCGTTTTTCCAGATCACCTTCGACCTGACGGTGTTGGCGGCGGTGCTGGCGATCATCGGCTACTCGCTCAACGACACCATCGTCGTATTCGACCGGGTGCGTGAGAACTTCCGTGTCCTGCGCAAGGCTTCGCTGATCGAGAACATCAACATCTCGACAACTCAGACTCTGCTGCGGACCATGGCGACGTCGATCTCCACCCTGCTGGCGATCGCGGCGCTGCTGTTCTTCGGTGGCGATAACCTGTTCGGCTTCTCCATCGCCCTGTTTATCGGTGTTCTGGCGGGTACCTACTCGTCGATCTACATCGCGAACGTGGTGTTGATCTGGCTGAACCTGAGTTCTGAAGATCTCATTCCTCCGGCCAACACCGAGAAGGAAGTCGACGACCGTCCATAACGGTCATCGTTTTCCCGGCGGTCAGTCAAAAAAGACGCGAGTTGAACTCGCGTCTTTTTTTTTGCTCCAAGGCTGGGAGAAGCGCGGGCGCGTTCCCGCATGTGATGGTCAGGAGGTTCATGTGAACAAGTCGTTGCTGGTTGGTGCGGTATTGGGTGCTGTCGGTGTGACTGCCGGGGGTGCTGTTGCCACCTACAGCCTGGTGAAAAGCGGCCCTGAGTATGCGCAAGTGCTGGCGGTAGAGCCGGTCAAGACACAGATCAAGACTCCACGTGAAGTGTGCAAGGATGTGACGGTGACCCGGCAGGCGCCGGTGAAAGACCAACACCAGATCGCCGGCACCGTGGTCGGTGCGCTGGCAGGTGGCCTGCTGGGTAACCAGATCGGTGGCGGTACCGGCAAGAAGATTGCCACGGTGGCCGGTGCGGTCGGTGGCGGTTACGCCGGCAACAAGGTTCAGGAGGGTATGCAGGAGCGTGATACCTACACGACGACTCAGACTCGCTGCAACACGGTGAATGACATCAGCGACAAGGTCGTGGGCTATGACGTCCGGTATTCGCTGGACGGCAAGGAAGGCAAGGTGCGGATGGATCGTGATCCGGGCAACCAGATTCCGGTCGACAAGGAAGGCAAGCTGATCCTGTCGCAGAACCAGCCAGGTCAGTGATTGGCTGATGGCTTATAGAAAAAGCACCTTTCGAGGTGCTTTTTTCATGCCCATAAAAAAAACACCCCGAAGGGTGTTTTTGGTTTCGCGAAACGCTTAGCGCTTCAGCGAGGCCGGCAGGTGCGGCTGGATCGCCGTCAGAACTGCCTTGAAGCATTTGGTGTTGCCGGCAACGACGTGGCCTTTTTCAAGGAAGTCGTGACCGCCGGTGAAGTCGCTCACCAGACCGCCTGCTTCCTGAATCAGCAGGGCGCCGGCAGCCATGTCCCATTCGGACAGACCCGACTCCCAAAACGCATCGAAACGACCGGCGGCTACGTAAGCCAGGTCCAGGCTCGCCGCACCGGCGCGGCGGATACCGGCAGTCTGGCCAACCAGGGCGCGGAACATGCCAAGGTAGTTGTCGAGGTTGTCCATCTGGTCGTCACGGAACGGGAAACCGGTGCCGAGCAGGGCGCCTTCAAGGCTGGTGCGACCGCTGACACGCAGGCGACGACCATTCAGTTGAGCGCCGCGACCACGGCTGGCGGTGAATTCTTCCTGACGAACCGGATCCAGAACAACGGCGTGTTCCAGGCGGCCGCGGTATTTGCAGGCAATGCTGACAGCGAAGTGAGGAATGCCGCGCAGGAAGTTGGTGGTGCCGTCCAGTGGATCGATGATCCACAGGTATTCTTCGCCTTCGATGCCGGTGCCGGCGTGCAGGCCAGTCTCTTCACCCATGATCGAGTGATTCGGGTAAGCCTTGCGCAGGGCGTCGATGATTTTCTGTTCGGCAGCGCGATCCACCTCGGATACGTAATCCTTGGCGTCTTTTTCGTCGACCTTGATGGTATCCAGGCGCTCGATGGAGCGGAAGATCAGTTCACTGGCGCTGCGGGCGGCGCGCAGCGCGATATTCAGCATGGGCTGCATGGATGTGTCACCTAAGGTTGTTAAAGAAAGCCGCGCATTCTATCAGAACTTTTCTTCAGGTGAAGGTCGCTGTTCGCTTTCATAGCTTAACGGTAGGCTGTTCTGTAAGATTTGCACCCCTTTGCCGAGTCCGAGAGCGCCCGCCGTGCTGCAAAATATTCGTGTCGTCCTGGTCAATACCAGCCATCCGGGAAACATCGGCGGGACCGCGCGCGCCATGAAAAACATGGGTCTGTCGCGTCTGGTGCTGGTTGATCCGCGTGTCTTTCCGCATCACGAAGCCGATGCCCGCGCTTCGGGTGCCGGCGACATCCTTGAAAACGCGCAAGTCGTCGCCACCTTGGAAGACGCCCTGGTCGGTTGCAATCTGGTTCTCGGCACCAGTGCCCGTGACCGGCGTATTCCCTGGCCATTGCTGGATCCGCGCGAGTGCGGGACCAAAGTGGTCGAGGAGGCAGGGCAGGGCGCGGAAATCGCGCTGGTGTTCGGTCGTGAAGATTCCGGCCTGACCAATGACGAGCTGCAGCGATGTCACTATCACGTGCACATCCCCTCCGATCCTGGGTTCAGCTCGCTGAACCTCGGGGCGGCGGTGCAGGTGTTGAGTTATGAAGTGCGCATGGCGTGGCTGGGTGCACAAGGCCAGCCGACCAAGATCGAGAAGGAAGAAGTGGCCTCCGTGAAAAGCGCAGAGCTTGCGACCATGGATGAGCTGGAGCGGTTCTATGAACACCTTGAGCAAACCCTGGTGGCCATCGAATTCCTCGATCCGGAAAAACCGCGGCACTTGATGGCGCGCCTGCGCCGGTTGTACGGACGCAGCTCGGTCAGCCGGGCGGAAATGAATATTTTGCGTGGCATCCTCACGGAAACCCAGAAAGCGGCCCGTGGCGAGCTCCTTAAGCGGAAGGATTAATGATGTTCGAGCGTTTGCGTGAAGATATCCAGAGCGTATTCCACCGAGACCCGGCGGCGCGTAACGCTTTTGAAGTCCTGACCTGCTACCCCGGCATGCATGCAATCTGGATTCACCGACTGGCCGGCATGCTCTGGCGCAACGATTTGAAATGGCTGGCGCGGCTGGTGTCGAACTTCGGTCGCTGGCTGACCGGGATCGAGATCCATCCGGGCGCCAAGGTCGGTCGACGCTTCTTCATTGACCATGGCATGGGCATCGTGATCGGCGAAACCGCTGAAATCGGCGATGACGTGACGATCTATCAGGGTGTGACTCTGGGTGGCACCAGCTGGAACAAGGGCAAGCGTCACCCGACGCTCGGTGACGGCGTTGTGGTGGGTGCGGGCGCAAAGGTGCTTGGTCCGTTCACTGTAGGTGCTGGCGCCAAGGTCGGTTCCAACGCCGTGGTCACCAAGGAAGTGCCTCCGGGCGCGACTGTTGTGGGGATTCCGGGGCGGATCATCGTCAAGTCTGATGATGAGGTCGACGCCAAGCGCAAGGCGATGGCCGAAAAGATCGGTTTCGATGCCTACGGCGTCAGCGAAGACATGCCCGATCCGGTGGCGCGCGCCATTGGCCAGTTGCTCGATCACCTGCAAGCGGTGGACGGGCGTCTGGAGGGAATGTGCGGCGCGCTGAAGGATCTGGGCAGCAATTACTGTGCGAAAGATCTGCCCGAGCTGCGTGAAGAAGACTTCGCCTGCGTCAAGGGCAAGGACGAATCCAAGCTCCATTGACGTGCTTGCAGGGCTGCTGCCGACCGGTGTGCCATTAGGCCGCAGACCCTGCTATCATTCGCGCGCTCTTTTGCGGGTAAACCCGACTAAAGCACTAGGTCTTATAGTTGACTTAAATGCTCGGGAATTGCATACTCCCGCCCATTCCGAACTCCGTGGTAATTGTCCATGCGACTGACTACAAAAGGCCGATACGCCGTGACCGCCATGCTTGACCTGGCGTTGCACGCGCAACACGGGCCCGTGTCCCTGGCCGATATCTCCGAGCGCCAAGGCATCTCCCTGTCCTATCTCGAACAGCTTTTCGCCAAGCTGCGCCGCAGCAACCTGGTTTCCAGTGTTCGCGGTCCGGGCGGTGGCTACCAGTTGTCCCGCGACATGCAGGGCATCCAGGTGGCGCAGGTGATCGATGCGGTGAACGAATCGGTCGATGCAACAAAATGCCAGGGCCAGGGCGATTGCCATTCCGGCGACACTTGCCTGACCCACCACCTGTGGTGCGATCTGAGCCTGCAGATTCACGAATTTCTCAGTGGTATCAGCTTGGCCGACCTCGTAACTCGCCGTGAGGTGCAGGAAGTGGCCCAGCGTCAGGATCAGCGTCGTTGCAATGGCAAGGCGCCGCGCCTGGACAAGATTGAAGCGTCCGCCGTCGAATGACAGCCAGAGAGCTAGCGGCACGCCAGCCAGCCTGATTTAGGAGATAGTCCATGAAATTGCCGATTTACCTTGATTACTCTGCGACCACCCCGGTCGATCCGCGCGTTGCGCAAAAAATGAGTGAATGCCTGCTGGTCGACGGAAACTTCGGCAACCCGGCGTCCCGTTCCCACGTGTTCGGCTGGAAGGCCGAAGAGTCCGTCGAAAACGCCCGTCGTCAGGTGGCCGACCTGGTCAACGCCGACCCGCGTGAAATCGTCTGGACCTCCGGTGCCACCGAGTCCGACAACCTGGCAATCAAGGGTGCGGCACATTTCTACGCCTCCAAGGGCAAGCACCTGATCACCTCCAAGATCGAACACAAGGCTGTCCTCGACACCATGCGCCAGCTGGAGCGTGAAGGTTTCGAAGTCACCTACCTCGATCCGACCGAAGACGGCCTGATCACCCCGGCCATGATCGAAGCCGCGCTGCGCGAAGACACCATCCTGGTGTCGGTGATGCACGTGAACAACGAAATCGGCACCGTCAACGACATTGCCGCCATCGGCGAGCTGACCCGTTCCAAAGGCATCCTGTTCCACGTCGACGCCGCTCAGTCCACCGGCAAGGTCGAAATCGACCTGCAGAAACTGAAAGTCGACATGATGTCGTTCTCCGCGCACAAGACCTACGGCCCTAAAGGCATCGGCGCGCTGTACGTCAGCCGCAAGCCGCGTGTGCGCATCGAAGCGACCATGCACGGCGGCGGTCATGAGCGCGGCATGCGTTCCGGCACCCTGGCGACTCACCAGATCGTCGGCATGGGCGAAGCGTTCCGTGTGGCCAAGGAAGACATGGCTGCCGAAAACGTTCGCATCAAGGCATTGAGCGATCGCTTCTACAAGCAGGTCGAGCATCTGGAGGAGCTGTACGTCAACGGCAGCCTCACCGCGCGCGTTCCGCACAACCTGAACCTGAGCTTCAACTACGTTGAAGGCGAGTCGCTGATCATGGCGCTCAAGGATCTGGCGGTTTCGTCCGGTTCGGCCTGCACCTCGGCGTCGCTGGAGCCTTCGTACGTACTGCGCGCCCTGGGCCGCAATGACGAACTGGCACACAGCTCGATCCGTTTTACCTTCGGCCGTTTCACCACCGAGGAAGAAATCGACTACGCCGCGCAGAAAGTCTGCGAGGCCGTTACCAAGCTGCGCGCTCTGTCGCCGCTGTGGGACATGTACAAAGACGGCGTCGATATCTCGAAGATCGAGTGGGCGGCACACTAAATATAGAAGCCGCCGGATACGGATCCTGTAGCGACGCGGCGGTTTACGCAGCGCAGTTGCAGGGTCTCAAGAGCGGCCCTGATGAGTGAGGATTGAGAATCATGGCTTACAGCGAAAAGGTCATCGACCACTACGAAAACCCGCGTAACGTCGGCAAGATGAACGCCGAAGATCCGGACGTTGGCACCGGCATGGTCGGCGCTCCGGCGTGCGGCGACGTGATGCGTCTGCAAATCAAGGTCAACGATCAGGGCGTTATCGAAGACGCCAAGTTCAAGACCTACGGCTGCGGTTCGGCTATCGCCTCCAGCTCCCTCGCTACTGAGTGGATGAAAGGCAAGACCCTGGACGAAGCTGAAACCATCAAGAACACTCAGCTGGCTGAAGAACTGGCCCTGCCGCCAGTGAAAATCCACTGCTCGGTTCTCGCTGAAGACGCCATCAAGGCCGCCGTTCGCGATTACAAGCAGAAGAAAGGCTTGATCTGACTTTCAAGATTTGGCGACGAGTAAGGAGTCAACGATGGCTATCAGCATGACAGAAGCGGCTGCTCGACACGTGCGGCGCTCCCTTGACGGGCGCGGCAAGGGTGAGGGGATTCGTCTGGGTGTTCGCACCACGGGCTGTTCCGGCCTTGCCTACGTGCTGGAGTTTGTCGACGAGGTGGTTGCAGAAGATCAGGTGTTCGAGAGTCACGGCGAGAAAGTGATCATCGACCCGAAAAGCCTGGCCTACCTCGACGGCACCGAGCTCGACTTCGTCAAGGAAGGGTTGAACGAAGGCTTCAAGTTCAACAACCCCAACGTACGCGGTGAATGTGGCTGCGGCGAAAGCTTCAACATCTGAGGCTTGTCGTGGGTACTCCTTGTCATTTCGCTTTATTCGAGCTGCAACCGGGCTTTCGCCTGGATCTCGAGCAGTTGGCCACGCGCTATCGCGAGTTGGCGCGCGGCGTTCATCCTGACCGCTTTGCCGATGCTTCCGAGCGCGAGCAGCGGTCGGCGCTCGAGCAGTCTGCGCGGCTCAACGATGCCTACCAGACACTCAAGAGTCCGGCCCGGCGTGCACGCTACCTGCTGACCATCAGCGGGCATGAAGTGCCGATGGAAGTCACCGTCCACGATCCCGAGTTTCTTTTGCAGCAGATGCAATGGCGCGAAGAGCTCGAAGATCTGCAGGACAGTGCCGACCTGGACGGTGTCGCGGCTTTCAAGCGTCGCCTGAAAACCGCGCAGGAAGAGCTCAACGAAAGCTTCGCAGCCTGTTGGGATGATGCAGCGCAACGCGAACAGGCCGAACGCCTGATGCGGCGCATGCAGTTCCTCGACAAGCTCACCTACGAAGTGCGCCAGTTAGAAGAGCGCCTCGACGATTAACCCAGTGCCGCTCCGGTCGCACGCCTGATATACAGATAAGTCCTGATCACGATGGCCCTACTGCAGATCGCCGAACCCGGCCAAAGTCCTCAACCGCACCAGCGTCGTCTGGCTGTGGGGATCGACTTGGGTACTACCAATTCGCTGGTCGCTGCATTGCGCAGTGGTCTTTCCGAGCCGCTGGCCGATGCCGAAGGACGGGTCATCCTGCCTTCCGCCGTGCGTTATCACGCCGATCGCGTCGAAGTCGGCGAGTCGGCCAAGCTGGCTGCGTCCTCCGACCCCCTGAATACCGTGCTGTCGGTCAAACGCCTGATGGGGCGTGGTCTGTCCGACGTCAAGCAATTGGGCGATCAGCTGCCGTACCGCTTTGTCGGCGGCGAATCGCACATGCCGTTCATCGACACCGTGCAGGGCCCGAAAAGCCCGGTCGAAGTTTCCGCCGATATCCTGAAAGTATTGCGTCAGCGTGCTGAAGCCACCCTTGGCGGCGAGCTGGTGGGCGCGGTGATCACCGTTCCGGCGTATTTCGACGATGCCCAGCGCCAGGCTACGAAGGATGCGGCGAAACTCGCCGGTCTGAACGTGCTGCGTCTGCTCAATGAACCGACCGCAGCAGCGGTGGCATACGGTCTGGATCAGCATGCCGAAGGCCTGGTCGCCATTTACGACCTGGGTGGCGGCACATTCGATATTTCGATTCTGCGTCTGACCGGCGGCGTGTTCGAAGTCCTGGCCACCGGTGGCGACAGTGCCCTGGGCGGTGACGATTTCGATCATGCGATTGCCGGCTGGATCATCCAAAGTGCCGGTTTGTCCGCCGACCTCGATCCGGGTGCACAGCGCAGCTTGCTGCAAGCCGCTTGCGCTGCCAAAGAAGCCCTGACGGACTCTGACACTGTTGAAGTTGCCTACGGCGACTGGAAAGCACAGCTGACCCGCGAAGCCTTCGATGCGTTGATCGAACCGATGGTCGCCCGCAGTCTTAAAGCCTGCCGCCGTGCCGTGCGTGATTCCGGCGTCGAGCTGGAAGACGTGCACGCCGTGGTCATGGTCGGTGGTTCGACCCGCGTTCCGCGTGTTCGCGAAGCTGTCGCCGAAGCGTTCGGTCGTCAGCCGCTGACCGAAATCGACCCGGATCAAGTGGTGGCCATTGGTGCTGCGATCCAGGCCGATACGCTGGCCGGCAACAAGCGTGATGGCGGCGAATTGCTGCTGCTCGACGTGATTCCGTTGTCCCTGGGTCTGGAAACCATGGGCGGCCTGATGGAGAAGGTGATTCCGCGCAACACCACCATCCCCGTCGCACGCGCACAGGACTTCACCACCTATAAAGATGGCCAGTCGGCCATGGCGATCCATGTGTTGCAGGGCGAGCGTGAGTTGATCAGCGATTGCCGCTCACTGGCTCGCTTCGAATTGCGTGGCATCCCGGCGATGGTGGCCGGCGCGGCGAAAATTCGTGTGACCTTCCAGGTCGATGCCGACGGTCTGCTCAGCGTCTCGGCCCGTGAACTGGGTTCGGGCGTTGAGGCGAGCATCCAGGTCAAGCCGTCCTACGGGCTGACCGACGGCGAAATCGCCAAGATGCTGAAAGATTCGTTCCAGCACGCCAATGACGACAAGGTCGCTCGCGTGCTTCGCGAGCAGCAAGTCGATGCCCAGCGCCTGATCGAAGCGGTGCAGGGGGCTCTGGAGGCGGATGGCGAGCGTTTGCTCGACGCCGAAGAGCGCATGGTCATCGATCTGCAGGTGCAGGAACTGACCGAACTGATGAAAGGCACTGATGGCTATGCCATCGAGCAGCAGACCAAGCGTCTGTCGCAAGTGACCGATGCTTTTGCAGCCCGTCGTATGGATCAGACGGTGAAAGCCGCTCTGTCGGGGCGCAATCTGAATGAAATCGAGGATATCTGATGCCGCAGGTCATTTTTCTGCCCCACGAGAAGTTCTGCCCTGAAGGCATGGTGGTCGAGGCTGAGCCCGGCACTTCGATTCTCGAGCTGGCCCACGAACACCATATCGAGATGGAAAGCGCCTGCGGCGGTGTCTGTGCCTGCACCACTTGCCACTGCATCATCCGCGAGGGTTTCGACTCGCTGGAAGAGGCTGACGAGCTGGAAGAAGACTTCCTTGATCGCGCCTGGGGTCTGGAAGCGCAATCGCGCCTGGCCTGTCAGGCGATCGTCGGTGAAGAAGACATCACCGTCGAGATCCCGAAATATTCGCTTAACCATGCGGCCGAAGCGCCGCACTGACTGGTAAGACTGTCATGAGCTACGGTTGGAATGATGTTCAACGTATTGCAGAAGAGCTGGCCGAGGCCCATGAGGGGCTCGATCCGTATTCTGTAGGTTTTGTCCGTCTGCAGCATATGATCGAGGAACTGCCTGACTTCGATAAGACTTCTGGCCGCGTTGGCGAGAAGGTTCTGGAAGCGGTTCAGGAGCTCTGGGCCAATGAATTGGACTGATCGTCTCGCAGGTTAGGCAATACCCAAGAACCCGCGTATAATTCGCGGGTTTAATTTTTCGCAAATTACCGTTTCTGGAGTTACACCATGGCTGTTCAACGTACTTTCTCTATCATCAAGCCTGACGCCGTTGCAAAAGGCGCTGCCGGCGAAATCGTTACCCGTTTCGAAAAGGCTGGTCTGAAAGTGGTTGCTTCGAAAATGAAGCAACTGTCCAAAGCCGAAGCTGAAGGCTTCTACGCTGAGCACAAAGAGCGTGGTTTCTTCGGTGACCTGGTTGCTTTCATGATCTCCGGTCCAGTGGTTGTTCAGGTTCTGGAAGGCGAAAACGCCATCGCTCGCAACCGTGAGCTGATGGGCGCTACCAACCCTAAAGAAGCTGCTCCAGGCACCATCCGTGCCGACTTCGCTGAATCGATCGACGCCAACGCCGTTCACGGTTCGGACTCCGAAGCCGCTGCCGCTCGCGAAATCTCGTACTTCTTCGCAGCTACCGAAGTAACCACTCGCTAAGCATTGGCTTGAGAGTGAAGGTGAATCCATGACTACATCGACTGTTAAAACCAACCTGCTGGGGCTGACCCAGCCGGAAATGGAAAAATTCTTCGACTCAATCGGGGAGAAGCGTTTCCGTGCCGGTCAGGTAATGAAATGGATTCACCACTTTGGCGTCGATGATTTCGACGCCATGACGAACGTCAGCAAGGCCTTGCGCGAAAAGCTCAAGGCTGTTGCTGAGGTCCGTGGTCCCGAAGTGGTCAGCGAGGACATTTCCAGCGACGGCACCCGCAAGTGGGTGGTGCGCGTGGCGTCCGGCAGCTGTGTCGAGACCGTTTACATCCCCCAGGGCAAACGCGGCACTCTGTGCGTTTCGTCCCAGGCAGGCTGTGCCCTGGACTGCAGTTTCTGCTCCACCGGCAAGCAAGGCTTCAACAGCAACCTCACCGCCGCCGAAGTCATCGGCCAGGTGTGGATTGCCAACAAATCTTTCGGCAGTGTTCCGGCTACCATCGACCGCGCCATCACCAACGTGGTGATGATGGGCATGGGCGAACCGCTGCTGAACTTCGACAACGTCGTGGCCGCCATGCATCTGATGATGGATGACCTGGGCTACGGGATCTCCAAGCGCCGCGTGACCCTGTCCACGTCGGGTGTGGTGCCGATGATCGATGAGCTGGCCAAGCATATCGACGTATCCCTGGCGTTGTCCCTGCACGCACCGAATGACGCATTGCGTAACCAATTGGTGCCGATCAACAAGAAATATCCGCTTAAGATGCTGCTCGAGTCGTGCCAGCGCTACATGTCCGAACTGGGCGAGAAGCGCGTGCTGACCATCGAGTACACCTTGCTCAAGGACGTCAACGACAAGCTTGAGCACGCCGTGGAAATGATCGAGTTGCTGAAAGACATTCCGTGCAAGATCAACCTGATTCCGTTCAACCCGTTCCCGCATTCCGGGTACGAGCGGCCGAGCAACAACGCCATCCGCCGTTTCCAGGATCAGCTTCACCAGGCCGGTTTCAACGTCACTGTGCGCACCACTCGTGGTGAAGACATCGACGCGGCTTGTGGTCAATTGGTAGGGCAGGTGCTGGATCGCACCCGTCGCAGCGAACGTTACATCGCCGTGCGTGAATTGAGCGCCGACAGCGATCTGGCACAGAACGCCGCGAACACTAACTAAGAGAGGATCTCTATGTCCCTGCGCTTTGCGCTGCTGTTGCTGTTGACCAGCCTGTGTGCTGGTTGTGTCCTGTCGGGCGATTACAACCCGATGAAGACCAGCAAGGGCCGTGACGAAGCGCGGGCTGCCTACGTGCAGCTGGGGCTGGGATACTTGCAGCAGGGCATGACCGAGCGGGCCAAGGTTCCACTGAAGAAGGCCCTGGAGCTGGACGGTTCGGATCCCGACGCCAATGCCGCGCTGGGGCTGGTATTTCAGGCTGAAATGGAACCGAAACTGGCTGACGAACACTTCCGCAAAGCCTTGTCCTCCCGTCCCGCCGATGCACGCATCCTCAACAACTACGGCAGTTTTCTCTACGAAGAACAGCGTTACAAGGAAGCCTACGAGCGATTTGAACAGGCAGCCGCCGATACCCTGTATCCTGAGCGTTCGCGGGTATTCGAAAACCTCGGCATGACGGCGGCGAAGCTCGGCGAGCGTGATCTGGCGCAGCAGCAGCTGGAAAAAGCGCTGCGTTTGAACCGCCAGCAGCCAAGGGCATTGCTGGAAATGGCTGAGTTGTCATTCGAAGACAGGCATTATGTGCCCGCGCGTGACTATTACGACCGTTTCAGCCAGCTCTCCGAGCAAAATGCACGTAGTCTGTTGCTCGCCGTTCGGTTGGCAAAAGTATTTGAAGATCGCGACAAGGCCGCCAGTGCGGGCCTGCAATTAAAACGACTCTATCCCGGTACGCCGGAATATCAGCAATACCTGTCGGAGCAATGATGAAAGCGGCGCATCCCGAAGTTGTAGCAGCGAATCGCGTTAATCCCGGTGAGACCCTGCGCCAGGCCCGCGAAAGCAATGGCTGGTCGCTGGCCGAAGTGGCCCTCAAGCTCAACCTCACCGTGACTTCCCTGAGCAATCTTGAAGCCGGCGCATTCGACAAGTTGCCCGGGCATACCTTTGCTCGCGGCTACATTCGCGCGTACGCCAAATTGCTTGGCATGGACCAGACCGTTCTGGTCCAGCAATTCGACCAGTCCACTGGCACCGATTCCCAGGGCAGCAACGTCCACGCCCTGGGCCGTATCGAAGAGCCGGTGCGGGTTTCCCACACGATTTTGCGTATCGTCAGCCTGTTGCTGCTGATTGCGGTCATCGGCGGCGGTTTCGTCTGGTGGCAGGATCAGACTTCGCTGCGTACCAAGGACCTGATCGGCCTGACCCCGGAACACGTCGAAGTCGAAGGCGCCGACGGCACCACCCAGATTCATCCGCTGGACGAGCCGGAAGACCAGGCCGTCGCGGAAGGCGAGGCCGAGGGCTCCACTTCTCTGGCGCTGCCACAGTCGGAAACCACGGCTGAATCGACCGGTGCCGAGACTGCAGCCCCAGCGACCGCACCGGTTGCTCCGGCACCCGCTGCGCCAGCCGCCACTCCGGCTGCCCCGGCCCATACGCCAGCGCCTGTGGTTACTGCTCCAGCGAATCCGGCACCTGCCGCTCCGACCACGCCGGCGCCGACCGTCACCGCCCCGGCAGCTCCGGTCGTCGCTGCACCCGCGCCGACAGCGCCAGTTGCTCCGGCTGCAGGTCAAGGCCAGGTTCAGGTGCAGTTCATCGCCGATTGCTGGACTCAAGTGACCGATGGCAGCGGCAAAGTGCTGTACAGCGGCCTCAAGCGTAAGGGCGACAGCCTGTCTGTCGTCGGCAAGCCTCCGTTTGCCGTGCGTCTGGGCGTAGCCCGTGGCGCCCAGGTCAGCTACAACGGCCAGCCGGTCGATGTTGCTCCGTTCACCAGTGGCGAGACCGCTCGCCTGAAGTTGGGTCAATAAGTCATGCACGGCGAATCTCCAATCAAACGTCGCGAATCGCGCAAGATCTGGGTCGGTAACGTGCCCGTGGGCGGCGATGCCCCTATCGCTGTGCAGAGCATGACCAACAGCGACACCAATGACGTCGCTGCCACCGTCGCGCAGATCAACCGTCTGGAAGCCGCCGGCGTCGACATCGTCCGCGTTTCGGTGCCGGACATGGACGCCGCCGAGGCGTTCGGCAAGATCAAGCAACTGGTCAAGGTGCCGTTGGTTGCCGACATCCATTTCGACTACAAGATCGCTTTGCGCGTGGCCGAACTGGGTGTGGATTGCCTGCGCATCAACCCGGGCAACATCGGTCGCGAAGACCGAGTGCGTGCGGTGGTCGATGCCGCCCGTGACCGCGGTATCCCGATCCGTATCGGCGTCAACGCCGGTTCCCTGGAAAAAGACCTGCAAAAGAAATACGGCGAGCCGACGCCGGCCGCGTTGGTCGAATCCGCCCTGCGTCACGTCGAACACCTTGAACGCCTGAATTTCCAGGACTTCAAGGTCAGCGTGAAGGCTTCCGACGTGTTCATGGCCGTTGAAGCCTACCGTCTGCTGGCCAAGGAAATCGTCCAGCCGCTGCACCTGGGCATCACCGAAGCCGGTGGATTGCGTTCCGGTACAGTGAAATCCGCCGTGGGCCTAGGTATGCTGCTCGCCGAGGGGATTGGCGATACCATCCGCATCTCCCTGGCGGCCGACCCGGTCGAGGAAGTGAAGGTCGGTTACGACATTCTCAAGTCTTTGCATCTGCGTTCCCGTGGCATCAACTTCATCGCCTGCCCGAGCTGCTCGCGGCAGAACTTCGATGTGGTCAAGACCATGAACGAGCTGGAAGGGCGCCTTGAAGACCTGCTGGTGCCGCTGGATGTCGCGGTGATCGGTTGTGTGGTCAACGGCCCCGGCGAAGCCAAGGAAGCCCATATCGGCCTGACCGGCGGCACGCCAAACCTGATTTACATCGACGGCAAGCCGTCGCAGAAACTGACGAATGACAATCTGGTGGACGAGCTGGAAAAGCTGATCCGCGAGAAAGCGGCCGAGAAGGTCGAAGCTGACGCAGCGGTTATCGCGCGCGGCTGATCGAACGAATTAAGGAATTTCTGTGAGCAAGTCCCTGCAAGCCATTCGTGGCATGAACGACATCCTGCCGGAACAGACGCCGGTATGGCGCTACTTCGAAGGCACTGTTTCGCGTTTGCTGGATAACTACGGTTACAAGCAGATCCGCATGCCGATCGTCGAGTTCACCGAGCTGTTCAAGCGCTCGATCGGTGAAGTGACCGACATCGTCGAAAAAGAGATGTACACCTTTGACGATCGCAACGGCGACTCCCTCACGCTGCGGCCGGAAGGCACGGCCGCTTGCGTGCGTGCGGTGCTCGAGCACGGCATCACCGGCGGTGGCCAGGTACAGAAACTCTGGTACATCGGCCCGATGTTCCGTCACGAGCGCCCGCAAAAAGGCCGTTATCGCCAGTTTCACCAGATCGGACTGGAGGTGTTCAACCTCGACGGTCCGGACATCGACGCCGAACTGATCGTGCTGACCTGGCGCCTGTGGGGCGAGCTGGGCATCCGTGATGCGGTCAAGCTCGAGCTCAACAGCCTCGGCACCAGCGAGTCCCGCGGTCGTTATCGTGAAGCGCTGGTCGAGTATCTCTCGGCGCACCACGACAAACTGGACGAAGACAGCCAGCGTCGCCTGAAAACCAACCCGCTGCGCGTGCTCGACACCAAAAATGCCGACACCCAGGCCGTGCTGGTCAATGCGCCGAAAATGGCCGACTACCTGGATGACGAATCCCGTGCCCACTTCGAAGGCCTGAAGGCCCGTCTGGATGCCGTCGGCATTCCTTACGTGCTGAACCCGAAGCTGGTGCGTGGTCTGGATTACTACAGCAAGACCGTATTCGAATGGGTCACCGACAAGCTCGGCGCCCAGGGCACCGTCTGCGCGGGTGGGCGCTATGACGGCCTGGTCGAGCAGATGGGCGGCAAGCCGACTCCGGGCGTCGGTTTCGCCATGGGCATCGAACGTCTGGTGCTGCTGCTGGAAACCCTGGAGCAGATTCCGGAAGAAATCTCCCGTCAGGTCGACGTCTATCTCTGCGCCTTCGGCGAAGAAGCAGAGCTGGCCGGTCTGGCCCTGGCCGAGCGTGTACGCGACCAACTGCCCAACCTGCGTCTGCAAGTCAATGCCGGCGCCGGAAGCTTCAAGAGCCAGTTCAAGAAAGCCGACAAGAGCGGTGCGTTGTACGCACTGATCCTCGGTGACGACGAAATGGCCCAGCAAGTGGTAGGTTTCAAACCCCTGCGTGGCCAGGGCGAACAACAAAGCATTGCCTGGGATGCGCTCGCTGCACACCTGGCCACCTGCGTCGTGCAGGGTTGAAGCTGTCCAAACAGCCGATTTAGCGATTAAGGAGTATTGGGGTGTCGAGTACCGAAGACGAACAGTTGGCGGATTTGAAGGACTGGTGGACACGCAACGGCAAACCTCTGGTCACCGGCGGCCTGTTGGCGCTGGTCATCGTGTTCGGCTGGCAGGCTTATCACAAGTATCAGAGCAACCAGTCGCAAGGCGCCTCGGTGCTCTATCAGCAATTGCTGGAAACCACGCTGACCCCGGACGGCAAGCCTGACGCCGCGCGCGTTGCGGATCTGGCCGGCAAGCTCAACAGCGAATTCGGCGGTTCTGCCTACGCGCAGTACGGCAGCCTGTTCGTGGCCAAGGTAGCGGTCGACAGCGGCAAGCTGGACGACGCGGCGACCGAACTCAAGGCCATCGTGGCCAAACCGGCCAACCCGGCGCTGGGCGAAATCGCCCGTCAGCGTCTGGCGCAGGTACTGGGTGCACAGAACAAGGCCGATGAAGCCCTGAAACTGCTCGAAGGCGATGCCGACAAGTCGTTCCTGGCCACTCGCGAAGAACTCAAGGGCGACCTGCTGGTACAGCTGGGCCGTACCGACGAAGCGAACGCGGCGTATCAAAAAGCCAAGGCGGCACTGTCGGATGAAGCGGCGGTCGGTGGCCTTCAAATCAAGCTGGACGACCTGGCCAAAGGGGATGCGTGACGTGATCGGTTGGAAGCATGCAGCAGTGCTGGCTCTGGCCATTCTGGCCGCGGGTTGCAGCAGCAACAGCAAAAAAGAACTGCCACCGGCCGAGCTGACCGACTTCAAAGAAGAAGTGGTCCTGCACAAGCAGTGGAGCCGTTCGATCGGTGACGGTCAGGGCGAAACGTACAACATGCTGGTGCCGGCGATCGACGGTGACACCATCTACGCGGCCGACGTGACCGGTATCGTGATGGGCCTGGATCGCAGCAATGGCGACGTGAAATGGAAGAAAGACCTTGAACTGCCTGTGTCCGGCGCCGTTGGCGTGGGTTACGGTCTGGTCATGGTCGGTACCCTGCGCGGTGAAGTCGTTGCCCTCGATGCCATCAACGGCGAAGAGAAGTGGCGCTCGCGCGTCAACAGCGAAGTCCTCGCGCCACCGGCCAGCAACGGTGACGTGGTGGTGGTACAGACCCAGGACGATCGTCTGATTGGTCTGGACGCGTCCACCGGCAACCAGCGCTGGGTGTATGACAGCACGCCGGCCGTACTGACCCTGCGCGGCACCAGCGCACCGATCGTCACCAACCGCCTCGCGGTGGCTGGCCTGTCGACCGGTAAAGTGGTCGCTCTCGACATTTCCAACGGCGTGCCGGTCTGGGAACAGCGGATCGCGATTCCACAAGGTCGTTCGGAGCTGGAGCGCGTGGTCGACATCGACGGCGGTCTGCTGCTGTCCGGCGGCACCTTGTACGTAGCCAGCTATCAGGGTCGCGTTGCGGCGCTGGATCTGGAAAGCGGCCGTCAACTCTGGCAGCGCGACGCGTCGAGCTACGCCGGTGTTGCACAGGGTTTCGGCAACGTTTACGTAAGCCTGTCGTCGGGCACCGTTGAAGGCGTCGACGAGCGTTCCACCACAGCACTGTGGAGCAACGACTCCCTGGCCCGTCGTCAACTGTCGGCGCCGGAAGTGTTCTCCAGCTACGTTGCAGTTGGTGACCTGGAAGGTTACCTGCACCTGCTGAGTCAGGTGGACGGTCGTTTCGTCGGCCGCGAGCGCATCGACAGCGACGGCCTGCGCGCCCGTCCGCTGGTGGTGGGTGACACGATTTATGTGTATGGCAACAGCGGCAAACTGGAAGCCCTGACCATCAAGTAATGGTTTGACTATGCTTGGGGTTGATCCCCAAGCGGCCCTGCTCCGGCAGGGTTTGCAACACCCATGGGCGTTGCCCCGAGCACCAGCCGCTGCCTCGCAGCGGCTTTTGTATTTTCTGAAATAACGAAGTGGAGAGCCGCATGGTTCCCGTAATCGCCCTGGTGGGCCGACCGAACGTCGGCAAGTCCACCTTGTTCAACCGCCTGACCAGGACTCGCGACGCCATCGTCGGCGACTTGTCCGGTCTGACCCGTGATCGCCAGTACGGTGAGGCCAAGTGGCAAGGGCGTTCCTACATTCTGATCGACACCGGCGGTATCTCCGGTGACGAGCATGGTATGGACGAAAAAATGGCCGAGCAGTCGCTGCTGGCCATCGAAGAAGCAGATGTCGTTCTGTTCCTGGTAGATGCCAAGGCCGGTTTCACCGCCGCCGACCAGATGATCGGCGAACACCTGCGCAAGCGTAACAAGCGTTCCTACGTGGTCGCCAACAAGGTCGACAACATCGATCCGGAAATGGCTCGCGCAGAATTCGCGCCGATGGGCATGGGCGATGCGATCCCGATCGCCGGCGCGCATGGTCGCGGCATCACTCAATTGCTGGAAATCGCCCTGAGCGAATTCCCGAAAGATGAGGACGAGCCGCAGGAAGGCGAAGAGCAGGAGGAAGTCGCCGAAGGCGAGGAAGCCAAGCGTATTCCTGGCCCGAGCGAAAAGGACGGCATCAAGATCGCCATCATCGGCCGACCGAACGTCGGCAAGTCGACGCTGGTCAACCGCATGCTCGGTGAAGAGCGGGTGATCGTCTACGACCAGCCGGGCACCACTCGCGACAGTATCTACATCCCGTTCGAGCGTAACGACGAGAAGTACACGCTGATCGACACTGCCGGTGTGCGCAAGCGCGGCAAGATCCACGAAGAAGTCGAAAAGTTCTCCGTGGTGAAAACCCTGCAGGCCATCAAAGACGCCAACGTGGTGATCTTCGTGATGGACGCCCGCGAAGGTGTGGTCGATCACGACCTCAACCTGCTCGGTTTTGCACTGGAGTCTGGCCGTGCATTGGTCATCGCGCTGAACAAGTGGGATGGCATGACGCCGGGCGAGCGTGACTACGTGAAGACCGAGCTGGAACGCCGGTTGTTCTTCGTTGACTTCGCCGACATCCACTTCATCTCGGCCCTGCACGGTACTGGCGTGGGGAACCTCTACGCTTCGGTGCAGAACTCCTTCAAGTCGGCGGTCACCCGCTGGCCGACCAGCCGTCTGACCCAGATCCTCGAAGACGCGGTCAGCGAGCATCAGCCACCGATGGTCAACGGCCGCCGGATCAAGCTGCGCTATGCCCACCTTGGTGGCGCCAACCCGCCGCTGATTGTGATCCACGGCAACCAGATCGAAAAAGTGCCGAACTCGTACGTGCGCTATCTGGAAAACACTTATCGCCGTGTGCTCAAACTGGTCGGTACGCCGATCCGTATCGAGTTCAAGGGCGGTGAGAACCCGTACGAAGGCAACAAGAACACGCTGACCGACCGCCAGGTCAACAAGAAGCGTCGCTTGATGTCGCACAACAAGAAAGCCAGCAAGAAGCGCCGCGACAAGCGCTGATCCCGGTCATCAAGAGAGAAGGGCGCCGTCTGGCGCCCTTTTTTTATGGGCGCCGGATGGGCTATCCTCGGGCTCTCCCGCGCCGTCGTCAGAGCCGGGGCAGAGCAGGGAACCCCGATGATCACCAGCAAGCTGCCGAATGTCGGCATCACGATTTTCACGCAGATGTCTCAGCTCGCGGCGCAGACCGGAGCGATCAACCTTTCCCAGGGTTTTCCCGATTTCGACGGCCCGCAGGCACTGCGCGACGCGGTCGGTCGACACATCGCCAGCGGCCATAACCAGTATTCGCCCATGACCGGCCTGCCGGCGCTGCGCCAGCAGATCGCGGCGAAAATCGCCCGCAGTTATAACGTCAACGTCGATGCCGACACCGAGGTGACCGTGACCCCGGGCGCGACCCAGGCGATCTTCTGCGCCATCCAGGCGGTTATCCACAGCGGCGACGAAGTCATCGTGTTCGACCCCGCCTATGACAGCTACGAGCCGTCGGTGGAACTGGCCGGTGGGCGCTGTGTGCATGTGCAACTCGGTCTGGATGATTTCTCCATCGACTTCGACAAGCTCAGTGCAGCGCTGAGTCCGCGCACGCGGATGATCATCCTCAACACCCCGCACAACCCCAGCGGCGCCCTGATCAGTCGCGCAGAGCTGGACCAGCTGGCGGCGCTGATCCGCGATCGCGACATTTATGTGATCAGCGACGAAGTCTACGAACACCTGGTGTACGACGGCGTTCCGCATGTCAGCGTGCTGGCCCACGAAGAGTTGTATCAGCGCGCCTTCGTGGTCAGCTCGTTCGGCAAGACCTATCACGTCACCGGCTGGAAAACCGGTTACGTCGTGGCGCCGCCAGCGCTGACCGCCGAGCTGCGCAAGGTGCATCAATACGTCAGTTTCTGTGGCGTGACGCCGCTGCAGTATGCGCTGGCCGATTACATGGCCGAGCATCCGGAGCACGTCGAAGAACTGCCGGGGTTCTATCAGGCCAAGCGCGATCTGTTCTGTGATTTGCTCGCGCCGTCGCGATTCAGTTTCACCCGGGTCACCGGCACCTATTTCCAGTTGGTCGATTACTCGCAGATTCGCCCCGACCTGAACGATGTCGAAATGGCAATGTGGATGACCCGCGAGCACGGCGTGGCGAGTATTCCGGTGTCGGTGTTCTACCAGAGTCCACCTGAAGGCCAGCGCCTGGTGCGCCTGTGCTTTGCCAAACGTGAGGAGACGCTGCGGGAAGCGGCGGCCAAACTATGCGTGATCTGAGTGCGTTGCCCGATCTCAATCTGGCGCTGATCCAGACCAGCCTGGCCTGGCATGACCGTCAGGCCAATCTCGAGCATTTCGACGTTTTGCTGGAGCAGGCGCGCGGTGCGGATCTGATTATCCTGCCGGAAATGTTCACCACCGGATTCTCCATGGAATCCGAAACCTTGGCCGAAGCCGAAAACGGCCCGACCAGCAAATGGCTGCGGGCCCAGGCTGCGAAGCTGAACGCGGTCGTCACCGGCAGCGTGATCATCCAGGCCGCCGACGGCAGCCACCGCAACCGCTTGCTGTGGGCTCGCCCGGACGGCGAAGTGCTGTATTACGACAAGCGTCACCTGTTTCGCATGGCCGGCGAGCACAACCACTACACCCCCGGCGAGCGCCAGGTGCAGTTCGAACTCAAGGGCTGGCGGGTGCGTCCGCTGATCTGCTACGACTTGCGCTTCCCGGTGTGGAGCCGCGACGCGCAGGACACCGATCTGTTGTTGTACACCGCCAACTGGCCGGGCGCGCGGCGTCAGCACTGGAACCGGCTGCTACCGGCCCGGGCCATTGAAAACCTTTGTTATGTAGCGGCGGTCAACCGGGTTGGCACCGATGGCAAAGGCTTTGCGTATACAGGCGACAGTCAGGTGCTGGACTTCCAGGGCGAGACGTTGCTCGCGGCCGGAGAGGCTGACGGGGTGTTCAAGGTGGTTCTGGAAGCGGCTTCGCTGGCGGCTTACCGCGAGCGGTTTCCGGCGAATCTGGATGCGGACACCTTCGAGTTCACCTGATAGCCCAGATCACCTAGATCGTTCCCACGCTCCGCGTGGGAACGATCAGATAGAAAATAAAAAGGCCCCGGAGTGCGAACTCCGGGGCCTTTTGCATTGCAGCGATCAGTTACGCCGCTTTCGCTTCCGGCTGGCTCAGCGAGCGGTTCAGCGCGCTGAACAGGGCCTTGAAGCTGGCGGTGGTGATGTTTTCATCGATACCCACACCGTGCACCGCACGCTCGCCATTCACACGCAGTTCGATGTAGGCCGCCGCCTTGGCGTTGGTGCCTGCGCCGATGGCGTGTTCGTTGTAGTCCATGATTTCCACCGGAATCGGCAGACCGGCCACCAGCGCTTCCAGCGCGCCGTTGCCCTTACCGCGCCAGTGCAGGTTGGTTTCGCCCTGACCTTTGCTCGCCACTTCCACTTCGACGGCGCTATTGCCGTTTTCTTCCTGCAAGCGATGGCTGACCAGCGCGTACGGGGTATTGGCTTGCAGGTATTCGCTGTGCAGCAGCGCGTGGATCTGCTGTGCAGTCATCTCCAGGCCCAGGCGATCGGTTTCACGCTGCACGACCTGGCTGAATTCGATCTGCATGCGACGCGGCAGGCTGATGCCGTATTCCTGTTCCAGCAGGTAAGCGATGCCGCCCTTGCCCGACTGGCTGTTGACGCGGATCACCGCCTCGTAGCTGCGACCGATGTCGGCCGGGTCGATCGGCAAGTACGGTACTTCCCACAGTGCGTCCGGTTTCTGCTGGGCGAAGCCCTTGCGGATTGCGTCCTGGTGGGAGCCGGAGAATGCGGTATGCACCAGGTCGCCGACGTATGGGTGACGCGGGTGAACCTGAATCTGGTTGCACTCTTCAACGACTTTGCGCACGCCGTCGATGTCGGAGAAGTCCAGTTGCGGGTCAAGGCCCTGGGTGTACATGTTCAGTGCCACGGTCACGAGGTCGACGTTGCCGGTACGCTCGCCGTTGCCGAACAGGCAGCCTTCGACGCGGTCGGCACCGGCCATCAGGCCCAGTTCGGTGGCGGCCACGCCGGTGCCACGGTCGTTATGGGTGTGCAGGCTGATGATCACGCTGTCACGACGGTTGATGTTGCGGTGGAACCACTCGATCTGGTCGGCGTAGACGTTCGGGGTCGCGCATTCAACGGTGGCCGGCAGGTTGAGGATGATCTTGTGCTCAGGCGTCGGGTTCCAGACCTCGATCACCGCATCACAGACTTCCTTGGCGAATTCCAGCTCGGTGGCGCTAAAGGTTTCCGGCGAGTATTCGAATGTCCACTCGGTGTCCGGCTGCATGGCTGCGTATTTGACGAACAGCTTGGCGGCGTTGACGGCGATGGCCTTGATCCCGTCCTTGTCCTGGTTGAACACGATGCGACGGAAAGAAGGGGAGGTGGCGTTGTACAGGTGAACGATGGCTTTCTTCGCCCCGCGCAGGGATTCGAAAGTGCGCTCGATCAGGTCTTCACGGCCCTGGGTCAGCACCTGGATGGTGGTGTCGTCCGGGATGTGGCCGTCTTCGATCAGGGTGCGCACGAAGTCGAAGTCGGTTTGCGAAGCGGCCGGGAACGAGGCTTCGATTTCCTTCACGCCTACCTGCACCAGGGTTTTCCAGAAGCGCAGCTTTTTCACCGCGTCCATTGGCTCGATCAACGACTGGTTGCCGTCACGCAGGTCGGAGCTGCACCAGATCGGCGCGGCATCGATGGTTTTCGATGGCCAGGTACGGTCCGGCAGGTTGATCACAGGAAACGCGCGGTATTTCGAAGACGGGTCTTTGAGCATGCTCATCGGGAAATTCCTTATTGTCTGGGCCGAAAAGAGGCGGCCTGCCGGTGGAACGAACGTTCTTGGAAAAGCGTGGGACGAGGCGCAGCGATTCAGCCCGGCAGTCGTGCGCTGACGAGGCACAGGCTGCGGTGCTGGCGAAGCTGAATGAGGGTGTGAGAGGTTTTCATGCCCTCAACCCTAACCGCGGGGGATGAGGATGGCAAGCAGTCGAAAAAAATTGAGAGGAATACTCGGAAAGCGGTTTTTTCCGAGATTTTATTCTCTGAATCAGATTGATTGTTTGCAGAGATTGCGCAGTCCGTTCGTCGTGCGCAATCGCTGTGGGAGCGAGCCTGCTCGCGATGAGGGCCGTCGCCTCACCCGCAAATCAAGGCTGGAAAGCCCCGATGAAAATCGCCGGATCGACCCGCGCATCGTTCAGGCTGACGTTCCAGTGCATATGCGGTCCGGTCGCCCGACCTGTGGCGCCCACTTTGCCAACCACCGCGCCACGCGCCAGTTGCTGGCCGTTCTGCACGTCAATCTTCGACATATGACAGAACATACTGATGAAGCCCTGGCCATGGTCGACGAACACCGTGTTGCCATTGAAGAAGTAGTTGCCGATCAGGATCACCTTGCCCGCCGCCGGGGTCTTGATCGGCGTGCCCGCCGGCACCGCGAAGTCCAGACCTGCGTGTGGATTGCGCTCTTCACCGTTGAAGAAACGGCGCACGCCGAACTTGCTCGACAGCGGCCCGTTGACCGGTTTGTCCAGCAGCAGGTTGCTTGGGGTGTTCGGGCTGAAACTGCGATAGGCCTTGATCTGCTCGGCCAGTTCGCTCTCGATGCGCTTGAGATTGGCCGGGTTCGGATTGACCTGCTGAGTGTTCTTCAGGGTGATGTGCTGTTCCGGGTATTTCTTGTTGCCGACATTGAAGTTGAGGTTACGGCCGCCACTGCTGATCTGTTGA
The DNA here is from genome assembly GCF_020544405.1 of Pseudomonas sp. IAC-BECa141. NCBI lineage: Bacteria > Pseudomonadati > Pseudomonadota > Gammaproteobacteria > Pseudomonadales > Pseudomonadaceae > Pseudomonas > Pseudomonas sp. IAC-BECa141. The sequence continues at coordinate 5,017,399 of NZ_CP065410.1, read as the reverse complement.
ATACCGGGTTTGACGGTCAGCGGAACGCCGACAATCGCCAGCCAGTTGTTCTGTTCCTTGACGACCAGCACCGGTTTGCCCTGGTACGTGGCTTTCGGCGCTTGCGCGGCGCTGCCCAGATTGACGACTGCCACGCCGCCCGGCACCGGTTTGTTTAGCAGGCGGGTGATGTAACTGTCGGCGTGGGCGTTGAAGGTCAGGCACAGCAACAGCAGCGGAGCGAGAAAACGCGGCATGGATCAGTCCAGTAAAGAAAGAGTGACGGGCGTCAGGTGGTTGTCCTCGACGCGCACTTGCAGCTCGCCTTCGCCCAGTCTGGCTTTGAGGCGCTGGCCGGTGTGGGTCTGCGCGGCGTTGCGGATCGCGTTGCCGCGCTCATCCAGCAGAATGCTGTAGCCACGGCCGAGCGTCGCCAACGGGCTGACCACGTGCAACGTCTGCATCTGGCTTTGCAGCTGCAGGCGACGGCGTTTCAGGCCTTCGTTCATGGCGCGTGGCAGGCGTTCGGCGAGGCTGTCGAGGCGTTGGCGCAACAGGGCCAGTTGGCGTCCCGGGTGTTGCCCGGCGAGGCGGGTTTCCAGGCGGATCAGGCGTTCGCGGCGGGTATTGAGCTGACGCTCGAAGGCACGGCGCATGCGCATGTCGAGGTCATCCAGACGCTGTGCCTGCTGGCGCAGACGTTCGCCGGGATGGCGCAAGCGGCGGGTCACGCCCTCGAGCCGCAGTCGATCGCGCATCAGGCGATCACGCATGCGCATCACCAGTCGGCGATGCAGGCTTTCGACCTGACGGATCAGGTGACTGGAGTCCGGTGCAAGCAGTTCAGCAGCAGCGGACGGCGTGGGGGCGCGCACGTCGGCCACGAAGTCGCTGATCGACACATCGGTTTCATGGCCGACTGCGCTGACGATCGGCGTGATGCAGGCATCCACCGCCCGGGCCACGGCCTCTTCGTTAAAGCACCAGAGGTCTTCCAGCGAGCCGCCGCCACGGGCCAGGATCAGCGCGTCGAAGCCACGGGCATCCGCCATTTTCAAAGCGCGGACGATCTGCGCAGTGGCTTCACGGCCCTGAACGGCAGTCGGAATCAGCGTCAGTTGCACTTGCGGCGCGCGACGGCGAAACACGCTGATGATGTCGCGAATCACCGCGCCGGTCGGTGAACTGATGATGCCGATGCGTTGCGGATGCGCCGGAAGCGGCACCTTGCGCTCGGCACTGAACAGGCCCTCGGCGCTGAGCTTTTCCTTCAGCGCATCGAAGGCCAGGCGCAGGGCGCCGTCACCGGCAGGCTCCACGGTGTCGAGGATCAGCTGATAGTCGCCACGCCCTTCGAACAGCGAGACCTTGCCGCGCACCTTGACCGCCAGGCCATCCTTCAGCGCCTGACGCACCCGCGCGGCATTCTGGCGGAACAGTGCGCAACGCACCTGCGCGCCGCTGTCCTTGAGCGTGAAATACACGTGGCCGGACGCCGGGCGGGCGAGGTTGGAGATTTCGCCTTCGACCCAGATGTTACTGAACACGTCTTCAAGCAACACCCGCGCGCGGCCGTTGAGCTGGCTGACGGTCAGGACTTCGCGGTCCAGGCCGAGTCTTGCAAAGGGATCTTTAATCATGGGGCGCAGTTTAAAGGCATTCGCCGGTGAATGTCTGGAGGAAGTGTTGCACCAGAGCTGTGGGATTTTGCCGAGAGGCGAGGGCGACGGTGCTCTGGCAATCGCCGGTCAGCGGGACAAATCTCACACCGGCGGGCGCGATATCCTGCATCGATTCCGGCAGTAGCGCGATGCCGAATCCGGCCTGGATCAACTGCAGTTGCGTGGTCTTGCGCGACATCACCCGCGCAGCCTGAGGGAAGAAACCGTGACGCATGCACAGGTCGGCGCACAAATAACTCAGCCCGCCGCGCTGCGGATGCGGGATGGAGATAAACGCTTCGTCTCTCAATTGCGCCAAGTCGACTGCCTCCACCAACGCCAGTCGATGATTCATCGGCACGGCAAGCAGCAGGCGCTCGGTATAGAGCGGCACAACCTGAACGCCTTCACGCTGGCGCAGTACTGGCAGACGCAGAAGGCCGATGTCGAGCCGGCCCTCGGCCAGTTCTTCAAGTTGTGCTTCCGAGGAGAGCGTGCCGATGTCCAGCGAAACGCCGGGTTGTTGCTCAAGATATGCGCTCATGTCGCTCAGCAGCCGGCCACTGATCGGGACGGTACTGGAGTGACACACGCGCAAAGTGCCGCGTTGGCCCTGGCCGATCTCCGTGGCCAGGGTGCTGGCCTTGTTCAGTTCATTGAGCAGGTTTCTCGCCCGGGGCAGGAACGCTTCGCCAGCAGCGGTGAGCCGGGGCTGACGCGCGGTGCGTTCGAACAGCGGTGTTTGCAGTCGGGTTTCCATGTCCTTGATCTGCCGGCTCAACGCCGATTGAGCGATGAACAGCCGTTCGGCTGCGGCGCTGAAGCTGCCGCTTTCGGCGATTTCCACGAAGTAGCGCAATTGACGGGTTGAAAGCACGAGGCATGCCTTTTCGAGATGGCTTGGCGAATTCGATGATATTAGTCGCAACCCTCGGCGCTGGCTAAAGTCATCGCAGGTCTATAAAGGAAGCGAATGGATGAGCGTGGCGGGTTTGTTGAGCGAATGGTCGTGGGGCGCGCAGGGCTGGGTGGTGATCGGACTGGCCATCGCGCTGGCCTACATCGTCTTCGGGATTGCCGGTTTCGGTACGGCGCTGGTGGCGGGGCCGATTCTGATTCTGTTCATGCCGCTGTCGAAAATCGTGCCGTTGCTGGTGTTGCTGGATTTCGTCGCGGCGTTCGGCAATTTGCTGCCTTCGCGGCGGGATGTGGCGAAACCGGAATTGCTGCGGCTGCTGCCGTGCATGGCGGTCGGTTGCACGCTGGGGGTGATTTTTCTGCTTAACCTCAAATCCGATCTTTTGCTGCTGTTGATGGGGCTGTTCATCAGTGCCTATGCGATCTACAGCTTGTGGATCAAGGCACGGCCGACGCAGTTGTCCGCCGGGTGGGCATTGCCGATGGGCACGGTGGGCGGGCTGTTCGGGGCTTTGTTCGGCAGTGGTGGCTTTCTTTATGCGATCTACCTCAACAGCCGACTGCCCAAGGACGCAGCCCGGGCCACGCAAAGTGCGCTGATCAGTTGCAGCACGGTAGTGCGTTTGAGCCTGTTCGCCATCGCCGGTGTGTATGCCGAGCTACCCTTGTTGATGCTTGCGCTGTGCCTGTTGCCAGCCATGGCGCTGGGCTTGTGGGGCGGGCGGCGCTTGACCATGCGCCTGTCCCGCGAGGCCTTCGTGCGGCTGGTGACCTGGCTGGTGCTGGCAAGCGGGATTGCGCTGATCGGCCGCTATTTAAGCACTTGACCGGATTTTGTCAGGGATTAAGCTGCCGGCCGCGTTCGTCGCAGAACATCCTTTGACGCAGCAGGCTTGCACCATGAATTCCCAAAGCATCATCGTCCCGAAAATCTCCAACCTGCCGGTGCACGAGCCCCGGGCCCGGGCGATCCTGCGCTGGCTGGTGCGCAAGAACATCGTCAAGGAAGAGCTGAGCACCTGTGGACGCACCGGCAATCGCATGGCCTACGCCATCGCCGATGGCGCCCGCGCGGTGGTGCTATACCCCGAGGCGTTGCCGTTCGGTGAGCCGATCAATGGGCTGGAAGTCATCACCAAGCGCTGTATCTACACGCCAGCCAAGGGTTTTCTCGAGGAGGCTGGTTGTGCCGAGTGTCGTCAGGAAATCGGCGAAGCATTGTTCGAAAGCCTGGAAGACTGGATGCCGGGCCGCACTGACAACTTCACCTGCCCTGAGTGCGGGCATGAAGACGACATCAACGGCTTTCTGTATTTGCAGGAGTGCGGTTTTTCCAACCTCGGGTTCATCTTCAACAACTGGCTGGAGGCGGGGTTCAAGCAGAGCTTCATAGACGAATTCGCCGACTGGCTGGATCAGCCGGTGAGCTGGGTCAAGGTCGAGCTTTAGAGGCCGCTTTTTCCGTACATCAGCAACATTGATATAAGACAAGTTTTACATTGAACCCGAGGGGGTGTCTGACTATAATGGCGCGCTTCCATTTTCCCGCTCGGGAGCCCCCGCGATGCTGCGTATCAGCCAAGAAGCTCTGACCTTCGACGACATTCTCCTAGTGCCCGGTTATTCCGAGGTGCTTCCTAACGAAGTCAGTCTGAAGACCCGCCTTACCCGTGGCATCGAGCTGAACATTCCTCTGGTTTCTGCCGCCATGGACACCGTTACCGAAGCCCGTCTGGCAATCGCCATGGCTCAGGAAGGTGGCATCGGCATTATCCACAAGAACATGACCATCGAGCAGCAAGCTGCCGAAGTTCGCAAGGTCAAGAAGTTCGAAGCCGGTGTGGTCAAGGACCCAATCACCATCGAGGCTGACGCCACGGTTCGTGATCTGTTCGAACTGACCCGCATGCACAACATTTCCGGCGTTCCGGTTCTGCACGATGGCGACCTGGTCGGCATCGTCACTTCCCGTGACGTGCGTTTCGAAACCCGTCTGGACGCCACCGTTCGCGAAGTGATGACGCCCAAAGAGCGTCTGGTCACTGTTCGCGAAGGCGCCGACAAGAACGAAGTCCGCGAGCTGCTGCACAAGCACCGTCTGGAAAAAGTCCTGATCGTCGACGACAAGTTTGCCCTCAAAGGCATGATGACCGTCAAAGATATCGAAAAAGCCAAGGCTTACCCACTGGCCAGCAAGGACGACCAGGGTCGTCTGCGCGTCGGCGCTGCGGTCGGTACCGGTAAAGACACCGGTGACCGCGTTGCTGCCCTGGTCAATGCCGGTGTGGACGTGGTGGTGGTCGACACCGCTCACGGTCACTCCAAAGGCGTGATCGACCGCGTTCGCTGGGTCAAGGAGAACTTCCCTGAAGTGCAGGTGATCGGCGGCAACATCGCCACCGGCGCAGCCGCCAAGGCTCTGGCCGAAGCTGGCGCCGACGCGGTCAAGGTCGGTATCGGCCCTGGCTCGATCTGCACCACCCGTATCGTCGCCGGTGTCGGCGTTCCGCAAATCAGTGCCATCGCCAACGTTGCCGCTGCCCTTGAAGGCACTGGCGTTCCGTTGATCGCCGACGGCGGCATCCGTTTCTCCGGTGACCTGTCCAAGGCCATCGTGGCCGGTGCGTCCTGCGTGATGATGGGCTCGATGTTCGCCGGTACCGAAGAAGCGCCGGGCGAGATCGAACTGTTCCAGGGCCGTTCCTACAAGGCTTATCGCGGCATGGGTTCGCTGGGCGCCATGTCCCAGGCTCAAGGCTCCTCCGACCGTTACTTCCAGGATTCCTCGGCAGGCGCCGAGAAACTCGTTCCGGAAGGCATCGAAGGCCGTGTTCCCTACAAGGGCACCCTGAGCGCGATCATTCACCAGTTGATGGGCGGTCTGCGTTCCTCGATGGGTTACACCGGCAGCGCCAACATCGAAGAGATGCGCACCAAGCCTGAGTTCGTGCGGATCACCGGTGCAGGTATGGCCGAATCCCACGTCCACGACGTGCAGATCACCAAGGAAGCGCCAAACTACCGCGTAGGTTGAGGCTTCAAGCAAAACGTCAAATGACCGGGGCTGTTTTATTCAGCCCCGAGTTGTTTCTGAATCAAGACTGTTTCTGAATTACTTAGACGAGACTGAATCATGGCCCTCGACATTCACGCTCACCGCATCCTGATCCTCGACTTCGGTTCGCAATACACCCAACTGATCGCCCGCCGCGTGCGCGAGATCGGTGTGTACTGCGAACTGCACCCGTTCGACATGGACGAGGATGCGATCCGCGAATTCGCGCCAAAAGGCGTGATCCTCGCCGGCGGTCCCGAGTCCGTGCACGAAGCCAACAGCCCGCGCTGCCCGCAAGCGGTGTTCGATCTGGGCGTACCGGTTTTCGGTATCTGCTACGGCATGCAGACCATGGCCGAGCAGCTGGGCGGCAAGGTTGAAGGCTCCGAACTGCGTGAGTTCGGTTATGCCCGCGTTGACGTGGTCGGCAAGAGCCGCCTGCTCGACGGCATCGAAGACCACATCGACGCCGACGGCCTGTTCGGCCTCGACGTGTGGATGAGCCACGGTGACAAGGTCACCAAAATGCCAGGCGATTTCCACATTCTGGCCAGCACCCCGAGCTGCCCGATCGCCGGCATGTTCAACGACGAGCGTGCTTACTATGGCGTGCAGTTCCACCCGGAAGTGACCCACACCAAGCAGGGCGGTCGCATCCTGTCGCGTTTCGTTCTCGACATCTGCGGCTGTGAAGCCCTGTGGACTCCGTCGAAGATCGCCGAAGACGCCATCGCCAACATCCGCGCACAGGTCGGTACCGACAACGTGCTGCTGGGTCTGTCCGGCGGTGTGGATTCCTCGGTAGTTGCGGCGCTGCTGCACAAGGCCATCGGCGATCAACTGACCTGCGTCTTCGTCGACAACGGCCTGCTGCGTCTGCATGAAGGCGAGCAAGTGATGGCCATGTTCGCCGAGAACATGGGCGTCAAGGTGATCCGCGCCAACGCTGAAGAGCAGTTCCTGAACAACCTGGCCGGCGAAGCCGATCCGGAGAAGAAGCGCAAGATCATCGGCCGCACCTTCATCGACGTGTTCGATGCCGAATCCTGCAAGCTGGAAAACATCAAGTACCTGGCCCAGGGCACCATCTACCCGGACGTGATCGAGTCGGCTGGCGCGAAAAGCGGCAAGGCCCACGTGATCAAGTCGCACCACAACGTGGGCGGCCTGCCGGAAGAAATGAACCTGAAACTGGTCGAGCCACTGCGCGAACTGTTCAAGGACGAAGTCCGTCGTCTGGGCCTGGAACTGGGCCTGCCGTACGACATGGTCTACCGCCACCCGTTCCCGGGCCCGGGCCTGGGCGTGCGGATCCTCGGTGAAGTGAAGAAGGAATACGCCGACCTGCTGCGTCGCGCCGACCACATCTTCATCGAAGAACTGCGCAAGGCCGACTGGTACCACAAGGTCAGCCAGGCCTTCGTCGTGTTCCAGCCGGTGAAATCGGTTGGCGTGGTCGGCGATGGCCGTCGTTACGCCTGGGTCGTGGCGCTGCGTGCCGTGGAAACCATCGACTTCATGACCGCGCGTTGGGCACACCTGCCTTACGAACTGCTGGAAACTGTCAGCGGCCGCATCATCAATGAAATCGAAGGTATTTCCCGCGTGACTTACGACGTGTCGAGCAAGCCGCCGGCGACCATTGAGTGGGAGTGATCCTGCGTCGCGCCCTCTAGAGTTCAAGTTTGGATTCGCAGAGGCGCAAAAGGGGTTATAAAAAAGCCAGTCAGTTAATCTGACTGGCTTTTTTGTTTTTGGGCGGAAAGTGCGGAGGCGGGCGCAGGTATTAGAGGAACTGTGACCGAATCAAATCCGTATCGAACGGCGTTATTCCTTGATCAGGTGCAAACACCGCTTGTGCATGCTGCGGCGAAGCCACTCGTTCGCCTCGTGCACGTACGTGCAAATCGAACAATGTCTCCAGATCAGGCCGCGGTGTATGTACCAAAGCCCGCAGCATCAACGATATTCCGCTGAGATTGTTCCCGACGTTGTTCCACCGGGGAGCTGAGGTCAGTCCCAGGTCAGCCCAGATCACTCGGTGCTCCTGCAGGTCCATCACGAATGGCAGGCAGATCTGTGTGTCGGATGCAATATCGATACGATCGAACACTGTTCGCGGCTCGAATATTTCACCCGATGCCGTATCGGTGCGGGCCATCCAGCCAGCGAAGCATTCTGGAAGATCGCAGTACGGTTGCTGGGTGTACGAGTTGATGGACGTGACGACATAACGGATACCCTTCTCGACGAGGACTTCAAGGTCAAGGTCGATGAACTCCGAAGCCCCTTCGGGTGCGTCGACGATGTCGCCGCTGTGGCAGCCGCCGTAATCTTTCAGGTTGTAGTACGCAACCGTTTCCCTGAACACGAAGTTGGCATCGAAAAATGCGGCGGACAAATCGATGTCCGTGCGTGAACGACCGTTTTTCCACCAAAGGAACAGACGAATGAAACGTGTGTCAGGCATCGGCAATCGGCTGCCCCGCACCAGTGTCCGTAGCGATTTTGAAGACGCGCGTTGTGCCAGCGGTACCCTGAATTCGCTTAATTCCGGATCGATGTAACAGCGACCCAATGGCGGTAGTGTCGCAAACCGCGTTACCAGAGCGTCCTCGCAGATTCGGGCTGCACGGGCCAGCACCTCGGGTGCGAGAAGCTCTCGGTCATCCTTGATGCCATAGACTTTGGCGAACGAACCCTTGGGTGTGAACCCTCTAAGAGGCAAGGGGCGTGGCGCACGTGACTGGGCCAGCAACTGCAGCAGGACAGGCGAGGCAACTTGTGCCGCAACAGCCTCGAACGCATCGAGAACCGGCCCCGGTTGCGTCGCGCGCCGCAGGGTCGCGTCCAGCCGTCGTGCGAACTCACCGGGACGACTCTGGAGCACGGACACAAGCTCGGCAATATCGCGCTGGGCGAACAGTGTTTCGACACGTGAACCAAATGAGGCGAGCGCTTCGTTGCGACGCGCTGCGGTGATGGCGGCCAGCGCTCTTGGGTATTTATCGGCGTAATCGCCCGGATGAAGCACTTCAGCCAGGCGTTTCCATCGCTCGGCTTGCCGCATCACGTCTTCTGTAGCGTTGGGTATTTGATCGAGCAGACTCAACAGCAGGCGGCGCATCGAGCGCTTCATCGCTTTGAAACGTGTCGTAGCGGTCGCCAGCGACACGTCTCCTCCATGCAGCGCGATCGCCAGTCGTAGCACGTCAGTCGCCGTTTCGACGTTTTGCTCCAGGAATGTATCTATCCGAGTATCGCCGGCTACATACCGGATCAGTGCGCCGCCAACCTGTGCCCGGATCTCCCGGAACGGGACGACTTCAGGCAGCAGACGGAACACATCACTTTTGTACTCGCGGATAAACCAGATGACATCGGTCGCTTCCTCCTCGGAGAGCGAGGTGCGTGATGAAACCAGAGGCTCAAGCAGTGACTCGAACTCAGGGATGCTTCCCGGTTCGATAACCCAGGAAATGAAGTTGCCTTCAAGCAGTGGGGGGCGAGACTCTTCAGTCGCTGGTATACGTCGCAGCGTGAGGTAATGCATGACGGCGTTGAGGTACAGCTCGGCCTCCGAGGTCGTCAGAACCTGCTCTGGAAAGTCAGGATAAAACGGCCGATGGTGCACATGAGCGCCACTCCTGCGCCGAAGCACTCTGACAATGTCACGCAACCAGGAGTTGAGTTCTGTCGCCGACAACCGGCCGATTTGCTCAATCAGAGACTCTGACAGTACGCATCGGAACGCCGCGATTTCCCGGACAGCCGACGCGACCTGAGCGCGGGTGGCACCGCCAGTGCCCATCGGAACGTGAACTTTGCTACGGCGACGCAGGAACAGCTCCTGATTCATGCTTGATTTTCTCCTTTTGTCGCCGTCGTGAGCGAGCTGCAGCATAGTGTCTACAGCGGATATGAAAACGCCTGCTAAGAGCAGGCGCGGTGTGGAGAGCGGAGCCCCTAGTTCATAGGGTTTAGAAGGAAGGTGCTCCATAGCCACGCCGGCATTCTACGGAAGGTTTTCGCTTTTTGTCAGGTTGCTGTGTTTTTCAACAGTAACAAGCTGCTTCGCGAGTGGAGTGGGGTGATGCCCCTGCGGCCTGTGGTCACGGCCGCGTTGCTGTTTCTTTCTCATTTGCAGGTGTATCGTATTCGCCCTTTACGGGCCTGCGGGCCCGCCGCAGATACGTGAGGTAGTTGAGTTCATGTCCTTTACCCGTCGCCAAATCCTCGGTGGCCTGGCCGGTCTTGTTGTCGTTGGCGTGGGAGCGGGGGGCGCGTCGCGTTACTGGCTGGGCAAGATGGCCGATGCCGATGCGGGGCATGACTACGAGCTGATCGCCGCGCCACTGGATGTCGAGTTGGTGCCGGGGCACAAGACCGAGGCGTGGGCGTTCGGCCCGTCGGCGCCGGGCACCGAATTGCGCGTGCGTCAGGGCGAGTGGTTGCGGGTTCGCTTCATCAATCATCTGCCGGTCGCGACCACCATTCACTGGCACGGCATCCGCCTGCCGCTGGAAATGGACGGTGTGCCGTATGTGTCGCAATTGCCGGTGCTGCCGGGCGAATACTTCGATTACAAATTCCGTGTGCCGGACGCCGGCAGCTATTGGTATCACCCGCACGTCAGCAGCAGCGAAGAACTCGGTCGCGGGCTGGTCGGGCCGTTGATTGTCGAGGAGCGCGAGCCGACCGGGTTCAAGTACGAAAAGACCCTGAGCCTGAAGAACTGGCATATCGACGACGAGGGCAATTTCGTCGAATTCAGCATCCCGCGTGAAGCGGCCCGGGGCGGTACGGCAGGAAGGCTGTCGACCATCAACGGCGTGCCTTCGCCGGTGATCGAGTTGCCGGCGGGGCAGATCACCCGCGTGCGCCTGCTCAACCTCGACAATACCCTGACCTATCGCATCAATATTCCCGGCGTCGAAGCGCAGATTTATGCGCTGGACGGCAACCCGGTCGAGCCGCGCCCGCTGGGCAAGGAATACTGGCTCGGCCCGGGCATGCGCATCTGTCTGGCGATCAAGGCGCCGGCTGCCGGTGAAGAACTGTCGCTGCGCAATGGCCCGGTTCGCCTGGGCACTCTGCGTTCGGTAGCCAACAATGACGCGCCGACCGACTGGCCGAACGCACTGCCGGCCAACCCGGTGGCCGAGCCGGACCTGGCCAATGCCGAGAAACTCAACTTCAATTTCGAATGGGTCGGTTCGGTGTCGGTGAATGTTGATAACGGCAAGCCGCCGAGCCTGTGGCAGATCAACGGCAAGGCCTGGGACATCACGGACAAGACCTGCGCCGACCGGCCGATCGCCAGCCTGAAACTGGGTCAGAGCTATATTTTCGAACTGAAGAACATGACCCAGTACCAGCACCCGATCCACCTGCACGGCATGAGCTTCAAGGTGATTGCGTCGAACCGGCACAAGATCGTGCCGTACTTCACCGACACTTATCTGCTGGGCAAAAACGAGCGCGCGCAAGTGGCGTTGGTGGCGGATAACCCTGGCGTGTGGATGTTCCACTGCCACGTGATCGACCACATGGAAACCGGCCTGATGGCCGCCATCGAGGTGAAGTGATGCGCCAGATTCGCCCTGCGGCGATCATCGACCGCAGCCGTGACCGCGACTTCATGCGCGAAGCCCTGGCGTTGGCGGCCCAAGGCGCAGCCCTCGGCGAAGTGCCGGTGGGCGCGGTGCTGGTGCAGGATGGCGAGATTATCGGTCGCGGCTTCAATTGCCCGATCAGCGCCAGTGACCCGAGTGCTCATGCGGAAATGGTCGCGATCCGCGCCGCTGCTCAGGCTGTGAGCAACTATCGCCTGCCGGGCAGTACGCTCTACGTGACGCTGGAACCGTGCAGCATGTGCGCCGGGCTGATCGTGCATTCGCGGATTGCGCGGGTGGTGTACGGCGCGCTGGAGCCCAAGGCCGGGATTGTGCAGAGTCAGGGGCAGTTCTTCACTCAGGGCTTTCTCAACCATCGAGTGCTGTATGAAGGTGGGGTGTTGGCGCAGGAGTGCGGGGCGGTGTTGACCGAGTTCTTCAGGGCGCGGCGGGCGAAACCCGCAGACTGAAGCACAACATCAAACCCTGTGGGAGCTGGCCAGCCAGCTCCCACAATTTTTTGCAGTGTCTGGAAGGGGTCGTTACTTCTTCGCGACGATGACGGCGCGCATCGGCGCCGGCAGCCCTTCGATCGTCTTGCTGTGATCTTGCGGATCGAGGAAGTCGCTCAACGACTGATACTTCATCCACTCGGTCCCGCGCTGCTCTTCGACGGTGGTGGTGCTCACATCCACACATTTCACATCGGTGAAACCCGCGCGCCGCAGCCACAGTTCCAGCGCCGGCACCGATGGCAAAAACCACACATTGCGCATCTGCGCATAACGGTCTTCCGGCACCAGCACTTGATGCTTGTCGCCTTCGATCACCAATGTCTCCAGCACCAGTTCGCCACCCTTCACCAGGCAATCCTTCAGCGCCAGCAAATGCTCGATCGGCGAACGACGGTGGTAGAACACGCCCATGGAAAACACCGTGTCGAAGCCTTCCAGGTTCGGCGGCAGGTCTTCGAACGGGAACGGCAGGTGCCAGGCATTCGGCTCTGACAGATAACGTTGCACCGCCTGGAACTGGCAGAAGAACAGCCAGTTCGGGTCGACGCCGATCACGCTGTCGGCGCCGGCGCCGAGCATGCGCCACATGTAGTAGCCGTTGCCGCAACCGACATCGAGGATGCGCTTGCCCTTTAGGTCCAGATGCGGAGAAACCCGCGACCACTTCCAGTCCGAGCGCCATTCGGTGTCGACATGCACGCCGAACAGATCGAACGGCCCCTTGCGCCACGGCGACAGGCCCATCAGCGCGGTGCGCATCTGTGCGCGGGTTGCGTCGTCGCAATCGGTGTCCAGCTTCAGACCGTCGAGCAGGTCGACTTCGGTCGGCTGGAGCTTCGGCAAAGCGTCCAGCGCACTTTGCCAGCGTTCCAGATCGCCGTGGCCTTTCTCCATTTTCTTGTCGAGCTGCACTTGCAGGGTGTTGGCCCATTCGGCCAGCGGCGTACCGGCCAGACGGCGGGCGAGGGGAGACAGATCAATCATGGCAAGGCAATCAACGAGGCAAAGTTAAGACACTGGAACCACGGCACGACTTTCGAGAACCCGGCCGCCAGCAGACGCTCGCGGTGTTCTTCGAGGCTGTCGGGCTTCATGACGTTTTCGATGGCGCTGCGCTTCTGGGCGATTTCCAGTTCGCTGTAGCCGTTGGCGCGTTTGAATGCGACGTGCAGATCGGTGAGCAGCGCGTGTTCTTCGGCATCGTTGAAGCGCAGCTTCTCCGACAGAATCAGCGCGCCACCCGGCAGCAACGATTGGCGAATGCGCGACAGCAACGCGGTGCGCTGATCCGGGGCGATGAATTGCAGAGTGAAGTTCAGCGCCACCACCGAGGCCGGTTTGAAATCGAGGGCGAGGATGTCGCCTTCGATCACCTCCACTGGCAGCAACTCCTGGAACATCGAATCCTGACCGTTGAGGTATTCGCGGCAGCGCTCGACCATCGCCGCCGAGTTATCCACCGCGATCACCCGGCAACCGTCGGTGCGCACGTGCCGGCGCAGGGCCTGGGTTACCGCACCGAGAGAGGCGCCGAGGTCGTAGAGCACGCTGTTCGGCTGGGCGAACTGCGCGGCGAGCACGCCGAGGTTTTCGACGATGGTCGGGTAACCCGGCACCGAACGCTTGATCATGTCCGGGAACACCCGCACCACGTCTTCGTTGAAGGCGAAGTCAGGCACCTGGGCCATCGGCTGGGCGAAAATGCGATCGGGTTCTTTGCTCACGGCGGTTCCGGCGGTGTCGATGAAAAGGCCGGCATTTTAGCCAAACTGGCGCGCAGATGCGCGGGTTGTCTGATAAACCGCCGGGTCAAAGGGCCGGACGTTTGCTCTGGGAAAATGCCGAGGCGGCGATGCCCCACTGCCCCAGCCAGTAACTGAGGATGATCACATACGGAGCAGCGTGGAACGGTGCGACAAAACGATCGATGCCGATCACGCTGTCGGAAAACACGAACGCCACTGCGCCACCCGCCGCCAGCAATGCCGAGCGCTGCGGCACGCTGCTGCCGAGCCGGGCCAGGGCGCGCCAGAGCATGGCGCTGATGGCGGTGCCGTAAACGATCACCGGCACGGTCAACGGACCCAGTCCACTGGAAATCAGAATGCCCAACAGCACGGCGCCGACGCTGAGCGCCAGGATCAGCGGCAGCAATGCCAGGCGCCGGCAATCACTGAGATAAGTCTTGAGATACGCAAGATGCGCGACCAGAAACGCACCCAGGCCGAAGACGAACAAATCCCCCGGCCACGCCAGCAGCACATCGCCGATCAACGAGAAAATCAGTCCGAGGCTGATCCAGCGGCGATATTCGCTCGGCGGCGCATCGTGCAACCAGCCGAGCAATGCCAGCACCGGCAGCGGTTTGACCAGCAGGCAAAGCAACGCCGCGTGGGTACTGACGCCGTAGAGAAAAGTCACGGCGCCCATCAGCGCGAGGATCAGCCAGCCCACGATCAGTTCACCGAAATGGCGCAGTCAAATGTTTCCACCGGCAACACTTCCGGTGCCCATGGTTGCTGTGAAGTCAGACGCAGACGACCGGTGCCGGTGGCGAAAGCCTGGAAGCGCCAGGTCGAGAGACCGGCCGCACCGACCACGCCGGCATCTTCCGGATTGCTGTAGACCTCGGGGCTGAGGGCGCGCAATACGCCGCCGGCGGAATCCTGGATAGCCCAGCGGTAGCCGGTGGTGGGGTTGCTCGGGAGCATGACGATCAGGTTTTGCCCATTGGTGAGTTGCACCGGGCATTCGCTCTGTTTTTCCACGGTCACGTTGGTTTTCGGTTGCGTGGCGCAGGCGGCCAGCAGGGCGAGAGACAGGGGGACAAACAGGCGAAGGGGGGACATGGATTCAGAGGCTCCGGCGTTGGCGACGAACGGCGAGCATAACTGAAGATGAGACAAAGTGTGACAACGCCAGGCTTGGCGTGATCGTTCCCACGTCGAGGCGTCGAACGCGTCCGCGTGGGAATGCCGCCCGGGACGCTCTGCGTCCTTTGCAAGCGTGACGCAGAGCGTCAAAGGATGCATTCCCACGCGGAGCGTGGGAACGATCAGCAGGGGAGGGTTAGAAAAGCACCTTCGCCACATCCGCAAACTTCTTGGCGAAATGCACGGTGATGCCTTCTTTCAGGTAATCCGGCAGTTCCTCGAAGTTGCCGCGATTCGCCTCCGGCAGAATCAACTCGAAAATCTTCTGCCGCCGCGCCGCAATCACCTTCTCGCGCACCCCGCCAATCGGCAGTACATGCCCGGTCAGTGTCAATTCACCGGTCATCGCCACGCCTTTTTTCGGCGGCTGGTTACGAGCGAGGGAGAGCAAGGCACTGGCCATGGTCACGCCGGCGCTCGGGCCGTCTTTCGGTGTTGCACCTTCCGGCACGTGCAGGTGGACGAAAGCTTCATCGAAGAATTTCGTATCGCCACCGAAGGATTTGAGGTGCGAGCTGACGTAGCTGTAGGCGATCTCGGCCGATTCCTTCATCACATCGCCCAGTTGCCCGGTGAGTTTGAAACCACGATTTAACGTGTGAATCCGCGTGGCTTCGATCGGCAGAGTCGCGCCGCCCATGCTGGTCCACGCCAGGCCGGTGATCACGCCGGTGCCGGACAGCACCTGTTCGTTGCGGAACACCGGATGGCCGAGGGACGCTTCGAGATCTTTCGGGCCGATCTTGATCACCGCTTTCGGGTCGTCGATCAGCTTCATCACCGCTTTGCGCACCAGTTTGCCCATCTGTTTTTCCAGCTGACGCACGCCGGCTTCACGGGCGTAACCGTCGATCAAGGCCTTGAGCGCCGTGTCGCTGATGCTCAGGCTGCCCTTGGACACGCCGGCCTTTTCCAGCAGTTTCGGCCACAGGTGACGCTTGGCGATGGCGACTTTTTCTTCGGTGATATAACCCGACAGGCGAATCACTTCCATCCGGTCCAGCAACGGGCCGGGAATCGAATCCAGAGTGTTGGCGGTGCAGACGAACAGGACTTTCGACAGGTCCATCCGCAGGTCCAGATAGTGGTCGAGGAATTCGACGTTCTGTTCCGGATCGAGGGTTTCCAGCAGCGCCGAGGCTGGATCGCCCTGGTAGCTCTGGCCCATCTTGTCGATCTCGTCGAGCATGATCACCGGGTTCATCACTTCTACGTCTTTCAACGCCTGCACCAGTTTGCCCGGCTGCGCACCAATGTAAGTGCGGCGGTGGCCCTTGATTTCGGCCTCGTCACGCATGCCGCCGACGCTGAAACGGTAGAACGGCCGGCCGAGCGATTCGGCGATCGATTTGCCGACACTGGTTTTACCCACGCCCGGCGGGCCGACCAGCAGCACGATGGAGCCGCTGATTTCACCTTTGTAGGCACCGACCGCGAGGAATTCGAGGATCCGGTCCTTGATGTCGTCGAGGCCGGCGTGGTGTTTGTCCAGCACCTTGCGCGCGTGCTTGAGGTCGATCTTGTCCTCGCCGTACACGCCCCACGGCACCGAGGTCGCCCAGTCGAGGTAGTTGCGGGTGACCGCGTATTCCGGCGATCCGGTTTCGAGGATCGACAGTTTGTTCATCTCTTCTTCGAGACGCTTCTGCACCTGGGTCGGCAGGACTTTGCCTTCCAGGCGCTGCTCGAACTGTTCGAGGTCGGCGCTGCGGTCGTCCTTGGTCAGGCCGAGTTCCTGCTGGATGACCTTGAGCTGTTCCTTGAGGAAGAACTCGCGCTGATGCTCGCCGATCTTGCGGTTCACTTCGGCGGAGATTTCTTTCTGCAGGCGCGCAACTTCGACTTCCTTGCGCAGCATCGGCAGGACTTTTTCCATGCGCTTGAGCATCGGCACGCAGTCGAGCACTTGCTGCAACTCATTGCCGGTCGCCGAGGTAAGGGCGGCGGCGAAGTCGGTCAGCGGCGACGGATCGTTGGGGCTGAAGCGGTTGAGGTAGTTCTTCAGCTCTTCGCTGTACAGCGGGTTGAGCGGCAGCAGTTCCTTGATCGCGTTGATCAGCGCCATGCCGTAGGCCTTGACCTCGTCGGTCGGCTCGGTGGGCTGGTGCGGGTATTCGACTTCCACCAGATACGGCGGGCGGTGGTGTTTGAGCCAGGTCTTGATGCGGACGCGGCTCAGGCCCTGGGCGACGAATTGCAGTTTGCCGTTTTCGCGGCTGGCGTGGTGCACCTTGACCAGGGTGCCGTATTGCGGCAGTGCCTTGGTGTCGAAGTGGCGCGGGTCTTCCTGGGGCGTGTCCATGAAGAACAGGGCCAGGGAGTGGTGTTCGGATTTGCTGACCAGTTCGAGGGTTTCAGCCCAGGGTTCTTCGTTGACGATGACCGGCAGGACCTGAGCCGGGAAGAACGGGCGGTTGTGGATCGGCATGATGTACACCTTGTCCGGCAGGTTCTGGCCGGGCAGGGCCAGACCTTTGCCTGGGACGTGGTGTTCGATGTGTTCGGCGTCGGTTTCGGTGATGTCGTCGGGGTTCTCGGGGAATTCTTGCTGGTCGCTCATGGGGCACCTGCGCAATGGGGTATGGCTGTTAGATGGGGCAGGGTTTTGGTGGTTTCAATGGGGTGGGTGTTTCTGGTTGTGTGTTCAGGGCTTTGACAGGTTTAGGACCTCGTCTGGAAGTGTATGTGTACCACCTTGTCAGGACTGCCCTTCGCCATGCTGCGCCCTCATTCTCAACATGGACGTGTGCCAATGAGTATCACCACCCCTCCCACACCCGAAGAGATCAAAAACGATCTCAACGTGATCGCCCATTATTTGTTCAATACCCCAACCCCATTGCTTCCCGCACAGAAACCGACCAGCGAACAGGCCTTCCTGAAACGCCTCGATGAGCAACTGAAAACCTACCGTACAAGCTACCTGCAACGCAGTCGCGCGCTGTATCAGGTGGTGGAAAACAGCGATCTGAAAAGCGCCGACGGCAAAAAGTTGATCGCAACGCTGAAAAACGGACTGGCTAGCCAACTGGCCGGCATGGACATGCGCGACCGCATCGACGGCAAACCGGCGAAAAGCTTCCTCGTATATGACGCGGGCTTCACCGCCATCGGCAACGAAGCAAGGCAAGCCGTCAGCGACCGCCTGCTGCACCCGCAAGCCGGCGAGCTTCTTCAAAAACTCAATAGGGTACCTATGCTGCGTCCAGCCACTTACGCGCTGCAGTTCAGCTACCAGGACACCATCGTCGAGCTGGCCGGCGCCTTCCTCGTCACGGAAAAAAACACCCGCCAGGTCAAGGATCTGCAGACAGACCAAGGCATGGGTTACGCGTTGCTGTTCACCCCCGCAAGGGGCATCGAATTCTTCAATTCCCTGGCTGATCTCGACAACCAGTTGCGCGCGTCACTGAACCAGGCCAGTGCAAGCCAAGAATTCATGCACATGCTGCCGACGCGCTATCACGCTGTGGGCGCAGCAGGTATCTGGCCGCTGTCGCTCGTACCGATCGACAGCAAGCCCTTGTTCGAACACATCTACGATGCGCTGATCGAAAAACGTACGCAGGATATCGAGCGCGCCTTGAGCTTCTCCGATAACCCGCTGCAAGACCCCACGCTATTGCTCGCGGCCCTGGAGCGCGCAATTGCCGCCGCATTGCCGGATCTCACGTCGCGTATGGAATTGCGCGCGCAATCCTTGTTCGAACGCCATCTGCGCGATAGCGCACCGCACTGGTATCGGAGCGCCAGCACTGCGCAAAAAAACGCACTGACGCAGCACCTGCGCAACTACCAGCAGAGGCGGCAACACCTGCTCGACCTGATGGGACCGGCAGGCAGCCTGACGGCCCTGGCCCGCCAGCAATGGCTGGAGCGCCTGAGCGAAGATCTGGAAATCGACGATATCGAGCCCGAAAAATTAAGCCTATCCACCGTTCGTCAAGTACCGGGATACGGTAATTATGTGCAACAAAGCAGTTTGCTTGAGCTGACCTTGCGCGGCCCGCACACCGGCGATGAATTACCGGACTCGGCGTTTTTGAAGCACACCACCCTCACTTACAATGACGAGCCTTTGCCACCAGCCTACGCTGACGTGACACCAGCGTGGCTGATCAAGCAAGCCCTGGAACTGCAGCCTCGAACTGATTTCTATGACTTGCAAAAAGCGCTACAGGCCAGGCCTGCGATCAAGTCCGCCATCGAGCAGATGCTCGATCACCGTATCGTCGCCCTCGCTCACACGGCAGTGCTGCAAGGGCATCTGCTCGACAGTGACCTGCAACTGATCCAGCGCCTGCGTGACGGCCGCGATTCCCGCCTGCGCGCCGCCACCGTGTCGCTGCACGGCGCACAGTTACAGGACTTGTGGGTGCTGTGCCAGAACGATGACGGCGGCGCGATCAAACGGTTGTTGCTGTGTACGCCAGAGGCGCCGCGAGAGCAGCAATTCCAGGCTTTCGACAGTGAGCTCGAATGCCAGACTCACTTGCTTGGCTGGGCCCGGCAAAGTGTCGCCGACAGCATGGCCGGCTATCTGATCCGTCGCGCGCCCATGCGTTTTCGCCAGAAGGTGCGCCAGGTGTTGTCCGGACTGAGTTTCAAGCCAGAGGCGCACGAGCATCACAAGGTCACGTTCGCTCACGGCAGTCATCTTGATTGCCTTGGTGCGATGGCCAGGCACATGCTCGCTACACGGACCGACGACTACGATTTCAGTACACCGTTGTGGTATCGCTCGACCACCTCCGTCAACCGCCGGAAACTGACGACCCATGGCGAAGGCGCCGACGGAGTCTTGCGTGCGTTCATTAGCCACGCCTTGTCGGGCAGTCGCTTTCCGACCTTTGATGACTATGTGCACGAGCAAGCAAAAATAAGCTTGAATCGCTTGCTCAAACGCACGGCCAACGATGTCGACCCGGATACCGTCTGGGCATTCTCGCCGACCTCCATCATGCCCTCGTGGACACCGGCACCTTTGACGTACACGGAGCTTTATCGCGACGGTTACGCCGACGGCGTCGGTTTTCTCGATGAAAAATTTTCCCGCTCGGCGCGCTTCAGAGGTCCGCAGGGGATCGATATCAGCAACCTGACCGCAGAGAATGTCGCGCGTTCGGTCACCGGTGTATGGATCGGCCAACGCTACATCGACAAAGTCAAGGCCGAGCTGCAAAGTTCGACAAGCGAAGGCTATGACTTCAGGCGTAATGCGACCCTGGCGATTACCCGGCTCCAGATGAAAAACGCCGCGCTGGAGTGCCAGCTGCAAGGCCATATTGCCAGTCATGACCTGCAATGGCTGGAGCGCAGTATTGACAGTATGGGTGAGACTTCAGGTGCCACGCGCACCAATTATGCGCTTCACCGTCTGATGATCGACGGCGAGTGGGTGATCGATACGTGGCTGTTCAGCCACGGCGACAACCCGGTCCTGCTCTACACACCCGATGCGCCCGACGGCGTGGTTTTTCGCGAGGCGCGGCTGTTCAACTACCTGCTTAAACAGCTGTCCGGCATGCTCGAATACCTGGTCTCGCGAGTCAGCGTCAGCGCCCGGCCCCGTGTAAGCAAGTACCTTGAAAATATCAGGAAGGAGCTGCCCGCAGGCCTCAATAAAACGACACCCAGCCCTGCGCGTTACGACTCGACCCACGCGGTCGCGGCAGTCAGTGATCTGCGCTTTGCCCTTTACAACATGAAGCTGCAACGTCGGATCGACGACGTTAACGCGACCACCACCAGCCGTGCCGGAATGATCGCCGGTCTGGTATGGATCACTGTCGAACTGTTCACCGCCATTGCCACTGCGCCGTTCCCGCTGCTGAGCCTGAGTAGCGGTCTGCTGTTGGCTTTCAAGGACGGCATGCTCGCCCTGCACGCCTATCGCCAGGGTGACCACGGTGAAGCTTTTGAGCGTTGGCTCGGCTATCTGTTCAACAGTGCCGGGGCGGTACTGACCGACCTGCGTCCGATGTTGAAACCGCTCAAACCCACACGCAGTCTTTTGCTGCCACGCCTCTCCAGTGCCAGCGCCAGAAATCAACTGGAACATGTCATGGCCGTGATTGATGACGTGGCAACCCAACCTCATTTGAAAGACATGCATGTGGTGTCTTTCAGAAACCAACTGTTCTATACCAGGAACAGTCCTGACGAACTCGGTCGTTATTTGCTCTATCGGTTCAAGCCGGATTCCAGCGAACTCGTTTCTACCGGCATTCTGACCGTGCGCAATTCCGATGGCGTTCTGGTACGTAGTGGCATGGTCGGTGGAGCGCCCAAGTATGAGCCTGTACCAGAGACCCCCGGACCGTATAAGGACTATGGCGTAGAGCCCAAGTACCGGGAACGCATCGAAACGGTGATGAATCCGCAAACCAGGCAGAACATCCTCCTGCGCAGTCAGGACGATATAGCCATCACGCCCGCCGTCGTCATGGAAGGCGCCGCCCATGAGCTTGCCTCGACACGCACCGCATACCTCAAGCAGGTCGAAAAGCTCAGCGCAGACGCCACTGCTCATTTCGCCGGACTTGCCCCGCTGGCAGCCCGCGCCGAAGTCCCGGCAGTCGCCGGCGACCTGTCATTTGCCCGGTTGATCGGCAGCGATACTGTCAAAGGGAAAAATCTGGTGATCGGCGCCCGGCCCGATTCGATCGCCAGCAAACAACTGCTGATCGATAATCTGGACGCACTCGTCAGTCACGGCTACAAGCGGCTTTACGTGGAATACCTGGCGGGTGATGTCTTCAATGTCAAGCTGGCAAAAATGAACAAGGGTGGAACCTGGAAGCACATCAAAACTCATCTTGAAGCCGTCGACCGTGCACTGGGACATGAGAAAGACGCACCACACTCGTATCTGGCACTGGTGCGTGCGGCTCGCGAAAAAGGTCTGAAAATCCATGCGCTGGATGCTTCGACCAGCTACAACCTGGACGGGGCTCTGGTCCTGGCCGATGTCTCGCCATTGACCCCTCGAAGCAACCTCATCAGAAATTTCTATTCACACAAGACGCTGGCCGCCGATATCGCCGATGCGCCCGAGGAGCGCTGGGTGGTTCTCACTGAACAATCACGCATGTGCACCTCCGACAAAACCCCTGGCCTGGCTGACCTGCATGCTGCTGTCGCCGTGCGTGTAGAAGACGTTGCCCTGGATCAGTCAGCACGTATCAGCCTCGATTCGGCCGGGACAAACGCGGGGGATGCGGCTGCCAAGGGCGATTATCGTGTGCAATGGCCGACGGCATACAAGGCTCCCCAGCCCGTCTCCAGGCCCGCTCCGATTGCTTCTGTTGTCGAGCATTTCAGCGACTACGATATCCCGGCCTCCCTGCGTGACGATATCGCGAACATGTTGCACCAACGCCATGCCTTGGATTCACGTTATTCCCCGTCCGCACCTAAAGAAAGACCGGCGCATGATGCATTCATCACCAACCGCGAGCGTCTCGGGAAAAAAGCCCGGGACACTTTTGCTCAGTACACTCCCCCCGCAGCTGCCAGGCTCCCGACAATCACCTCAGACACCTCATTCGAAGGTTTTTTGCGGCAGTTGGCTGACGGACGCTTGAACCTGCTGATCGGCGAGGCCCATAGCGACGTATCGAGCAAAGTGCTGCTGAAAAAACACATGAAGGCGCTCAAGCAAGCCGGGTATGACACGCTGTACATGGAGCATCTGTTCACCGATCTGCATCAGGCTGACCTGGATGTTTTTTACCGGACACAGCGCATGCCGGACCGACTGAAGGCTTATCTGCGCGTTCAGGACCGTGGCCAGATGCCCACCCATGCCGGTAACGATACGTACACAGAGGTCTGTCAGGCGGCGGCCAAGTACAACATCCGTATCAGGGCACTCGATTGCACGGCGTCGTACCACGTCAAGGGCTTGCGTGACACCGATATTTCTCGCAACGAGATGTTCAGCTATTTCGCCACTCAGGTGATCAAAGCCGACCAACTGGCACACGGACCGCATAAATGGGTGGCCCTGATCGGCAGTGCCCACACCAATTACAACCTGGGTGTACCGGGGCTGGCGGATACCCTCTCGGCAGTCAGTCTCCATGTGCGCGACACCGCTCCGGAACTGGCCAAAGGTATCCATCGCGGGGGGTGGGAAGTTGTGGCCGGCAGGATGGGAACCACTAGCCGCGCCCTGCGCAGCGATTTCTTGATGGAGGTGGCCGTCGCCGGAGGGGAAAAACCAGTCCCGGTGCAGTCTGTCAGCCGCAGCAAACTGACCGGTGCCGGGATGTTCATGATCGACAGTTCAGACACGAGTGCGCTCCGTCTGGTGCATAAATCCAGGACCGGTGAAATCGTCGAGACACCGATCCAGGTCAACGATCACGGCTTGCTGTTCATTGATCGTTGGGAGAAAAAAGATAAGCGATTCAAATACCTGCAGAACTTGATCAATATGCTTGAACACGATCTGCAAATGATCAGGGTGAGATAAAAACCGGCTGGCTCCGGGCAT
The DNA here is from genome assembly GCF_020544405.1 of Pseudomonas sp. IAC-BECa141. Lineage (NCBI taxonomy): Bacteria > Pseudomonadati > Pseudomonadota > Gammaproteobacteria > Pseudomonadales > Pseudomonadaceae > Pseudomonas > Pseudomonas sp. IAC-BECa141. The sequence goes on along the minus strand of NZ_CP065410.1, from coordinate 4,994,223 downwards.
TGTCAAAAAACAACGGATATGACGGTCGGAAGGGCTCGTGGTGCCTCAGGCAGAACGCACCACAAGCCCTTCTTCGCGCAGCGGTATTTTCAATAATCAGGCTGGATACCGATCAACCTCAACATTATCCAGCACCCGATTCACCGCCAGTTCAGCCAGCATGATGATTTGCTGAATGGCCAGAATCGTCCGCCGCTGCGGGAGGTCGATGTGTGCGGCGATGTCGCTGGTCATGAGGCTGGCCTGTGCCAGTGATTCGCAGGCGTGCACCAGCAGGCTTTCGCTGTCCTGATCGGGGGCGGCCTGGAACATGGTGCTGGGTTTATGGAAGCGCAGGGTGGTGGCGTTGGGTTTCAGGTAGTGGTCGAGGGCGCGCTCGGCGGCTTCGTGGAGTTTTTTGGAATCTGGCGATTCGTAGGGCGATGCGTCGTTTGATTCGGGGGGATTGGGTGTTGGTTTTTTCATGGTGAATACTCAGTTGGTGAAGTTGGAGCTGCCTTCGATTGCCGCGACGCAATCTGAGGTGGCAGCTGTACGCGGGTTCGCGGACCGATAACTGAGGAATCGGCATACCTCCAGAGAAGGTATCCCGCGCACAGCCGCCATGACACAAACAACAGGCACCGGGGTGCCGTGAGGTTGGCGATTATGCATCAGTTATCGGGCCGCGACGCCCCATCGCTGAATGTTTCAGCGACCCCCGAAGCCTATCCACCCCGTTTCCTAGGGACAACCGACGCGACTTGTCGGAATCGTCCCCAAAAAACACCTCATCTGTAGGACGCAAGCATCAGAACAGATGCTGCTCCAGCCGCCGGGGCCCGTCGCCCGCTCTATCGAGTATCCAGCGCTGGATGTCAGGCAGTTTGCGCAGTGCAGCAAACACGCGGGGGGAATGTTGTGGCGTGCACAGCACATGTACGTTGGGGCCGGCGTCGAGGGTGGCGCAGACGTCCAGGCCTTCGCGACGCAGTTGGCGGACCTGTTCCAGCACGGCCAGTGTCGCCGGATGCCAATAGAAAACCGGTGGCTGCGAAGTCATGGCGATCAGGTGCAGTTCGATGGCTTCGCGCTCCACGGCATCGGCCAGTCGGGTGAAGTCGCGTTCGAGAATGGCGCGGTGCACTTGTTCCAGACGCTCCGGCAGCAGCTTCAAACGGGTCGGATAAAACTCGCTGCTGGTGGCGAGCAGATGACCCTGGCGGGAGCTGACGGTTTTGTGTCGGGCATCGACCACGGCGATCAGATCATGCAGTGGCCAGTGGCGTGCGGGAGCGATTTGCAGGGCCGGCCCCGAAAGCAGCTGCGCATTGCCGGGCCACTGCACAAAACCACCGCAGACCGAGCGCGCCGCCGAGCCGGAGCCGGACAGGCGCGCAAGATCGCTGAGGGTGGGATGCGTCAGCGAGTGTCCGCGATACACGGCAAATGCCGCTGCAAGTGCGCTGAAACCCGCTGCCGACGAGGCGATGCCGGCGCCGGTCGGGAAACTGTTGGTGGTTGCGATGCGTAGCGGTTGCCAGTGATCGAAATGTTCGCGCAAGGCGTGCAGGTGATGTTCGATCCCGGCGCGCAGGGTGGGATCGGCCGGTACCAGTGCGCCTTGCCTGTTTTTCCATAGAAATTCATCGGCCGAGCCACCGGGCAATGGCGCCAGCGTGCAGATACTGACGCAGCGGCTCAGGGTCATCGAAAGCGAGGCGTTATTGGGCAAGGTGTTGTGAGCGTCGCGCATGCCCCAATACTTGATCAGTGCAATGTTGGCCGGGGACGAGACGCTGGTGCGATTCATGAACGGATGATCTCGAGTCCCGCCACCGCGAGCGGTGCGTCGATTCGTTGATACCGCGAAAGCTGCGGCACCTCTTCTGCGCCCGTCACCAGCAGCGCGCCGGCCTGGTGACCGGTCAGGGCTCCCGCGCCGCAGATTTTGGCTGCTCCTCCTGCGTTTTCTATCGAGCGAATCAACCGGGCGACGGCGGCGGGGACGACGCCCAGCTTTTCCAGATCCGCCTGGTAATCGCGTATCACCGCACGAAGCGTTTCCGGCATCGGTCGCGATTGTTGCAGCAGCGAACAGAAGCGCTCGGTATTGCGTTGCATGCTGGCCAGCAATGGATTGTTGGCACCTTCGAGCCGGTATCGGGTGGCGGCGATGACTTGGCCGGTGCTCTCGCGGGCGGTTCCGGTGTTGAACACTCGCAACGTGCCGGGCGGCAGGAGCACAGGGCTGTCGGGTAGCGTGCGCAGATTGAACGGGCCCTGCGCGTCACGCCGGCCTATGACAACCGAGCCCAGCAGGCTGGTGTTGTGGTCGATGCCCGAAGGTTCGCCGTGCTGATAGCGTTCAACCGCCAGGGCCAACTGTTCGAGCGGACAATCGGCTTCTGTCAGCCGGAACAGCTGTGACAGTGCAGCCATGAGCGTGACGGCCAGTGCGCCGGAGCTGCCGAAGCCGGCGCCGGTCGGAATCTGTGATTGCACCCGCAGGACAAAGCCCTGCCAGTTGGCGGGCGCGAGTCGCAGCAGGATTTCACCCATGGCGCATTTGATCAGGTGGTCGGGGGCGCTGACGTTGAGTCGCGCAAAACTGGAGGTACTCGGGACGCGCCGATAATGCGCCCAGGCCAGACGAACATGGCGGATGTAGTCGGCCAATTGCTCGGGGTCATAGCGGTGCTGGAACGCAAGGTCGGGCAGTTGCACGTCGATCTGCCGGCTCTCGTGCGGGGATATCCACACGTTGCAGTAAAGCCCCACGGCACAGGCAATGGCCGGACATCCATGCAGCGCGGCATGTTCCCCCATCAGGATGATTTTGCCGGGCGCTCTGGCATGGATCACGGGCATGCTCAGCGCCCCAATCGCTGATGGGCTGAAACCAGCTGATGCGAGGCTTGGGCGGCCATGATCGACAGTTCCCCCGCCAGTACCAGCGCACCGAGAATTTCCGCCAGCCGCCGGGTGTCGACGCCTGGTTTTTTACTGCCCGGGACGATCCCCATCAAGGCCAGGGCTTCGCGCTGGGTGGACAACCCGGTACCGCCGCCGACTGTTCCCAACGGCGTGTCCGGCAACAGGACCGAGGCGTAAATGGCTCCGTGTTCACAGGCTTCGATACACGTAATGCCTACCGCACTTTCAGCCACTTGAGCGACATCCTGACCCGTGGCGATGAAAAACGCGGCGAGGATATTGGCGTGATGGGCGTTGTGGCCGATGGCGCCGGCCATGGCGGAACCGAGCAGGTTCTTGCGGTATTGCAGTTCGCACAGGTCGGTGGAGTTGGTTTTGAGAATATCGCGCAGGATGTCGGCGCTCAGGTGGGCTTCGGCATGAATGCGCTGGCCGCGTCCGTTGAGGAAATTGACCATTGCCGCTTTTTTATCGGTGCAATAGTTGCCCGAGATGCTGATGCAGGGCACGCCTGTTTCCGGGCTGATCAACTGGATAATCGCTCGGTCGCAGGCAAGGGTTGCCATGTTCATGCCCATGGCATCGGCGCTGTGGAAGCGAAAACGCAGGTAAATCGTTCTGCCGACCACTGCCGGCACGATTTCCTGCAATTGCAGATAGTGGCTGTCCTGTTCGCAACATTGCTTGATCTGCGGGTAGTGGTCGCGAATCCAGGCGAGAAAGGTTTGGGCCTGTTCAATGCCGCTGGTGCGAAACACAGGCGCGCGGGTAATGCCCACGTCCTCGACCCGCACTACGGCGCCGCCGGCGGCATGCAAGGCGCGGCAACCGCGCGAGGTGCTGGCGATCAGCGCGCCTTCGGTGGTGGCCATGGGCACATAGACCGGTTCCTGAGCCGTAATGGCCTGGCCTTTGACAAGCAGCGGTCCGGCGACACCCAGCGGAATCTGTATGGAGCCGATGCGGTTCTCGCAATGAACCGGTCGCGCGTCGTGCTGATATTCGCCGATCGCCTGCAGGGACGACCCGTTGATTCGTTGCAGGGCCTCGCGTCGTATCAGGTTGGCTTCATCGGGCGCAAGGTGTGCGGGCAACTGATGGAGCCGGGTCTGTCCGTTGACCAGAGACTCGATCCAGTGGTTGCCAAAGTGGTGGGGGGCGGGCATCGCTGGCTCCATGATTCAACCGCTTCTCAGGGTTGATGATCGGAGCAAATGAGCAGAACCGCGCCTGTCAGAGTTGACAGTCTTTTATATCGATTGGCGATTGGCGCCCACAAAAAAGGCGACACCCTTGGCAGGGCGTCGCCTTTGCTTTTACCGCCGCTAAAACTTATTCCGGCAGTTTGTACGCAATCACATAGTCACCCATCTTGGTGCCCAGCGAACCGTGACCGCCGACAACGAGCAGAACGTATTGCTTGCCGTCCTTGCCGGTGTAGGTCATCGGGGTCGCCTGGCCGCCGGCCGGCAGACGCGATTTCCACAGTTCCTTACCGGTGTTCACGTCATAGGCGCGCAGGTACTGGTCGAGGGTGCCGCTGAGGAAGCCGACGCCGCCGGCAGTGACGATCGAGCCGCCCATGCTTGGCACGCCCAGGGTGAAGCCGATCGGGATTGGCGAGCTGTCGCGGCTGGTACCGTTTTTGCGTTTCCAGACGACTTTGCCGGTGGTCAGGTCGATACCGGCGACGTAGCCCCAGGCCGGGGCCTGGCACGGTACGCCGAGTGGCGACATGAACGGGTGCATGATCACCGCGTATGGCGCGCCGGTGTTCGGTTGCACGCCAGCGGTTTCGCTCTCGCGCTTGCTGCCGGCGGCGACTTTTTCGCGCGGCACCATTTTCGAGACGAAGGCCATGTAGTTCGGGCTGGTGAACAGCATCTGGCGAACCGGGTCGACCGATACGCCGCCCCAGTTGAACACGCCGACGTTACCCGGATAAACCAGGCTGCCCTGTTCCGACGGAGGCGTGTACTGGCCTTCGTAGCGCAGTTCCTTGAACTGGATGCGGCACAGCATCTGGTCGAACGGGCTGGCGCCCCACATGGCTTTTTCGGTCAGTTCCGGGGCCAGCAGGTTCAGGTCCGAACGGGCCTGGGTCGGGGCGGTGTGGTCGCCTTTCACGGCGCCTTGCGGAACCGGGATCTCGCGGATCGGGATGATCGGCGTGCCGTCACGACGGTCGAGGACGTACAGGCTGCCCTGTTTGGTCGGGGCGATCAGTGCAGGCTTGATGCCGTCGGCGGTTTTCATGTCCAGCAGGGTTGGCTGGCTGCCGACGTCCATGTCCCACAGGTCGTGGTGGGTGAACTGGTAGTTCCAGCGCACTTTACCGGTGGCCAGGTCCAGGGCGACGACGCCGGCGCTGAATTTCTCGGCGCCCGGGGTGCGGTCGGCGCCCCACTGGTCTGGCGTCTGGTTGCCCAGTGGCAGGTAAACCATGCCGAGTTTTTCATCGACGCTGGCCAGCGACCACATGTTGGCCGAGTTGCGGCTGTAGGTCTCGCCCGGGGCCAAAGGCTCGGTGGCGTCAGGCTTGTCGCTGTCCCAGTTCCACACCAGGTGACCGTCGCGCACGTCGAAGGCGCGGATCACGCCCGATGGCTCGTTGGTCGACTCGTTGTCGGTGACATGGCCGCCCATGATCACCAGATCACGGGTGATGGCGGCTGGCGAGGTGGAGTAGTAACCACCGGCGGTGAACGGGCCGATGCCTTGGGTCAGGTCAACCACACCGTTGGTGCCGAAGCCTTCGCAGATCTTGCCGGTGTCGGCGTTCAGTGCGATCAGGCGTGCATCGGCGGTCGGCAGGTACAGGCGACGCGGGCAGGCCTGGGCGACGGCTTTGCCGGCTTCGGAGATGACGGCGGACGCAGCGTTTTGCGACTTGGCGTACGCGGCTTCGTCGTAGTACGACACGCCACGGCAGGTCATGTGGGCGAAGCCCTTGAAGCCGACCGGGCTCTTGATCTGCGGGTCGAAGCGCCACAGTTCCTTGCCGGTGTCCGGGTCCAGCGCCAGCACTTTGCTGTGGGCGGTGCAGGCGTAGAGCATGCCGTTGGCTTTCAGCGGGGTGTTTTCATTGGTCAGCTCGACCGGGTCATCAGCGCTCGGCAGGTCGCCGGTCTGGATGCGCCAGGCTTCTTGCAGCTTGCCGACGTTGGCCGGGGTGATCTGCTTCAGAGGCGAGTAGCGATCACCGAACTCGGTGCGGCCATAGGCCTGCCAGTCGCCGTCGGGCATGGCTGGCGCGGTGCTGGTGGTACCGGCGGTGTCGCGACCCAGTTCGCCGAAGGTTTCGCCCGGGTGGGTGAACAGACTGGCCAGAGCGGTGACGCCGGCCAGAATCACGGCCACGGTCAAACCACCGGTGCCCATCGGCGCAGGGCCTGCGAGCAACAGCGGACGACGGAACCACGGCAGCAGCATCACGAAGCCGAGGACAAACCACAGCGCCAGACGCGGCACCAGTTGCCACCAGTCCAGGCCGACTTCCCACAGCGCCCAGACGGTGCTGGCGAACAGCACGATGGCGTACAGGCCCAGTGCTGCGCGACGGCGCATCAACATCAGAATGCCGGTCAGCGTGATGCCGATGCCGGCCAGCAGGTAGTACAGCGAGCCGCCGAGCGTGCTCAGCTTGATTCCCCGGCCAGCATGGCCAGGCCCATCAGTAGAAGCAGAATGCCGAGCAGGTTCGGCAGAAGACGGCTTCGACTCGAAGCACCTTCAGTGCTCATAGTGTGATTCTCCGTGACGTTTATGTAGTCCCGCGCTGTAGTCACTGTAGATGACGATTTGGCGTGGGCATGGTTCAAGTAAAACTTGTGTAGCTAGCTAAATTTCGTGCAGGGCGGTGTCGATCAGAACGACGACTGGATCTTGATCCCGCCGATCAGCGCGTCATCGACCTTGTCCACGCCGCCCGGATGGCGGATGTATTGCAGGTTCGGGCGCACGGTCAGCCAGTTCGTGACGTGCACGCCGTAATAGAGTTCGGCGCTGTATTCGGTGTCCTGCGGCGGCAGGTAGGACGGATCGTCGTAGTCGTAGACGGCGCGGGCCTGGTTGGTCGCTTCGGCGTTCTTGCGATAGGCCGGATTGACGTGAACCCGAGCCAGAGCGAAACCGATGTCGTCCCTGGCGCGGGCGTCGAACAGGCCTTTGTAGACCACGCCGGCCTGGACGTAGTTGTCGATGGCGTTGGTCTTCTTGTCGTGCATCGTGCCGTTGGCGAACACGCTCAAGCCGCGAGAGTTGTCGCTGGCGACGCTGGTGATCTGCTGCTGCACGCCGAGCCATACACCGTGTTTGCTTGAAGCGCTGCGATAGGCTTCGCCGCTCAGGGCCGCCGGCTGGCCGTTGCTGTCTTTATAGGCGTCGGTGGCCTTGGCGTTGCTGTAGTAATAACCGGCGCGGTATTCGCCCGGCAGGCCGTTCAGTTTCGGCTTCCATACCAGTTCGATCGGCAGGATCGCGCCCTGGGTGCCGCTGCCGCTGAGTTTGAAGCCGTTACCGCGATCGAGGTTCGACGGGTTCTGCTCATAGGCGCCGACTTGCGCGTACAGCTCCGGCGTCAGGTGATATTTGACGCGCATTGCCCATTGGCTGACCGGCCAGTTGTACCAGATGCCGCCGACCCAGTTGCCGACCTGCGAGCCGCAGAACGCCAGGTTCTGGAAGTCGCACGGGAAGCTGTTGAAGTCTTCGCCTTCGCCGAAGCGGCCGACCTTGATGTCGAGTTTCTGATCGAAGAATTTCTGCTGGTACCACATCTGCGTCAGGCGGGTGGTCTGGCCACGGCCCCAGACTTCCTGGGCCGAGGTGAAGCCACCGACGCGCGGGTCGTTGATGCGGTCGTTGCTGATGTTGTTGCCGCTGCGTTTGGTCACGGTCAGCTGGAATTCGGCGTCATCCCAGCCCAGCAGTTTTTGCAGGTCCAGATGAGTGCCGAGGCCCCATTGGTCGCTGTAGCGCGCGGTGCGGTCGTGGTCGTAGCCGCCGTGCAGGTTGCTGCCCATTTCACCGGTGTAGTCGAGCTTGAAGTCGATGCCTTTTGCCGAGAGTTCGCTGCGGGTGCCGTTCCAGTCACCGAGCATCCACGGTGATTCACTGTCGAAGGCCGAGGCGGCCTGGGTGCAGGTGGCGAGGCCAAGGGCGGTGCAGCCGCCGATCAGGCGCAGGGTTGAGATAGCGCTGTCTCTGGAGAGCGGAAAATCGAGCATTGAATAGGTCTTTCTTGATCTTTTTGGGGATAAGCTGGCCGCTACGATTTGACGCAGGCAGTGAAGCGATTCAGCAGAAGGGCGGCAGGATAATGTCCTGTTACAAAAACACAAAGTGCTTTTGCAGACATGAACCCTTTCGGATTCGGTAACAGTGCGGCAATCGATCACATTGCCCGGGATGATGGAGCCTGCGATCTTGTGCGGTTCACCTACATTTGAAGGAAGGCCTTCCACCGGCTCTGCCCCTCGGCTAAGGTGCGCGGCTTCTGCATTTTCACTTCGCCCAAAGGCCCGGCATGAACGACCACAATCCCGATCCGCTGCACGGCGTGACCCTCGAACAGATCCTCAATGCACTGGTAACCCACTACGAATGGTCGGGCCTGGCCGAGCGCATCGACATCCGCTGCTTCAAGAGCGATCCGACCATCAAGTCGAGCCTGACCTTTTTGCGCAAGACGCCATGGGCGCGGGAAAAGGTTGAGCGTCTGTACGTGAAGCTGATGCGCACCAAGCGACCGCTCTGAGATGAACGCCCTATGGCGGCGACGCCTGATCGCTTCGGTCGCGGTGCTGGGCTGGGCCGGGCTGGGGATTCAGCTGTACCTGATTTTCTTCGCACGGCTGAGTGTCGGCGCCAGCCTGCTGGGCGGGCTGGTGAGTTTCTTCAGCTACTTCACCGTGATCACCAACACCCTGGTGGCGGTGGTGCTGACCTGCGCGGTGACCCATCGCGAATCCGCTGCGCGCCAGTGGTTTGTGCAACCCCGGGTCAGCAGCGGGATTGCCGTCAGCATTGCGGTGGTGGGCCTGGCCTACAGCATTCTGCTGAGACATCTGTGGCATCCGCAGGGCTGGCAGTTTATCGCTGACGAATTGCTGCACGACGTGATGCCGCTGCTGTTTCTGGCTTATTGGTGGTTGTGTGTGCCGAAGGGCACCCTGCGTCTGAAGCACCTGCCGCTGTGGCTGATCTATCCGCTGGTGTACTTCGCCTATGCGCTGTTGCGCGGGCATTTGCTGGGGGCTTACGCCTATCCGTTCATTGACGTGGCGCTGCTGGGTTATCCACAGGTGTTCGTCAATGCCGGGGGATTCTGCTGGGCTTTGTGCTGATGGCGTTGCTGGTGATCGGGATTGATCGCTGGCAAGGGCGGCGCCTTTAACAGCGCCGCCGCGCGTATTCACTCTTCTTCCGAGCCTTCGGCACGCCAGTAGCCGACGGCTTTGACGAACTGCTCATCCAGCCCGTGCTCATCGAGCAGTACCCGGCGGATCTGCCGCGAGACTTTTGTTTCCGTCGCCACCCACGCATACAGATTGCCCTTGGGCACCTGCAATTGTTTGATGGTGGCCAGCAGATTGTCTTTGCCGCCCTCACGCAACACCCAGATCACATTGACCTGCGCCGCGCTTTCCAGGGTTTGCTGCTCCTTGCCGTTCTCCACTTCGATCACCACCAGCGCCTTGCGATTGGCCGCCAGGCCTTCGAGGCGGCGGGCGATGGCGGGCAGGGCGGTTTCGTCGCCGATCAGCAGGTAGCTGTCGAAGATGTCCGGCACGATCATCGAGCCACGCGGGCCGCCAATGTGCAGGAACTGTCCCGGTTTGGCCTGTTCGGCCCAGGTCGAGGCAGGGCCGTCGCCGTGCAGGACGAAATCGATGTCCAGCTCTAGCTTGTCGAGGTCGTAACGACGCGGGGTGTAGTCGCGCATCGGTGGCATCGGCACGTCGCTCTTGCCGGCGCCGAGCACCAGGGTTTCCAGCGCGGCGGCCTGTTCGGCGTTCTGCGGGAACAACAGTTTGACGTGATCGTCGGTGCCCAGGCTGATGAACCCGGCCAGTTCCGGCCCGCCGAGGGTGATGCGGCGCATGCGCGGGGTCAGGTCGACCACCCGCAGAACCTCGAGCCGGCGGCGTTTGATTTCATGCATCACACGGTGGATGCCTTGGGTCTGGACTTCAGTCATTCGGCTTTCTCCGGGGCAGATTGAACGGCAGGGCCGTCGACGATGGCTTTGGCGGTGTCGTTGAGCAGGTCGCGCACCCGCAGGATTTCTTCCGGGCTCCAGCGCCCGTGGTGCATCTGCAAGGCATGACGCAGGTTGTGTACCGCTTCATGGATTTCCGGCGGCCGGTCGTGACCGCGTAGCGAGCGCTTGCTGACGTCGATGCGCATGCGCACGCCGTCCAGCGCCACCGCTTGTTCGCTGAGGGATTGCCGGCCGGCATCGGTCACGGCGTAGCGCTTTTTGCCGCCCTCGGCGTCGCCGGTGATCATTTCGCTCTCTTCAAGGAATGTCAGGGTCGGGTAGATCACGCCGGGGCTGGGGCTGTAGGCGCCGTCGAACATGGTTTCGATCTGGCGGATCAGGTCGTAGCCGTGGCACGGCTGTTCGGCGATCAGTGCCAGTAGCAGCAATTTCAGATCACCGGGAGCGAAAACCCGCGGGCCGCGACCGCCGCGCTCGCGGCCGTGGCGTTTTTCGAAGCCGTCACGGCTGTCGCCGTGGTCGCGGTGGGGGAATGATGGTCTCTCATTTCAGTCCTCTCTCGTCGTATTTAGATACAACTTAAGATATATCTTTCAGGCCGGGCAAGGCCTTTTTCTTCGAAAGGGAATGGTCGCTGACGAGCGGTCGAAGCGCGTGAGCAGGGTTTCAAATGTTTTTTTTGCCAAAAAGACCGGTCACGCAGAAATAACCATGAAGTTAAAGCTATGACTCTATTAATCGTTGAGCTTATATTCTAAAACTTGAGGAAAGTACTACTGGAGCGTGCTGAAAGTGCTGTAATGTTTTTGACTTGAAACTGTAGGTAGGGAATTGCTTACAGTCACTTTATTGAATTTGTGATTTTGAATGTTTTTTCTTTCGAGTTGTAAGGGTGTTGAACTACAAGTGCGTAGGAAGTTGCCTGCTTACATTTAATCTACAAGCGTTGATCATGCCGCGGAGTTGAACTTCAGTGTCTCGGGCCTTATCGGCCGTTGTGAGCTGAACTTCAATGTTTCGATTCCTTAAAAAGAAAACAGGTACTGATCGATGTTCAAGAAAATCGCAATCACCGCTTCTCTCGCTGCCCTCGCCCTCAGCTCTTCCGTGACCTTTGCTGCCGGTGAAGCGCGCCACTCCATCAGCCTCATCGCCCATGTGCCGACCAATGGTTTCTACGTGGTGCCAACTGATACGGATCTGGTCAACAAAGACCAGGACATGAGCTATCAGCCAAGCACCGGCAAAATGCGTGAGATCAATGGTTTCTTCGATGTGCGCAACAACAACGGTTCGGTTCACGCCAGCCTGGAAAGTGTTCCGCAATTGATCTATGGAAGCGAAACCATCCCGCTGGAAGTTTCGTTCAACAACAAAGTACTGACCCTGACTCCACAAATGGTCGTGGGTGAGTCCGAGTCCGACGTGAACTATCGCGCACCGATCAAAATCCGCGCCACAGGCAGCTCTTTCCCCTCGGGTGATTACACCGGTGTTGTCGCGCTGACCTTCGACGCTGTACCGCCGATCGCTGCGCTCTGATCGGGCAGCTGCGCTGACCGCTCGGTAGCGTTTCCCGGCGGGACACCCATTCCCCAATGTCCCGCCGGACTTCAACTTGTTCGAAATCAGAGTAAGAGTTCATGTTCCCGATGACACCCATCGCGGTCGCGCTTGCACTGTTGTTTTGTGCCGGTGCGACGGCGGCACCTGTTTCCGCGGGTTCGACACCCCGCAGTCTGCTGGCGCAAGCCAAAGGTTTGCCAGCGGATTTCGAGGAGCATTTCTTTGACGTGCCCCTGGCCGTGCGGGTCGAGCTTGACCAGCAGCCTTTGGGAGAAGCTCTGGTCGTGCTGTCACGCGATGACCGCATCACCTTGCTCGAATTCACCGATACCAGCGAAAACCGCTACGGCCCGGCTGAACGGGAAAAGTGGGCAGCCTATCTCAAGCCCGGCGTGCCATTGGGCGATTGCTCCGGTGCGTGCCCGAATGATGTGCTGGCCGTGCATTACAACCTCGAAAGTTCCCTGGTCTCGATCCTCACCCGCAATGCCGAGCGCGATCTCGAGGCCAAGCGTTTTCACGATCAACCCCTCGAAGGCAGCAGCGGCCTGATGGTGCGCAATCAGCTCAACCTCAATGGTGGCCAGGATCAGGACCTGGGTGGGCGCTATGGTCTGGAGGCCAGTGGCAGCCTGGGTAACTGGAGCCAGACCTTCAACATGCAATTGGCGCGCATGGGCGGTCCCGACGACAAGCTGTACCACGCCGTGCACGAGCTTTACACCCAACGCGAGCTGCAAGGCAGCTTCTTTCGCCTGGGTTATTTCACCCCCAATTCCGAAGGCCTGACCCGTCAGCCGCGTACATTCGGCACCAGCCCCGACACGGCGGTCGGTGTGATGTACGGCAGCTCCGACAGTCTGGCCATCAACAACGCGATGCCCAGCGTTTATCCGATTTATGTCACCGCCAACCGTCAGGGCTCGGTGGAGATTTACCGCGACGGCCTGTTGATCAACACGCAGTCGGTGCCGGCCGGATTGCAGACCCTCGATACCCGACCGCTCCCGGGCGGCATCTATGAAGTGGAAGTGCGGCTGATCGAAGACGGTCAGATCACCTCCACCACTCAGGAGCTGGTCTACAAGCCGAACAACTGGCGCAACCTCGACGAGCGCTGGCGCTACAACCTGTTCGCCGGCGAAGAGAGCAAGCTGCTCAGCAACTGGGATCAACAGGCCAGCGGCAGTCCCACGGCCGGCGCTTCGATCAACTACCTGGCGCACCCGCGGGTGATTCTCGGGCTGTCGGCACGCCAGATCCGGGAAACACTGCAGTACGGCACGTCCATCGACTGGACGCTGGCCAACCATCTCAGCCTGTATGCCAACGTCTACCAGACCCGGGACTACGGCACCGGACTGGACCTGCAGAGCCTGTACAACTATGGCTCCGGCAGCCTGATCTTCAGCCACACCCGCAGTTGGCTGGACACCACCGATCTTTACGAAACCCTGCCCGATGGCACCCGTGTGCGCCAACGCAACGTGTTCGTCGGCCAGACCAGCAATTCTTCGCTGGCGATCAATCATCGCGTCGATCAGCGCAACTCCCTCAACGCCCGGGTTTCGCACAGTGAAGGCAACGTCGAAGGCTTCGGCGTGGATCTGGGCTGGAACCGCCGTGCCGTGCTGTTCGGCAACGATGCCAATTGGCGCCTGTCGCTGTTCGATCGTCCCGGCAGTTTCAGCAGCGGCAATGATCGCAGCCGGGGTGTCGATCTCAGCCTGAACCTCGCCATCGGCGCGCCGGGCCAGCAGTTGACCGGCAGCATCGGTTCACGCACCGACCGTGATGGCGGTCGCGACAACAACGCCTCTCTGGGCTGGCGCAAGGACTTCAAGGATCACGTGCTGCAGAACGTATCGGTTACCGCGCTGAGCGATACCTACGGCATGGGCCTGTCGAGCCTGGCCAACTTCCGCACCGACACGGTCAATGGCGACGGTTTCGTTCAGCGTTCGTCCTATAACAACAAGTTCACCGGCGGCCTGAACCTCGACAGCACGCTGGTGGTGGGCGGGCAGAAAATGCTGATGACCAGCGAATACGAGATGCGCGGCGCCGGCATGATCGTCGATGTGGAATCGGACATTGACGGGATTGTCCTGCGGGCCGACGACCTCAGCGGCGGCGGTGCTTCATTGAAGCCGGGGCGCAATTTCATTCCGCTGACGGCGTACCAGAACAGCTCCGTGAGCTTCGACTTCGAGGGCAACCATGTGCCCGCCGCGACCATCGCTCCGGCCCGGACCCGCTATCACCTGAACAAGGGCGGCGTGGATTACCGGCAGATCCGGGTGATGAAAACCCTCACTGTCCTCGGTCGTCTGGTGGATGCGCAGGGGCGTCCGCTCAGGGGCCATCACGTGATCAACCACGCCAGTCGCGGAGTGACCGAAGTCGACGGGTTCTTCTCGATGGAAATGAATGCTGGCTCCCCGACGCTGGAAGTGCGCCGGGATAACAACCTGCTGTGCCAGTTCCGTCTCAACGAGAGGGATCACCGCAGCGAAAACAATGTGTTGATGATCGGTGACCTGCGCTGCACGCCCGACACTCTCGCCGATCTCGCATCCATCGAACAGAAGGCGGGTTGATGCCATGAAAGCGACAAAGTACTGGCTGGGTTTACTAACGGCGTTGAGCCTTTCGGCCGAGGCAGCCACTCATGAAATAAAAGCGTTGTTCCAGCCAGACCCCTCGCAGCCAAACAAGAATGTTTTTGTCAACAAGACGCCCAACAGTGGCTATTGCGCGAGTTATCCGGGTCAGTGCTCGGCGCACAATATGTTCAGTATTCAAACGCCGGTGCGGTTCACGTCCACGCGGCCCTTCGCCCCTGGCGACAGTCTGGGAGTGAGGGTTCCGGCCAATTGGCGGCGGTTGACCGTCACCAATCGGGATACGCAGGAAACCGAAACCGTTGAAGTGCGAATCATCGGCATCGGGTCCACCTATGTCCTGAGCCATCCGGCGGCCGAACTGACAGGCGCGGCGACCCCCCTGGAGGGACATCAGCAACTCTGGACCAGTAGAAGTTGGGTCTATGTTCCGGCTCCGTGTCAATACAGCGGTGTAGGGTTATATACATCGGCAACCTACAGGTTTTTCTGGAAGGCACCGGAAGAGGCTGCCTGTACCAAGGTCGCCGCGTACACGATTCCGTCGATGTCATTCGTCAACCTCGATTTTGCCTATGAATTGAGAACGCCCAATCCGTTGGGTATGTCATCAGGGCTCTACACCGGGTCGTTGTCCTACACCATGGGCCCCGATGGTGATTTTCAGATGGGCACGACGATGGTGCCGGAAGATAGCGATCTGACTCTGGATTTCGTGTTGGACGTACAGCACACGCTGAAAGTCGAGCTGCCTCCTGGCGGAAACAAAATTGCGCTGGAGCCGGCAGGCGGCTGGCAACAGTGGATCAACAGCGGCCGCAGGCCGACCGACATCTTCCGTAATCAGCCGTTTTTCCTGTCCGCTTCATCGCGTTTCAAGGTGATGTTGCAGTGCAGTTCTCTGGGAGGGTCCGACTGCAACATAGGCAATAACCAGGTGGGCTTCTCCAAGTTCCAGGTCCGGCTGACGATGCCACCCGGCATTGTCGGCCCCGGGAATACCGATGGCTGGTCCGGCACGCTGACTTACAACACCTGGCTTGGACCGTTCGAGCCCAGCCGTTATGTCGATCGCAAACAAGGCATGTTGCGCTTCTTCATCTCTCCCAGGTTTCTGGATTTTTTGAAGCCCGGCATGAACGGCACGCTGTGGGGCAACGCCACGATCATTTTCGATTCGGAAGTATGAGCATCTGCCAACGGGGCATTGTGATTTTCATGAGGTTGAAAGGATGAGACATCTGTTTTTGCTGTTGCTGTGCGCGGTGTTCTGGACCACGGCCCAGGCCGGACCGCAAATCAATGTGGGCACGGTGTACGACTACCTGGACGGCGACAAAAGCACCTACCTGAAACGGGTGTTCAACAGCGGCGACAGCACGGCATTCGTCAAGGTCAACGTGCTGGAGATCGTCTACGACGGCCAGGGCCAGCCCCAGGAGGTTCCGGTTGCGAGCGCCGCTGATGGCGCGTCGCGCAACGGCCTGATGGCCAGCCCGGCACGCCTGATCATTCCGGCCCAGGGCATGCAGGGCACGCGTCTGCTGTATATGGGGGAGCGCGACCGCGAGCGCTATTTCCGTGTGCGCTTCGTGCCGGTGGTGCCGGAGAAGGAGGACGATTTTGTGGTGTCCAGCGAAGAGCGCGAAGACTACAAGAAGACCCTTTCGGCGGGCGTCAACGTGATGACCGGTTTCGGCACGGTGTTTTTCGTACGGCCGAAAGACACTCGCTACGACACGGTTCTCAACGACACCGGCAGTCGGTATGAAGTGCGCAACAACGGCAACACGGTGGTTGTGGTCGACGAGTTCAAGAGCTGTTCACTGGTAAAGGAAACCGACTGCGGCGCGACCGTCAAACACCACGTGATGGCCGGCCGCACGTTCGCTTTCGACAAGGAAAAGGGCCGCGAGTATCGCTTCAAGCTCGTTGAAGGCGAGCGCAAGCAGGATCTCAAGGTCGTCAGCCGCTGACCCGCAGGAAATGACATGAACAAGTATTGTGTGGCCGCCGTACTGGCGGCAATCAGCACGTTGACCGCAACCGCTGTCTCGGCGGCTCGGGAAACGCTGCATTTCGAAGTGACGCTGACCATCCCCAGCCGACCGTTTTACATCCTGCCGTCGGAACCGGACTGGATCCACCGACCGCAGATTCTGGCCTGGAACTACCCGGATTCGACCCTCGGTGGGTTCAGCAGGAACTTCGATGTGCGGCATGACACCAGCGCCATCGAGGCTCGGCTGGAAAGCGCGCCGTACCTGTCGACGGGCAGGCCCGGCGAGAATATCGATCTGCGGGTGCGCTTCAACAACGTGGAACTGAGTGCCGCTCCGGCGTACCGTCAGGTGCTGTCAAAGGAGGAGGCCGCGATAGGCAAGCGAGTGCCGCTGGAGATCGATCCGATCATGCCGGCCGGTGGTTACAAGGCGGGAGATTATTTCGGCAACGTACTGGTCGTGTTCAACGCGAGGGCCCCGGGAGAGTAACAAGCGGCAGTCGCTGATCGGTATCCGTTTGCGGACGGATAAAGGAAAGATCGCGATCATGCCGGGCTGGGCAGCCGCCAGGGAGGCGGATTTTCTATCGATGCAAAGGAAAGCGACATGATCAAGCAATTGGTGATCGCCGTGTGCGTGGGCGTTTCGACGCCGATGGCCGGTGAAGCCTTCGCAGCACAGGAAAAGCACATTTTTGAAGTCTCGGTGGATATTCCAAACCTGGAATTTTATGTGATACCGAGCGAAACGGACTGGATACACCATCAACAGACGCTGCCCTGGGACATCGCCACTTCGACCCTTGGCGGCTTGCGCAAGAACTTCGATGTGCGCACTGACAGCAGTGCCATCGAAGCCCGCCTCGAAAGCTTTCCCTTTCTCTCCAGCGGCCTGGATTCACGGGATGACATCAGTCTGCGCATCAACTTCAACGGTACGGAGTTGAGCCATCACCCGGTTCCGGTTCAGGTCGTGTCGCGCGAGGAGGCCGTCGCGGGCAAGAGGGTGCAGCTGGAGATCGAGCCGCGGGGGCCTGCCAACGGTTATACGCCGGGTGATTACTACGGCACCGTCAACATCATCTTCAATGTGGCAGCCCCGACGGGTTGATCGTTGAACCAACAAAAGACCGTTTGCTGAGCAAGGAGCTGGTAATGGTTTCAGGGTTGCGAACATTCAACAGATTTGGCAAGGCAAAGTGGCAGGCGGGTCTCTACGGCTGGTTGATCTGCTCATCAGCGCACGCGGTGACCCAGGAAATCAGGGCGGTCTATGTACCGGATCCCGCCAATCCGCAGACCAACAGCTTCATCAACCAGACGCCGCAGAGTGGTTACTGCGCCACCTATCCCAACGATTGCAAACCGTTATCGGGCGTCCGGCTGCCGTTGCGATTCGCTTCAGTGCAGGCGCTGGAGCCAGGCTTGTCCGAGCGCAACGGCGCGATGTTCAACATGCCGGCGCAGTGGCGCAGCCTGATGGTCACCAATGTCTTTACCGGCGAGACCGCGACAGTGGACATGCGCATCGGCGGGTTCGGTTCGCAGTATGTGCTCAGCGACACGGCGGCCAACCTGACGGGCGAGACCGATGATCAGCAGGCGCACTACAAGCTGTGGGGCACCAGTTGGGGTGTCGCGCCGCTGCCTTGCCGGCCCGGGGCGATGCCGTCTCACGGCCCGGATTTTTTCCAGTTCTTCTGGAAGACGCCGGCCGAAGGTATCTGCGCCAAACGGGCCGCGTTCATGATTCCCTGGATGTCCTATGGCTATCTGGACGTGGGCTACGAATTGCACATGCCGGATCCGTTGACGATGTCTGCCGGCCTGTACACCGGTCAGTTGGCCTACGGTGTCGGGCCAGGCATGGACATCGACACCGGTGACAATCTGCTGCCGGATGCGTCGGCCGTGACTTTCCGGTTCGTGCTGGATGTCCAGCACGTTCTGAAAGTCGATATTCCTCCCGGCGGCAACAAGGTCGTGCTGGTGCCCGAAGGGGGCTGGCAGGCCTGGTTGCAACAGGGGCGAAAACCGGCACGGTTGTTTCGCGACCAGACGTTCAACATTTCGTCCTCCTCGCGCTTCAAGATGTTCCTTGAGTGCCAGCACGGCGGCGCGCAGTCTTGCGGGTTGCAGGACTCGGCGGGAGGCAGCACGCAGGCGCAGGTGTTCGTCAGCGTCAGCCTGCCCGACAGCATCACTGACAGTGCGGGCCAGCCGGTGCGGCATCGGCCGTTGTCGGCAAGTCCGAGTGTCCCGGGATTTCAGCCGGGCCGGTTTCTGGACCGGGCGCCGGGCACGCTGCATTTCGAAATACCCAAGGACTATGTCGAGCAGATGCTGCAGCCCGGTCAGGCCCGGCGTTACGCCGGCAATGTCACAGTGATCTGGGATTCGGAAGTCTGAGCCCAGCCCTGCAGGCAACCTGACCGGTTGCCTTCGGGGCTGGGCAGCGGCTCAGATCCCCGCGCGAGCCATGGCCTCGCGGGTCAGCCTTTGTTTCAGTGCCTTTTCCTGCCGACCGATGCTTTCAAGCCAATCGTCAAAGATCATCTGACTGGTTTTTTCCTCTGTGAAGAGCAGATCCTCCGGGATCGACAGGCGCTGAGCCAATTCACTGAGGGTGCGTCTGAGCTCGGGGGAGCGATCCTTTCCTTCGCTCCAGCGTTCTTGGGCTTCCTGCAAATCGATCAGCAGGTCGACCTGTTCCTGGTACACGCGCGCGTTGGCTTCGATTTCTCCCGACCAGGTTTCACGCAAATAACGATCCCAGAAAAATTGGTCGAGCATCTGGTCGACCAGACCGCCATCGGCCTCGGCATCGAGAATCCTGTCGCCGGCCGCATCGATGGTTTCGTCGGTGACCCCGGCGATCGCACGGAATTTCATGGCCTCGGATTGCCAGGGCAGTTCAAGGCGTCTGGCCAGACCGGTTTCATAGGCCAGGTGGACTTCCACATCGTCAGCTGTGCCCTGGCGGGCCGCGATATCGGCCCGGGCAATCTCGTTGACTTGCCTGAGGCGCGCAGCACCTTTGGCCAGTGTCACCAGTCGCCGTTCAAGCTCATCGGGAGAACTGGAATAAGTGCGTGCTTCCGATTCCAGCACGCGTATTCCCATGCTGTTGAACAACTGGGCGCCGGCGTCTTCGCAACCTTCGGGGTCAGTCGACATCAGGAACAGTTCTTCGCGCAGCCGGGTATCGATGTTCATGGCGTCGATCATTCGCCAGACACGCTCGGTCAACTGATTCAGTGCCTCTCCACCCAGTTCGTAATCGGCAGAACGAGTCAAACCCTGCAGCACCTGGAAGAAGCCGTCGGAGCCGGGTTCACTCGCCAGGTCATGCCACGCTTCCGGACGAAGCGCCCCGATGCCGGGCGTTTCATCAGACACTTCGGTGTCCATGGAAATCGGCCATTGCTCCAGCAAGTCTTCAGCAACGGTGGCGTAAGTGTGTGACGGACGCAGACCCACGGACCTGCGATAGCTTTCGTAAGTGGAGCGTGCCTGGCTGGCCATTTGTTCCAGACGAACACGCGTGCGGGCGATCAGGTAAGCCTCATCGGAGCCGGGCCGCACTTCGGGAATGTACCTGAGCGGGTTGTTGCCCAGATCAAGAAAGAACCCTCGGGGCGGGGAACATCGAACAGGCCCAGCGGCCAGCTGTCGATCTGTGTATTGATCAGACTCAGGATCCGCAATCTCGGCATGCGCCCGACCGACAGGGGCATGCTGATTGGGTTGTTGTCCAGTCTCAGGGTTTCCAGGCGCGTCAGCGTGTTCAAAAGCTGAGTATTGGCAGGCGTCAGCTGCAACAGGTTGTTGTTCAGACGCAGGGTTTCCAGACGCTGCATCCGGTCGATGCCGGCGGGCAGGGTCCTGAGGTTGCAGTGTCTGGCACTCAATTGACGCAGTTGAGGGAAATCCTTCAGCAGGCCGTCGGCCGTTAAAGAAAAACTCTGGCCGTCCAGATTCAGTGTCGTGATCTGATCGAGCCAGGGTTTGAGGCCGTCCGGTAATTGCCCCCACCATTGCTGGAGGTCATGGGGCAGCATCTCTTTCGACAAGTCCAGCGCGTAGCCGCTCTCAAGGCTGATGCTGCGTTCCTGGAACACCTCGGACCTGCGTTCGAAGCACTCCACCAGACGCTCTGCAAGGAAGCGTCCGCCTTTGTGTTGATACTCCCACCAGGTTTGCGGGACGCCCATGTTCTCGAAGTCCACGGGGGCACCCTGGCTCCGGAACCTGAATGCCCAAGAGTCGAGTGTTTGCTTCAGCGTCGTGAGTTCACTTTCAAGCCGCGCGATTTTCCAGTGGGCATCGCCGGTGGCCTGCAATGACCGGGCGAACGTCGCCACTTCTGTTTCGCTGAAGTGCGGATAGAGATTTCCGACTTTTTCTTCCACGGTCAGCGGCGCCTTGGACAGCCTCGGTCCGCGCAACAGCAGCTCGGTTTCCAGTGGGATAACAGGACGGATCGGGGAGCGTGCCAGGATTGTCCTGCGTTCGGCTGGCGTTTCGGTGCAGAGCATCACCCATTGTCTGAACGATTGCCCCTGGCCCGTGCGATAGCCCAGTGCACGGCGTTTGCCTTCGGGCAGGGCGGCCAGTATGGAATCATAGAAGTCAGCAGCGTCGTGCAGTTTGTTGTTCTCACCGTCGCGTACCTCATAACGACCGTGTTCATCCCGGATCAATCTGCGCACTGTTGTGGCATCGTCCGGGCCGGCGCTGCTTCGCAACCGGCCGTCATGCGTGCCTTCGCGAACCTCTATGCGCAAGTCTGAGAACGTGTCGGTGTAGATCCTCAGCGCGCCGAGCGTGAGACGTTCGGTATCCGGCACCAGCCATGCCGGATCATGCAATCCCTCGTTGGCCCGGGTGGCGAGTACCTCGAACGCGGTTTCCCGGGCCTGACTTTTCAGGCGCAAAGGGATGTGTTGCTGCTCGCTCATGATGTTGTGCTCGGCGGCTGTCGCCTCGTTTGCCAGCGATTCGGCGATTCGTGCCGACAAGGGAGGGAAATGGCGCTGGATCAACTGGGCCCCGGCATCGGTGGCCTGGTTTCTCAAGCGGTACTGGTAGTCGAAAATTTCGCTTTCGCGGGTTTGCACGGCGTCGGCCAATCGATTGCGCAAGACCTGTGCCCGCCGGGCTTTGGGATAGTCCCCGCCCAGCAGTGACTGCATGTCGGCGTCATCGAGGAACTCCACCACTCGCTCGGGCAAGCGGTTGTCCAATACGTCGTCAAGTCCGA
Organism: Pseudomonas sp. IAC-BECa141; assembly: GCF_020544405.1. Lineage (NCBI taxonomy): Bacteria > Pseudomonadati > Pseudomonadota > Gammaproteobacteria > Pseudomonadales > Pseudomonadaceae > Pseudomonas > Pseudomonas sp. IAC-BECa141. The sequence goes on along the minus strand of NZ_CP065410.1, from coordinate 4,972,627 downwards.
TGGACAGCGTCTGATGATCAAACGCAAGGGGGTTGCCGTATTGCCGGTAAGCGCCGGTCAGATCATTGTTTTGCCAGACTTTGACGGCCTTGTCGGCTGGCCAGCCAGGCATGTCGGTGATCATTCGGTCAAACCAGTGCGAATCCGGGGGAAGGGGCTCTGCGCTGCGAATGCGCTCGCCGAGCCCTTTTGTTTCCTCGCGGATACGGGTGCGGTTCAGCGTGTCCTCGAGCAGTGGCGGTGGCGGGCTGTTTTCCACATGCATCCGGCGCAACGCGTCGATCGGCGTGCCACTGATGCGACGTATCCTTTCTAGTTCGACATCACTGTAAACGTCGACCGAGTGCCCCAGACGTCGCATCAGTTGCGGGCCATCCCAGTCATGCGGGGTCTCTGCTTCGTGAGTCCAGGCCCCCGCTCCGTTGTGCTGCAGCCGCGGGGAGTAAGCCTGCGGTCGGGAAGGGTGCTCGACACGGTATTGGCCGCTTTCGCGGTCGAACCTGACTGAATAGTGCTTGCCCTCCAGCGGCAGAATGGTCTTGCCGGCATGTTGGTGCAGACCCAGGGCATCCGGTCTGGCGCCCTCCGGCAAGGCCGGTTGCGACAGCTCGTACGGTTGGAGGTCCGGGTGCCACAAGCGCGTGCTGCCATCGAACGAGCGTACGGCTTTCATGTTTTCAATCAGCGGCGAAAACTTCAGCAGAAACGGCCTGGCGACCACCGCACCACTGGCGAAAGCCGCCAGTTGCAGGACGTCGTTGACCACTCCCACCACATGTTCCGCAGCCTCTTCCCAATGACCCAGTGCCAGATCCACCGCCCCCTCGATGACTTCATTGGTCAATTGCCAGGCGGTGTAGCCGAGCATTGCCAGACCGACGACAGGCACAAAGGGTGCAGCCACCATCACCGCCACGTTCAGGATGTCCTGGACAATTGCGAAAGCGTTCGCCCACCAGTCTGCGCGAGCATTCTTGTCCGCATCGGCGGTAGGCACGGCGATGTTGCGCGCATCGTTGAGGATTTTGTCGAGCTGGCGCTGATAGAGCGATTCCCACAAGGCACCGCTGAACGGTATCGCACCGTATTGCAGGTTGGGATGGCTGACCGGTGTTTCGCGCCAGGAAGGACGTGAGTCTCCACGTTTGTGTGGATACCATTTCACATGCAGCAGACGCTGCTTGAGATCGGCAAAGAAATACCCGCGGTCCTTGTGATCGACGAATTGGCTGAAGAACTGCCAGTAGCTGCCTCCGGTGGAGGGCAGTGTGTCGTTCTTCTGCAACTGGCGAGTCAGCTCGGTCAGAAAGTCGAGGTGGGTGGCGTATTCTTTCAACGGATGTTCCGGGTCGTGCGGAACGTAGGCGATGATCCGCGACGAGGACAGCGGATACCCGGGGTCGGGGCGCAGAATCAGGATGCCGGTCATCTTCAGATCCATGATGGTCAGCTCGCAAGCCTGCATCCGCTGCTGGCCGAGCCTGAGTGCCACCCGACCGTCGAGCAGGGCACGGATCAGCTGCACACCTTCACGGTCGATGTCTTTCTTTGCCAGCGCCACGCGTGCGGCCACCCGCAGCGCGGCCTTCTGGCTTTGCACGACCTGCGTCTTTACGTAACTGCGCGCTACCGGGTCGTCGTTCAACAGCATTTCCTGAAGATGTGCCTGATAAAGCCTGCCGATATCCAGTTCGCGACACAGCGTCTGGAATTGGGCCACGGTCATCAGTCGATCCAGTGGGGAAATGTCGTACTGATCGTTTACAAGTTGCATTTTGAGGACGAACGCGGAATTCGATGCGTAAGTTTCGTTATAGGCGAAGTTGTTCAGGGCAGCTTCGAGCAATGAAATTTTTCTTGAGGTTGAACCACTCAAAATATTTCTGACGTACCAAGGCGATCTGCTTTCGCGATACAGAATCAGAAATGTATTCCTGATATCGACGTCGATGCCGGTTTTCTCCCGCAAGCGTGTCCTCAATAACGGTTCGGCAAACGCGTGAATATCTTTCAGTCGGGCCAGTGCCTTGTCGGCAGCGTTGCGGGCTGCCCAGGCACTGCGATGGACGCTGGCCAGTCGCGGCTGCATCCAGTATTCACGACGCGGTTTTATATTTTTCAATACTTCGCCGTGATGCGGTTTCATATCGGTAAAAACCGGATCGATCCGCGATTTGATTAATTCGTAATGTTGCCCTTTGTATTCGGTTTTTGCAGTCATGGGTGCAGCCTTGAATAAGTCAGGAATGTTGAGCCTAACGTTCAAGTATGCGGAGGATTAGTTCAAAAGTTTGTTTCTCGAGTGCGAGCCAGACAGGGGAACGATTGAATATTGGAATGCATAAAACAAATAGTTATTGCCCCCGCAACTTCATTCGGTGTTAAGCGATGGCAGGTTCGCCAGTGCTACCTGAGAAACGGGCGACGGCCGACATTGCGAGTCGCTGCCGGGTTGCAGATACGGCATCAGGATCGGCGCCATGCCCTTGAGCACCTGCACCGGCAGGGCCGAGGTGAATTTGAAGCTCTCCGCCGACCGCCCTGGAACGAACGCCGTGAGCGTGCCGAAATGGTGATCGCCGATGTAGAACACGAAGGTCGCGGTGCGGTTGATCGACTTGGAACTCAGAATGCGCCCGCCGGAACCGATGGCCTCGATTCGGTTGTCGCCTGTACCGGTTTTTCCGCCCATGGTCAGCGGTGTTCCATCGTTCAGTTTGAAACTGCCGGAAACACGTTTGGCCGTTCCCGAGTCCACCACTTGCGACAACGCTTCACGCATTGCCGTGGCGACTTCGGACGGCATCACCCGTTTACCGACATGAGGGTCGTTGACCAGTTTCGTTTCGTAAGGCGTGCCGGCGGCAAAGTGCAGGCTGTCGATGCGCAGGGTCGGCATGCGCACGCCGTCATTGAGGATGGTGCCGATCAGCTCGGCCAGCGCAGCGGGGCGGTCGCCGGAGCTGCCGATGGCGGTGGCCAGTGACGGCACCAGGTGATCGAACGGATAGCCGACTTTCTGCCAGCGCTGATGGATCTCGAGGAACGCCTCGATTTCCAGCATGGTGCGGATCCGACTGTCGCGGGCGCCTTTGTGCTTGCTCTTGAACAGCCAGCTGTAGACTTCCTGACGCTCGAACTGACTGGCCTTGACGATCTGGCTCCAGGTCGCGTCCGGGTGGTTGAGCAGGTAGCCGATCAGCCACAGGTCCAGCGGGTGGACCTTGGCGATGAAGCCCTGGTCCGGCAGGTCATAGGTACCGGGACCGTAGGCCAGATAAAGCCGTTCGAGGCGTTCGTCGGTGAGTTTTTCGGTGATTTTGACGCCCTTGAGGTGCGAGCGCACAAAAGTATTGAAGTCTTCCTGGCTGGCTTCGGGGAGCAGGTAACGGTGCACGGCGGCCATGCGGATCGGCGTCGGGCGCATGCTGTCGAGGAAGGTGTCGAGGCGGGCCTGGGTGTCCTTGTTCTTGTACTTCTTCCAGAACTTGAGCAGGAACGAGGTGCCTTCACGGTCGGCGAACGAGGCGAGGTATTCCTGACGGCGCGGGTCGCGGTCGTCCTTGAGCAGTTCGGCGCTGTTGTTGGGGCCGGAGTAGGTGGTGTAGCGCACCAGATCGCGCATCAGGCGAATGAACGGCAGGTTGATCGACTCGCGCAGGGCATCGCGCAAGGTCGGCATGCGGCCGTTGTCTTCCTTGCGAAAGTTATGGAACACATGCAGCCCGCCACCGGTGAAAAACGCTTCACCGGGGCTGGCCGAGTATTTGCGGTCGAGGGCGGCGCCGAGCAGCTTCGACAGATCGTGATCCTTGTTCTGGATCAGGTAGTCGATCACCCACCGGCTCAGGCGATCCTGATCCGGCACGTCGATTTTTTTCAGTTCCGGCCCGGTCATGGCGCCGTATTTGTCATGCAGCTCCGCGATGATTTGCAGGTAGGTTGTCAGCACGCGCATCTTGGCGGTGGAGCCCAGTTCCAGCTTGCTGCCCTCGTTGATGTCGAACGGCTGATCGGTGCTGTCGGTCTGCACCCGCACGCGCGAGCCGTCCGGGGTCAGCTCGAACAGGGTGAAGCTGTAACGCACCTGTGTGGTGCTGGTGGGCGTCAGCAGGCGTTCACCCATCAGACCGACTTCGGTGGCGTAGGCCGGGTCGGCCAGTCGTTTCAGGTAGGCGGTGGCCTGGGTCTGCAGCTCGCCTTGCAAGGTGCTGGTAGCGGACAGGTCTAGACGGTCGAGGTCGTACAGCGGACGGTTGAGCATCGACGCCAACCGGCTGCGGGCGACGCTGATGCCTTTGTTGGTTTCGATCGGCTGAATGGTCGGCTGGGTCTGCCAGTCACGGTAGCTGATGGTGCTGGCCAGCGCCGCATCGGCGAGAGTGGCGTCGATCACACCGTTCTGCTTGAGCACGCGCAAGTGGCTGTTGGTCAGTTCGACCAGCTCTTCGCGGCCCTTGGTCAGGTAATGCGAAGGACGGCGCTGGGCGATCATCAGCGACAGCATTTCGCGCAGGGCCAGGCCCTTGTCCGCCATGCTCTTCGGATCTGTTTCAGTGCTCGAGAGTTTGCGGTTGGCCTCGTTGAAATCGGCGCCATACCAGACCCGCAGGCCCTCGGCCATGCCGTGTACTTCGCCATGCCCCGGCACCGCCGACAGCGGCACGCTGTTGAGGTAATCACGAATGATGTTCTGCCGCGCCTGCAAGGTGTCCGGGCCGCCCTGGTAGGCGCGCACGCTGGCGGAAATCATCTGGCGGATCTTCTCCGCGCCGGACACCGTCAGGCCATCGGGCGAATGACGATATTTCTCAAGTTGCGTCGCCAGGGTACTGCCACCGGCCGACTGCCCCGGCAAGTGCAGCAACTTGGCGACCTGCGACCACGCGGCCATGCCGAAGCGCGGCCAGTCCACCGCCGGGTTGGCCAAGGGTTGCTTTGGGTCGAGCAGAAAGCGGTTTTCGATGAACAACAGGCTGTTGACTACCACCGGCGGGATTGTGTCGAAACTCGAATACAGCTGCTGGGGGTAGTTGTACTGATACAGCGGCGCGGCGCGGCAATCGGTGATCGACAACCCGGCCTGGATCTTTTCGGAATAGGGCACGAACAGGCCCTTGTCGGTGTAGTTGAGCAGGGCCGGGGAGAAACGCGTCTGTTCGGTGATCACGTAGTTGCGCTTGATCAGCCGTGGCAGGAACTCGTCCAGCGAGCTGTAGCCCAGACGCAGGTCGAACGGCCCGTTGCCCGGATAGCGGATGGCGTCGCTGGGCCCCGGTTGCAATTCGTACTTGAGTTTGGCGGCGTACTGGCTGAGCTCGCGGGACTGAAATCGCGAGGTGCGCATTTCCTTCATCGCAGCCAGACCCACGACAATCGCGATGATCACCAACAGGAGCCAGAAAGCCTTCCACCCATGCCGGTTACGACGGGGTTTTTCAGGGACAGGCGCTTCATCCACACGTTCAGTCGGAACCACTTTTTCACTCGAATCGGTTTGCCACAAAGCGCCCATAGTCGATTGATCCATTCACGCAGATTGATCGGACTTGTCTGAAGCTTAGTCGGTGGTTGGCGTGGGTGAAAAAATTGTGAAGAGGGCACCCTGAACAAATCTGCAAATCCGGCTGCCACCCTCCGGCAAGTGATTGCAAGCCTGAAAGGGCCGGAACAGAGAGGTCTTGAGGTCGATGCGACTTTGGTCGCGGCATGACGCTGCACCATTGCTGTGCAATACTCGGCGCCCATTTGCGCGGTGAATAATCCTCAAAATGCAGGACGATTTGTCTCGTAAGCCGCGTATTTGACGAGGTTTACGTCTGAATCAGATGCCTTATAGAGTGAAAAAACCTGTCGCAAGCTTTTTATACTGCACGCCCCGCTGATCCCGCAGGTTGCTTCTGCGGGACGGTCCTGCCCACGAAGCAGGGCCGGTTTTGACCCAGGCGCAGGCTTATCGGCCGACGTTTGAACACTCGGTGGTCACATCCAATAACAAGACGAGGAAGTCCCCCATGCCAGTCGGCAATCCCCCGCCCCATGGCGAAACCGCTCAAGGCGGCCCGCTCAAACGCGAACTCGGTGAACGGCATATTCGCCTGATGGCGCTCGGCGCCTGCATCGGTGTCGGCCTGTTTCTCGGTTCGGCCAAGGCCATCGAAATGGCCGGCCCGGCGATCATGCTGTCTTACATCATCGGCGGTCTGGCGATCCTGGTGATCATGCGCGCCCTCGGTGAAATGGCCGTGCACAACCCGGTCGCCGGTTCTTTCAGCCGTTATGCACAGGATTATCTCGGTCCGCTGGCGGGCTTTCTGACCGGCTGGAACTACTGGTTCCTGTGGCTGGTGACCTGCGTCGCCGAAATCACGGCGGTGGCGGTGTACATGGGCATCTGGTTCCCCGATGTGCCGCGCTGGATCTGGGCGCTGGCGGCACTGGTCAGCATGGGTTCGATCAACCTGATCGCGGTGAAGGCCTTCGGTGAATTCGAGTTCTGGTTCGCCCTGATCAAGATCGTCACCATCATCGCCATGGTGCTCGGCGGCATCGGCATCATCGCTTTCGGCTTCGGCAACGACGGTGTGGCGCTGGGGATTTCCAATCTGTGGGCCCACGGCGGCTTCATGCCCAACGGCGTGACGGGCGTGTTGATGTCCCTGCAAATGGTGATGTTCGCCTACCTCGGTGTGGAAATGATCGGCCTGACCGCCGGCGAAGCGAAGAACCCGCACAAGACCATCCCGAATGCGATCGGCTCGGTGTTCTGGCGCATCCTGCTGTTCTACGTCGGCGCACTGTTCGTGATTCTGTCGATCTATCCGTGGAACGAAATCGGCACCCAGGGCAGTCCGTTCGTGATGACCTTTGAACGTCTGGGCATCAAGACTGCCGCCGGCATCATCAACTTCGTGGTGATCACCGCCGCGCTGTCGTCTTGCAACGGCGGCATCTTCAGTACCGGGCGCATGCTCTACAGCCTGGCGCAGAACGGCCAGGCGCCGGCCGGCTTCGCTCGCACCTCGGGCAACGGCGTACCGCGTCGGGCATTGCTGCTGTCGATCTTCGCCCTGCTGCTGGGCGTGCTGCTGAATTATCTGGTGCCGGAAAAGGTCTTCGTCTGGGTGACTTCGATTGCTACCTTCGGCGCGATCTGGACCTGGGTGATGATCCTGCTGGCCCAGTTGAAATTCCGCAAAGGCCTGAGCGCCAGCGAACGTGCAGGTCTCAAGTACAAGATGTGGCTGTTCCCGGTCAGCTCGTATCTGGCGCTGGCGTTCCTGGTGCTGGTGGTCGGCCTGATGGCGTATTTCCCGGACACTCGCGTGGCGCTGTATGTAGGCCCGGCGTTCCTGGTCCTGCTGACCGTTCTGTTCTACGTGTTCAAGTTGCAACCAAAGGATTCGGTACAGGGCGCGATGCGTTCGGCTTCGTAATTCGTTGTCGCTGAAACCTGAAAGCCCCGGTCGAAAGTCCGGGGCTTTTTCATGGGGCGAAGTGATGCCGCTGGTCTGAAAGCGCCGCAAAAAACGACTTCTGATTCAGAGTCATGTTCGAAGGTTTATCTACGTCGTTTCCAGCGCAGCCGTGAACAGAGGCGCAGGTATGAGGATCAGCGATTTTCTCGTACGAGAACTCGGCCGCCGTCAGGTCGTGCAGTTCTTTCTGCTCGCCACAATGCTGTACATCCTGCCGCTGATCCTCGTCGACTTTCCCTACATCGACGACAACTGGCGCACCCTCGCTGCTGGCAACGCCTGGGCGCGGCAGGGGCGGTTGTTCATGGACTGGTTTTATCAAGCGCTGACTTTCACTGGCGCTGCGCCGAACATTTTCCCGTTGCCGCTGTTGCTCGCCACGGTGGCCATGTCGTTCGCGCTGACCCGGCTGACCTTCCACTATTTCCCCGAACCGACGCTGGCCTGTTGTCTGGTGCCGTTGCCGCTCTGGTACAACCCGTTCCTGTTGCAGAACCTGTCCTATCAATACGACGGGGCCGGCATGGCGCTGAGTCTGGTCGCGGTGATCTACGCGATCACGTTTGGCGGCGCTTCACGCATTCAGCGCTGGCTGGTGCCGTCGGTGTTGCTGGCGCTGGCGATCGGGTTGTATCAGATCAGCCTGAATGTGTTTCTCGGGTTGTGCTGCGTGGAATTGCTGCGCAATGTTCATCGGCGAGTGCCGTGGGGTGAACTCTGGTGCCGGTCAGGCTGGCGGCTGGCGCAGCTGTTGCTGGGCGTGTCGATCTACGCGGTCACGGCCTATCCGTTCACGGATTCCACACGCACCGAATTGCTCAACCTCAGTGCTGATCCACTGCTGCAGATCAGCATCAATGTTGGCCGGGTCATGGAGAAGGTGGCGCTGCTGTTTCACAGTGGCTACACAGCAGTGTTCGTCGTATTACTTCTGTGCGCATTGTTCGGTGGTGTACGGATGGGACGGCAAATTTGCCTGCGCCAGGAACCACCCGCAAAGGGCCTGCTCCTGAGCTGTGGCTGTCTGCTGACTTTGCCGCTGGTTGTGCTGCTGATACCGGGGATGACGCTGCTGTTTCGCGACTTCAATGAAGGTGCGCGTACCCTGATGGGGTTCGGCGTGCTGCTGATGTTGCTGTTCTATCTGGCCTGTACCGGATTGACGTCGCTGCACTCGCGGCTGCCCCTGTTGTTGGCGATTCCGCTTTTGGCCACGTTGTCGCTGTCCTTCGCTTACGGGCGAGTACTGACGATGGAAAAGACCTTCGCCAACAGTGCTCTCTACAGCCTCAGTCACGACATTTCTTCCCATCGCGAACTGCGCGACGCCAAACGGATTTATATGTCGGTCACTTACTCCGATCGCTGGCTGGCAAGTGCGACGGGCACGTTCAAACAGTTACCGGTACTGCGCTATCTGCTGAATATCGACTACTTCATGCTCGCGGAAAACCTGCCGTCGACCGGCATCACCAACGTGGTTGCCGAGCGCGAGCGGCGCAACGCCACCCGCGTCGGCTATCAGGGGTTTCCAGCCTTGGTTGATCGACTCTATTACCGCATCTATCTGATCGGTGATTACGGTTTCATCGTCATGAAGGAGCCGCCCCATGGCCGCTTGCTGCAATGGTGACCGTCGGTCTGAAACCACCCCCCTCCTGTAATTTCTGACAGTAGACCCTGCTCACGCTCTGCCCTAGCTTGAAGCACTCGACGGTTGCCGCGACAGCAAGGATTGGCGATGAGAATCTTGTGGAAAGGGTTTTCCGCACAAACGGCCATCGGCTTCGGCGGCATGTTGATTCACTGGCAGATTTTTTTCGTGTTGACCAGCGCCGTTCAGGCGACTCAGTCGGCAAGTAACTTCGCCGCGTTTTGTATCGCCGCCGCCTTCTCGTTTTACATGAACGCGCTCTACACATTCGAGACTGGAACGTCAGTGTTGGCCTATCTGGGCTTCATGAGCGTGATGGGCGTTTTGAGTTATGGCACAGGTGAGTTCGGTGATGCGCGGAATTTGCCGGGACTGGCGACGGTGTCCGTGTTTTCGCTGTTGAATCTGTTGCTGGGGTACTGCTTTTTCCGGTTTGTGCTGTTTCGGCGGCGTCAGACATGAAAAGCCTTGCGAGCGTTGCGGCCTCCGCGGGGTTCACTTCCTTGAGGATCGACAGACTGGCCCTTCTGGCGGTTGTATTCCTCGCCCTGATCGTGCGGTTTTACGCCATCGATGTGCCGAGTATCTGGTATGACGAGGCCTACAGTCTGTTGCTCGCACGCGAAACGCCAGCGCGCATTTTGGCACTGACTGCGCTGGATGTTCATCCTCCACTGTATTACGTGCTGCTGCATTACTGGGTGATGTTGTGGGGGGAGGGAGCACTGCCGGCCCGGGCGATGAGTGCGCTGGCGGATGTGGGAACGCTGTTGTTGTGTGTCAGGTTGATGAGCCTGATTTCCACGCGCCGGGCCACCTGGATTGCTGCGTTGCTGCTGGCGTTGCTGCCGTTATCCGCCGGCTACAGTCAGGAGGCCCGAATGTACACCCTGCTGGGGTTTTGGCTGATTGGCGCAACGATGGCTCTGGTGTGTTGGACACGGGCACCCGAAAAAAAACGGTTTGCGATTTCCTATGTTTTATTGATGGTTGCTGCGTTCTATACGCATTACTTTGCGTTCCTGTGCGTGGCCATTCATTGGCTTTTCTGGTGGAAAACGTGCTCCGAACTCCAAGACAAGGCAATTGGGGGGCGTGCCTGGATTCTGGCTAACGGCATGATCGTTCTACTGTATGTGCCCTGGCTGCCTGTACTGACTGATCAACTGCTCAGCCGACCGGATTTCGGCTGGATAGCGCCGCTCACCTGGCAATCGGTATTTACCCTCATATGGCAAATAACCGGTACGAGCGAGTCAGTAAGCTGGGCGACATGGTGGCGAGTCTGGCCGTCTGTTTTTATCATCGCCTGCGCGTTTACCGTACTGATGCAACATCGTGACTCACGACGGTATGCCTGGCTTTTGGTGGGATATTTCTTTATTCCATTGCTGTTTTTGCTAGCGATTTCCCTGGTGAAACCAGCGTTTATCCTCCGCTACTTTTACTTTGCAGCTATCGCGCTTCCATTGATCGTTGCGGTGGCTATTGATAAGTGGTGGCATCGTCGACGGATACTTGCCTTGCTGCTCATGGCAGCGTTTCTACTGGGCGAACTCCAGGGAGTGGCAGACCTCTCCAGGCGTCGAAACAACAGTGCAGGGATGGAGGCACTGGCGATTGCCTTGAATGCCCAGAGCCGTTCAGGCGACGAGATCGTGTTTGACAATCTGTATTGGTATTTGCCGTTCGCGAACTACAACAAAACGGGCATATCACCAAAGATTTTTGTAGGGATGACAAGTGTACGGCTTTCCGGATATCCGGATCGTTCGGGATGGGCGCTGATCCCGGCACCGCAACAATCAATGCTGATTGATGATGATTCGATAAGGGCGCTGGATGCAAAACGAGTGTGGTGGGTCGCGCACAAATCGAATGCCAAAGATCTCTCTTTGTTCTCGAACCAATGGATCAAGATTCGGAGCCTTGACGGAGGTGATATCGAAGCCCGCTTGTTTGTTCACAAGTGAGGGCCTGCCGGCGTGGACAGGCCCTGAATCATTCAAGCAGCTACGACTTCCTGCGGTTCAAAACTGTCCGCCCGCGCCATCTGCCACATCCGCGAATAGAACTCGCCGTTCACTTCCCCGGTGAGCAACTCCCCCGGTTTCAGGAACACGTGCAGCTGTGAAAACAGTTTGATCTCGGTCGCCGACATGCGCCGTACCAAATGCTTGGCCGAGAGTTGCGACGGATGGTCGAGGCCGGCGGCGGCGAGCATTTCCGCCAGCGCCTTGAGCGTATTGCGGTGAAAGTTGTAGACCCGCTGGGCCTTGTCCGGCACCACCAGCGCACGCTGGCGCAGGGTGTCCTGGGTGGCGACGCCGGTCGGACATTTGTTGGTGTGGCAGCTTTGCGACTGGATGCAGCCGATGGCGAACATGAAGCCGCGCGCCGAGTTGGCCCAGTCGGCGCCGATGGCGAGCACGCTGGCGATGTCGAAGGCGCTGACGATCTTGCCGCTGGCGCCGAGCTTGATCTTGTCGCGCAGATTCAGCCCCACCAGGGTGTTGTGGACAAACAGCAGGCCTTCGCGCATCGGCACGCCGATGTGGTCGGTGAACTCCACCGGGGCGGCGCCGGTGCCGCCTTCCTTGCCGTCGACCACGATGAAGTCCGGCAGGATGCCGGTCTCCAGCATGGCCTTGGCGATGCCCATGAACTCCCACGGATGGCCGAGGCAGAACTTGAAGCCCACCGGTTTGCCGCCGGACAGTTCACGCAGCTGCTGGATGAAATTCATCATCTCGATCGGCGTGGAAAACGCGCTGTGGCGCGACGGCGAGATGCAGTCTTCGCCCATCAGGATGCCGCGGGTGTCGGCGATTTCCTGGGTCACCTTGTGCTTGGGCAGAATGCCGCCGTGACCGGGTTTGGCGCCCTGGCTCATCTTGATTTCGATCATCCGCACCTGCGGGGTCTGCGCCTGGGCGGCGAAACGTTCCGGGTCGAAACGGCCGTCGCTGGTGCGGCAGCCGAAATAGCCGCTGCCCAGTTCCCAGGTCAGGTCGCCGCCGTGTTCGCGGTGATAGGGGCTGATGCTGCCTTCGCCGGTGTCGTGAGCGAAGTTGCCGAGTTTGGCGCCTTGGTTCAGCGCGCGGATCGCGTTGGCGCTGAGGGAGCCAAAACTCATGGCCGAGATGTTGAACACCGATGCCGAGTAAGGCTGGGTGCACTGCGGGCCACCGACGGTGACGCGAAAGCTGCTCGGGTCGCTCAACGGTGCCGGGCGCATCGAATGACCGATGAATTCGAAGCCGGATTGGTAGACGTCGATCAGGGTGCCGAACGGCTTGTCGGCGGTTTCATTCTTCGCTCGCGAATACACCAGCGAACGCTGGGCGCGAGAGAAGGGCAGGGCGTCGCTGTCGGATTCCAGCAGGTACTGGCGGATTTCCGGGCGAATCCCCTCGACCAGATAACGGATGTTGCCCAGGATCGGGTAATTGCGGCGCACCGCGTGCGGGCTCTGCATCAGGTCGAACAGACCGATCAGGCTCAATACGCCGGTGACGGCGGTGATCGGCCACAGCCAGTCGTGTTCGAGAAAGGGCAGGCTGGCGAGGGTGAAAATCACGCAGACGGCAAAGAAGGCGTAGCGGCTCAGGAGTGACAGGCTCATACGGTTTCCTTGGTTCGGACTTGGATTGTTCAGCGCCGCAGATCCCTGTGGGAGCGAGCTTGCTCGCGATAGCGGTGGGCCAGTCAACGCATAAGTCGGTTATGGCGGCCCTTTCGCGAGCAAGCTCGCTCCCACAGAAAAGCTCACAGCGCTGTATCAGGCGTTCTGCGCCTGCAGAAAGATCGAAAACAGCTCCGACTGGGATTTGATCCCCAGCTTGCTGTACATGTGTTTCTTATGGACTTTCACGGTTTCAACAGAGATTTCCAGCTTACGGGCGATTTCTTTACTGGAGCAACCGCTGAGCATCAGGCGCCCGACGTCCAGCTCCCGGGCGGTCAGCTGCGCGCCCTTGAGTTGCTGCACCGACGCTTCGAGCTGCACCCGCCAGTCCGGTTGCGCAGGCGCCGGGGCGAGGGCCACGGTTTCGTTGATTTCATAAGGCAGGCGCTGGCGCAACAGGCCGAGCACCCACGGCTGGATCAGCGACAGCAGGGCAATCTGCTCGCCGGTGAAGCGCTGCTGGCTGCCCAGTGACAGACACAGCGTGCGGTCGCCTTCGAGCTGGCAATTGAACTGGATTTCGTCGGCCACCACATTCAGACGAAAGTATCGCTGGTAATACTCGGTCAGTTCGAAGTGCTCCGGCGCGACCTCCGACAGGCGATACAACCCGGTACGCGATTGCTCGCGGCAGGCGATGTAGAACGGATCGAGCAGGTACAACCCGCGCAGATAATCCTGAAACAGCTGGTCGGGACTGCCGTCGGCACCGGGGCATTCGGCGAACACCTGCGGGTGACGGTCGGCGCTGAACAGCAGCGCCACCCAGCTATCGAACGTGACGTACTGGTCGAGCAGGCGTACCAGCTGCGCCCAGAAATTCGGCTTGTCGAGGGCGTCGATCAACTGCCCGACGGCGCGGTGCCAGGTGATGTCGTCAAACGAAACAGTCATGCCTCTACCCCTATCGGGTTACCCCGGCCGCGTAATTCCCTGGCCGGTCGAATGCGAAGCATACTGGCCCACAGACAGCCGCCGGGCAATCTTTCCGCCCCCGGCGCTCATCACAAGGACTCCCCATGAAAGTCGAACTCGCCCAACTGGCGGGCCGTGACAAAGACACGGCGTACAACCTCGAACGCGCCCTCGCCGCGATTGCGGCCTGCGCCACCGACACGCAATTGATCGTGTTCCCCGAGACCCACCTGATGGGCTTCCCGACCGCTGACACCGTGGCGCAGGTCGCCGAACCGGTCGACGGCCCGACCGTCAGCGCCGTGCAGGCCGCCGCCCGTGAACGCAACCTGGCGGTGGTGATCGGCATGGCCGAGAACGATGACGGCCGCTTCTACAACACCACGCTGCTGATCACCCCCGAAGGTATCGCCCTGAAATACCGCAAGACCCACCTCTGGGCGTCGGATCGTGGTGTGTTCGAAGCGGGTGATCGATATGCAACGTGTTTGTGGAACGGTGTGCGGGTCGGTCTGCTGATCTGTTACGACATCGAGTTCCCGGAATCGGCCCGCGCCCTGGCGCAACTGGGGGCGCAGATGTTGATCGTGACCAACGGCAACATGGACCCGTACGGCCCGACCCACCGCACTGCGATCATGGCCCGGGCTCAGGAAAACCAGGCGTTTGCGTTGATGGTCAACCGCGTGGAAGCCGGGGATGACGGGTTGATGTTTGCCGGCGGCAGTGCGCTGGTGGATCCGCTGGGAACGGTGCTGTTCGAGGCCGGGCGTGAGGAGGGGCGGTTCAGCGTTGAGCTGGATTTCGACCAGTTGGCGCTGGCGCGCAAGGATTATCGCTATCTGGATGATCAGCGATTGAAGTTGCCGGGGGAGGTGGTCGAGCACGCGTCGGGAGTACGAGAGCTGCTGATCCCTTGACCCGTTGTACCCGATCGTTCCCACGCTCTGCGTAGGAATGCCTCCATGGACGCTCTGCGTCCGCTCTTGGGACGCAGAGCGTCCCGGGCTGCATTCCCACGCGGAGCGTGGGAACGATCAGCAACACCCGAAACATTCGCCGAACTCGGCCTCTGCCATAAATCCAATAAAATCCGGAGTAAGTCGCCCATGGCTCGTTTGCAACGCACCCTTTCGCTGGGGTCGGTGGTGCTGTTCGGCATCGCCTACATGACGCCGATCATTGTCCTCGGTACGTTCGGCATCCTCGCCCAGTCCACCGCCGGCATGGTGCCCGCCGCGTATCTGGCGGCGCTGGTGGCGATGTTTTTCACCGCCATGAGTTATGGCCGCATGGCCGCCGCGTTCCCGGTGGCGGGCTCGGCCTACAGCTACGTGCGCAAGGCCATCAGCCCGAAACTCGGCTTCATCGCCGGGTGGGCGGTGCTGCTCGATTATCTGTTTCTGCCGATGGCGATCTGGCTGATCGGCGCCGCATACCTCGCGTCGGCCTTCCCGTCGATCCCGCAGTGGATCTGGGTGCTGGCGTTCATCGGCATCACCAGCGCAATCAACATCATCGGCCTGAAACTGGCCAACGGCATCAACGCCTTGCTGATGCTGGTGCAGTTCCTGGTGCTGATCGCCTTTGTCGCGCTGTGCGTGCACTACGTCGGTGGCGATGCCAGCACGCCGCTGTGGTCGATCAAACCGTTCTTCAATGGCGACATGCAGATGCCGCTGATCATGAGCGGGGCCGCCATCGCCTGCTACTCGTTTCTCGGTTTCGACGCGGTCAGCACCCTCACCGAAGAAACCCGTGATCCACGCCGCACCATTCCTCGGGCAATCATGTTGATCACCCTGATCGGCGGGCTGATTTTCGTCGGCGTGTCGTACTTCGTGCAGGTCGCCCATCCATCGTTTCAGTTCGACAGCGTCGACTCGGCGGCCTACGAAATTGCGCGCAATATCGGTGGCGACCTGTTCGTGTCGATCTTCCTGATCGGCCTGATCGTCGGTCAGTTCGCCTCGGGCCTGTCGGCGCAGGCCAGCGGTTCGCGATTGTTGTTTGCGATGGGCCGTGACGGTGTGCTGCCCAAGTCGTTTTTCGGCACCTTGCACGAGCGCTTCGGTACGCCGGTCAACAGCATCCTGCTGTGTGCGGTGGTGGCTTTGCTGGCGCTGAAGCTCGACGTGACCACCTCGACTTCGTTCATCAACTTCGGCGCGTTCCTGGCGTTCAGCCTGGTCAATCTGTCGGTGATTTTTCACTACTGGATCGGCGGCGAGAAAAAAGGCCTGCGCGAGCTGATGCTGTTTCTGGTCTTCCCGTTCATCGGCCTGGCGGCGGACTTGTGGCTTATGGTCAGCCTCGATCACCTGGCGCTGTATCTGGGCCTGAGCTGGCTGGCGATTGGTGTGGTGTATCTGGCGGTGCTGACCGGCGGGTTCCGTCGTCAGCCGCCGGAAATGGATTTCCAGGAAGCGGCCTGACGTGCGGTCGAGCCTTTGCCTCACGAGCGGCAAGCGTGTGATCCTTGCCGTTTTTGAGTCATAGGCTTTTCGTTCATGTCAACCGCAAATAATTCCACGATCCGCATCGCTGCCGCGCTGCTGCTCAACCCCGACGGCCAGACCCTGCTGGTGCGCAAGCGCGACACCACGGCGTTCATGCAGCCCGGCGGCAAAATCGAAGCCCATGAGCTGCCGGTGCATGCGCTGGCCCGTGAGCTGGAAGAAGAACTGGGACTGCTGATCGATCCGGCGCAGGCGAGTTTTCTCGGCCAGTTCTCGGCACCCGCCGCCAACGAGCCGGGATTCGTCGTGCAGGCCGAGATCTTTCAGCTGACCATCGACGCCAGGGTGTCTCCGGCCGCCGAGATCGAAGAGGTGATCTGGATCGACCCGGCCACCGACGGCAATGTCGTTCTCGCCCCATTGACACGTGACCTGATCCTGCCGTTTTATCGAGCCTCGCTGACCGCGATCGCCTGATCATTCGTGCAAAGGACTTCGTCATGATCCCGCTTCAAGACCTGCTGATTTTTGCCGCCGCCGCGCTGCTGATGGTACTGACGCCGGGGCCGAACATGATCTACCTGATCTCCCGTTCGATCTGTCAGGGCCGCAAGGCCGGGGTCACGTCGCTGGTGGGCGTGGTGGCCGGGTTCTTCGTGCATATGTTCGCGGCGGCAGCCGGTTTGACGGCTGTGTTTCTCGCGGTCCCGATGGCTTATGAGGTGTTGAAGTGGGCCGGCGCGCTGTACCTGTTGTTGCTGGCCTGGCAGGCAGTGAAACCCGGCGCCCGCTCGCCATTCGAGGTGCAGGCATTGCCGGCGGACTCGTCGCGCAAGCTCATCACCATGGGGTTTCTCACCAGCGCGCTGAACCCGAAAATCGCGGTGTTCTACCTCTCGGTGTTTCCGCAGTTCATCACGCCGGAGCACGGCTCGGTGTTCAGCCAGAGCATCATTCTCGGCCTGACCCAGATCAGCGTCAGTTTCAGCGTCAACCTGTTGATCGCCCTGTCGGCGGCCGGTATCGCGTCGTGGTTCGTCAACAACCCGACCTGGCTGGCGGTGCAGCGTTATTTCATGGGCTTTGTGCTGGGCGCACTGGCCGTGCGGCTGATGCTTGAACAACGCAAGGCCGCCTGAACATGTGGATCGAACGGCTCGACGCCAGTCATGCGTTGGCCTATCGCGAATTGATGCTGGAAGCCTATGACCGCCATCCGCAAGCGTTCACTTCCAGTGTGCGCGAGCGCGCAGTGATGCCGCTGAGCTGGTGGGAATCACGGCTGACCAGCAAGCTCGACGCGGTGTTTGGCGCGTTTGAAGGCAGTCGGCTGGCGGGCATTGTCGGCCTGGCGTTCGAGCCTCGGGAGAAGGCCCGGCACAAGGCAACGGTGTTCGGCATGTATGTGTCGGCCGGGTTTCGTCAACGAGGCCTGGGACTGAAATTGATGGAGGCCGTGCTGGAGGAAGCGCAGCAGCATCCGGCACTGAAAGTCATTCAACTGACTGTCACCGCCGGCAATGAAGCCGCATTCAAGCTGTACCAGCGCTGCGGCTTCATCCAGTTTGGTCTGGAACCCCTGGCGGTTCGGGTCGGTGAGGAATATTTCGACAAGATCCATATGTGGTGTGAATCTCGCTGAAGTCCTGGTCGGACTTTCGTGGCGAGGGAACTTGCTCCTGCGGGGCTGCGAAGCGGCCTTTATTGCGCATAGTCACGGTCTGACGGAAGACCACATGTTCACGTTTTCCTGTAGAGGAATCGGAATTTCCCAACGCGAACTGCATGGCCTGCCAATACTCGCCCCCCCCCCACCAAGCCATGGAGAACTTTCGACAGGTACTCAACCGCCCTGATGAGTTGCCTGGCTTTGATGACCTGGCAGGTAATTAATGCCCCCCACTTATTTCACCCGCATTGCTGCGGGCTGTGGGGGGGTTAACCTTGACGGTCCCTTTTTCCTGCCGGAGCTGGTTAATTAACGCGTTCCCGCGTCCTGCATCTCCTAAACTCTGAATTGAAAAAAATCAGCTGCGGTAGTTATTTGATATCCACCGACATCCTCATCTCCAAGTTGAATTTGCACGCTTTTTATTCCCTTCCCGGAAAATGATATCGGATGATAGGAAATCGACTCCTGTGCCTGCGCAATGGTAGTGTGGAGCAGCGTTTCCTGTGCATCATAAAATCTTATCGAATAAGAATCATACGGGCGACCAGTGCCTCCCCTGCTTATCGCGAACCAAAAACTCACGTAAGAGTAAGTAGAGTTAAATGTATATTTCACTCCTCCATTTTCTACGCATAATGAGCTCTCTTCGTTTTTTCCGGGAGAGTGAGCCCAAGTTGCACTTAGAATTCCGCTATTCAGGGGTAAACTGTGAGGCAAAAGTGTTATTTCTCCGCTGGGGATCGTATATGTAATATCGGGTTGAAATAAGACTCTTTCATTTCCAAAGTCTTCACTCAGTACTTCATTGGTATTCATTGGTAGCGCTCCTTTGCAGGCTCAGCCCCTTACCGGAATGGCAGCAGGCATGCACCATTGAGCGCCGTCGGTAGAAAGTTGCGCACCTGTCAACTTTGATAGTCCAGACGAGTGGTCAAGGCTTGCGCAACGTCTGCTGACGTAGGACATAAATCGGCGGTTCGGGTCGGTGAGGACTACTTCGACAAGATCCATATGTGGTGCGCGCTTTTCGTGCCAACCGCCAGCCTCAACGAACCGCGCTGACCCCATCCAGCGTCGAGAACGAGGTGTCCTTGGCCGTCAGCAGGAAATCGCGCATATACGGCGCGTCCAGCATGTCGGCGCGGATCGCCGCGTACAGCGTTGCAAACAAGCCTTTCTCGCCCAGCCGCTTACCCTTCACGTAGCCCCGCGAGCTGTATTCATGCAGTGCCCAGTGCGGCATGCCGCACACACCACGGCCGCTGGCCACCAGTTGCATCATCATCACCGTCAGCTCTGAAGTGCGCACCTGCGCCGGTTCGATGTCGGCCGGTTCGAGGAAGCGAGTGAAGATATCGAGACGATCCCGTTCCACCGGATAAGTGATCAGGGTTTCGCTCAGCAGATCTTCGGGGACGATGTACGGTTTGCTCGCCAATGCGTGCTGGTTGGCGACTGCGAGCATGGCTTCGTAGGTGAACAGCGGCACGTAGGTGATGCCGGCGATTTCCAGCGGGTCGGACGTCACCACCAGATCCAGATCGCCACGAGCCAGCGCCGGCAGCGGGGCAAAGGAGAAACCCGAAGCGAGGTCGAGTTCGACTTCCGGCCAGGCATCGCGGAACTGATCGATGGTCGGCATCAGCCACTGGAAGCAGCTGTGACATTCGATGGCCATGTGCAGACGCCCGGCGGTGCCCCCGGCCAGACGCCCGATGTCGCGTTCGGCGGCGCGCAGCAGCGGCAGGGTCGCGTCGGCCAGTTGCAGCAGGCGCAGGCCGGCGCTGGTGAAGCGTACGGGTTTGGTCTTGCGCACGAACAGCGGCATGCCCATGCGCTCTTCCAGTTCCTTGAACTGGTGGGACAGCGCCGACTGGGTCAGGTGCAGGCGGTCGGCCGCATCCACCAGGCTGTCGGCTTCGCGCAGGGCGTGCAGGGTTTTCAGGTGACGGATCTCAAGCACCGCAGGCTCCATGAGGAAAATTTGTGATCAACACGAAAAGGTTGAGTTTGTCTCATGTTGCCCTGGCTGTCGACAATGGCGCCATCTTTTACGCAATGGAGAACATTCGACATGGCCGTGGCTCACACTCTGGGTTTCCCGCGCATTGGCGCCGACCGCGAACTGAAAAAAGCACTCGAAGCCTACTGGAAAGGCGATCTCGATCAGGCCGCTCTGAATCAGGTCGGCCGCGAGCTGCGCGCCAGACACTGGCAATTGCAGAAGGACGCCGGCATCGACTTGCTGCCGGTCGGCGACTTCGCCTGGTACGACCAGGTGCTGACCCACTCGCTGACCTTCGGTGTGATCCCCGAGCGCTTCGACGGGGTGCGCGACGAGCGTGGCCTGCCGACACTCGACACGCTGTTCGCCATGGCCCGTGGCGCCACGGCGTCCTGTTGCGGTGCTGAGCACGGCAAGACCCAATACGCACAAGAACTGACCAAGTGGTTCGACACCAACTACCACTACCTGGTCCCGGAGTTCAGCGCAGACCAGCAGTTCAAGCTGAGCTGGGAACAGCTGTTTGATGAAGTCGAAGAAGCCAAGGCCCTCGGTCACAACGTCAAACCGGTGATCATCGGCCCGCTGACTTATCTGTGGCTGGGCAAGGTCAAAGGCAATGACTTCGACAAGCTCGACCTGCTTGAGCGCCTGCTGCCGGTGTACAACGACATCCTCGGCCGTCTCGCCACACAGGGCGTGGAGTGGGTGCAGATCGACGAACCGATCCTCACCCTCGACCTGCCGCAAGCCTGGAAAAGTGCCTTCGAACGCGCCTATCACATCCTTCAGTACTCGCCGCTGAAGAAACTGGTGGCGACCTATTTCAGTGGCCTGCAAGACAACCTCGGCCTGGCCGTCGGCTTGCCGGTGCAGGGCTTGCACATCGACGCCGTGCGGGCGCCGGATCAGCTCGGTCAGGTGCTGGATCGCCTGCCGACCTACAAGATTCTTTCGGTAGGCCTGGTCAACGGCCGCAACGTCTGGCGCTGCGAACTGGAGCAGGCACTGGCGCAGTTGCAACCGGCGCAGGAGCGCTTTGGCGACAACCTGTGGGTCAGCAGTTCCTGTTCGTTGCTGCACAGCCCGGTGGATGTCGAGCGCGAAGACAAGCTCGACCCGGAACTGAAAAGCTGGCTGGCATTCGCCGTGCAGAAGTGCAGCGAAATCTCTGTGTTACGTGATGCGCTGAACGATCCGCAAGCGCCGAAAGTGCAAAGCGCGCTGGCCGAAAGCCGCGCGATTCAAGAGCGTCGCGCCCGCTCGCCGCGTATTCATAAACCCGCCGTGCAGGCGCGGATCGAAGCGATCATCGCCAGCGACAGCCAGCGTCATTCGCCGTTCGCCAAACGCATCGCCGCGCAACAGGCGCGTCTGAAATTGCCGGCGTTCCCGACCACCACCATCGGTTCGTTCCCGCAGACCGGGTCGATTCGTCTGGCCCGTCAGGCGTTCAAGCAGGGCAAACTGTCGGCCAACGATTACCACGATGCGATGCGCAGCGAAATCCGCCACGCGGTGCAGGTGCAGGAACGTCTGGGCCTCGATGTGCTGGTGCACGGTGAGGCCGAGCGCAATGACATGGTCGAGTACTTTGCCGAGCAACTGGACGGCTATCTGATCACCCGTTTCGGCTGGGTCCAGAGCTACGGCTCCCGTTGCGTCAAACCAGCGGTGATTTATGGCGATCTGTCCCGTCCGAACCCCATGACCGTGGACTGGATCACCTACGCCCAGAGCCTGACCGACAAGGTCATGAAAGGCATGCTGACCGGCCCTGTGACCATGCTGATGTGGTCGTTCCCCCGCGAAGATGTGTCGCGCAAGGTCCAGGCGCAACAACTGGCGCTGGCCCTGCGTGACGAGGTGGTGGATCTGGAAAACGCCGGGATCAGGATCGTGCAGATCGACGAAGCCGCGTTCCGCGAGGGCTTGCCGCTGCGCCGCGCACAGTGGCAGGAATACCTCGACTGGGCGGTGGAAGCGTTCCGTCTGACCGCCTCGGGCGTGAAGGACGAAACCCAGATTCACACCCACATGTGCTACAGCGAATTCAACGACGTGATCAAGGCGATTGCCGACATGGACGCCGACGTGATCACCATCGAAACCTCGCGCTCGGACATGGAATTGCTTGAGGCCTTTGAAGCGTTCGACTACCCGAACGACATCGGCCCGGGCGTCTATGACATCCACTCGCCGCGAGTGCCGGACACAGCGGAAATGGTCAAGCTGATGAGCAAGGCCGTGAAACGGATTCCGGCAGCGCGGTTGTGGGTCAACCCCGATTGCGGGCTGAAGACCCGCGCCTGGCCTGAGACCGAGGCGGCGCTGGTCAACATGGTCGCGGCGGCGCGACAGTTGCGCAGTCAGTTGGCGTAACGCAACACCGACTGAAGAGTGGCGACCGCTCGGCACTCTTCATCAAACTGTCATCGAACTGTGGCAGCGCGCTTGAACAAACTTCATCAGACTCGCGCTCTACTGGGGTTCTGCGTTTCGGTGTTTTTCATGTTCAAGGGAATTTTTGCAATCGCGGCGTTGTTGGCCGCGGTTTTTTTCGTTCCGGCGTCTTCTGCGGCGTCGCGTTGCAACGTCAATGTACCGACCGAGCGGGTCGATCTGGAGCAGGTGAGTCTGGCGTACCAGAGCATCGGCCGTGGGTCGGATCCGGCGCTGCTGCTGGTGATGGGGCTGGGCGGGCAGTTGATCCACTGGCCGGATGAAGTGGTGGTTGCGCTGTGTCAGCAGGGCTTTCGGGTGATCCGTTATGACAACCGCGATGTTGGTCTTTCGACCTGGCGCCAGGCGCCGGCCGACGCCAACCTGACCTTTGAAGTGCTGCGCTACAAACTCGGGTTGCCGGTGGCGGCGCCTTACAGCCTGACCGACATGGCCGACGATGCGCTGGGGCTGATGGACGCGTTGCACGTCGAGCAATTCCATGTGCTCGGCGCGAGCATGGGCGGGATGATCGCCCAGCACATGGCGGCGATGGCACCGCAACGGGTCGAGAGCCTGACGCTGATCATGACCAGCTCCGGTGCCGAAGGGCTGCCGGCGCCGAGCGCGGCACTGGTGCAATTGCTGGCTCGACGTGGTGCTCCCAATCGCCAGATCGCACTGGAGCAACAGGCGGATCTGCTGGCGGCGCTGGGCAGCCCTTCAGTCAGTGATGATCGCCAGGCGTTGCTGCATCAGGCGGCGCTGTCCTATGACCGGGCGTTCAACCCTGAAGGCGTGAAGCGCCAGATCATGGCGATCCTCGCCGAACCGAGCCGGGTGGCGTTGCTCAATCAACTGCGGGTCCCGACGCTGGTGGTGCATGGCACGGCGGATCCGCTGCTGCCGGTGATGCACGGCGTGCATCTGGCGGCGCACATTCGCGGCAGTCAGTTGCGCTTGATTCCGGGGCTGGCGCACCGCTTTCAGGAAGCGTTCAAGGAGCCGTTGCTGGCGGCGGTGTTGCCGTATCTGCGCGAGCATCGCGAAGACACGTCGCACTGGGCGCAGATCGAACCGGTGGCAGAGCACAACCTGCTTTGACTCAGGCGTGAAGCCGTACCCACACCGACACCAGCACCGTCGCCGCCATCAGCCACGCCACCGCCGCGACCGCCAGCGAAGCTTCGAGGCGCATGCGGTCGACCATCACGTACAGCGTCGCCAGATACACGAAGTACGGGATGATCGACCACATACCGAAGACGATGGTGGTCTTCAGGTCGTCGATCGAACGGCCCTTGCCGACGATGTAGTGGGCGATCAGGGCGAAGGTCGGGAACAGCGGCACCAGCCCGGCGATGTAGTAGTTTTTGGTCTTGGCCAGCATGGCGAGGATCACCACCACTGCCGCGCCGAGCGTTGCCTTGAAAATCAGATCCACGTCGTTCTCGCTTAATGGCTCAGGCCGTACTTTTTCACTTTGTCGAACAGCGTGGTCTTGGCCATCCCCAGTTCCAGGCTGGCCTGGGTCAGGTTGCCGCCGCTGCGTTGCAGGGCGTCACTGAGCAGGTTGCGTTCGAACGCTTCCACCGCTTCGGCGAACGCCAGGCCTTGGCCTGTACTGCCCGCGCCGGTTTTCTTGAACGCCGGCAGACCGAGGGCAAAACGCTCGGCGACGTTGCGCAGTTCGCGCACGTTGCCCGGCCAGTCGTGGCTCATCAGGCTCGACAGCGTCTGGTTGTCCAGCTCCGGCAGTGCGCGGTCGAAGCGCAGGGCCGATTGCTGGGTGAAGTGTTCGAACAGTTGCAGGATGTCTTCGCGGCGTTCGCGCAGAGGCGGCAGTTCCAGCGTCACCACGTTGAGGCGGTAGTACAAGTCGCTGCGGAATTCACCGACCTTGCTCGATTCGTCGAGGTCGGACTTGGTGGCCGCAATTACCCGGCAATCCACCGCCACACTCTGGTTCGAGCCGAGGCGTTCAAGGGTGCGCTCCTGTAACACCCGCAGCAGTTTGATCTGCAACGGCAGTGGCATGCTTTCGACTTCATCGAGGAATAGCGTGCCGCCATCGGCGTGTTCGATCTTGCCGATCCGCCGCTTGCCGGCGCCGGTGAAGGCGTTGGCTTCGTGGCCGAATATTTCGCTTTCGAACAGGTTTTCCGGCAGACCGCCGCAGTTCAGCGCCACGAACTGTTTGGTGTGGCGGCGGCTGAAGTCGTGCAGGCAACGGGCGACCAGTTCCTTGCCGGTACCGGTTTCCCCTTCGATCAGCACGTTGGCCGAGGTGTCGGCGACATTGGCGATCAGCTCCCGCAGGTTCTGCATGGCCGGCGAACGGCCGATGATCCGACCTTCAAGGGAATCGCGTTCGGCCAGTTGCCGGCGCAGGGACGAGACTTCGCGATTCAGGCTGCGTTGCTCCAGCGCGCGACGGGCCACATCGACCAGACGCTCGGGGGAGAACGGTTTTTCCATGAAATCGTAGGCGCCTTTCTGCATCGCACCGACGGCCATGGAGATGTCGCCATGCCCGGTGATCAGCACCACCGGCAGGCTGCGATCACGTTGCTTGAGGCGGGTCAGCAGTTCCAGGCCGTCGATGCCCGGCAGGCGAATGTCGCTGATGACGATGCCGGCGAAGTTGTCGCCGACCTGCTCCAGCGCCTCTTCGGCACTGCCCACGCCGATGCAGGGAATGTCTTCGAGGGTCAGCGCCTGCTGGCAGCCGAGCAGCACATGGGGATCGTCTTCGACGATCAGCACACTAAGGTCGTTGTTCATATTGGCTCGGCAGGAGTAGGGCTTACCAACGGTAAACTGAGGACGAAGGTGGTGCCACCGCTGGCCGGGTGTTCGACACCCAGATGCCCGCCGGTGGCGGCGGCGAGGCTGGCCGACAGGGTCAGGCCGAGGCCCAGACCCTGTTCGCCGGGTTTGGTGGTGAAGAACGGTTCGAACAGATGCTTGCGCGCTTCGGCGTCGATGCCGTGACCGTTGTCGCGTACCCGCAGGCGATATTTGCCGTTGAATTCTTCGCCTTCCAGCCACAGTTCCGGCAGCGGTTGCGCCTGCATGGCGTCAAGGGCGTTGCCGATCAGGTTGACCAGAATCTGTTCAAGTCGTGTCTGGTCGATCTGCAACTGCACATCGTCGAACTGGCGATGCTGTTGCAGGGCGGCTTTTTCGACACGGGCGCCGAGCACTTGCAGCGCGGCATCCACCGCTTTGCCGAGGCTGGCGCGGCCCTTGTCGTCGCCGCGTCGGGCGAAGGAGCGCAGGCTGGCGGTGATCCGGCCCATGCGGTCGATCAGGTCGTTGATGGTCTTAAGGTTGGTGCTCGCGACATCCAGCTGGCCGCGCTCAAGGAAGCGAATGGTGTTGCCCGACAGCGTGCGCATCGCCGCCAGCGGCTGGTTCAGTTCGTGGGCGATGCTGGTCGACATCTGGCCGATGGCCGCGAGTTTGCCGGCCTGCACCAGTTCGTCCTGGGCGCGGCGCAAGGTTTCTTCGGCCTGACGCCGTTCGCGGATCTGACTCTTGAGCCGGTCGTTGCTGGCGCGCAGGTCGGCGGTGCGTTCGGTAATCCGACGCTCCAGCTGATTGTTGGCTTCCTGCAAGGCTTCACGGGCGGCGAGGCGGGTGGCGATGACCTTGCGCCGTTCGTTCCAGGCGATCAGCAGGAACGCCACCAAGGCAAATGCCACGGCCACCAGAATCCCTTGATTGATCGCCTCGCGCCGCAGGTCCTGCAACGGGGTGAGCAGAGTGAAATTCCACGGGGTGTCGCTCAGCGGCCGGGTTTGCGCCAGATAGCTGATGTTTTCTTCATGGCGGTCCTGTTGGCTCGGCACTTCGCTGTTGGCCGGGAAGGTGAGTTTTTCCACGCCTTCGGACAGGGTTTCCCGGGCCAGCGGTTGCAGCTCGTTCAGCGGGAACCAGTAGTACTGCAGGCTGCGGGCGAGTTTTTCCTTGGTCTCGTCGCTCAGCGCAATCACCGATTTCAAGCGCCGCGCCGGGTCGCTGGACAGAATGATGATGCCGTTTTCATCGCTGACGAATGCTTCCAGGCGCGCTCGCTGCCAGCGTTCTTCCATGGCTTCCAGGCGCACCTTGACCACCGCGACGCCGATGATCTTGCCGTGTTCTTCGAGGCCGTGGGCCAGGTAATAGCCGGGTTCGCCGTTGGTGCTGCCGATCCCGTAGAAACGTCCGGGCTGGCCGCGGATGGCATTCTGGAAGTAGGCGCGGAACGACAGGTCTTCACCGAGGTAGCTGTCGACGTCGCGCCAGTTGCTGGTGGCCATGACGCGACCGGTGGTGTCCATGACGTAGATGGCCCGACTGCGGCTGCGCCGGTTCAGGCCTTCAAGGTAATCGTTGACCGTTTGCCGGTGTTCCGGGGTCGGGTCGCCGAGCAACTGCGAAACGCTCGATTCGAGTTCCAGCAGGCTGGGCAGGTAGGTGTATTTGCTGATCTCGCTTTCGACCGCGCGGGCGTGCAGTTCCAGCTGGCGCTGGCCGTTTTCGCCGAGGCTGCGAATGCCGAAGTGTTCACTGGTCCAGAAGCCGATGTAGCCCAGTCCGATCATCAGGGCGATGACCAGCGGCGGCAGGAACAGGTGGCGGATCAGACGGGGTTTCACGGCAAGTGATGGCGGCGTGGCGCGATAGAGAGTGGGGTCGCATTTCATCACAGATGCCTTGGGTCAACCACCCGGATTCCCCGACAGTTGCTGTCGGGGAATCCGGCAGTTTTTTAGTGCTGCAGGATTTTCTCGAGGAAATGCTGCGCGCGTTCGGAGCGGGCATTGATGTCGCCGAAGAATTCCTCTTTCGGGCAGTCTTCGATTATCTTGCCGGCGTCCATGAAGATCACGCGGTCGGCCACTTTGCGGGCGAAGCCCATTTCGTGGGTCACGCACATCATGGTCATGCCTTCGTGGGCCAGTTGCACCATCACGTCGAGCACTTCGTTGACCATTTCCGGGTCCAGCGCCGAGGTCGGCTCGTCGAACAGCATGACGATCGGGTCCATCGCCAGTGCACGGGCGATCGCCACACGCTGTTGCTGACCGCCGGACAGTTGGCCGGGGTGCTTGTGGGCGTGAGCCGACAGGCCGACGCGCTCAAGCAGTTGCAGGCCTTTCTTGGTCGCTTCTTCCTTGCTGCGGCCCAGCACCTTGATCTGCGCGATGGTCAGGTTTTCGGTGATGGTCAGGTGCGGGAACAGTTCGAAATGCTGGAACACCATGCCGACGCGCGAGCGCAGTTTCGGCAGGTTGGTCTTCGGATCGGCAATCGACGTGCCGTCGACCACGATGTCGCCTTTCTGGAACGGCTCCAGCGCGTTGACGCACTTGATCAGGGTCGACTTGCCCGAACCGGACGGGCCGCAAACCACGATCACTTCACCCTTTTTGACCTCGGTGCTGCAATCGGTCAGCACCTGGAAGTCCCCATACCACTTGTTGATGTTCTTGATAGAGATCATACGGCGAACCTTTTTTGCAGACGCTTGACCAGCTGCGAGGCGGCAAAGCTGATGGTGAAGTACACGAGACCTGCGAAGATCAGGAACTCATTCGAGCGGCCAATGATGTCGCCACTGGCGCGCGAGGCGTTGAGGAAGTCCACCAGGCCCACGGTGTAGACCAGCGAGGTGTCCTGGAACAGGATGATGCTCTGCTGCAGCAGCAGCGGGGTCATCTTGCGGAACGCCTGGGGCAGGATGATCAGGCGCATCATCTGGCCGTAGGTCATGCCCAGTGCCTGGGCGGCACCCATCTGGCCCTTGGGAATCGACTGCACGCCGGCCCGGACGATTTCGCAGAAATACGCCGCTTCGAACATCATGAACGCCACGATGCACGAGGTGAACGCGCCGATCGGGGTGTCTTCGCCGGTGATCCAGCGCAGCACGAACGGCACTGCCAGGTAGAACCAGGTGATCACCAGCAGCAGCGGGATCGAGCGGAAATAGTTGACGTAGGCGCCGGCGATGCTCGACAGCAGTTTGCTGTGGGACAGACGCATCAGCGCGAGGAGGGTGCCGAGGATGATCCCGCCGATCACGCCCAGCGCCATCAGCTTG
Organism: Pseudomonas sp. IAC-BECa141; assembly: GCF_020544405.1. NCBI lineage: Bacteria > Pseudomonadati > Pseudomonadota > Gammaproteobacteria > Pseudomonadales > Pseudomonadaceae > Pseudomonas > Pseudomonas sp. IAC-BECa141. The sequence continues at coordinate 4,944,220 of NZ_CP065410.1, read as the reverse complement.
AGGGTCATCAGCATGCCGTTCCACAGGCCGGGGATGGCCGGAACGATGCCACTGAAATCGAATTCCATTATTTACCCCCCACGGAGATCAGGCCGGGCACGGCGACTTTCTTCTCGACCATGCGCATCAGCAGCATCAGGCTCATGTTCAGGGTGAAGTAGATCAGGGTCGCCAGGGTGAAGGCTTCAAACAGGTTGGCCGAGAACTCGGCGGTCTGTTTGGTTTGCGCCAGAAGCTCCATCAGACCGATCAGCGAGGCCACGGAGGAGTTCTTGAACACGTTCAGGAATTCCGAGGTGAGCGGCGGAATGATGATCCGGTAGGCCTGGGGCAGCAGCACGTTCCAGTAGATCTGCGGCAGTTTGAAACCCATCGCGCGGGCGGCGGATTCCTGGCCACGCGGCAGCGCCTGGATACCGGTGCGAACCTGTTCGCAGACCCGGGCGGCGGTGAACAGGCCCAGGCAGACGACAACGCTCAGGTAGGCCGAGGTGGTCGGGTTCAGGTCCTGCTTGTACCAGTCCTGCAGGTTCTGCGGCAGCATGTCGGGCACCAGGAAGTACCAGATGAACAGCTGAACCAGCAGCGGCACGTTACGGAACAGTTCGACGTAGCAGGTCGCGATGCCCGCCACGATGCGGTTCGGCACGGTGCGCATGATGCCCAGCAGCGAGCCCAGCAACAGGGCAATGATCCAGGCCACGATGGCGATGGCGATGGTCCAGCCCAGGCCGGAGATGAACCAGTCGAGATAGGTCTCGCTGCCCACGCCGGTGGACTTGAAGAACACGCCCCAGTCCCAGTTGTAATTCATTAGGGTCTCCCCTCGATTCGATCGATGTACAAGTGCCCGCCTGGGGAAGATCCTTTCCCGTCTGACGTTGAACGTCAGGCACACGCGATCGGCTCGAAAACCACCAGGTCGAGTGTTCCAGTTGAAACCAGCAGGTATTAACTGTCACCCGAGGAAGGATGGGCTCCCTCAGGTGACAAGGTTAGATCAGCGTCAGATTTTTACGTCTGGTGCAGGCTTGTCGCTCGGGTTGGCGATCAGCTCTTTAACCTTTTCGCTCATCGGGAAGTTCAGGTTCAGACCCTTCGGCGGGATCGGGCTTTCGAACCATTTGCTGTAGATCTTGTTGATCTCGCCGGACTTGTAGAGCGCGACGATGGCGTCGTCTACAGCCTTCTTGAAGGCCGGATCGTCTTTGCGAACCATGCACGCGTAGGCTTCAAAGGACTGTGGAGTACCGGTGATGACCCAATCGTCCGGCTTCTTGGCCTTGGCTTCTTCGCCGGCCAGCAGGGCGTCGTCCATCATGAAGGCGACGGCGCGGCCGCTCTCCAGCATCTGGAAGGATTCGCCGTGGTCCTTGGCGGAGATGACGTTCATGCCCATCTGCTTGTCGGCGTTCATCGCCTTGATGATGCGCTCGGACGTGGTGCCGGCGGTGGTCACGACGTTCTTGCCTTTCAGGTCGGCGAAGTCAGCGTAGGACGGCTTGCCTTCCTTGTCTTTCTTGACCAGCAGGCGGGTGCCGATTTCGAAGATGTTGACGGTGAAGTCGACTTGCTGGGCGCGTTCGGCGTTGTTGGTGGTGGAGCCGCACTCGATGTCCACGGTGCCGTTCTGCACCAGAGGAATACGGGTTTGCGAGGTGACCAGGTTGTACTTGGTGTTCAGGTCAGGCTTGTTCAGGTCTTTTTTCAGGGCTTCGACGATAGCGACCTGAATGTCGTGGGAGTAGCCCACGGGTTTACCCGAAGCATCGGCGATGTAGGAGAAGGGAATGGAGCTGTCACGATGCCCGAGGGTGATGGTGCCCGAGTCGTTGATTTTCTTAAGGGTGCCGGTGAGCTCGGCAGCGAAAACTGGTGTGCTGATCAGAGCGGCAGCAATGGCTGCGCCCAGGATATGGGGAACGATGCGCATCAAATTTTCCTCGACATTGTTTTTTTTATGGAGCCGGTTGAGCGGGCCCTTTGTACTTCGAATGCCTGACGGCTCCTGTTGTGTTGGCGCAACAGGCATTCGTCGAAGGAGTGTAGAGCATGAGTCGTGCCAGACCAGTTGCGACAGGTTAACTGGTTGATTTTGCTGGTGATTAAAGTTTTGTGATGGCGTTTTTCATCCTTTCTGATCCGGTAATCCGAACCGACCGACAGGTCGCGTTCGGAAAACCGAATGCCAATGGTTCAGCGCCAGACGGGCAGCAGGTCCAGGGTGAACAGCAGGTGCGAGAGCGCGCAGATCACCCCGAAAAACAGCACCAGTGCGATCATGGGCGTGCCGCCCCAGACCCGGTAATGCGGGCTGCCAAAGCGAGTGCGCGAGGCCCGCGCCAGCAACGCCGGGGTGATCACGGCCCAGAGCGTGGCGGCCAGCCCGGCAAACCCGATGGCATGAATGAAGCCTTCCGGCCAGAGGAACCCGCAGATCATCGGTGGCAGAAAGGTGGCGGCAGCCGTTCGCAGGCGGCCCATGGGCTGATCGTCGAAGCCGAGTACGTCGGCCAGATAATCGAACAGGCCCAGGGTCACGCCGAGAAACGAGCAGGCCACGGCGAAGTTGGAGAAGAAGGTCAGCAACAGGTCGACATGGGCGCTGTCCAGGCGCGAACCGAGAGCGCTGATCAGCACATCAATGTTGCCGCCGCGCCGGGCGATGTCCTTGAAGGCTTCGCGGGGAATATTGCCCATGCTGCACAGCATCCACACCAGATACAGGCCCAGCGCGATCAGCGTCCCGCCCAGCAGGCAGGCGCGGATTCGCCGAGGGTCCTTGCCGAAATGCTTCATCAGGCTCGGCACATTGCCGTGGAAACCGAACGAGGTCAGGCAGAAGGGCAGGGTCACCAGCAGGTAGGGCCAGTAACGGCTGTCGCCACCGTTGAGGTCGAGCAGCGTGGCCGGTTGTACATGGCCGAGCAGACCGCCGAAGGTCAGGAAAAACGCCAGAATCTTCGCGCCAAACACCACAGTGGTCATCCGGCTCACCGCCGAGGTGCTGAGCCAGACGATGAACGCCACCAGTACGGTGAATCCCAGCCCGCCGAGGCGCGGCGACAGCGAGATGCCCATGGATTGCACGGTGTGATGGATCACTGAACCACTGGCGGAAATGTAGGCGTAGGTCAGGGTATAGAGCACGAAGACGATACTCAGACCGTTGATCCGGCTCCAGGCATGCCCCAGCAGATCACGGGTGATGGTCGAGAAACTCGCCCCTTCGTGGTAGTTGAGGTTGGCCTCGAGAATCATCAGGCCCGAATGCAGGGTGCAGAACCAGGCAAACACCAGCACCGCGACCGAACCGTAGAACCACAGCCCGGACATGATGACCGGCAGGGAAAACATTCCCGCGCCGACGATGGTGCCGCCGATGATCATGGCGCCGCCCAGGATCGAGGGCGGCCGTTCGAGGACGGAGGATGAAGCGGGTGAATCGAGTGAGGTGGCACGCATGGCAGGGCCTGCATAGATATTGTTATGAAGGATTCGATCCAGCTCGCCCCTCTCGGAGCGAGCGGCGCTCATCGGATGTTCAACAGTGCTGACAGCCGGCTCACGGCCTGCAACAGGAAACGGTCCTGTCCCGGCAGTGCATCGAACGACAGGCCCACCGGCAGAGCACCCGAGGCCGCTACCGGTACGGTGATGCTCGGCGCTGCCAGGTTGCTGGCCGGGTCGGTATTGCGCACGAACCGCTCGAAATGGCTTTCATCCGCGCAATCAGTCAGCAGTGGCGCGCTACAACTGACCGTCGGGTAGGCCGTCAAGTCCAGTTGGTGATGCTCGAACAGTTGCCGGTACTCCTGCTCCAGCCGGACTTTGCTCATCAATGCCTGCACATAATCGGTGTAGGAAATTGCCGGGCTTTCCAGTTGTGTGGTGAGGATTTTCTTGATGCCGGGGTCTGCGATTTGCGCCAGGACGTCGAGAAAATCCCCGCCACGGCCTTCTTTCATCAGGAAGCGTGGGAAATCAATGAAGAATTCATAGATCGGCAGCGGGAACTGGATGTATTCGTTGATCTCACCGATCACTGCGTCGTCGATCGGTACGATCTCCACACCGTTGCTGGCGAGTGCATCGATGGCGACGCGGCAGTCACGGCTGACGTTGTCGTCCAGATCGGCCCAGAGAAAGCGTTCGGGCAGGCCGATGCGCAGCGGACGATCCTCGGGCAGCGGCGCGATGTGCTGGCCGCTGAGGTGGCCGTGGACGAACCGACAGTCTTCCACCGTGCGTGTCAGCAGGCCCGGGGTATCCTTGGTCTGCGAGACCGGGACAATGCCGTCGGCCGGATACTCGCCGGTGGTCGGGCGCAGGCCGACGATCCCACAGAAGGCCGCCGGAATGCGCACCGAACCGCCGGTGTCGGTGCCCACCGCGCACGGCACCAGCCCGGCGGCGACGGCGGCGGCACAGCCACCGCTGCTGCCCCCGGCGCTGTGACGTTCGTTCGCCGGGTTGATGACCCTGCCGTGGCTGTGGTTGGCCGAGGTCACGCCGAACGACAGTTCGTGCATGTTGTTCTTGCCCACCACGCGCGCGCCCAATTGCTTGAAGCGCGCCACGATGCCGGCATCGTTCTGCGGCCGGTAATCGGCCAGGCCAGGCGTGCCGGCGGTGGTCGGCATGCCGCGCACATTGATGTTGTCCTTGAAGGACACCGGCAGCCCGTACAGCGGCGCCAGGCGATCGGCATCCGGGGCAGAGCCCGGCGCCGTCGGATCGAAGGTGATGAAACTGTTCAGATGCTGCGCTTTTTTGTGGCGCTCGCGCAGGGCTTGCTGCCAGGTGTCGAGGCAAAGCTCGCCACGGCGCAATCCGTTGACGAGCTGTTCGATGGAAAACTGACTGTACATGGAAGGTCTCGGCGAAAAGAGGAGGGCGCCATCAGCAGTAGCGGTATTGCGGGACCAGACCGTCGAGCGGATTGCCGTCGATCAGGTCGCCACCCAGGCTGCTGATGACCGAACACGCTGCGTTCAGGGCCGTCTGGATCGAGCCTTCGGCCCAGCCGCCGGTGAACGATGCGCCGCAGCCCGCCAGATAAAGACCGGTGTCCTGGTGCGGGTCGAGGGCGGTGCGGAACTGATAGAACAGCCGCTCGGAATAGATGTCATCGCCGGGGAAGTTCAGTTTGAAGGCGCCGAGGGCGTGCTTGTCGGTCAGCCAGTCGTATTCGAGCACGTAGCGCTGATAATCGCCGTCGAGCGGAACCAGGTGGCGGGCGAATTCCGGCGCGCTCATCGCCAGCTCATCCACCAGCCGCAGGCAGCGCTGCACTTTGTCGGTCATGGAGACCATCTTGTGCGAGTCGTCTTCCCAGGTGTAACTGATCAGCACCACGCCCCAGGAGTCTGGATCCTGCGGGGCGTAATCCAGGCAGTACACGCCCTTGACCAGGGTGTCGGTCTGGATGTTCTGCGCCAGGCCGTGTTTGAGCCAGAACTTGTCTTTGGTCAGGATGAACAGCTTGGACGAGCCGACCATGTGGGTTTCGTTGATCGCACGGGCCACGTCACGGTTCACGAATGCCTGGTTCTGCGTCAGCTTGAGATTGACTTGCAAGGCGCGGGTCGTAGTGGTGGTGATCACCCGGTCGCAGGCATAGGTTTCGCCGTTGCTGCCGGCCAGCAGGATTTGCCCGTCGGTGCCCTTGTTGATCGATTCGATGCGCGTGCGGCAAATCATGTCGCGCAGTTGCATGCCGTTGAAGCGGGTGTCGGCGATCAGTTCTGCCAGCGAAGAAATACCGTTCGGCACCAGTCGCTGATTGACCTCCAGCGCATTGACCACCAGCCGCAGGATTTCGGTGAACGAGGCGCGATAGACTGACTGGAAACCCCCGGAACCGATGCCCAGCGAGCCGAACAGGTGGAAGTCTTCCGGTTTGCGCCAGACCTTGCCGCCCGGCGGTTTCTGGCTGGTGAAGATGCGCACCATGGCCGAGTAGAACGAGCTGTCGCCGAAGCAATCCAGATAGCGTTGCCACTCCGGCTGAACTTCACTGAAGTTGTGTTGCTTGAGCAAGTCGGTCAGCAGCAGCGGCGGGGCAAGGCGGGTGCCGTCGTCCAGCTCGGCGCCTTCGCGCAGAAAGGCATTCCAGCCCTGGTGCACGGTACTGAACAACGCCGGCGGCGGCTGCATCGCCGGCCAGTGGTGGGTCTCGCCACGGTAATGCAGTTCGGTATCGACCACCCCCGGATCGGGAAAGGCTTCGGTGGTCTGGATGCCGAATTTGTCGAGGTAGTGGAACAGTCCGACCTCGCTCGGCGGAAAGCGCATGGCGCCCATTTCCGCGATGAACTGCGGTTGTTCTGCATCGAAGCACTGGGTCAGCAAGCGACCGCCAATATGGCTTTCTTCAGCCTCGAACAGCGTCACGCGACGGGCACCGGCACGCAACAGTTCATAGGCCGCCACCAGTCCGGTCAGACCGGCGCCGACGATGCCGATGTGTTTTTGCGCAGTGTGCGCCGGCAGGCAGCCGATGGCCTGGTCGGCGTTGCGCAGGAACTGACCGTAATCGTAAAGCAGGTCGACATAGGGGAAAGACAGGCACGCGGTAGCCTGGCTGGCAGGATTGTTCATGGAGTTCACAGGGGTAATTCTCGGTCGGTCAGATGATGAGCTGCAGGCTTTCGAGCGCGCGGTCGGGATTGAGCAAGAGAATTTTCTTGCCCTGGATTTTCCACTCGCCGTCGAGGTTGATCAGACGATGTTCGACGGTGGCCGGGTAATGCCATTCGCGGTCGCCACGGGCTTCGCAATACAGCAGGTTGCTGCTGGCGACGGCGCTGTACGTTGGCTCTTCAATCGTGATCCGTGGTCGCTGGGCAATGTGCAGGCAGCGGCTTTTCGGCTGCTGGGAAAAGTTGCGGGCATTGGCCAGACGGTTGATGCGCAGGGTGGTCAGGAAGCGGTCTTCATACACCAGCGAGGATTCGTGCAGCGGGCTGCGCTGTTCGCGGGTCATCGGAATCCAGTAGGTGTAGTCGTCGCTCAGCAATTGTTGCCAGGCTTCAAAATCCTGTTGGTCGAGCAGGTGCATTTCGGTCTCGAGCAAACGCTCGATGGCCCGTTCAGTTTGATCGTGGTGCATGGTCGTTCCGCATCAGGTTTTGCCAGGTGTCGTAGAAGTTGCGCATCGCCAGTTCACTGGTGCCGGACACCACGCGCGTCTGGTCGTGGGTTTCGCCCGGTTCGAACAGGCGGGCGACGTTGACCCATTCGTTGGCGTCGCTGTGCAGACCTTCCGTGGCCCGCTCGTACATCTCCACGTCGTCATGGGCGACCATCGAGCACGGCGAGTTGATCAGGTTGTTGTACTGCACGGTCCGCTCCAGCAACTGCACCGGGGCGCCTTGCAGTTCGAAGATCCACGATTCGACGATGGTTTCCTGTGCACTCACCGGGCGGATCACTCGCAGGGTCTGGATCGGGCCCTTGACCATCAGGTTGGGGAAATACACGGTGTTGTGACGGGTGTCGTCGAGAATGGCCCGGGCCTGGTCTTCGCCGTAGCTTTCCACCATCAGTTCCCAATAACCGGGAATGCTCGTGTAGGCCTTGTGGATCGAGTTGCTGACCCCGGTGTGTCCGTGGCCGTTAGGCCAGACGCGGATGCCCATGCCGGCGAAGAATTCGTACGAGCCCATGAACGGCGAGAACAACTCCACGGCCATCGGTGCAGGCCGGCTCTGGTCGTCGGTTTCCTTCCACAGGCGGATGGCTTCGCCCGCCGAGGATTCGTGGGCAATCATCGGGTGGCAGGTGTCGGTCTGGTTGTCGACCACCATCTTCCAGTTGCAGCGATGCCTGTGCAGCAGCGGTTGACCGACCACACGCAGCTGACCTTGCGGAGAACGCATGACCATGTTGTCCAGTGTCGACAGCGACTCGCCGAAAAACTCGTCGAAACCCATACCGGTTTCACTCAGGCGCACGAACACGAAGCCGCGATAGTTGTGCACCGCCGCGACGGGGTGCATACCCTTGTGGGCCGAGCAACTGCTCAGGTCGCAGTCGTCGTATTCCTTTTTCACCGGGATGCTCAGCAGCTCGCCGTCGGTCTTGAACGTCCAGGCGTGATAGGGGCAACGCATGAAGCGACCCACATTGCCACGCGCTTCGGCCAGCACTTTCACACCTTTGTGCGGGCAGCGGTTGTGCAGCACCACGATGTCACCGTTCTTCTGACGCACCATTGCCAGCGGTCGGCCGGCGAGGGTCGCGGTGAAATAGTCGCCGGTCTCGGGGATCAGGCTGTCGTGGCCCAGATAGCACCAGCTGGCGGCAAAGACACGCTGCTGCTCCTGTTCGAACAGTTGTTGATCAAGGAACAGAGATTTGTGCACTTCTCTGCCATTGAAATAGTTGTCCAACGGGGGAGTCCTCTTCAGATCGCCAGCTTCAGGCGCTGGCTTTTCGCCCGGGAAACGCAGGGATAGATCCGTGCGCTGCAGGCCGCTTCTTGTTCGCTCATGATGAAATCCCGGTGCTCGACGTCGCCTTCCAGCACGTCCAGCGCGCAGACACCGCACTCGCCGCGACGACAGTCGGAGATCGGGTCGAGGCCGGCGGCTTCCAGGGCTTCGAGCAAGCTCTGGTCGGGGCCGACCTCGATGCTCACGCCGGAATCCGCCGCCTCGACCGTGAAGCCCTGGGCACCTTCGTCCCTGGCAACGTTGAACACCTCCAGATGGATGCGATCACGGGCCAGTCCGGCGGATTCGGCATGGCTCAGGATGTCGTTGAGCATCGCTGCCGGGCCGCAGACGTAGAGCCGGTCTGCGGGGCTAAGGTCGGCGAGCACCTGATGAATCGCCGGGCGTTGACCGGACAGGTGCAGGCTCATCCGTTCCTGCAGCAGTGCGCGCAGCTCTTCGGCATAAGCCGCATCGTCAGCGCTGCGGGCAAAGTAATGCAGGTGTGCCGAACGCTTCAGCGCTGTCAGATGGCGCAGGATGCCGGTCAACGGAGTGATGCCGATGCCGCCTGCGATGGCGATGTCGCGGCCGGTCCGGGTGTCGAGCGGGTAGTTGAAGGTGTTGAACGGGCCTTCGAGCTGCACCCGATCACCGGCCACCAATGAGCGCAGGTAGTGGCTGCTGGCGGATTCGTCACTGAGACGGATGGCGAAGGTGAATTGGCCTTCGGCGCTGTCGCCCAGCTCTACGGTTGAGTAATGGCGCCATTCGCCCGAAGGCGCTATCAGCCATTTGAAGTGCGCCCCGGCGTGGGCCGACTCCGTGGCGGCGGGTGCGCCGCTGACGGTGATTTCCTTGATCGATGCCGACAGCATCCGGCAATGGGTAACGGTGTAATTCATGCCGGGTTTTCCTGGGGCAGCGGCGTTTCGTGCAGGTACAGCCAGCGGGTGCTGTGCTGATGCACGCGCAGGATCGCGACGGAAATGCGCGAGCTCTCGCGCTGGTTCTGGCGATGGGTTTCCTTGTAGCGCAGGGCGACGGTCGGGCCTTCGTGCCAGATCGTGTGCAGGTCGCTGATGTCGATCTCAAGGCCGGGTCGGGCACCGACCGCACCTTTGAACAGTTGCTCGACCTGCGCTCGGCCGACGACGGCGGCCGAGGTGGTGACCATGCTGAAGTCTTCGCTGAAGACATCCATCAGCGGCGCGATGGCGGATTCGCCGGCACCGTCGGCATTGGTGAAAACACGATGAATCAGCTCATGCACGTGGTGGATGCTGTGGCGTGCTTGTTCAACCGGGTTGTTGTTCATGGCATTCCTTTGGAGGGTTCAGTTGACTCATTTGAAACAGCGGGAACAGTCCGACCAGCGCGGCAATCGCGAACGTGGCGTGATAGGCCGGGGTCGAGTCGAATTGTTTGAGCAGCAGGTTGTAGATCATCAGAAACAGGGCCGCGCCGACGCTGAACGACATCTGTCGGTTGATGTTCCAGATCACGCTGGCCTTGTGGGTCTCGCCGCCCTTGAAGTCCATTAGCGAGGTGGTTTGCGCGGTGTTGGCGCCGATTCCGCCGCCGATGCCCATCAGGCTGTAGGCGATCACGATCACCCCGATATCGGTCGGTGCATCCACCAGCATCAGGGTGGCGATGCCGGCGCTGTGCAGCAGCATGCCGAGGGTGAACAGGCGTCGGGCGCCGATTCTGTTGTAGACCCGGCCGCAGATCAGCATCGCGATGAATGCGCCGATGGCGTAGAGGATCATGAACATGCCGGTCAGGCGTGCGCTGAAGTGCAGGGTGTTCTGTAGAAAGAAGATGCTCATCAGGTTGACCCCGGTGAACACGCCGGGAATCGCGTAATAGATGAAGATCGAGGTGCTGAGTTTTTTGCTCTTGAGCAGACTCAGGTCAATGATCGCGTCGCCTTTGCGACGGTAGTGCAGCAGGTACAGCGCCACGAACATCAGGCCTGCCGCGACACAGGCGATGGCTTCGATGGCAGGATAGTCGCCGCCGTACAGCGACATGCCCATCAGCAGGCTGCCCAGGGCGGCGCTGACCAATAGCAGACCGAGGATGTCCGGGCGTGGCAGGCTGGTGGGGCGGGCTTCGCGGATCCAGAACCACGATAGTCCTGCGGCAATCAGCGAAAACGGAATGTTGCTGTAAAACACCCAGCGCCACGAACTGTTGTCGACGATGATGCCACCGACGGTCGGCGAAATCGCCGGGGCGATCAGGGCCACGGCCATCACCAGCGTGGAGATTTTCGCCCGTTGCTCACCCTGGAACAGGTTGAAGGTCAACGCCTGGCCCACCGGAATCAGCAAACCGCCGCCGATGCCCTGGACGAATCGCCAGATCACCAGCTCATGGAAGCTGTCGGCCAGGCCGCACATCCACACGGCCCCGGTAAACACCAGCATCGAGGCGGTGAGAATCTCGCGGCTGCCGAAGCGCCCGGCCAGCCAGGTGCTGACAGGAATGATCAGCGTCAGACCGAGAATGTAGGCATTGGCCACCCAGGCCACCGAAGAACTGCTTACTTGCAATGTTGCCGAGATACTTGGCAATGCCACGGCAGACATGAATATGTTTATGCAGTCAATAAAAAAGCCGATCAGAAAGATCAGCGCGATCTTGTAGCGATAGTTCATTGTTGTTTCCTCTTTGTCGCAAAGCATAGGGGCGATGGACTTGGAGTGTCGATACGACTATCCTTGAAACAATGTTTGAAGGAATTAAACAGTGAACGCTACCGCCATGCATGCTCATCTGAATCGGGTTCAGACATTTCTCGCCGTGGTCGACTTTGGCTCTTACACCAAGGCCGCGAACTATCTGAGTATCAGCAAAGCCATGGCCAGCCTGCATGTCAAGGCGCTGGAAGAAGTTCTTTCGGCGACACTGCTGATCCGCAATACCCGAAACATATCGCTGACTGAAATAGGTCAGGACTTCTATGAGGAGTTCAAGGGCATTGTCGCGGATATCGATAATGCCTTTGATAATGTGCTCAAGGGTAATAACCGGGTTTCCGGAAAGTTACGAATTAGTTCAACCAGCGAGTACGGCGAGAAGTTCATTCTTCCGTTGATTCCATTGTTCAACGAGCGTTATCCGGAAATCCGCCTGAGCTACAACTTCAACTCGTCGTTGAATGATCTGGTGGCGGAAAAACTGGATCTGGTAGTGCGTCTTGGCAATCTGGCGGATTCGGCCTTCAAGAGTCGCAAGCTGGCGGATTATCAGATCGTGCTGGTGGCGACTCCGGCATTTCTCGAACGTCATCCGGTGGCATTGCCGCAGGATCTGAACGGTGTGCCATGGATTGCCAACAGCAATCTGCAGGCGCCTACGCAATGGGTTTTGCGCGATGATCAGGGGCGGGCGGTGGAGGTCAATGGCATCAGCCATTTCGAATCCAATTCCTCGACGGCGATTCGTTCGATGACCTTGTCGTCGCTCGGTGTCTCGGTGCTGCCGGGCTGGGTGGTCGAGGATGATATCGCCAGCGGACGACTGATTCGCCTGTTGCCGGCCTATGCGTTGCCATCGCAGTCGATCAACGTCGTCTTCCCCAACACCGCGCATCTGCCGCACAAATCCCGGGCGTTCATCGATTTCCTCCTGCTGCATCTGGCGCAGTAACGCGAAAGCCCCTGAATCTCGCGATTCAGGGGCTTTCGTTTGAGCGGCTTGAAGATCAGGCTGCTTCGATCTTGTTGCGGTTCTGCTCGACCTGGTTCAGGTAGGCCGCCAGTTTTTCCTGTTCGGCCGGGGTGGTGAACAGGCCCAGCTTGCTGCGGCGCCACAGAATGTCGTGAGCGGTGGTGGCCCACTCTTCGGCGCACAGATAATCGACTTCACGGGTGTAGAGACCGCCGCCGATGTGTTCGCCCATGTCGGCCAGGCTGTCCACGCCTTCGAGCATGCGCCAGGTACGGCTGCCGTAGGTGGTGGCCCAGCGGCGGGCGATTTCGGTCGGAACCCAGTCGAACCTGTCGCGGATCAGCGCGCTCAGGGCCTGTGGCGTGGTCATGTCTTCACCACCCGGCAGGGTGGCGGTGGCCGTCCAGCTCGGGCGCATCTGGGTGAAGTACGGCATCAACTGCGCCATCGCCGACTCGGCGAGTTTGCGATAGGTGGTCAGCTTGCCGCCAAACACCGACAGCAGCGGCGCTTCTTCGGTGCTGCCGGACAGCGCGAGGGTGTAGTCGCGGGTCACGGCGGACGGGTTGTCAGATTCGTCGTTGCACAACGGACGCACGCCCGAGTAGGTGTGCAGGATGTCGTCACGGCTGATCTGCTTCTTGAAGTGGGCGTTGACCACTTTGAGCAGGTAATCGGTTTCGCCGTCGGTGATTGCCACTTTGGCCGGATCCCCGGTGTACTCGCGGTCGGTGGTGCCGATCAGGGTCAGGTTGTTCAGGTACGGAATGGTGAAAACGATGCGCTGATCTTCGTTTTGCAGGATGTGCGCGTGATCGCCTTCGTACAGCTTCGGCACGATGATGTGGCTGCCCTGGATCAGACGGATGCCGTACGGCGATTCCATCTTCAGGTCGTCACGGATGAACTTGGCGACCCATGGGCCGGCGGCGTTCACCAGCGCTCTGGCAGTGATCGAAAACAGGCTGCCGTCGGCGCGTTCCAGGTTCAGGTGCCACAGGCCCTTGGCGCGACGAGCGCTGACGCAACGGGTCTGGGTGTGAATGTGCGCACCTTTTTCACGGGCGGCCATCGCGTTCAGAACCACGAGGCGGGCGTCGTCGACCCAGCAGTCGGAGTATTCGAAGCCTTTGCTGATTTCGCTTTTCAGCGCGCTGTCGGCACCGAACTTCAGGCTTTTGGAGCCTGCGAGTTTTTCGCGCTTGCCGAGGTGGTCATACAGGAACAGACCTGCGCGGATCATCCACGCCGGACGCAGATGCGGGCGGTGCGGCAGGACGAAACGCATTGGCTTGACGATGTGCGGGGCCTTGGCCAGCAGCACTTCGCGTTCGGCCAGGGCTTCGCGCACCAGACGGAATTCATAATGTTCGAGATAGCGCAGTCCACCGTGGATCAGCTTGCTGCTGGCCGACGAGGTGTGGCTGGCCAGATCGTCCTTTTCGCAAAGGAACACCGAAAGACCGCGACCGGCGGCATCCGCTGCGATCCCCACGCCATTGATCCCGCCGCCGATGACGGCGAGGTCGTAGATCTCGGAGATGGGGGGCGTACGCAAGGTAGAGGTGGACATCGGCTGGCCTCGGGCTCTTTTGATTTTCTGTCTTGGAAATCGAACATAAATGTTCATTTGCGAAAATGGTAGCCCATAAAGACGCGCGCAGCCAGTCGACTTCGATTGAAAAAACTCATCGAAGGACGGTTAAAAGAAAATTTTCGAACATTAGATGCGCGTAAGGCGCCGGAGCAGGAGTGATCGTTCCCATGTCGAGGCGTCGAACCGTCCGCGTGGGAACGCATACATTGACGCTCTGCGTCATCTTCTGAATGGGACGCGGAGCGTCCCGGGCTGCGTTCCCACGCAGAGCGTGGGAACGAGAAACAAAGGGGGGTTAAACGACTTCCAGACGAATCTTGTGCTGACTCAGCAGTTGCGCCAGGGCCGGCACCGGTTGCTGATCGGTGACCAGGCAATCGATCAGGCTGATCGGGCCGAGGCGGATCATCGCGTTACGGCCGAACTTGCTGGAGTCCGCCGCCAGGATCACCTGTCGGGCATTGGCGATGATCGCCTGGGACACCCGCACTTCCTGGTAATCGAAGTCGAGCAGGCTGCCGTCCTCATCGATACCGCTGATGCCCACCAGCGCAAAGTCGACCTTGAACTGATTGATGAAATCCACACTCGCCTGACCGACCACGCCGCCATCGCGACGGACATTGCCGCCAGTCAGCAGCACATCGAAATCATCCTTGGCGCTGAGCATCGAAGCGACGTGCAGGTTGTTGGTGATGATTTTCAGATGACTGTGATTGAGCAGGGCGCGGGCGATGGATTCGGTGGTGGTGCCGATGTTGATGAACAGCGAGGCGTGATCGGGAATTTGCGCGGCGATGGCTTCACCGATGCGTTGCTTTTCATCGCGCATCTGATCGGCGCGCATCGCATAGGCGGTGTTTTCGACGCTGGAATCATAGGCGGCGCCGCCATGGTAGCGGCGCAGCAGATTGGCTTCCGCCAGTTGATTGATATCGCGGCGGATGGTTTGCGGGGTAACAACGAACAGCGTGGCCATTTCCTCGATGCTCACATAGCCGCGTTCGCGGACCAGTTCGAGGATTTGCTGCTGACGGGGAGGCAGATTCATGGGGCTTCCTTTGGGCTGCCGTGCAAAATTTGCCCATGATGCCGCAGGAATCCGCTCCCGACCAGTTACATGCCGTTACCAGTCCTCAGACTGGCTTATTCAGCGTCCTCACGTTCCCAGTCGCGGGTACGGCTGACGGCTTTTTTCCAGCCTTTGTACAGCTTCTCTTTTGCCGCTTCGTCCAGGCTTGGTTCGAACTCGCGCTCGATCACTGCCTTGCCGCGCAGTTCTTCCAGGCTGCCCCAGAAACCGCACGCCAGACCGGCCAGATAAGCTGCGCCCAGCGCCGTGGTTTCGCGCATTTTCGGACGCTCGACCTGAGTGCCGAGGATGTCGGCCTGGAACTGCATGAGGAAGTTGTTCGCCACTGCACCGCCATCCACGCGCAGGGCCTTGAGGCGTTCGCCGGAGTCCTGTTGCATGGCGTCGAGAACGTCGCGGGTCTGGTAGGCGATCGACTCCAGTGCGGCGCGGATGATGTGATCCACACGTACGCCACGGGTCAGGCCGAACAGGGCGCCACGGGCATACGGGTCCCAATAGGGAGCGCCGAGGCCGGTGAAGGCCGGCACCAGATAGACGCCGTTGCTGTCCTTCACTTTATTGGCGAAGTATTCGGTGTCGAGGGCGTCGTTGACGATTTTCAGTTCATCGCGCAGCCACTGTACGGTCGAACCGCCGTTGAACACCGCGCCTTCCAGGGCGTAAGCCACTTCGCCGCGCGGGCCGCAAGCGATGGTGGTGAGCATGCCGTGCCGGGATTTCACGGCTTTGTCGCCGGTGTTCATCAGCAGGAAGCAACCGGTGCCGTAGGTGTTTTTCGCCTGGCCCGGCTCGACGCACATCTGGCCGAACAGCGCAGCCTGCTGGTCGCCGGCAATACCGCCAATGGCGATACCGCTTTTGGTGCGGCCGTAGATTTCCGACGACGCTTTGACTTCCGGCAGCATCTCGCGCGGGATGTCGAGGATTTCCAGCATCTTCGCGTCCCACTCCAGCGTGTGGATGTTGAAGAGCATGGTGCGCGAGGCGTTGGTGTAGTCGGTGACGTGGACCTTGCCGCCGGTAAATTTCCAGATCAGCCAGCTGTCGACAGTGCCGAACAGCAATTCGCCGTTGCGCGCGCGCTCGCGGCTGCCTTCGACGTTGTCGAGGATCCACTTCAGCTTGGTGCCGGAGAAGTACGGGTCGGTGACCAGGCCAGTGGTATCGCGGATGTAATCTTCATGACCGTCGCGCTTGAGCTGCTGGCAGATCTCGGTGCTACGGCGGCATTGCCAGACGATCGCGTTGTACACCGGGCGGCCGGTGGTCTTGTCCCAGACCACGGTGGTTTCACGCTGGTTGGTGATGCCGATGGCGGCGACCTGGTCATGGTGCAGACCGGCCTGGGCCAGGGCTTCGACCATCACCGCGCTCTGGGTGGCGAAGATTTCCATCGGGTCGTGTTCGACCCAGCCGGCTTGCGGGTAATGCTGGGCGAATTCGCGTTGTGCGGTGCAGACCACGTTCGCGTCGCGGTCGAAAATGATCGCGCGGGAGCTGGTCGTACCCTGATCGAGGGCAATGATGTAGTTCTTGTTCTGAATGTCGGTCATGTCGATTGCCTTGGACGAAATAAGGGAGAGTGGGCCGTGGCGCGGGCTCTATGAGGGCAGGAGCCCGCGCCGACTGTTTCAAGAAGTTCTTGGTTTGCCGTCAATGGCCGGTTCTGCATCCTTTGTAGCAGGTGTGGCGCCGGTCAGGTGACGGGCAATCAGCCCGCGATACCCGGCAGCGCCGAGGCAGGCACCGACAATCGGTGCAAAAATCGGAATCAGGAAGTACGGGATTTCACGTGCGCCAGTGAAGGAAATTTCACCCCAGCCGGCGAAGAAAGTCATCAGTTTAGGACCGAAGTCCCGAGCCGGATTCATCGCGAAACCGGTCAGCGGGCCCATCGAGCTGCCGATCACGGCAATCAGCAGACCGATCAGCAGCGGCGCCAGCGGGCCTTTCGGCAGGCCGTTGTTGTCGTCGGTCAGGGACATGATCACGCCCATCAAGATCGCGGTGATGATCACCTCGACCAGAAACGCCTGGGCAGTCGACAGCGCCGGGTTCGGGAAGGTGGAGAACACCGACGCCAGTTCGAGGCTGGCTTCAGTGCCGCGAACCATATGGTGAGTTTGTTCGAAATCGAAGAACAGGTTGCTGTACAGCGTATAAACCAGCAGCGCACCGCAAAAGGCGCCGGCGACCTGGGCCAGAATGTAGAACGGCAGTTTGCGCTTTTCGAAGTCGGCAAAAATGCTCAGGGCAATACTGACGGCAGGGTTCAGGTGCGCGCCGGAAACGCCGGCGGTGAGGTAGATCGCCATGCTGACGCCGACGCCCCAGATGATGCTGATTTCCCACAGACCGAAGCTGGCGCCTGCGACCTTGAGCGCGGCGACACAACCCGTACCGAAAAAGATCAGGAGTGCAGTGCCCAGAAACTCGGCCAGACACTGGCTCGAGAGCGAAGGTTGCTGTAACGCAGTTGTCATTGAAAACCTCGGTTTTTGTTGTTGTCTGGCGCGTTGCCAAAAGGGCAAGGCGCGATTTTCGCCGAGGCAGGATCCCCATCCTGTTCCCGGTTTACTGCTGGGTGCTGCGGTGACGATAATTCTTGCATTATTCAGATTCGAAAAAATATAGACAAGAAACAAACCTGTCAAAGGTCGAAAGTGAACCATCAGTCACAAATAAACTATCAGTCATGTGAATGATCCTGCAGGTCACCCGGTCTGCGCGGCTGTTATCAGC